>DASWNW010000018.1:0-56044 GCA_036399015.1 Thermoanaerobaculia bacterium | reverse complement strand
GGTCGGAGAAGCCGAGCGTCCGCGCGATCTGCAGCATCTCCCCGTCGATGCGCGCCACCTCGCGGAGGCCGAGCTCGTGGATCTCGTCCGGCTTCATGTCCGTGGTGGTCATGTTGCGCACCTGGAAGGCGTACCGCTCGCGCCCGTCCGGCAGCGACCACACCCCCACCTCGGTCCGCCCTTTCGGCGCGTACTCATCGCGCACGAAGGCGGCGAAGCGCTGGTAGGCGGGGATGACCTGCTGCTCGATCCCGGCGAGCACCGCCTTCCGGACGCGCTCCTTCTCAGCGGCGGAGAAGCTCTCCGGCAGCTTCTGCAGCGGCTGCGCGAACGGCGAGGCCTCCCCTTTCGAGTCGGCGATGTCCTGCGCCTGCTGCGCGACCTTCTCCAGCAGGAACTTCGGCGGCATGAGCCGCGCCGCCATCCCCTTGCGCATGTTGACGATGGTGTCGTCGATCACCCTCGGGAACTTGCCGAGGCGGACGATGTAGTCGTCGTAGTCCTTGACGGTCGCCAGCGGCACCAGCGACGCGAGCTGCGCCGAGAAGAGGTGGACGCCGCGCATCTGGTTGACCGGCATCTGCCAGGAGACGAACTTCGCCCCCTCGATGCCGAGGCGCAGGTCGCGGATCATGAGGTCGCGGTTCAGCCGCTCCTCGTCCGAGAAGGCCCGCGTGTCGATGGCCTGGAACCGTTTCAGGAAGCGGCGCGACTCGGCGAGGTCCCGTTCCACCGCGGCGGCGGAGGCGTCGCTGAGCTGGTCGTTGTAGCGGCGGTCGCCGAGGATCGAGGCGAACTCCGGCGAGGTGCGGAGCGTGTACTCCCACTGCTCGTGCAGCAGGTCGGTCAGCGCTTTCCTACGGCGGTCGAGCTCCTCGGCGGACAGCTCCTGAGCGGACGATGGCATCACGCAGAAAAGCGTCACGGCGGCCGTCAAAAAAAGCTTTCGCATTTCGCGAGTCTACCCGAGCATGTCCCGCAAACTGTTACACTGTACTGACTTCCATGACGGACGCCACCGTCGAAGTAACCCAGAAATACCGTGCCTTGGTCGTCGAAGACGATCCGGCCATCCGGAGGCTCGTGGAGAAGCTCCTGACGCGCCTGCGGATCACCATCGACACGGCGTCCGACGGCCGCACGGCCATCGAGAAACTCAGCTCCCAACAATACTCCGTCCTCGTGCTCGATCTCATGGTCCCTGAGCTGAACGGCTTCGAGATCATCGAGTTCATCAAGCAGGAGAAACTTCCGGTGCCGGTCGCCGTCGTCTCCGCCGTCTCGCAGCAGGCGCTGACGAAGCTGGATCTCGATGTCGTGAAGCTGGTCATTTCTAAGCCGTTCGACGTCGATGAGTTCACCAAGGCGATTCTCACCCTCTGCGCCGAAGGTGACGGACACACATAGAAAGGTCTCCCCCCGATGAAACGCGAGCTCGCGCCGACAGGCATTCAAGGACTGGATGACGTATTGGGCGGCGGTCTGACGCAGAACCGCATCTATCTGGTCATGGGCGATCCCGGCGTCGGCAAGACGACGCTCGGGCTGCACTTCCTGCTCGAGGGTGCCCGTCTTGGGGAACGCGTCCTCTACATCGCGCTCTCGGAGACGCGGGAGGAGATCGAGGCCGTGGCCGCGTCGCACGGCTGGTCACTGGAGGGGATCGACATCTTCGAGTACTCCGCCGCCAACCGCCTCGACGACTCCGACGAGACGACGCTCTTCCACCCCTCGGAGGTGGAGCTCGGCGAGGCAACGCGCACCATGATCGAGGCAGTCGACCGGGTGAAGCCGCAGCGGGTGGTCATCGACTCGCTCGCCGAGGTCCGCCTGCTCGCCCAGAACGCGCTCCGCTACCGGCGCCAGATCCTCGGCCTCAAGCAGTACTTCGGCGGCCGGAAGGCGACCGTGCTGCTCCTCGACGACAAGGACGTCGCCTCGGGCGACATGCAGTTGCTGACCCTCGCGCACGGAGTACTGATGCTCGAGCAGCTCGCGCCGGTGTACGGCTGCGAGCGCCGCCGCCTGCGCGTCTCGAAGCTGCGCGGCGTCAAGTACCGCGGCGGCTACCACGACGCCACCATCCGCACCGGCGGCCTGGTGGTCTTCCCCCGCCTCGTGGCGGCGGAGCACAAGCCGGAGCCGAAGCGCGGGCGGCTCTCCAGCGGCATCGCCGCCATCGACTCGCTCCTCGGCGGCGGCGTCGACCGCGGCACCAGCACGCTCCTCATGGGGCCGGCCGGTTCGGGCAAGTCGGCGCTCGCGTCCCAATATGCGGTCGCGGCGGCGCAGCGCGGCGAGAACGTGGCCATGTTCCTCTTCGATGAGAGCCGCTCGACGCTCCTCACCCGCTGCGACGGCATCGGCATGCCGCTCCTTCAGGAGATCGAGGCGGGACGGATCTCGGCGCAACAGATCGATCCGGCCGAGGTGCCGCCCGGCGAGTTCGTGCAGCTCGTGCGCGAGCAGGTCGAGCAGCGGAAGATCTCCGTGCTCGTCATCGACAGCCTCAACGGTTACGTCAACGCCATGCCGGAGGAGCGCTTCCTCACCATCCACATGCACGAGCTTCTCACCTATCTCGGGCAGCACGGCGTCGCGACCATCCTCGTCGTGGCGCAGCACGGGCTGGTCGGTAACGCCATGATGAGCCCGGTCGACGTCAGTTACCTGGCCGACTGCGTCATCCTGCTCCGCTATTTCGAACTGGCCGGCGAAATTCGAAAAGCGGTATCAGTTGTGAAAAAACGCAGCGGCTCGCATGAGAAGGCAATCCGGCCGTTCGTCATCAGCTCCGACGGGCTGATGGTGGGGCCGCCGTTGACGGAGTTCCACGGCGTGCTGTCCGGAACGCCTCTGCTCGATACGAATATCGGGCCGCTGATGAACGTCGGAGAGAGGGTTGCCCCCGGAAAACCTGTCTGAACGGATCCTGATCCTCGCCCCGACCGGGCGTGACGCGGAGCTCGCCTCGGCGGCGCTGCGCGGCGCCGGCATCACAGCGGAGATCTGCCCCACGATCGAAGGGCTCTGCGCCGCGGTCGGACAGGGCGTCGGCGCGGTCATGGTGACCGAGGAGGCGCTCGACGCCGCCGGGATGCGCTGCCTCCGGGACACGCTCGAGAAGCAACTCCCCTGGTCCGACCTGCCGCTGGTGATCTTCACCTCCAACCCCTCCGCGGAACTGACGGTGCGCTCGTTCGAGCAGCTCGGCGCTCGGGCCAACGTGACGCTGATCGAGCGCCCCATCCGGGTGAAGACGATGGTCAGCGCGACGCAGGCCTCGCTTCGGGCGCGGCGGAGGCAGTACGAGATCCGCGACCTGGTGGAGGAACTGGAGAAGCGGGTCGAGGAGCGCGACCAGTTCCTGGCCATGCTCAGTCACGAGCTGCGCAACCCGCTCGCCGCGATCACCTTGGCGGTCGACTCGCTCGGCGACGACACGCGCATCACCAACGAGCACTCCATCCTGGTGCGGCAGACCCGGCACCTGGCGAAGCTGGTCGACGACCTCCTCGACATCGCGCGGGTGACGACCGGCAAGATCAGCCTCCACTTCGCGGCGGTCGACCTCGGCGACGTCGTGGAGCACTGCGTCGAGACCTCACGGGCGCGCGCCGACGCGCGCCAGTTGAAGGTGACGGTGCAGTCGGCGGTGGAGAAGGCGGTGGTGCGGGCCGACCCGGTGCGGCTCGAGCAGGTCGTCAACAACCTGCTGTCGAACGCCATCAAGTACACGCCGCCGGGCGGCGAGATCGAGATCTACGTCGAGTCGGACGGCGACGACGCGGTGCTGCGCGTGCGCGACAGCGGGAAGGGGATCGCGCCGGAGATGCTGACGCGCATCTTCGACATGTTCATGCAGGGGGAGACGACCATCGACCGCACCGAAGGGGGCATGGGCGTGGGGCTGACGCTGGTGAAGAAGCTCGTGCACCTCCACCGCGGTACCGTTCGCGCGTACAGCCGCGGGCGCGGCAGCGGGAGCGAGTTCGTGGTGCGCCTGCCGCTGACGGCGCCGCAGCCGGTGCGGACGCTCTCGCCGCCGGTGCCGGTGGCGAAGCCGGAGTCCCGCCGCATCCTGGTGATCGAGGACAACCCCGACATCCGCGACCTCCTGCGGATCAAGCTCCGCCAGCTCGGCCACAAGGTGGAGGCGGCGGAGGACGGCGCGAAAGGCCTCGACAAACTGCTCGCCAACCCGCCCGACGTGGCCCTGGTCGACATCGGCCTCCCCGGCATCGACGGCTACGAGATCGCCCGCCGCGTCCGCGTCAAACTCGGGTCGGACGTCTACCTCATCGCCCTCACCGGCTACGGCCAGGCCGAGGACAAGAGGCAAGCCCTCGACGCCGGCTTCAACGTCCACCTCACCAAACCGGCCGACTTTGTCGACCTCCAGAACATCCTCGGCCAGGTCCCGGCGCGAGCAGCGACGCCCGCCGCGCCACCGTCCGGCGGGTAGTGCTCTCTGAAGTGCCGGGCTCTCAGCCCGGCACCGCCCCCGCAAAACCGCGACGGGCTGAGAGCCCGTCGCTCCAGGAAGGACGAGCTACGCCCAGTTCTCCACCCTCAGGCGCGGAACGCGGCTGAAGTGGCGGACGTTGTTCGTGACGAGGGTGAGGTCGAGCGTGAGGGCGTGGGCGGCGATCATCGTGTCGAGCTCCCCGATCGGCTCACCGCGGGTGGCGAGGTCGGTCGCGACCCGCGCGTAATGAACGGCGCATTGCTCGTCGAACGGCATCACCTCGAGGCCGCGAACGAAGGCGAGAATCGACCGCTCGATCCGCGCCGATCTCGCACGGAATGCGCCGTACAACAGCTCAGCAAGCGTGACTGAGCTGATGCAAAGGTCCGACAACCGGCGGGTGAGGATCTGCTCGCCGACACCGCCTTGGCCGCGCAGCGCGAAGCTGACCGTGTCGGTGTCGAGCATGAACCGCACGCTCATTCCTCAATGTCGTCGAACGGATTGGGGATCTCGGTGATCAGGCGCTGCGGCGGCCGTTCCAGCTCGACACCCTTCAGGGCACCCAGCGTCGCCAGAAACTCCGGCGGCCATTCGTCGTTCTGCTCCGCCTCCCTCTCCAGAATCACCCGGTCCCCCTCCCGCCGCACCAGCACTTCCGTCTGGTCATCGGGGAAACGGCAGGACGGGGGCAGTTGCACTGCCTGGTCGTCGCCGTTATGGAGGATCTTCGCGCGCTCTGCCATCTCTCTATTTAACCATCCACCGACGCCAGCCACTCCTTGGCCACTTCCAGCGAGTCCATGGCCCGGAGAGACCGGCCCGTGGCGCGGTTGACGAAGTTGAAGACGACCGTCTTCAGGTCGCTCAGGCCGACGACCGCGCCGGCGAGGACGTAGGGCTTGTTGTGGGCCACGTACTGCTTCAGCGCGTCGGTGACCGGGCGCTCCACGTGGGCGCCGCTGACGGTGGTCAGGGTGCGCACCGACTTCGGCGGGCGGCCGGAGATCAGGCGCTTCGCCTCGGCGATCGACTCGAGGATCTCCTCCGCGGTGGCGTCGGTCCAGTCGATCCAGAGGATCTCGGCCGACCGGTGGCGGATAAACCGCACACGCTCTGTCATTTGCGGTCATTATAGCCGCACCCCGTCCCCACCCTAAGTAGAGACTCGCATGCGTGTCGTCGCCTCCGGGTATCGTCGTCCGGTGACGGAGCGGAAGGAGAAGAGCGTACGCCTGCGGCGGGTGCTGGCGCGCTACCGCGGCGGCCGCTTCGAGACCGACGGCGGCGGCGGGGCGGGAGGGATGATGTTCTTCCGCAACCGCGACGGCGCCCTCTTCTACATCGGCGGCTTCAACCCCGCCGACGCCGACCAGATCGCCACCGCGCTCAACCTCGTCCTCGAGCTCCTCGACTCCCGGTAAAAAGTCGGCAAAACCTTTGCAAACTCCCGGGTGGGAGAAAGCCGAATGACACCTGCGCCCGACCTCGTGGAGTGCGTCAACTGCGACTGCCTGTTTGCCGCCGCGTCGCTGGACGACGTCTTCTATCACGCCACTTCGCGATGCCGGCACGACGCCGCCGCCGTCACCCCGCCCCCGGCCGCCGAAACGGCTCTCTTCGCCTTGTAGAAACGCCCCCCTCCCGCCGTTCACCGAACGATCACACCGGCGACACCTCTTGTGGCAGCCTCGCCGCCCCGCGCGTGCGATCATCGGCGCCATGCGCAAACTGACCACGCTCTCCCTCTGCCTGCTCCTCGTCACCGCCTCCACCGCCCTCGCTCAGGAGGCGAAGAAGAAGCCCCTCAGCCCGCCCGCCACGGCCACGGCGAAGATCGGCGGCACCGACGTCACCATCGCCTACAGCGCCCCATCGAAGCGCGGGCGCGACATCATGGGCGGTCTGGTGCCCTATGGAAAGGTCTGGCGCACCGGCGCGAACGCCGCCACCACCCTCACCACCAGCGGCGACCTGATGATCGGCACCCTCCACGTCCCGGCCGGCTCCTACTCGCTCTTCACCATCCCCGGCGAGAAAGAGTGGACGCTCATCGTGAACAAGCAGACCGGCCAGTGGGGCAGCGACCACGACGAGTCGAAGGACCTCGGCCGCGTCACGATGAAGGTCGCGCCGGTGAAGGACACCGTCGAGACGTTCGCCATCGGCGTCACGCCGGACGGCGCGAAGAAGGGCACGCTCTCCATGACCTGGGAGAACGTGACGGCGTCGGTCCCGGTGGCGGTGCACTGATCGATGCGCGGCACCATCGCAGCACTCCTCCTCACGCTCGCCGCCGCGCCGCTCCCCGCCCAGGAGGAGACGGCGCCGGCGGCGTCGGGGATGACGTTCGAGGAGTACGACCCGAAGTCGACGCTGGTCGTCCCGCAGAATCCCCGCACGAAGGCGAAGTTCCCCTTCATCGACATCCATAACCACCAGCGCCGCGACATGCCGGCCGCCGACGTCGCGAAGCTCGTCGCCGACATGGACCGCATCGGCCTGGCAGTCATGGTGAACCTCAGCGGCGGCACCGGCGAGACGCTGCAGCAGGGGCTGGCCACGCTCAGGGGTCCGCATCCGAAGCGCTTCGCCGCCTTCGCGAACATCGACCTGCGCAAGATCGACGAGCCGGGCTTCGGCGAGGCGGCGGCGAAGCAGCTCGAGGCCGACGTGAAGAACGGCGCCGTCGGCCTCAAGGTCTTCAAGAACCTCGGCATGTTCCTGGTCGACCAGAGCGGCAAGCGCGTCCCGACCGACGACGCCCGCCTCGACCCGATCTGGAAGAAGGCGGGCGAGCTGGGGATCCCGGTGCTGATCCACACCGGCGAGCCGGTCGCCTTCTGGTCGCCGGTCGACAAGAACAACGAGCGCTGGCTGGAGCTGACGCAGTTCCCCGATCGCCGCCGCACCGACCCGAAGTTCGCCTCCTTCGAGGAGACGATGCGCGAGCAGCACAACCTCTTCCGCAAGCACCCCCGCACGAAGTTCATCAACGCGCACCTCGGCTGGCTCGGGCACGACCTCACGCGGCTCGGTCAACTACTTGACGAACTGCCGAACGTCTACACCGAGATCGGAGCCGTGCTCCACGAGCTGGGACGCCAGCCGAAGGCCGCACGCGCCTTCCTCATCAAGTACCAGGACCGCGTGCTGATGGGGAAGGACATCTGGAATCCGGAGGAGTACGCGACCTACTTCCGGGTGCTGGAGACCGAGGACGAGTACTTCGACTACTACCGGAAGCGCCACGCCTTCTGGAAGATGTACGGCCTCGGCCTGCCGGACGAGGTGCTCAAGAAGATCTACTACAAGAACGCGTTGCGAATCGTCCCGGGCATCGACCGCGGCGCGTTTCCCGAGTAACTGCAGCCCGTTCCTGTGGAGCGGCGCCCGCTCCCGGGCGCCGAACTTTTGCGCGAGGCCGGCGGCCGAAGCGGCCGCCGCTCCACAAGTCCGCCTCCACACGCACCCCGATTCGAGTAGGATGCGCGGCACAAGAGGCCGCCGTGGCATGAGTTGTGCGACGCGGCCGTCGGATTTGTTTTACAACTCAACGCGAAGGTGGGGTGGTACGGCAAACAGCATTGATTTGATGACGGCCCGGTCTCAATTCACTGAAGAAAACACTTGAAGGAGATTCATCAAATGAAGAAGTTCGTTACGCTGCTTTGCGCCACCGCTCTCGTCGCCACCGTCGCCTGCAAGGGCAACCAGGAAGAGGCTTCGACCGAAACCGTGACCACGGACACGGTCGCCACCGACACCGCCGTCGTGCAGACCGAGACGACCGCGACGACCACCGTTTCGTCGGAGACGGACACGTCCGCTCAGACCGACACGATGGGCGGCACCACCACCGACACGTCGGGCACCGGCACCACGACCGACACGTCGGGCGGCGCCGGCACCGGCACCAGCGCCACCACCACCACCTAGTCGGCCAGGGCCGCCGGCAGGGTAGTCAATCCCAAACAATCCCCCGAAGGGCGCGCTCGGCAGGCGCGCCCTTCTTTTTTCCCGCGGCAGTTGTTCCCGTTCTGCAAGGCCTGCGGCGCGCGCGCTCGCTTAGAATCGCCGCCCATGATGACGCGACGATTCCTGGTCGTCCTCCTGACGCTCGCTCCCTCCTTTTTGCACGCCCAGATCGATCCCGAGCTGCTCGCCGGCATGAAGGCGCGCTCGATCGGTCCCGCCGCGATGAGCGGCCGCGTGGCCGCCATCGACGCCGTCGAGTCGAACCCCGACATCCTCTATGTCGGCGCCGCCACCGGCGGCGTCTGGAAGTCGGTCGACGGCGCACTCAGCTTCACTCCCCTCTTCGACGACCAGCCGGTCGCCGCCGTCGGCGCCGTGGCCATCTTCCAGCCGAGCCCCGAGATCGTCTGGGTGGGCACCGGCGAAGGCAACCCGCGCAACTCGATGTCGGTCGGGAACGGCATCTACAAGACGATCGACGGCGGCAAGACGTGGCAGCACCTCGGCCTCGACAAGACCGAGCGCATCCACCGCATCGTCCTCCACCCCCGCGACTCCAACATCGCCTGGGTCGCCGCCCTCGGGCAGGCGTGGGGGCAGAACGCGGAGCGCGGCGTCTTCAAGACGGTGGACGGCGGCAAGAGCTGGACGAAGGTGCTGTACGTCAACGACCGCACCGGCGCCGCCGACCTCGTCATCGATCCCACCAACCCGAACAAGCTCTTCGCGGCCATGTGGGAGTACCGCCGCTGGCCCTGGTTCTTCCACTCCGGCGGCTGGGGCTCGGGGCTGCACGTCTCGCACGACGGCGGCGCGACCTGGCGCCGCATGACCGAGGAGGACGGGATGCCGAAAGGGCAGCTCGGCCGGATCGGCCTCGCCGTGGCGCACTCCAGCCCCAACGTCGTCTATGCCCTCGTCGAGGCGGAGAAGAGCGCGTTGCTGCGCTCCGACGACGGCGGCCGGAAGTGGGCAACGGTCAACTCCGACCCGGACGTCGCGAACCGCCCCTTCTACTACGCCGACATCGAGGTCGACCCGCAGGACCCGAACCGCGTCTACAACATCGCCTCGCTGATCTCGCTCTCCACCGACGGCGGGCGGAGCTTCAGGGTGCTGGTGCCGTTCGCGAAGGTGCACCCCGACTATCACGCGTTCTGGATCGACCCGAAGCGGCCGTCGCACATCTACGCCGGCAACGACGGCGGCGTGGCCGAGAGCGAGGACCGCGGCCAGAGCTGGCGTTACGTCACCACGCTCCCCCTCGCCCAGTACTACCACATCGCCGTCGACAACGAGACGCCGTACAACGTCTACGGCGGCATGCAGGACAACGGCTCGTGGAAGGGGCCGAACACCACCTGGGAGACGGCCGGCATCCTCAACTGGGACTGGCAGGAGGTCGGCTTCGGCGACGGCTTCGGCACTCTCCCGATCCCCGGCGACCCGATGACCGGCTACGCCATGTCGCAGGAGGGCTACCTCGTCCGCTGGAACCTGCGCACCGGCGAGCGCAAGGACATCCGCCCCGCGCCGTCGGGCGAGGGCCGCGGCACGACCGCCGGCGACCTCCGCTTCAACTGGAACGCCGCCATCGCCATCGATCCGTTCGACGCCGACACCGTCTACTTCGGCAGCCAGCAGGTGCACAAGTCGACGAACCGCGGCGAGTCCTGGACGACGATCAGCCCCGACCTGACCACGAACCGCAAGGAGTGGCAGAACCAGAACCGCAGCGGCGGACTCACGCCCGACGTCACCTCCGCCGAGAACTTCACCACCATCATCACCATCGCCCCGAGCCCGATCGAGCGGGGCGTGATCTGGGCCGGCACCGACGACGGCCGCGTCCACGTGACGCGCGACGGCGGCGCGACCTGGACCAGCGTCGAGGCGAACCTGAAAGGCGTGCCGGCGAACACCTGGGTTCCCGAGATCAAGGCCTCGCGCCACGGCGCCGGGACGGCGTTCATCGTCCTCGACGATCACCGCCGCTCGAACTGGACGCCATACGTCTATCGGACGACCGACTTCGGCCGCACCTGGACCTCGCTCGCCACGCCGGCGCTGCAGGGCTACGCGCTCTCCATCGAGCAGGACCCGGTCGATCCCGACCTCCTCTTCCTGGGGACGGAGTTCGGCCTCTGGGTCTCGAACGACGCCGGCCGGAACTGGGTGAAGTGGAAGCACGGCTTCCCCACCGTCTCGGTGATGGGCCTCGCCATCCAGCCGCGCGAGCACGACCTCGTGATCGGCACGCACGGACGCGCCGCCTACGTCATCGACGACATCCGTCCGCTGCGCACGGTTTCGAAGGAGGTGCTCGCGAAGCCGCTGCACTTCTTCGAGGTGCCGGACGCGCAGTCGTACACCACCCGCCAGAAGCAAGGCTCGCGCTTCGTCGGCGACGGCGAGTTCCGCGGCGAGAACGAGCCGTACGGCGCGCTCCTGACCTACGTCGTCAGCGGCAAGGGGCTCTCGCATCCGCTCGAGGAGAAGGAGCGGGCGCGCAAGGAGGCGGAGCGGACGGCGGCGCAGAAGCCGGCCTTCGCCGAGACCGGCGTTCCGGAGATGCCGGCCGACATTCCGAAGGAGCCGGAGGCCTCGGCCACCGCGAAGCCCGAGGACAAGCCGAAGGTCGACGACAAGGCGACCGAGGTGGCGATCGAGGTCGCCGATGCCTCGGGGACGGTGATCCGCAAGTTCAAGGGACCGGCGGTGCTGGGCGTGAACCGCACCTCGTGGGACCTCAGCCGCGACCCGTTCAAAACGCCGAAGGCCGTCCCGAACCCGGGCGGCAACACCGGTGGCGGCCCCGAAGTGCCGCCGGGGACGTACACGGTGACGATCAAGTTCCGTGGCGATGAGGCGAAGCAGACCGTGCGCGTCATGCCCGACCCGCGCGAGACCTACACCGCCGAGCAGCGCCAGGCGAAGTACGACGCCATCCTCCGCGCGGGCCGGCTCTCCGACACCGCCGTCGAGGCGATCGATCGCATCTCCGCAACGCGCGCTGAGATCGATTCGAACGCCGCGAAGCTGAAGAAGGACGATCCCTCCGCCGAGCCCGATCCGGTCGTGAAGAGCGGCAACACGCTCAAGGAGAAGCTCGAAAAGCTCGAGCGCCGCTTCTGGTCGCCCCCCACCACTGTTGGCATCGTGGCCGACACCGACGTCAACTCGAAGATCGGCTACCCGCTGTACGCGATGCAGTCGTCGTGGGCCGCCCCGACCGAGGCGCAGCTCACGTACCTGTCGCGCGGCGAGGCCGCCCTGCGCGCCGTGCTGGCCGACTTCAACAAGCTCTACGCCGAGGACGTGGCGAAGTACCGCGCCGAGGCCGCGAAGGCGCTGCCGGTGGAAAAGGAGCTGACGGTACCGGGAACGTGAGGATCGACGACTCACCCGATTACGCCGCACTGGCGTTCGCGCTCGTCTTCGCGGCGGTTTTCTTTACGGCGGCGGTGGTGATCACCACCCGACGCCGGGCGCGCGGCCTGCGCCCCGGACCGGCGGTGTGGCTATTCCTGGTTCTGGCTGGGATGGCGCTCGCCGGGGCCTGGGATGCGGTGTTCCCCACCTGTCCGCGCGGATGGTGGTGTTGACGGCTCGGCCGCTTGCCGGCAGAGACTCGGCGAGAAGTCAGCCGGGGCCCTGACGCGCGAGCACCAGCTTCCCGTCCTCGATGCGCAGCAGCGTTCCGGCGGCATCGAGGACGGCAAGGCTCCAGCGGCAGGGTGAGCCGGGCTGGACGTCGAGCTCGAACGTGGCCGGGCCCGGCGCGAGAAAGCGGCGGAGATCGCCGACGCTGCCGCCCGAGAGCTCGACGCGAGTGCGCATCGGCGCGTGGCAGTCGGCGTTCGCCGGGCAGGCGTCGAGCACGAACGCGTGCTCCTCGACGGCGAGGATCGTGGTGCTGGTCCGGACGCGGGTGGCCTTCCCCGGCTCCCCCTCCCCGCACGCGAGCACGTTGCCGTTGTGATGGGTGACGCGAAGGGCGAGCGCCTCCGGCGGAGCGTCGGGACAAGAGGCCGCCGCAAAGAAAAGAAACGCTATCGCCCTGACCGTCACTACTCCCCGACGACTGCAAAAAACGGGCAGTCGCATGGAGGAAAACGATGATCCGGAGGAGCCTTACGCTCGCGCTGTTCGTGGCGGCCACGCTGTCGGCCGGGCCGCTCGAAGCACAGTGCTACATCAACTACGGCCTGGCCGATAACGCCAAGCCGAACAAGCTGTTCCTTTACTTCCCGACCGCCAGCGACTCGACGTTCCCCGATCTCGTCGACGACTTCGGCAATCCGGTCGGCGCCACGCCTGCACTGCCGTTCAACGCCTCCGACCTCGACTCGTCTCTCGGGACGACGGCGCAGTTCCGCAATGCGGTCTTCGACATCGTCAAGTCGGACTACTGCGAATTCAACGTGCAGGTCACGCAGACGACCACCAATCCCGACTCCGCTCCCACGCCGGCGGCGCGGCGGGTGGTCGTCGCCATCGGCTCCGACTCCCACTCCAGCCTCTACGGCATCGCCTCGGCGGTGGACACCGGCGACGCCGACGTCACCGACCACGCCCGCGTCTGGGCCGACAGCTATGGAGACGTCGCCACGGGCGGAGAGCTGAGCGGGTCGAACGCGACGCTGCAGCGCTGGGCGAACGGCATCGGCGGCACCGCCTCCCACGAGGGCGGCCACACCTACGGGCTGGCGCACAGCAACGACATCACTCCTCGTCCGGGCGAGGACGCCGACACGCGCCACATCATGCGCGCCGGCGTGACGGTCGGCACGCGCGTCGGCGGCCGCCGCCACTTCAGCGACACCGGCTTCGGCTTGCTGGCCGCGAACGTCGGGCTGGCGGTGCAGACCGTGCACAACTGGGACTTCACCAACCCGAACTCGGTCGATGCCCGCGAGCTGCGCATGGAGATCCTCAGCACGCAGGCGTCGCTCACGCTCGGCTGGGCCTACAACGGGCTGCGCTCGCCCTGGCTCAACCCGGTCATTTCCACGCTGGCAGGTACGGTCACGTTCAAGGGAACGACGTACAACCGTTTCCAGGTGCGCTGGTCGTCCGGCCAGGCCTGGTCGAACACCGAGGCGGCACCGTTCGAGCCGTCGGGGACCGTCGGGCCGGCGAAGAACTTCCACATCGGGGCGACGTTCGTCGGCGTCGACTTCAACACGCCCGATCCGGTGATCGTGCGGAACGTGACGCTGCACGACGCCTCCGGCACCGCGCTGCCGCTGCATCCGCGCATGGTCGCCTACGACGCCGGCGCGCTCGACGCGTTCGACGGCTCGTTCGACGTGCGCTTCTTCAACATGGGCGACCCGACGCGGCCGCTCCTGATCCGCGACGTGCGGGTGTTCGAGCTGCCGCGCGTGCTCTCGATCGACTCGATGCTGGCGGGCAAGCCGATGTTCACCTGGGAGAACCTGCCGGTCGTGCCGTGGCGCTCCAAGGAGCTGCCGAATGCCACGGTCCGCGACGAACAGGTGCTCACCGTCGCTACCCTGAAGCAGGGTCACACGATCTTCATCGACCACGACCGGCAGCGCCCGAACAACTACCGCGCGACCGGCGCCGCCGACGTGCACACCGGCCCGGAAGTGAACGACGTCGCGCGCGGAATCGCCACGGGACTGTTCCCGTCGACCATCGTCTACATCACCCTAACAGTAGTCGATCCGGACGCGGAGCACTGGGATCCGGTGCAGGCGCGCATGGTGCGCGGGCCGGTCGAGTCGAAGCTCTTCTACCAGCTGCGCGGCGTCCGGCCGGACCTCAACCGCAACGGGCAGGACGATCTCGTGGAGATCTACCAGGGCGCGCCCGACTCGAACGGGAACGGCGTCATCGACACGGTCGAAGGCTCCCCCACCCCCGCTCCCGGCGGCCCGGCGAAGGTCCGCTTCTCCCCCTTCGTTGGCTGGACACGCTTCGACGACTCCGTTCCGCTCGAGGACGGCCCGGTGGCCGGCATCCGCGCCAGCTCGCTGGGCACGGCGCTGGCGCTCGAGGGGGAGCTCGGCTTCACCGTCACGGAGGACGCCACCGGCAATGAGGGGACGATGGTGCAGCTGGGGGTGAACGCGCGCCGTCTCTTCGGCGCCCCCACCGCCACGCTCCGCCCGTTCCTGCTGGCCGGCGCGGGAGGCCTCCTGTTCCGCGGCTTCTCCTCCGACGACGAAGCCATGGCCCTCCACCTCGGCGGGGGCCTCGAACGCCGCCTCGGCTCGACCACCATCCGCCTGGACCTGCGCGATATCGTCGCCCGCGAGATCTACTCGTCAGGCACGACGCACAACTGGCAGTTCACGGTCGGGCTGGGGTTCTGAACGTACGCGGCAGATGACGAGTGGGACGCGCGGCTGCGCGTCTCACTTTCACAGCTGCTTCTCAGTCGTGCCATCGATCTCTCCCTCCTACTTCACCGCGATCCCCCAGCGACAAACTCGTCGATGGGGCGCGCTTCTGGTCGCTCCACCACCACCGTCCGCATCGTGGCGACACGGACGGCAACTCGAAGGTCGGCTACCCGCTGACAGGAACGTAAGGATCGCCGGCGCCTCAGGCGCCGGCGAGCAGGTCGCGGAGGACGATCGCCGAATCGTCCGGCGGAAGGCGGAGCAGAGACTCGTAAAGATCGACCGTCATCGCGCAGAGAAGCTTCGGGTCGGTGCCCGCGGCGCGCGGGGCGGCGAGCGTGTCCACCGCCTCGTCGCCATACTCCGCCCGGAGGTTCGTCATGGCCTCTTCGAGGAGCACGTTCGCCCGCTCCGGGTCGACGGGACGCGCCTTGCTGGCCGCGCCGGTGCGAATGAGCTCGGCGAGAGCGTCGAGATCGCGTTTCTGCATCGCCGGATCGAGGTACTTCGCGACGTCGACCGCTTCGCCCGGCGCGGGAAAGAGATACTTCACGCCGTCGGCCGGGTTCTTCGCGGCGATCAGCCGGATCTCCTCGACCAGCACCGCCATGTACTTGCGGAGCGCCTCGTCGGACGCACGCGGGATGTACTTGGCGACGACCGCCTCGGTGTGCGCCCGCACGCGGGCACGGAGCGCTTCCCGCTTCGCTCCACCGCGGGTCGCCGTAATGATGTCGGCGCGGATCTTCCGATACGTCGCCGGCTCATGCTCCCGCAACGCCTCGAACGCCGGAATCTCCCGCAGCGCCCGATCTGCCTCGTACGGCTTCGCAACGTAGTAGTCGCCGAGCTTTCCCAGGACGATCGCGGCGACGACCGTGACGATGACCCGCAACTGCTTCCTCTGCTCTCCCCGCACGAGGAGCGCGGCGACCAGAGCACCCACCGCACCCGCGACGGCGTAGACGACGATCGAGGCCGTAGACATGAGGGAAATTCTCTCACGGGCCTGATTGCGCAAGCCCCGCAACGGCGTGCGCTGCGGGGCTGCAACGCGGGGCAGCGAACTAGCGCTTACGCAGGAGCTGACGCTCGGCCGCCGCTTCCGGACAGAATGTCTTCGGAATGGCGACGACCTGCTCGGGCTTCACCGACACCACGACTGCCGACATGCTCGTGCCCGCAGGCGGTACGAAGATGATCGACCCATTGCCGTCCTTCCCCGCACAGGCCATTGAAAATTTCTGCTCGCCGGGAAGCATGTTGCCTTGGAAGATCGCTCGGGTGAAGACGGCAGAGCCGACCTTCAACAGGCAGACCTCGTCGCCGACAGCGAAGCCGGTCACGGGCGCGCTGCAACCGTTGGAAATTGTGAAAAAGAGCCCGGACTCGGTTGTCTGGGCGGTCATTACAGAAGCACAAAGCAACGACGTCATCGCAAGCGTGAAATAGATTCTCAGTCGCATCGGGCTCTCCCTTTTCCGCCATCCTTCCGGATGGCATTCCGGGATGATACAAGCATTCGGGCGCGGCTTGACAGGCAGTGCGCGAGTGAAACAAGTCATGCGGATCGTGACGCCTTCGCCACGAAGCTCTGGAAGAGGGGAAAGAGGTCATCCGAGGTGAAGGCGGAGCCATAGCCTGCTTTGATCAGCGTTTCCCGCAGATCATCGGTGCGAATGATCCAGACATGTAATTCGGCAGGCGCTTCTGCCACCTCTCCCTGTGAACGCTCCGCGGTGCGATTACGGGGTAGTGGCGCGCACATCATCCGAGAACCGGTATCGGGGGTCGCGCACGTGCTCGAGTTTGCCGGCGGCACCTACATGTCGCAGTACCGTGGCCGATCGCCACGAGAAGCGATCCGCCGATGGGTGGCGCGTGAGGCTGCGCAACTCTCGAAGAGCGATGCGCGTCTGACGCCGCAGCTATTCGCACGCGTGGCAGACGAGAAGCCGGCACCGCTGGCAGGTTTGGCCGGGGCGTGGGTGTACTCGCCGCCGCGCAGAGGAACGTCGAGCGTGGCGAGAGGCTGGCCATCCTCCGCGCGCTGCAGGACGAACCGTTCGCCGCCCGGCGCGCAGGTGTGGTGAACGCCGCCTAACGCGTGGCCCTCGCGCAGGCCTCGCGCCACTGCCGGTCCACGTCGAGCTTCCGCACCCACCGCTCCACGTACGCGGTGTCGAGTCGCGCGCCTTGAGAGCTGATGACGGTCGCGGCGTCCTCGAGCTGCCGCTCGGACTTCGCCCAGAGAAGCTTCGCCAGGACAATGTCCTCCGGCGACACCACCGTCAACTGGATAGCGGCGACATCGATCGATTGCCTGCGTTCAAATTCCGCGGCGTGAAATTCGTCGAACGGCGGGATGATGAAGTCGACTTTCCAGCCGGTGGCGTAGTCGATCACATTGAACTGGCCGCGGCGGCGCAACGCGTCGAGAGCATCCTCCAGGTCGGTGTAGTACTCGGCTCGCGGCAGCAGTTCGATGAGCCGCGTGAGCTGTTCGCGATTCGGAAAGATGACGACGTCGATGTCGCGCGTCGCGCGCGGGATGCTGTGCAGGGAGCTGGCGTACGAGCCGGTGAGCATGTACGGCACGCCCGCTTCGTCCAGCGCTGCCACCAGGCGTGCGAGCAGGTCCTGAGCGATCACGGCCGCGGGCGGCGGAAGCCGTACATCTGGTACATCAGTTCGTCCCGGAGCTCGGCCTCGGTGAGCTCGGGGTGGCGTTTTCGGAGGCCGGCCAGGCTCAGCTCCCGCGCGAAGTCGCTCATCTCCAGCGCCATCCGCAGCCGTTCGGCGGGCGTGAAGCGGCGGTGGATCTCCACCTGCAGCCCGGCCGCACCGGGGGACGTATCGCGCGCCGCCATCGATCTCCCTCTCCCCTACTTCACCGCGATCGCCCTGGCCTGCTTCACGTCGGTGACGCCCTTGAACGCCTTCTCGATGGCATCCTGCATCAGCGTACGCATGCCCTGCTGCATGGCCAGCGCCCGGAGCTCGTCGATGGGCGCCCGGCGCTGCACCGCTCTCTTGATCTCGTCGGTGCCGACGAGGAGCTCGTGCACGCCCATGCGGCCTTTGTAGCCGGTGTTGTTGCACTGGTTGCAGCCCTTGTCCTTCGGCCGGTAGAGCGTCAGTTGCGGGGAGTAGGTGATCCCGGTGTCGCGCCAGTAGTCGTAGCCGTAGGCCTCGATCGTCTCCTCGAACTCCTCCGGCGACGGGTTGTAGCCCTCCTTGCATTTCGCGCACAGCACGCGGATGAGGCGCTGGGCCATGATGCCGAGGAGCGCGTCGGCGAAGTTGAAGGGATCGATGTCCATGTCGAGGAGACGGGTGATCGTCTCCGGCGCGGAGTTCGTGTGCAGCGTGGAGAAGACGAGGTGGCCGGTGAGCGACGCCTCGATGCCGATGGCGGCCGTCTCGTGATCGCGCATCTCGCCGACCATGATCACGTCGGGGTCGGCGCGCAGGAACGAGCGCATGGCGGCGGCGAACGTGAAGTCGATCTTCGGTTGCACCTGCACCTGGCGCAGCCCCTTCTGCGTGATCTCGACCGGGTCTTCCGCGGTCCAGATCTTCATGTCCTCGGTGTTGATGAAGCCGAGGGCGGAGTGGAGCGTGGTGGTCTTACCGGAGCCGGTCGGGCCGACGACGAGCGCGATCCCGTACGGCTTCGACAGCAGCGTCTTGAACGCGGTGAGGTTCCGCTCGGAGAAGCCCATCTTGTCGAGCGGCAGCGGCTTCGACGCCGCCAGGATGCGCATGACCACATCCTCGTTCTGGTTCGCGGTGGGGATGGTGGCGACGCGGAGCTCGATCGTCCCCTTCGAATACTTGAAGCGGATCTTACCGTCCTGCGGCTTCCGCTTCTCCGAGATGTCGAGCTTGGCCATGATCTTGAGGCGCTGCACCAGCGCGTTGCGGTGCGGCCCCGGGATCTCCATGAACTTCTGGCAGTCGCCGTCGATGCGCAGCCGGATCGTGCAGGGCTGGCGGGGGCCGTCGGGCTCGACGTGAATGTCGGAGGCGCCCTTGGCGTAGGCCTCGATGATGAGCTGGTTGGCGAGCTTCACGATGCCGGAGTCGGTCTCGTCGAGCTCCGGCTCGTCCTTCGGCGTGTCCTCGAGCTCCACCTTCTCGCCGTCGCCCAGCGAGTCGAGGATCTTCGCCCAGTCGGCCCCTTCGGCGGTCGAGCCGTCCTGCTGCATCTGCTCGCCGTAGGAGGCGGCGATGTAGGCCATGATGTCGTGCTTCATGGCCACCTGGAAGTCGTAGCGGGGGGCGAGGTTCATGGCCCGGATGCCGTCGAGGCGCGTGAGGTCCTGCGGGTCCTCGACCGCCACCACGAGCAGCCCCGGGCGGCGCTCGATCGGCGCGGCGACGTGCTTCTTCCAGATGTCGGAGGAGACGCGCTCCTTGAGGTCGGCGGCGATGACCTGCGTGCCGTCGTAGTTGAACCAGGCGGTCGAGTAGTAGGCGCCGAGGGAGCGGCCGATCTCCTCGCGAGGCACGTTGAAGTCGTCGATCAGCACCTTCTCGACGCTCACGTTGTTGACGCGGGCATTGCTGACGGCCTGCTCGAGGTCTTTCTCCGAGAGGACGCCCTTGTCGATGAGGACGCCGAACTTGGAAGGCTTCGACTGCCGGGTGACGCGGTGCTGGTTGTAGAAGGCGATGCCGAGGATGCGGGCGATCTCCTCGGCGGCATCCTCGTCCTGGGCGGTGAAGGCGACGCCGTGGCGCTTGTTGATGAGCTGAACCACGCCGAGGAGGTACTTCTCGAAGAGGATCGGGACGGCCAGGACCGCCTTCGTGCGGAAGCCGGTCTGCTTGTCCCAGCGCTGATCGAAGCGGAGGTTGGCGTGGTACTTCTGCAGCTCGTCGGCGTCGTAGGCGTCCTTGACGTTGAGGGTCTTGCGGGCGAGCGCGGTAAACCCGGCGATCGAGGCGAACGACTTCGGGACCCGGATCTCCTTCGGCGTGTCGCCGACTTTCTGCAGGGAGTAGAGCTCCTGGTTTTTGGTGTCGATGGCGTAGATGGTGAGCCGTTCCGCATCGAGGAGCTCGAGGATGCGGTCCTTGAGCGTCATGAGGATGTGGGGGATCGACTCGGCGGAGTTGATCTGGTTGGCGATCGTGGAGAGCTTCTTGCGAAACTCCAGCTCCCGCTCGATCGACGAAGGGGCGGCGGCCTGAACGGTCATGTTTGCGGTCTCCTGACGGCCGGTAACTGGGGGAAGAGAATAGCATTGGCGCCCGGCGTCGGGCGCGGAGCTTGCGAATCCTCTGCGTGCCCTGTCAGACTGTCGGGAACGCAATGGGCAGAAAGTGACGGATGAATGGGTTCTAAAGTTTTTGTAGGAAATCTAGATTTCAACACGACCAAGACGGAGGTCGAGGATCTGTTCAAGCAGGTCGGTACGACCCGGGACGTGTTCCTCCCGATGGATCGTGAGAGCGGCCGCCCCCGCGGCTTCGCTTTCGTCGAGTACGAGAACGACGCTGACGCGGCGACGGCGATCGAACGGTTCAACGGCTACCAGCTCGGTGGACGTGCCCTGCGCGTGAACGCGGCGGAAGACCGCCCGCGTACCGGTGGCGGTGGACGCCCCGGCGGCGGTGGCGGCGGCCGTCCCGGCGGCGGTGGCTACGGTGGTGGAGGCGGCTACGGTGGTGGCGGCGGCACCGGCGGAGGCTACGGCGGCGGCGGTTATGGCGGCGGTGGCTACGGCGGTGGCGGTGGCGGCTACTCCGGTGGCGGCGGTGGCGGCGGCGACTACGGCGGTGGCGGCGGCTACGGCGGCGGCGGTGCGAAGCCGAAAGGCAGCCGGCGCAACATCCGCGGCAAGAAGCGCAGCCTCTAGGTTCCCCAGGAGCCTGCCGGCTAGTTCGCCCGGTAACCCTGAATCGTCCGCACGTTCGCGTCGGGTCTCCGGACCGCGACGCGGATCGAGCGCCACTCACCTGCCTTGACGCCGGCCGGTCTCGTGAACGACAGCACGTACTGGCCGCGCACCTCGTCCGCGAGCCGGTCCGACAGCTCCCCGAGCTTGTCGACCGGCGTCGCGTAGTGCATCGTCCCGCCCGTCGCCTCGACGATGTCGAGCAGTGCGTGGTGCACCCGCTCGCCTCCCGGCGGCACGATGGCGTAGATCGGGATCCCCATCGAGCGCGCCAGCCGCTCCGCCTCTTTGGCGCTCGCGCTGCTGGTCCCCTCCCGCCCGTCCGACAGCACGATGAGCGCACGCTTGCCGGGGATGCCCTGGAACTGCTGCAGCGCGAACGTCACCCCGTCGAAGATCGACGTGCCGCCGGCCGGGACGAGGTCGAGCACGGCGCGGCCGAGGCTGAGGTCGTCGTTCGAGCGGGGATGCACGAGCCGCGGCGCCGTGTCGAACGCCACCACGAACGCCTCGTCGCGCGGCCGCAGTGAGTTGCTGATGAACTCCGTCGCGGCGCGGATGACGTAGATGTGCCGCCCCGCCATGCTCGACGAACTGTCGATGGCGATGCCGACCGTGACCGGGTCTTCGTCCGACGACCGGACCTCCGCGTCGACCTTCGTCCCGTCGTCGTGCACCGTGAAGTCGCTCGACCTGAGCCCCGCCACCGGCTTCCCGGCGCGGTTCGTCACGCCGGCGATGAGCGTCACCGCCGCCACCTCCACCGACTCCGCCGCCGCGGCCGGCGTGTTGAACACCTTCGTCGCCTCGGCGGTGGTGCCGTCGTCGAGCGACGCCACCGCGCGCAGGAAGCCGAACTCCCCCGTCCCGGTGACGCTGGCGCGGAACGGCGGCCGTGTGAGCGTCGCCACCGGCTGGTCGTTCCAGAACACCTCGACCTGCTTCAGCGTCCGTCCCGGCGGCACGCGCACGTCCACCTCGGCGTCGGCCGGCCCGCGCAGCACGTCCGACATCGGCGCGAGGAACGTCACCAGGAACGCGTCTGCCCGCTCGTTGATCGACACGACCGACTCCGCGAGCGCGTTCCCTTCCGTGTCGAACGCGCGGGCGCGGATGCTGTGCGCCGTCGGCAGCGGGCCGACGTCGATCGTGGCGCGGAACGGCGCCCGGTTGCGCGACGCCACCTGCTTGCCGTCGAGGAAGAAGTCGACGCGCGCCACGCCCGGTCCCGCCTCGGCGAGAAAGTCGGCCTCGCCGACGATGGCGGGACGCGCCGGCGCGATGAGGCGCAGCGTCGACTGCATCCCCTCCTTCGGCGGGAGCGGCCGGTCGTCGAGCCGCGCCAGCGCACGCTGCGCACTGTCGAGCGCGGCGGAGCCGGGGGGCGCGAGGTCGTACGCCTTGCGATACGCGGAGATGGCGCGGTCGAGCGTCTGCTGGTCTTTCGTGGTCACCGACGTGTAGCCGATGGGGGCGTTGTTCCGGACGTCGCTTCCGCCCGCCGTGGCGATCCGGGAGTTCGGCACCGCCTTCTTCGTCACCACCCCCGCCTCCCAAATCGCACCGAGGCGCAGGTGGGCCTCGGCGGCGACGGCGTCGGAGACCGCGTCGCGCAGCAGCGCGTTCACCTGGTTCAGCCCCTTCGTCTTCATCCCGGCGGCGAACCAGGCATAGCCGGCGGCGATGCCGGCGATCTGCTGTTCCTCACGCCGTGCCTTCCCGAACGCGCGGGCGGCCTCGTCGTAGCGCTTCGCGGCGCGCTCCGGATCGCGCGCGGCCAGATAGGCGTGCCCGAGCGCGTACTCGGCGAGGGCCGCGTCCCCCTTCTGGCGGAGCGCGGCGGCGGCGACGAACGCCTCCTGCGCGCCGCGGTAGCGGACGAGCAGCTCGCCGAAGCGATCCCAGCGCAGGTCCTCTGCTTCGCCGGCGACGAGCTGCTTGCCGAGCGCGTCGTAGAGCGCGACCACCGGCAGCTTCGGGTGCTTCTTCAGCTCGTCGACGAGCTCGTGCTGCGGCGAATTCTTGTCGAGCCGCAGCGGCAGGAAGGTCTCCAGCGAGTGGAGGAACACCTCGTCCGCCGCCACCTTCGCGAACATCGCGTCCGGCACCGCGTTGCAGTTCCTGCAGTCGCTGTTGCGGAAGTAGACCAGCAGCAGCTTGCCCTGCGCGCGTGCCACGGCGAGCGCGGTGGAGGGCGCGGTGTGCCATGGAATGGACGGTGCGTCCGCTGCCGAGGACGAAAGCGCGAAGAGCAGCGTCAGGAAGCCGAGCGAACGAAGCATGAGTATGCAAGGTCCGTCGCCAGCAGCCCCGCGGGAGCGCTGCCTTCGTCCTCGCCAGAGCAGCTTTCGTCACAAACCGGCGCCCTGACGCGACACGACCCGGTACAGTGGAACACTCCGAAAATGACCCCTTTCCGTCTGCTGCTCCCGGCGCTCGTTCTCCTGCTCCTCACCCCGGCGGCGTCCGCCGCCACGACCACCGAGCGGCTCGCCTCGCTGGCCCGTGCCTGGGGGCTCGTCAAATACGCGCACCCCTACCTCGGCTCGACGGACGTCGACTGGGATCGCGCCGGGGTGCGCGCCATCGAGCGGACGCTGACCGCCGGCAGCGCCGACGCATTCGCCGCTGCCGCGCAGGAGATGTTCGCCGCTCTCGGCGATCCGGCGACGCGCGTGATGATGCCTTGCACCGACGGCGCGCCGGGCGCGCCGCCGCAGTCGGAGCAGGTGACGATCGTCGACCTCCGGCAGTGCGCACCGGTCGACCTCACCGCGATCGCGCCCTCGCTGATCCGCGGCACGATCGACGCGCCGGCGCAGCGGAAGGTCGCCCACAACGGCTACAAGTCGCACGAACCGGTGTGGGGCGAGGGGAGCATCTACAACTCCTCGTACGTCATCCAGCCGGGCGCCTCGTTCACCGGCACCGCCACCACGGCCCGTCCCGTCGTCTTCGTCGTCGACGAGCATTCGACGCTGCCGGAGGTGGCGAAGGCGATGGTGCTCGCCGGCCAGGCCTCCATCATCTCCGTCGGCCCGTACCGCGACCTCGGCATGACCTGGAAGACGGTGCCGCTCGAGGATGGATACGTGGCGCGCATCCGCACCTCCGATCCGATGACGGCCATCGTGCCGCGCACGGTGCTGAGCGGCGATGCGAGCGACGCCGCGATCGTCGCCGCGGCCGAGGAGCCGCCGCCCGTGCTGCGCCGCCGTGCGGTGCGGGGGCCGGCCACCACCAGCGTCACCTACACCTGGCGGCGCGACGACGCGTTCGTCGGCATGCCCTATCCCGACGCCGCCCACCGCCTCCTGGCGGCGTTCCGTTACTGGAACGTCATCCACTTCTTCTACCCCTACAAACACCTCATGGACGCGTGGGATCCGCGGCTCGAGCCGATGCTCCACAAGCTGCTCGCGGCGTCGTCGCAGACGGAGTACGAGCTGGCGCTGACGGAGGTCACGACGTGGGTGCCGGACGGGCATTCGTGGTCGTTCACCGACGCCTACATCGCCCTGCAGGGGCGCGGCGCGCCGCCGTTCCACACCTACACCGCCGAGGGCAAAGTGGTGGTGACGGCGTTCACGAATCAGAGCGCTGCCGTCGCGGCGGGCGTCAGCATCGGCGACGAGCTGCTCGCGATCGACGGACGGCCGATCGAGGATCGCCTGGCGGAGCTGCGGCGCTACATCTCCTGGAGCACGCCGGGGACGAGGGACATGCTCGCGGCCTATCACTCCGCGCGCGGCGCGAACAACTCGGAGCCGCTGATGCGTTTCCGCCGCCCTGACGGCACGGAGTACGAGACGCGCGTGCGCCGCTCGACCGCCTGGCGGCTCGCGCCGGAGCCGGCGGTCTTCTGGAAGCTGCTGCCGGGGAACATCGGCTACGTCGACGTCGGCTACCTGCGCGACGAGGACGTGCCGCAGGTGATGCAAGCCCTCGCGAACACCCGCGCCATCATCTTCGACATGCGGGGCTATCCGCGCATGTTCACCGGCATGCTCTCGCAGTGGGTGAACGTCAACGGGCCGCGGCCGTTCTCGGAGATCCGGGTGCCGCAGGTGATCGGCGGCGACGTCTCGCAGTCGTTCCGCGTGCAGAACATCGGTCCGGTTTCGGCCAACCCCTATCGCGGCAAGACGTTCGTGCTGGTGGACGAGCGGACGCAGAGCGCGGCCGAGCATTTCGGCCTGGCGATGGAGGCGGGGGCGAACAGCACCTTCGTCGGCTCCATCACCTCCGGCTCGAACGGCAACGTGACCGACATCGCGGCGCCGGGGGACAACTTCATCACCTTCACCGGCATGGACGTGCGCCACGGCGACGGCCGGCAACTGCAGCGCGTCGGGATCGTGCCGCACGTGCTGGTGCCGAGGACGGTCGCGAACATCGCCGCCGGCGTGGACGAAGTCCTGGAGAAAGCACTGGAGCTCGCGAGGCAGCCATGAAACGGACGTTGACCGCCGTATCGCTCTTCCTCTTCCTGACGCTCTCCGCGGTCGCGGAGACGGCCACCACCCAGCGCCTGGCCACGCTCGGCAGGGTGTGGGGCTTCGTGAAGCACGCCCACCCCTACATCGGCACCGGCGTGATTCCGTGGGACGAGGCGGGGGTGCGCGCCATTTCGCGCACGATGACGGCGACGGACGCCGAGGGGTTCGCGCTGGCGGTGCAGGAGATGCTCGAAGCGCTGAGCGATCCGGCCACGCTGGTGGAGCGGACCTGCGTCGAGAGCGGCACGCCGCCGGAGCGGACGCCGGTCGTCACCGGGAGCGGCTCGCTGTACGTGCCGCCGGGCGCCACCGTCGACGCGCAGACGATCCGCACCCATGCGAACGTCGTGTTCGATCTGCGGCCGCGGCCGGGCCGCTGCAGCAGCGCCAACGCCGCGCTGCTGGAGACGCTCGCTCCGCTGATGTTCAGCGGCTCGATCGCCCCCTCACTCCGCCGCGCGATCGGGCATGACGGCTACCACTCGCAGCACCCCGACGACGCGGAGTGGTCGCCCTACAGCACCAGCTACTCCATGCCGGCGATGCCGCCGTTCGTCGGCACGGCAATCGGGACGCGCACCACGACGTTCGTGGTCGACGAGCAGTCGGCGCTGCCCGACGTCGCCGCGGCGATGGTGCAGGCGGGTCTGGCCTCGGTCGTGTCGGTGGGGCCGTACCGCGACGCGGCGATGACGTGGCGCACCATCCCGCTGGAAGGCGGCTACCACGCGCGCATCCGCACCACCGAGGCGCCGGTGACGATCCACGCGCGCACGGCGATCTCCGCCGCCGCGACGGAGGAGGACATCCTCGCCGCGGCAGCCGCCGAGCCGAGGACTGCCGCGCGTCGGCGAACCGCGCGGGCGATCGGGACGACGATGCGCTACGTCCAGTCCTTCGACGATCCGTACACCGACATGAAGTTCCCCGATGTGGAGTACCGGGTGCTGGCGGCGTACCGCTACTGGAACGCGATCGAATACTTCTATCCCTACAAGCACCTCATCGACCCGTGGCACGCGCAGCTCGAGCCGATGATCGAGACGATGCTCGCCCCCACGTCGCGGACGGAGTACGAGCTCGCGCTCGCCGCTCTGACGAAGTTCGTGCCGGACGGCCACTCCTACGCCTTCACCGCCGCGAGGTCGGCCCTCCTCGGGCCCGGCGGGCCGCCGTTTCAGACGATGCCGGTCGAGGGGAAGGTGGTCGTCACCGCCATCACGAACGCCGAGGCGGCCGCCGCGGCCGGCATTCGCCTCGGAGACGAGCTGCTGTCGATCGACGGCCGTCCGGTCGAGGAGCGGATCGCGGAGCTGAAGCGCTACATGTCCTCGGCGAACGACGCGCACCTCGAGTACGGCGCCGTCTCGAACGCGCCTCGCGGCGGCAACGGCACGCAGGCGACGATGCGCTTCCGCCGCCCCGACGGCGGCGAGTACGAGGCCACGGTGCAGCGCTCGATCGCCTGGAGGGTCCCCCCTCCTCCCGCGCGCAACTGGCAGATGCTCCCCGACAACATCGGCTACGTCGACCTCAGCTACCTGGAGATCGAGCAGGTCGACGAGATGTTCCGCGACCTCGGCGGCGCGCGGGCGATCATCTTCGACATGCGCGGCTATCCGCGCGGCGTCTTCGCCGCGCTGGCGCGGCGGATGAACATCACAGGCTCGACGGTCGTGGCGCAGATCCGGATTCCTCGCGTCGTCGCCGGCGTCGTTTCCGAGAGCTTCAGCCTTCAGAACCTCCCGAAGAATCCAACGCCGAGCTTCAAAGGGAAGACGATCATGCTCATCGACGAGCGGGCGCAGAGCCAGGCGGAGCACACCGGGCTGGTGCTGGAGGCGGTCGCGAACGCGACGTTCGTTGGCTCCCCCACTTCGGGGTCGAATGGGAACGTGACGCAGCTCGTCGCGCCCGGCGGGAACTACATCATGTTCACCGGCATGGACGTCCGCCACGCGGACGGCCGCCAGTTGCAGCGCATCGGCCTGGTGCCGCACGTCCCGGTGCCGCGGACGCTCGCCGGGGTCGCGGCGGGCAGGGACGAGGTGCTGGAGGCGGCGATCGCGCTGGCGAAGAGCTAAATCCCCGTTACCCGCACCACCTCTTCGAAGCTCGTCACCCCCTCGGCCAGCTTGCGCAGGGCGCTCTGCCGCAGGGTGCGCATGCCGCGCTTGATGGCCATGTCCTTGATCTTGAGGAAGTCCTCCCCCCGCTCGATGAGGTCGCGGATGGCGTTGTCGATGGGGAGGATCTCGAAGATGCCGGTGCGGCCGTAGTAGCCGGTGTTGCGGCAGCGGATGCAGCCGGCGCCTTCTTTGACGATGATCCGCTTGCCGGTCGGCGCCTGCAGGTTGAGCATCGCCGCCTCCTCCATCGTCAGCGGGCGGTTGGTCTTGCAGTCCTCGCAGATGCGGCGCACGAGGCGCTGGGCCATCGTCCCGATGAGGGTCGAGGAGATCAGGAATGGCTGGATGCCGAGGTCGATGAGGCGCGTGACCGAAGTCGAGGCGTCGTTCGTGTGCAGCGTCGAGAAGACGAGGTGGCCGGTGAGTGCGGCCTGCACCGCGTTCTGCGCCGTCTCGCCATCGCGGATCTCGCCGACCATGATGATGTCGGGGTCCTGGCGCAGGATCGTGCGCAAAGCGGAGGCGAAGGTGATTCCCACCTTGTTCTGCACCGAGGTCTGGTTGAAGTCGTCGTGCACCATCTCGATCGGGTCTTCGATGGTGGTGATGTTGATCTCCGGCGAGGCGAGGCTCTTCAGCGCGGAGTAGAGCGTGACCGTCTTACCGGAGCCGGTGGGGCCGGTGACGAGGATGATGCCGTGGGGGCGCTTGATCCAGTCGGCGAACGTCTTGAGCTCGTCGTCGTAGAAGCCGAGGCCGCTCAGCTCCTTGATCATCACCTCGGGGTCGAAGATGCGCATGACCATCTTCTCGCCAAAGGCGGTGGGAAGCGTGGAGACGCGCAGCTCGATCTCCTGCCCGTTGTGCTCCGTCTTGATGCGGCCGTCCTGCGGGCGGCGCTTCTCGGCGATGTCCATGCGGCACATCGTCTTGAGGCGCGAGGTGATGGCGAGGTTGACCAGCTTCGGGACGCGCTGGATCTCGTGCAGCACGCCGTCGATGCGGAAGCGGATGTTGGCGTGCTCCCGCTTCGGCTCGATGTGGATGTCGGAGGCGCGGGAGTCGTAGGCGTGCTGCAGGAGGAAATCGACGGCGTTGACGATGTGGGCGTCGCTGGTCTCGATCTCGGAGCCCGACTTCAGCTTGATGTACTGCTCGAGGTTCCCGAGGTCGATGGCGCCTTTGGTGAGGCCCCGCTCCGCCTTGGTGACCGAGGCGCGGAAGCCGTACTGCTCGTTGATCACCCCCATGACGTCGGTCTCGGCGGCGACGACGAGGTCGACCTCGGCCTTGGCCATGGGGCGGTAGGCGTCGATGGCGACGTAGTCGAAGGGGTTGACCATGGCCACGACGAGCTTCCCGTCGCGGATGGCCACCGGCACCATCTTGTGCTTGCGGGCGAAGGGGCGGGAGATGCGCGACTCGACCATCTGCACGTCGAGGCGCAGCGGGTCGATCTTGTAGAACGGCAGGCGGGCGTCCTCGGCGATGAGGCGCGCCAGGAGGAAGTCGTCGATGCGGGTGCCGGTGCCGCTGGCGTCGGTGAGGTTCATCGACACCAGGACCTTGAACGGGCTCGCCTCCTCTTCCGCCCGCAGTTTCGTGGCGGTGCGGGTGGAGACGCGGAACTGCCGGTCGGCCGCGTCGACGTCGGCGCGCTGCCGCTCGTCGATGAACCCGGCGTTGAAGAGCAGCTCGCCGAGATACGACACCGTGATTTCGCGGGACTGACGCGCGGCTAACGGAGTGGCGGTCATACGTGGGGCATTTTACGGGGTGTGCTTACGGAGCGCATAACGGGGGTTGCTGGTTGCCGGTTGCTGGCGACGTTCCGTGTTCCGTGTTCCGTGTTCCGTGTTCCGCGCGGCAGGGTTCGGGCGCGTGCGTCCAAGGTCCGGGCGCATGGCGGCAGGGTGTGGCGCATGTGCGCTTCAGCGTGAAGTTAGCCCGCCGATAGAAGCGCGCCCGCACGTTGCAAGATGCTGGTGACCGTTGCCTCAGGCAGTGAGCAGAGAAACCGTGCGTCCCGTGCGCGCCAATCCACGCTCTTCATCTGGTCAGAGAGAACGGCGCCGCTGACCGGGAGACCAGCAGGAAGGACCACCTCGAACGGATAGCCCTTGATGTGTCGCGTGACAGGAACGACAACAATCAAGCTCGATCGTTCGTTGTACGTTTGAGGCGACAACACCACGGCTGGCCGTACGCCCGCCTGCTCATGCCCAGCCTGAGGATTGAACATGAGCCACACGACGTCGCCACGTTTCGGCGTGTACACCGGCTGATCAGACCTACCAGACTTCGTTCCCAATGCGCTGCCCTGTTTCGATTTCGTCGTGGCGATTCTCGTCGGTGATTTGCTCGACCAACGATTCCAGCGTGATCGCAGGTTCAGCAGGAGCGATGACGAGCTTGCCCGATCGGATCGTCAGATCGACCGTCGTGTTCTCTTCCAGATGGACCTCTTCCGCGAAAGGCCGCGGGATCCTGACTGCCAAGCTGTTTCCCCACTTCTGGATCGTTGTCTTCATCGTGACCTCGGTAGATACAACGAGTATACCCGCCGTTGCTGGTTGCTGGTTGCTAACGACGTTCCGCGTTCCGTGTTCCGCGTTCCGTGTTGCGCGGCAGCGTCCGGGCATACAGCGGCAGGGTTCGGGCATGCGTGCCCGGAGTCCGGGCATACAGCGGCGGGGTTCGGGCATGCGTGCCCGGAGTCCGGGCATACAGCGGCAGGGTCTGGGCATGCGTGCCCGGAGTCCGGGCATACAGCGGCAAGGTCTGCCGCCATGTGCGCACCCATGTGTCAACTATTTGTAACGGGCGCGCTAGTGCACTTCCAGCAGGAACCCCTTCAGATACTCCCCTTCCGGGCAGTAAATGGAAACGGGGTGGTCGGGGCCGGCGGTGAGGCGGCGGACGAACGAGACGCGGCGGCCGGCGTCGAGGGCGGCGGCGAAGATCACCTTCTGGAAAAGATCGACGGACATGTGGCCGGAGCAGGAGTAGGTCATCATCAGCCCGCCCGGCTCCACTATCCGCATGGCGTGCAGGTTGACATCCTTGTAGCCGCGGGCGGCGCGCTCCACCTCCCCCCGGCTCTTCGCGAACGCCGGCGGGTCGCAGATCAGGAGGCCGTAGCGCTCCCGGTGCTGGCGGACGTACTGGAAGGCGTCGGCGACGGTGAACTCGGCGTCCGTCCCGTTGAGCGCGTGGTTCTCGCGCGCATGCTCGATCGCCGGGGCGGAGATGTCGACGTTCGTCACCGACGCCGCCCCGCCGGCCGCCGCGTACACGCCGAACGCGCCGCTATAAGAGAAGAGGTTGAGGACGCGCCGGCCGGGTGCCAGCGTCCGGGCGAGCCGGCGGTTCTCCCGCTGGTCGAGAAAGAAGCCGGTCTTCTGCCCCTCCGCCGGATTCACGTGGAAGCGCAGTCCCGACTCGACGATCGTCGCGGACGGCGCCCCCTCGCCCACCTGCGCGTCCTCCAGCGGGAGCTGCTCCAGCTTCCGCGCCGGCAGGTCGTTCTTGAAGTAGATGACGCGCGGGGAGAGCTCGCGCTGCAGCACGTCGACCAGCAGCGGCTTGAGTTGCTCGAGGCCGCGGTTCGCGATCTCGACCACCAGCACGTCGTCGTAGCGGTCGACGACGATGCTGCTCAGCTCATCCCCCTCCGCGTGCAGGACGCGGGCGGCGTTCGTCGTCTCGTCGAAGATCGGCCTCCGCCGCGCCACCGCGGCGGCGACCCGCGCCGCGATCACCGCCGGCGTCAGCTCCTCCTCGGCGAACGTCAGCGCGCGCAGGCGGATCTGCGAGTGGCGGGAGTAGAAGCCGCTGGCGATGCGCGCGCCGTCGCCGTCGACCAGGTCGGCGATCGCCGCCTCCTCCGGCCCCCGCTCCGTGTGAATCGCACCGGCGAAAATCCAGGGGTGGCGGTTCGCGACGACGCGCTCTTTCCCCCGCTTCAACACCAGCCGGCGGCGGCGTTCCGGGGTGAACAGTTCTTCCAGCATCGTTGCCGTTATAATCCGACCGATGTCCAGTTCGCGAACGCGGCAGTTCCACTCTTCCTGTCAGGAAGAGGTGTACCGGCAGGTCAAGAGCCACCTCGACGAGCTCGTCGACGAGCACTCCGACGACGCCGAGCACTGCGATTTCTACCTGAAGTACGGCTCGACCGTGCTGGAGATCTCGATCGACGCCTACGAGGAAGACGACGCGGTCGTCGAGGTGCTCGCCTTCTGCGTGCAGGGAGTCGAGCCGACGTTCGAGCTGATGCAGGAGCTGCTGAACCTGAATGCCGAGGTGCCGATCGGCGCCTTCAGCATGGTGGGGAACGACATCTTCTACTCGCACGCCTTCCTGGGCCGCCGGCTGCGGCCGGAACAGCTCATCGCCTCGCTCGACACGGTGGCCAGCATCTCCGACCTGTACGACGAGCGGCTGGTGTCGAAGTACGGCGGGGAGACGGCGCTGGAGCGGCTCCGGAGCGACGCGCAACGGCGGCGCTCGGCCGTCGCGCACGCGCAGAATAACTGACGGCACATCGCTTGCTGTATCCAGTGCTGATGACACTCTCGCGAGCCGGCGTAATCCTCTCCTCTCTGTCACTTACAGCCGTGCTGCTGTCTGGCGGATGCACGGGCGGAACGGAGTCGAACGCGGCGACGGAAGAGACGCCCTCGCGCGAGGCCCCGGCCGCGCAGCGCAACGTCGACGCCGGCAAGGTCCTCGGCGAGATCAACGAGGCCATCCCGCTCTACCAGGGGGCCGAGTATCGCGACGACCTGACCCGCCGCGACGAGGTCATGATCCGCAGCAAGCATGGCCAGGGCGCGCAGGTCTATACCCTCGCCACCGACGACTCGTTCCCGCAGGTCTATCACTACTACACCACCTACCTGGCGCAGTTCCGCGGCTTCCCGTCGCGCGACACCTACCCGCCGGAGCGAAAGGACTGGCGGACCCTCGAGGTCCAGCTCAACCAGGCCATGCAGGACCCCTTCATCCCCGGCGAGGCGCTCGACCCGAACGGCAAGCAGGTGACGCTGCAGATCGCGGAGACGGAGGCGGAGCCGCGCACGGTCATCCGCTACATCGTCACCGACCGTCCCGCCGCGCCGCCCGCCCCGGTGGCCACCGCCTCGAGCGGCGATCCGTCGGGCGTTGTGGCACGATAGTGTCCGGTGTTCCGCCGCATCCTCATTCCGACCGACTTCTCGACCGCATCTGAATGGGTCTTCGATGATGCGATCCGCATCGCCGGCTCGAGCAACGCCGAGCTGGTGATCCTGCACGTGCGGCGGACCTGGCCGTCGAATCCCGACGAGCTCCGCTTCCCCGCCGACTCCTCGCTCTACGAGTACGCCGAGCAGCAGGAGCTCGACCGGCTGCGCGACCGGGTGCGGCGCGCGAATGCGACGCTGGCGACGTCGCTGATCGTCCGGCAGGCGCCCGACGCCGGCGCGGAGATCTGCCGCACCGCGCTGTCCGAGAACGTCGACCTGATCGTCATCGCCACGCACGGCCGTCACCACGTCTCGCATCTCTTCGTCGGTTCGACGACGCTCACCGTGCTGAAGGATCCGCCGGCGCCGGTGATGGCCATCCGCTACGGCATCCGCAGGCGCGCCGGCATGAGCCGCGCCGTCGTGCCGCTGCACCTGCAGCAGACCTCCCACCGCGCCCTGGAGCTGGCCTCCCGCGTGACGCGCGAGGTGCATCTGGTCACGGTATGCGACGACGAGCACCAGACGGCGGCCGAGACGCTGCAGCGCGAGGTGTCGGCGACCGTGCCGAACGCGAAGTCGGTGATCATCCACGGCAAGGATCCGGCCGAGGAGCTGATCAAGTACTGCGCGAAGAACGACGCCGACGCGATCTTCCTCAACGCCGCGCACGAGCCGAGCAAGCGGAAGATCGACATCGTGCGGAACTCGCCCGTCCCGGTGATGCTGGTCTGAAGGTTGTTACTGGTTGTCGGTTGTCAGTTGTCTGTGGGTCTGGGGTCCAGGCCGAGAAAGCACCGACAACCGACAACTGACAACCGACAACGATCGTTTTAGCGCAACGCCGCCACGAATTCCCCTACCGACTCGAACCGCTCCGACGGCTTCTTCGACAGCGCCCGCTCGATCGCCTCCGCGACGTGCGGCGGGATCTCCGTGATGCGCTCGGCGATCGGGATGACCGCCTTCTCCGTATGCCCCCGCACGACCGACGCGAGGTCGGTGGCCAGGCCGATCGGATGCTCGCCGCTCAGCAGCTCGTAGGCGATCAGCGCCAGGCTGTACTGATCCGCCCGCGGGTCGGCCTGCTGCCCGCTCAGCACCTCGGGGGCCATGTACATGAGCGTCCCGACGATGCCGGCGCTGTGTCCGGACTGCACGAGCGTCGCGTCGTCCTCGCCGATCGGGCCGGTGAGCTTCGCCAGGCCGAAGTCGAGGACGCGCGGCGTGGGGCGCGAATGGTGCTCGCGCACCAGCATGATGTTTTCCGGCTTCAGGTCGCGGTGAATGACGCCTGCGCGGTGCGCCGCATCGACCGCCTCCCCGACCGTCGACAACAGCTCCACCGCCGGCGCGACCGGCTGCGGTCCGGAGGCGATCGTCTTCCGGAGCGTGTCGCCGTCGAGATACTCCATCACCAGGTAGGCGTGCCCCGAGGGGAGCATGCCGAAGTCGTGGATCGTGACGATGGCCGGATGGCGCAGGCGGGCGACGATGCGCGCCTCCCGCTCGAAGCGCGTCCGCATCGACGAGCTGCCGACGAGGTGCGAGAGCAGCACCTTGATGGCCACGGGGCGGTTCAGCCGCTTCTGCGTCGCGAGATACACCGAGCCCATGCCGCCGCGCCCGAGGAGGCGGGTGACGACGTACTTGTCCTCGATGATGCGCGGCACGCCCGACTCGGGGACGAGCGCCTGGTCGTCCACCTCGCAGCGCGACTCGTCCGGCGCGTAGCAGCGGCCGCAGCGGGGGCAGAGCTGCAGGACGTCGCTGAGGTGCAGGTGGATCGGCGCGGAAGAGGTCGAGGGCGACCAGACCAGCGACGGCGACTGCTTGAGGCGCGTGTAGTCGAGCGTCAGCGCGAGCTGCGCGCCGAGCATCCGCAGCAGCTCCCGGTCTTCGCGCGCATACGGCTCCTCCGACATTCGTTCGCCGAGGACCATCATCCCGACGAGGCGCTTGTCGATGAGGAGCGGCACGATGAGGTAGGCCTTCGACGTCGTCAGCCAGTTCCGCTCCGGGACCGGAAGCCGCTGCAGGAGATCGCGCGTGTGGCGGCTGTGGAGGTCGAGCGGCTCGTCGTCGGCCGAGAGGAGCGTGGCCAGCGTGCCGCTCGCCGGCAGCGGCTCGACCGCCGTCAGGTCGTGGTCGCCGCGCGAGAAGCCGCGGTGCAGCGCCGCCCCCTCCGGATCGAGCTGCCAGAGCGAGATGTGCTTCGGATGCAGCGCGCGGTCGATCTCGTCGAGCGCGGAGCGGGAGAGCGCGAGCATGTCCGAGCCGCCGCGGATGATCGACACGACGTGCAGCAGCAGGCGGCGCGAGTCGTACTGCTCGCGGAAGAAGCGGCGGTCGAGCGCCTCGAGCAGCGTCTTGCGATAGCGGATCACCAGAATCAGCGGCAGGATGATCAGGATGTAGATGGCCGGCGTGCCGGTGAGGAGCACCGCCAGCGAGTCGCGGCGATGCACCCAGAGGAACGCCGCCAGGCCGACCACCGGCAGCGCCATGAGCGTCAGGAGCGTCCCGCGCGCGAGCGCGTACTGGATGCTGCGCCGCACCAGCACGCGCACGTGGAAGATGCGGTGGCGCACGATGGCGTAGCCGAAGATCGACGAGCCGGCGATCATCGCCGGCACGTGCAGCAGCCGGACGGCGGCGTCGAGGCGCGGCCCGCCCTGCAGCATCAGCACGACGTAGCCGAGGACGAAGGCGAGCGTCCCCGGGAGCATCGAGAGAAAGACCAGTTGCATGCGCCGCCGCGCGTTCACGTCGGCGATGCGCTTGAAGCGGATTGCGAGCGTCACCAGCGTCGCCACCAGCAGCGTGGTGCCGACCGTCGAATAGGCGTCGACCCACGGGAGGATGGCCGGTCCGACTTCCCCATGCAGCTTCTTCAGGCCGTGCGCGGCCGACTCGATGAAGATCGGGATGACCAGGATGTACGGGATGACCTCCCAGCGGCGGCGCACCCGGCTCCGCTCGCTCGGGAAGGTGAGCGCGAAGTGCATGTTGAGCGCGAAGAAGCCGGCGATGAAGGCGGCGTCGATGACGTACAGCAGCGCGCGCACCGGCTCGGGGAAAACGGATAGCACCGTCCCCCATCCTGCGAAGCGGAACAGGAACGTCGTGCCGGCCCAGTAGGCGAGCGACAGCGCCGCGAGCCGCGCGTCCTTGTTGCCGGGACGCAGCACCAGCAGGGCCATGGAGAGGCCGAGCATCCAGAGGTGCAGCGGGAAATTGAGGTAGCCGTTGAGCGCCTGCAGGACGCTTTCGGGGTCGCCGATGAGGAGGTCGCGGCGCATCTCCTCCTGCGAGATCGGCGTCGCGGTGAGCACGCGCCGCACGCCGTCCCGCTCGATCACGATCTCGACCGGCTGCCCCGCGCTGGCGAAGTAGAGCGGCGAGATGTCGCGCCCCTGTTTGTGCCCGTTGAGGGTGATGACGCGGTCGCCCTCGCGCAGGCCGGCGCGGTCGACCGGACCGCCGGGAACGACGCGGGTGACGATCCCGCTGCCGCGCTCGCTCTCGATGCCGAGGTAGGGGCGGGTCACCATCCCCACGAAATTGAGCAGGACGAACAGCGTGGCGATGACCACCTGAACCCAGCAGAGCATCACCAGCGGCTTCGTTTTCATGGAGGCGGGGACGGCCGGATTGTACAGTGGAGCCCCGCGTGTTAGCGTGGACCGTCGCGCCCGCGTGCGGGGTTAGCTCAGCGGTAGAGCATCTCGCTTACACCGAGGGGGTCGGGGGTTCGAATCCCTCACCCCGCACCAGCGGCGCCGCCTGATAGACTCCGCCCGCCCATGCTGAAGATGCTCAAGAGAGGCGCGCGGCTGCTCGTCCTCGACGACGACACGTCGATGCAGAAACTGGTCGGGACGCTGCTCCGCCGCGCAGGCTTCCGGGTGGACGTCGTCAGCGCCGGCGAACAGGCCATCGAGAAGCTCGGCGCGAACGACTACTCCGCGCTGCTGCTCGACGTCATGACCCCCACCGAGGGTGGCCTCACGGTCATCAAGCACCTCAAGAAGACGAATCCCGACCTGCTGAAGCGGATCGTCCTCGTCACCGCCTCCCCCGACTCCGTGCTCAAGGGCGTCGAGCAGGACGTCTTCGCGATCGTCCGTAAACCGTTCGAGGCGAGCGATCTTCTGGAGACGCTCGACCGCCTGCTCGCGCAGTGATGCGGCTGCGGATCTCCACCCTCCCCTCCCGTCTGGCCGTCTGCCGCCTTCCGCCGGCGGCGGAAGTGCCGCCGTGGGTACGCGGCGAGTTCACGTCCGTGACCCGGACATCGGACGAGCTGTCGGTCGTGTGCGACGACGACGCGGTGGCGGAGGGGGTGCAGGCGGAGCGCGGCTGGCGGGCGCTGAAAGTCGAGGGACCGATCCCCTTCGAGGTGACGGGCGTCGCAGCCGCGCTCGTGGCGCCGCTGGCGGAGGCGCGGATCAGCGTCTTCCTGCTGGCGACGTTCGACACCGACTACCTGCTGCTGAAGGAAGAGGTATTCGAGGCGGCGGTCGCGGTCCTGCGCCGGCAGGGTCACGAAATCAACTGATCGTTCGTGCTCAACAACGGGTCGCCGACCGTTTCGGCGCCGGCACCGGCGGCGCTGCGCAGGCAGCTCCGGATGATCTCCACGAGCTGGCGGAGCAGGACCGGCCTGCGCAGGACGATCTGGACGATGTCGACGTCGAGGGTACGCGCCACCTCGGGCTTCGCGGCCAGGACGAGCACGACCGGGCGCTCCGCGACCGGCATCTGGTGGATGCGGGCGATGACCTCCTCGACGTCGCCGGGCGGCAGATCGACGTCGACGAGAACGAGCGCATATCGCTCCTGGGCGAGTTTCTCGATGGCGTCGAACGTGGTGGAGACGCAGTCGGAGAAGATGTCGGCTTCGAGCAACGCGCTGTAGAGCTGCTGGCGGAGCGGCGGGTCGGCATCCGCGATCAAGACTCTTCGAAGGTCCCCAACCATCAACTACTCGTATTTACAATTGTTTTGCCAACCTTGAACGACTTTTTGACGCCGTTCCACGACCCGTAGATCGGCTGGAACATGGCGCGCAATTCATGGCTGCATGGCTATCGAAGAACTGCGCAAGAACGGCATGATGTCCCACCTCCTCGACGCGCTCGACCGCGGCGAGGACATCGGTCACTACGGCCGCCTCACGTTCGCGATGATCGCGCGCCACTTCCTCACCACGGATGAGCTCTGCTCGTGGCTGCAGAAGAACCCGCGCATCAGCGAGCATGACGCGAAGGTGCTCTGCACGCAGGTGGAAGGGCGCGACTACAACCCGCCGCGGCGGGAGCGGATCCTGGAGTGGCAGTCGGAACAGGAGTTCCCCATCTGCCCCACCGGCGATCCCGACGCCTGCAACGTGTACCGCGACCTGAAGTTCCCCGATCACGTGTACGAGCACATCCAGCAGTACTACGAGAAGAAGGCGGAGGCTTCTTAGGACGGCGCTGCCGGCCGTGCCGGCCTAGATCCCTGCCGCCTGCGATCTTCTGATCCACTGCACGACGCCCGCGACCGCGCGCAGGTCGACACGCCGCTGCAGGTACTCCCACACGCCCACCGCCTCCTCGCGATCGCGCGCACCGCGAGGGGCGGCGCGGCGCACTTCCTCCTCCGCGATGGCGAACCGCGCCCGCGTGTACCAGCGCATCGCCTCGGTCGGATCGGCCGCGAACTTCCGCACGGCGCGGATGATCGCCACGACGTCCTCGTCGGGCAGGCCGTTCACCGGCATCGGCAGACGGGTGCTCCTCCGGCTTTCATCCAGATGCAGCTCGCGTCCGGCGCGGAGCAGGTCGATCGCCTCCGTCAACCGCTCCACGTTGGCCGTGACCTTGAGGCCGCTGATGTGGAACGACGGGCCCTCCCCCCGCTGCGCCACGCTCGTCCAGACCACCCGCGCCCGCATCACGACCGACTTCGGCGGGTTCTGAATGGCGAAGCTGAGCCGCGCGTCTTCTCCCGGCTCGAGCGGCTCGGTGTGCCGGATGCGCAGCCCCGTATTCGACAACTGCAGGACCGCGAGCTTGACGTTCCGGAAGACGCCGCCCATCTGCCGCCGCGGGATGTAGCGCGCGCCGAGGCGAAGGTCCGGGTTCTCCTCCTCGATCGCGACAGACTCCTCGGCCGCGCGCGCGATCACCGGCAACGGCTCCTCGAGCTCCAGCTCGAACTCCGGCTCCGGCTCCCGTTGGACCGGCTTCGCGGCCGCGGCGCGCGCCGCCTGCGCCTGGTAGACGCGCAGCAGCGAATCGCGGAAGACCCGCTCGAGCTGCGCGCAGGCGACGACTTCACCGTCGCCGCGCTTCTCCGTCACGATCGTCCGCGACGCGATCAGGGCGTCGACCACTTTCGGGCTGAGCGCGAGCAGGTCGCTGAGCTCGTCGCGGCGGAGCGTCACATCGCTGGGCAGGAGCATGAAGCTGCCGCATCCACGCGCTATGCCACCTCGATTTCCGTCGACGCGCCGGGCGCGAACGACTTCTTGTAGATCTCGACGATCGTCATCAGCAGCGAGAAGACCAGTGGCCCGATCACCAGCCCCACGATTCCGAAGGCCTGCATGCCGCCGAGGACGGAGAAGAGCAACGGGATCGCCGGCAGTTGCGCCTTCCCTTTCATCGCCCAGGGACGGACGACATTGTCGATCAGCGACACCGGCAGGAGGCCCCAGCCGATCATGAAGAGCGGCTGCCACCAGGGGCGCGCCTCCATCGACGCGGAGATGAGGAGGTAGATCGACGCCGGCACCCACACCGCCGCCGCCCCGACCATGGGGATCAGCGACAGCAGCGCCGCCACCGCGCCCCAGAAGCCGGCCCCCGGCACCTGCGCGATCGCGAGGCCGATGCCGGTCATGACGCCCTGGGCGATGGCGGTGAAGAGCTGCCCGCGGAACGTGGCGTCGATGACGTCCTTGAACCGCGACCGGAACTCGTCGTCGTACCGCCTCGGCAGCGGCGAGAGGATGGAGAGCTGCGTGAGGATCTCCTCCCCTTCCGTGTAGAAGAAGAACATCGACAGCAGCATCAGCGCGAACCCCAGGAGCATGCCGGCGAGGCCGCCGATCAGCGCGCCGCCGTGGCGTGCGGCGAAGCCGGGCACCTGCCGCAGCGCCGGCAGGACGACGCGCTCGGGGCTCAGCGTGGCGGGATCGAAGTTCGGCGCGATCCGCTTGATGAAGCCGAGGTAGCGGGTCACGTCGATGCGCTTGACCATCTGCTGCGCCTCGCCGCTTTGCAGCTTCTCGGCGACGACGTTCGCCTGCTGCACGAGCATCGTGGTGAGGATGATCGCCGGGATGACGATCACCACCGTGATGCCGATCAGCATCACGGCCGCCGCCTTGTTCGAGCTCCCGCGCGAGGCGATGCGCACGCGGCGGAAGAGGTTGAACGTGAGGATCACCAGGATCGCGCCGAGCAGGATCGCCGTGATGAACGGCCAGATGATCTTGAACGCCGCCCACAACAGCAACAGCGCCAGCAGGCCGAAAAAGATGACTCCCGCCCGCCGCCACTCGGGCTTTTCCTCGATCCCGCCTCCGGATCCATCACCTGGGTCGATCATGCGAACCTCCTTCAAAGACTTCGCGGCGCGCCGCGGACGTGATTGCGCTGACGATCGGGTTCTTGATCTTCCGTTCCGCCGACACGGCGTAAAACCGTTCTTTCACTTCAGGCAAGCGCCCTACCACCTTCACGTTGTACTGCCGTTCGATCTCGTCCTCGATCACCGACGGCGCCGGAAAGATGCCGGTGCCGGCGCCGCCGAACGCGGTCATGAGCGCGAGGTCGTCGAACTCCCCCACGCGACGCGGCACGATGCCGGTGGAGTCGAGCCAGAGCTCGAGCGCGCGCCGGAGCTGCGTCGCCAGGCTCGGGAGGAGTAGTGGCGCGCCGTCGAGCGAGCGGGGGAAATGCTTTTTCGCCGCCGCGGCCAGAGCCGGCGCGGCGAAGAAGGTGGTGCCGCTCTCGCCGAGGAGCTGGTTGTAGGAGCGCAGCGACGCGCCGGAGGCGGGGGCGTCGGTGATCACGAGGTCGACCTCGTGCTGCGCGAGGAGAAGCAGCAGCGTGTCGGCGGGAGCCTCGCGGCAGACCATCTCCACCTCCGCCGACGCGGAGAAGGCGGGACGCAGCACCCGGTAGGCGATCGGCTTCGGCACCACGTCGGCGATGCCGATGGTGACGCGCACCGGCCTGCCGGTCGGGCGGTCGCGGAGCGTGTCGCGCAGCTCCCGGCCGAGGGCGAAGATCTCGTCGGCGTACCGGAGCGCGACCCGGCCGGCCTCGGTGAGTACCAGTCCGCGCCCCGATTTCTCGAACAGCTTCTCGGCGAGCGACTCCTCGAGCTGGCGGAGCTGCGCGCTGATCGTCGGCTGCGTCAGATTCAGCTTCTTCGTCGCGCCGGAGATGCTCCCCTCACGCGCCACCACCCAGAAGTAGAAGAGGTGGTTGTAGTTCAGCCACTCCACGACTCATAGAGTAATTCAATGCTTCTCCAAGAAACAATCCATCAATCCTATGAATTTGGAGTGCGCGCCGGCCGTTGGTACCGGGCGATATGAAGAACCAGCTCAAGACCATTCTCCTCCTGGGGATCCTGTCGGCGATCCTCATCGGCTTCGGCGGAATGCTGGGGCGGCAGTGGGTAGCCGGCTTCACGATCCTCGCCCTTGCCATGAATCTCGGCGCGTATTTCTTCTCCGACAAGCTCGTGCTGCGGATGCACCTCGCGCAGCCGGTCGGCGAGGCGGACGCGCCGCGCCTGCACGCGATCGTGCGCGAGCTGTCGATGCGCGCGCAGATCCCGATGCCGCGGCTCTTCCTGATCCCCTCGGCCCAACCGAATGCGTTCGCGACCGGCCGCAACCCGGCGCACGGCGTCGTGGCGGTGACTCAGGGCATCATGCAATTGCTCACCGAGCGGGAGCTGCGGGGCGTACTGGCGCACGAGCTGGCGCACATCCGCAATCGCGACATCCTCGTCTCGACGATCGCGGCGGCGGTGGCGGGCGCGATCTCGTTCATCGGCAACATGCTGCAGTGGACCGCGATCTTCGGCGGCGGCGGGGACGACGACGCGCCGAATCCATTGGCCGCGATCGTCCTGGCGATCCTCGCGCCGATCGCGGCGACGCTCGTGCAGCTCGGCATCTCCCGCTCCCGCGAGTTCCTGGCCGACGAGACGGGCGCGCGCATCTCGGGTGATCCGGAGGCGCTCGCGCGGGCGCTGGAGAAGCTCGAACTGGCCGCGCACCACGTCCCGGCCGCCACGGCCACGCCTGCCACGGCCAGCCTGTTCATCGTCAATCCGTTCGCCGGGACGCGTGGTCTCGTCAGCCTTTTCTCAACCCATCCCGCCATGGACGAGCGCATTCGCCGCCTGCGCGGCATGCAATTAGTAAGATACGCCGCCTGATGGAAAGCATTGCCTCGCCTCAACTCTGGATCATCTTCAGCGTCTTCGTGCTGGGGATGCTCGCGCTCGACCTCGGCGTCTTCAACCGCAAGGCGCACGAAGTCCGCTTCAAGGAAGCGCTGTCGTGGAGCATCGTCTGGGTCGCGCTGTCGCTCGCGTTCAACTGGTGGATCTATCACCGCTTCGGGTCGCAGAAGGCGCTGGAGTTCCTGACCGGCTACGTGATCGAGAAGGCGTTGTCGGTCGACAACATCTTCGTCTTCGTCATCCTCTTCGCCTCGTTCGCGGTGCCGAAGATGTATCAGCACCGCGTGCTCTTCTGGGGCGTGCTCGGCGCGATCGCGATGCGCGCGGTCTTCATCGGGCTCGGGGCGGCGCTCGTGGCGCGCTTCGAGTGGATCATGTACGTCTTCGGCGCGATCCTCATCTACACCGGCATCAAGCTGATGAAGGAGGGCGAGGCCGAGCCGCATCCGGAGAAGAACCCGATTTACAAGCTCGGCCGGCGGCTGATGCCGGCCGTGCCGGAGTATCACGGCGCCCATTTCTTCGTCATGAAAGACGGCCGCCGCTACGCGACGCCGCTGTTCCTCGTGCTGATCGCCATCGAGGCGACGGACGTGGTGTTCGCGGTCGACTCGATCCCGGCCATCTTCGCGATCAGCACCGACCCGTTCATCGTCTACACCTCGAACATCTTCGCGATTCTCGGCCTGCGGGCGATGTACTTCCTGCTGGCGGGGATCATCGACAAGTTCCACTACCTCAAATATGGCCTGGCGGTGGTGCTGCTGTTCGTCGGCCTGAAGATGATCGTCGCGCACTGGTACCACGTGCCGATCGGGCTGTCGCTGGGCGTGATCGCCGGCGTGCTGACGATCTCGGTCGTGGCGTCGATCATGTGGCCGAGGCACGTGGAGCTGGAGGTATCATCCGACGCCCTTGAAGACATTCGAAACGACCCTGACGGGAGTGGTGATTCTCGAGACGAAGACGTTCGGTGACGCGCGCGGCTGGTTCATGGAGACGTTCAACGCGGAGGTGTTCCGCGCGCACGGGCTTCCGGAGACGTTCGCGCAGGACAACCACTCGTTCTCGACCGCCGGCGTCGTGCGGGGGCTGCACTACCAGCTCGAGCAGCCGCAGGGGAAGCTGGTGCGCTGCACGCGCGGCCGCATTCTGGACGTCGCGGTGGACATCCGCCGCGGCTCCCCCACCTTCGGCAAGTGGACGGGGGTGGAGCTGAGCGCCGAGAACAGGCGGATGCTCTGGATCCCCCCCCGCTTCGCCCACGGCTTCGCGGTGCTCTCGGAGGAGGCAGAAGTGCTCTACAAGTGCACCACGCTCTGGCACCAGCCGAGCGACCGGAGCATCCTCTGGAACGACCCGGAGATCGGGATCGAGTGGGGCGTGGAGCAGGCGTCGGTCTCGCCAAAGGACGCCGCCGGCAAACTGTTGCGCGAGGCCGACGTCTTCGAGTACGATGCGCCGCCTTCGGGGGGAATGCAGTAGCCGCCCCCGAGGTTAGCAAGATTTCTACGACGCGGGGTCGTAGTTCAGTTGGTTAGAACGCCGGCCTGTCACGCCGGAGGTCGCGGGTTCGAGCCCCGTCGGCCCCGCCAAAATTCAGTGGGTCACCAGCCGCCGGAAGGCGGCTTTCGTGTTTTCAGTGGGTTCGCTAGAAGTTGTTAACTCGCAAGGTGGTGATTCTCGAACGCAAGACCTGCGGAGAAACCGCCGCGGAAGGGCGATGTTTCACGTTTCGGCGCGGATGTTCCACGGGCAAAAGTCGAAGCCGTTCGGAAAATCGGCCGCGGAACCACGGCCGGAGCGGTGCGGGAACGAGCGCGCCGCTAACGCGCGCTGCGTGCCGTTGCAAGCGCGAACGGCGAACACAGGTACGAAAGAATCGCTCTCGATCTCCATCGGCGAGCTGAGTCCCGCCGCCCGGAGGGCTGAGTAGTGAGCAGACCCGCTAACCGGATATATTCTTCTCTTGCGGGCCCATGTCCCGCGGCCGATGTTTACGTCGGTAACTTCAGGAGGAATCATGCTGTCAGCTGAGCTCCAATCCGCTCTCTCGTTGCTCGATCCTGTCGATCTAGCGGTGGCCGATGTTCCACGCCCGCACTTTCTGCGCAAGGCGGCGCTGTTCGACTCCGGACGTTCTCTCGTGGGTGAGCTCGTCATCTCCTCGGCGTACACGGCCGTCGCGGACCGCCACGGTCGAGTCAATGCCGCGGAAGGACTGCATGCGGTCTGGAACGCGGCACATCTGATCAGCCAGGCCATCGGCGGGAAGCAACTGCGCGCCACGCGCATCACGATCACGCCCGGACGTCGTCCGCTTCCTTCCGACAAACCGTTGCTCATTCGCGCGCACCTTCCCGAGCTCGTCTTCGAAGGACGCGATGCGCGGGGTAATCTCACGGCGGAAATTCTCGACAAGACGGGCCGCAGTCTTTTACAGGTCGAAGCGGAGTTCTGGGCTCGCCGTGACATTCCGCGAAATGCCTCCACCGGCGCGTGATGTTGTGATGGGGCGGACCGACGGCTATGATTCCTGACGCAACTCAGCAACTATGGGCAGGAATCGAGAGTGACGATCGCCGACAACAGCACGAACGAGCTCGATCACTACTCAAAATTGGAAGAACTCGAGCGGCGGTTCACGCAGTTGGACCGTCACTTGGCAGATGGTGTCGAAACGCTCCTGCGCATTGCCGAATACACGCGCAATAAGGACCCGAACGGCCAGATTCCGGCGTGGTTTTCGGCGACGGTCGGCGAGCCGGAGCCGTACCCGCTCTGTCACGCGATCGTCTGTGCAACGCTTCAGAAGGTGTGGCGCCAGCGGCGTCGCTATTCGTATTCTTTTCTGAAGGGTAAGGAAGAGCTCATCGAGTGGTTGCCGCAGCCATTCATCAAACCGATCGTGGACTCGACCAACCTTCGATTCGTTGAACAGCTCAACAGTCGTGCATTCGGTGCGCTCAATCCGCTGACGTCATCACAGGTGCTGCGTGTCCTGCTCCAGACCGGCGAGACCGCCACGATTGCGCCACTCGGAACGCTGTCCGTCTTCTCGATCTTGTGGGCACTGCACCGTCGGCATGGAGAGAACAAGGCGGCCGGCGCGGCGCTCGATCCCTGGCGTCCGACCGCGGCGATCACCGCGAAGTGTGTGTTCGTTCTCGATGCGCTGCGCGAAAACTGCGTACGCCGCGCGTCGCTGCTGCGCGAGATTGCAGGGGCTTTCGCGACCGTTCATTCACACCGCAATGTGAACGGTGTTCGCGACCGGTGGCTTCTCTGCCATGCCGCAGATCGCGTCGCAACGCATCTGTACGAGTTCGCGGAAATGTCGGCTGTGCGATCCGACCTCGTGGACGCCGCGGAGCAGATCGCAGGTGCCGTTGCAAGTCGTACATCCACGTCTCCCGCGACCGAATATGACGCGGCGGCGACGACCATTGAACAGCAGCTCACCAGCTCATTCACGAACTGGCGCCTGACGATTCAGCGCAGCGTCGCGGCATCAACGCCTGTTCTCGATACGCTCATTCTCACAATCATCTCGACCGTGCAGACCGGCGGCCGGGATGCAGAAAAGTATTTTTGGCAGCTGACGGCCGAAACCAGATCGAGCGAGTTGATCGAAGCCGCGCAGAAGGCGCATTCGGATTGTCGGCAGGTTCGCGCACTGCTTGAGAGTGGCGTCGACATCACGCCGGGAGAGCCGTTGGGCGACGCCTTGCATCGCGCTGCGAAGAGCTACGAAGACGTCGCACAAGTTTTAGATGATGCTCTGCAGCCGGCAATCCGCTGGTGTCAGATCGTCGTGCGCGACCAGATCGCCCATGCCAGCGCGCTCAACTACACGGATTTCGATCCCGCGGAGCTCGTCAGCGCAATTGCCGTGTCGCGGATGTCCGAGGCATTCTCGATGCTCGAGAGTCGCGACGCGATCGAAAAGAGTCTGTCCGGTCTGCGGGCGGATGGCAGTTGGAGTCGCGGGCAGCCCATCTATCTCCGCGATCGCGTCCTCGGCGTCTGGCCATCGACACCTGACATTGTGTGGGCACTCTGCACCGCGCTCGACAAAAGCCACGGCGTCGATAAAGGCGACGTCCTCAAGAGCTTCGTCGACTGGGTTGAACGCAATCGTACGAAAGTGCGGCACCGGAACGAACTCCGGCTACACGGCTGGTCGACGGAGTTGTATCGCGACGAGCAGACGGTCGACGTCTGGACGACGGCCGTCACGGTCAACGCACTGATCGAGATTCGCCAGATTCTGGAGCAGACCGCACGCGAGATGTGCGCTCAGCGCTTCACAATTGTGCCGGTCACGAACAGCCTCGACAAAATCGACCCCGTCGATCTTGGTGCGATTCACGGCAGGCGGCTGCATCGCACGCTGGCGCAGGCTGTACGGCAGACGCGACACGGTGACGACGACGCACCTTATTCCGTCGTGTTTCACGGTCCGCCAGGTTCTTCGAAAACGGCACTCGCCAATGCTCTTGCGAAGGAAATGTGGGACGCACCGCGGGGCGACGGAACGCTCATCCGGATCACGCCCGCCGATTTTACGCGCCTCGGGAGCGACCGGCTCGATTCCGAGGCGCGATTCATCTTTGGCTTGCTGGCCCGGACGCGGCGCGTGACGATCCTCTTCGACGAAATCGACGATCTCCTGCGCGTGCGGACGGCGGCGAAGCCGACGTTCTTCGATCTCGTCGTTCCAGCGATGTTGAATCGCCTGCAGGACCTGCGGGACGCGGCGCCGAGACAGGAGATCTCCTTCGTCGTCAGCACGAATTATATCGACCGTGTCGAACCGGCTCTCATCCGCAGCGGCCGGATCGATCATCCGATCCCGGTACCGTATCCCGACGCCTACAGCCGCGTCGCGATATTCGAGAAAGAAGGTGTCGATGTCACCGATCCGGAAGTCAACAAACTCATTGAGCGTTTGGCCGGATTGCCATGGGCAGAGGTGCGACGCGCGGCCAAACAGACGGTCACGATAAAAGACGCGAAGTCCGTGTTCACGGAAAAACGGCGGCCCAATGACGTGAATCAGTATTACGTCACACCGGAACGCTGGCGGCCGCTGAGCGAGCCGTTGCTGAACGAGATGCTGCATGTGGTGGCATCGCGCGCTATGTATCGAAGCGCGAACGTCAAGACGCTCACCGAGATCGCCGAGAAGATCGGCCTCCGGACAGGAGAGTTGCAGGAGCAGTTCGCTTTACTGTGCGACACTGAAGGTCGCTGACGTTCACGCAAGCACGCCCCATGCGCCCATAGCCGCGATGTGCAGGACGTAGAGCAGTTCGTACGGCGTGATGGCGTGCGGTTTCGCACGGGCAAACAGGCCGGTCATGTCGTAGCTGGTTTCGACGATCTCCAGTTCCTCAACGCGGTCCAGCGTCATCACGAACGTCGCCACGAGTGTCGAGAGGCCGGCGCGCGCATGCATGATGCGGCGGTGGTAGATCAAGCTCGTCATGTCCTCGATCAGGACGGGAAGCACGGCGAAGCTGGATGCGATCGCGAGTGTGATCCGCTCCGGCACGCGGACTCGGGTGAGGACGCGGCACAGCCAGAACACATCGACGAATTCCGCCGCGAGCGGTACGACCAGCACGACAGACGTCAGCCGGAGCACGCCTTCGCCGATTTCGACAGGCGGTACGCGCAGTAGGAAGCCGACAACCGCGATGACGATCGCAAACGCCAGAGTGCCGCCGATCAATGCGGTATGGCGGCGCAGCGTGCGCGGCCGCGTCGCCGCAGCTACGAGCACGGACACAATCACGACCGGTGCGTAAGTGTCGCTGGTCAGAAGAACCCATGCCAGAGCGGCCCAGAGCGCAGCGACCGAGCCTTTCGTCATATGCGCTCCACGTTCGCTTCGGTGAAGGTCATGCCGTGCGCGCCGAGTTGTGACACGAATTCATGGTCGTGGCTCGCGACGAGCACGCATGCGCCGCGCGCGAGACGCTGCGCGGTCACCGCGAGGACGATCTGTCGCGCCTCGGCGTCGAGACCGCGTTCGGGCTCGTCCAGACAGAGAATCGGCGCATTCGTTGCCGCGAGCGCCGTCACCATAGCGAGCAACTGCCGCTGGCCGTTGCTGAGTGTCGCCGGATCCGTCTTCGGCGTAGCCGGACGAAGTTTCGGCTGGATCAGGTCCCAGATTGCGGAGCTGGTCTCCGCCATCGCGGCTGACAAGAAATCGAGAATCGTCGGGTATCCGGCGACGTAGTAAGCGGCGCCGCCGATGTATTGCGCGCGACCCCATTTCCGCAGTTCTTTCACGCCCGAATCTCCAGAAGTTCCGGGATAACGCGCGATCGTCTTCAGCGCCGTCGTTTTCCCCGTGCCGATTCCGCCGCGCACCGCGACGACGCCGCCGCGGTGGACATAGAAATTCTCGACGCAGAAGCGCGTCGTGCGATTTGCGGCCCATGAGACACGAATCGTGGCGATGCGGGCGTCTGACGGTGTCAGCGATGTCGCGGTCATCGGAATCGCCAGGACATGTGCGGAGCGCGGCGGACGTTCTTTCGCCGGCAGCTGAATGACCTCGTCGCAGTCGCCGACTTCATCGTCGCGATCCCGTGGCGTGACGACGAGCGTGGCCATATCGATCGACCACGGGAGACGTTTGATGCCGCGAACGAGCGTGCGCGCCGTCTGCGCATCGAGACTGGCAAATGCTTCGTCAACGACCAGCAGCTGCGGCCTGCGCGCGGCGCCGAAGAGCCATGCCGCGACCTGTCGCTGGCCGGCCGAAAGATGACGGATACTGCGTTCGTGCGCGCCGAGGGGAAGCTCAGCTGCCAGTGCGCGGATCATCGGCGGTGTTGCATCGAGCAGATCGCCCAGAGATCCGATAAGCAATTCCACGCCTGGTGTCGACGCGGCATACGAGCTCCGGATTTCAGCGGGCCACCCTTTCTCCGTCAGCGATGTGCTGTCGAACCGGATGGTGCCGGTCCAGCGGCCTTCGACGATGCGGGGAAGAATGCCGGCGAGTGTTAGGGCGAGGGATGTCTTGCCGCTGCCGTTCTCGCCGACGAGTGCGGTGATCGATCCTCGTGAGACGGATGCTGAAATTGCTTCGACGACCGGAGTGGCCGAGTCGCCACGGAAGACGGTGACGTCGTTAAGCTCCAGCACGCTGGAACCGTTGTACGGCTGGCCACTTGGAGACGCGCGCATCGTAGATCTTCAGCGCAAGGTAGGCCGCCACGACGCCGAGCACGGCTTGGATGCCGGACAACGGAAGCACCAGCGGCCGGAGCTTCCCTACGGCCGGTAGCTTCAAAATAATCAAGCCGGCGTAGACGCAGAGTAGGCTCACCACCGCCGCGACGCCCGACGCCACGATGATCGCGCCGTTCTTTCTACGTCCGGCAACGATGATCAGATCCCACACCAGGCCGATGATGATGCCGTTCACGAGCTTGAGCGGGCCAAGCGGACCGCCGATGACGGTCGGAATGGCCAGCAGGAAGACGATGGCCATCGTCAACGTACCGAAGAACGGCCGCGGACAGATTTTGTAGCCGAGGACTGCGAGGAAGACGACCGGGAAAATGTTGGCCATGCCGCCAGTCGCCGGAATGCCGGTCGCGAGAATGACACCGGCTCCGAGGAGGAAAGCAGCGGCGAACGCGGTAGCAGCCAGCACGCCGGTGAAGATAACATCACGCGTGCGCCACCCGTGACCGGACGTATCGAAGACTGTCATAACGGCAAAATTGTACTGCATGCGTTCGTCCCATCCGTCTCGTGGGTCCGTGTTCCACGGCAGGTCGGCGCGACCGAGAAGCAGTCGTGTAGCGGAACCGCGACGAGACCGTGATGCAAAAGGGGGTGCGCGTGCGCGCTGCCGACCAATACCACTCTGGATCGTCCCCTCCCGCCCCGCGGTGCGAACTCACTCCTCACCCCGCCCCTCCGCCGCCTCTTTTGCTGCGCGGCACGGGCCGCGAGTTGCCACCCTCCCGCCCAACCCTCCCCCTCCCGCCCAACCCCTCCCCCTCCCCGCCCGCCTGAAGTAAAACCTCATCACCGGCACCAGCAGCGCTGCGATCGGCGCGAGCGTCAGCGCCACGTCCTTTGCTTCGCCGCCGCGGAGGCTCACTGTCGCGAGCAATGCGAGGAGGAAGGTGGTGATGCGGCGGCGGACGGTCTCGTGACCCATCTGCACATCGTGGGTGCCGCTTCGGCGATCCTCAAGAAACGCATCGGTTCCTTGAGCCGGTTTCATTGCTCCCGCACGCCGTTCTGACTCATCGCTGAGCCATCTGCCAAGAAGATTCGCGTGCTTCTTCGCATTCGACATAAGTAACCTATAGGAGTCAATGCCGGCGAGCAGAATCGCGCCGAGATCGTTGCGCTTGCAAAGGCGATCCATCGCCGCATCCGCGACTGGGAAGACGCGCACGGCATGGCATTCAAGAAAGACAACGTCGTCTCCCGGCTCCTCGAAAACGACCCGGAGTACGAGCCCTACCGTCCCCGCGATCCGGAGAAGCAACGCGGCCCCTCGACCGCACCCGGCCTCTTCACCATCAAACGGCTCGCGGAGCGCCTCGACACGACCGTCGGCGATCTCCTCGGCGAGCGGGAGTTCGACGTCACCGTCGGCGACCGCCGCCGCATCCGGGAGCTGATCGACTTCCTCCGGCAGCGGCTCGCGCTCGACACGATCGAGGACGCGGAGCCGGAAGGCCTCGAGTATCGCTTCCCCATCGCTCCGAACCGCTTCAAGGAGCGCGACTACGACTACCCGCAGGCGCTGCACGCCTGGGTCGTGCCGGAAACGCCGATGGCCGCCGGTCCAGCCGGCATCGACGGCGACCGGCCGCTGATGACGACCGACGTCCTCCACTCGATCCGCGACGTGCGCAACGGCGCGCTGCAGGTCATCAAAGTCATCGGCGACTCCATGGCCGATCTCCTCCAGGACGGCTACAAAGTCCTGGTCGACACCCGCCTCAAGAAGCCGCAGCCGCGCGATCTCGTCGCCGTCTACATCAAAGACGAAGGCGGCGTCATCGGCTACTGGCGCGAGGTGGCGCACGGCCGGGTCGTCCTCGACAAACACAACCCTGATTTCGAGTCCGTGGAGCTCGGCCACCACACCGGATGGTTCCTCGTCGGCACGATCACCAAGATCGTGGAAGCGCCCCTCCCGCGTCCGCGAGGATAGCTTTCGCTGCTATACAATCGCCCGCTTCGTATGCCGAAGTTCTACCTCACGACCGCCATCCACTACGTCAACGACGACCCGCACATCGGGCACATGTACGAGAACATCGTGGCCGACGTCATCGCGCGGCACCGGCGGCGGATGGGGGACGACGTCCGCTTCCTCACCGGCACCGATGAGCATGGGCAGAAGATCGAGCGGGCCGCGGCGAAGGAAGGGATCGCGCCGATCGAGCTGGCGGACCGCGTCGTGAACACGCACCACGAGCTCTGGAAGAAGCTCGGCATCTCGCACGACGACTTCGTCCGCACCACCGAGTCGCGCCATCGGATCGGCGTCCTCGAGCTGATCAAGCGCATCCAGGAGCGCAACCCCGACGACATCTACCTCGGCGAGCACTCCGGCTGGTACTGCCAGAGCGAAGAGACCTTCATCCCCGAGAACCAGGTCAAGGACGGGCGGCCCGGTCCGGGAGCGAGCGCCACCGACCAGGACGGCCACAAGGTCGAATGGACGACCGAGCGCAACTACTTCTTCAAGCTCTCGCGCTACACGCAGCCGCTCCTCGACCACTACCGGAACAATCCCGGCTTCGTCTGGCCGCCGACGCGCCTCAACGAGGTGAAGACGTTCGTCGAGCAGGGGCTGCGCGACCTCTCGATCTCCCGCAGCACCGTCAAGTGGGGCATCCCCTTCCCCAGCGACCCAGACCACGTCATCTACGTCTGGATGGACGCCCTCACGAACTACATCTCCGCCCTCGGATTCGGAAGCGCCGAGCACGCGCTCTTCGACCAGTACTGGCCCGCCGACATCCACCTCGTCGGCAAGGACATCGTCCGCTTCCACGCCGTCTACTGGCCGGCGTTCCTGATGGCGGCCGGCGTCGAGCTGCCGAAGCGGGTCGTCGGACACGGCTTCTGGCTCCGCGACCAGGTGAAGATCTCGAAGTCCCTCGGCAACGTCGTCCGGCCGTACAACATCCTCGAAGACTTCGGTCCCGACGCCCTCCGCTACTACGTCACGCGGGAGATGGTCTTCGGACAGGACCAGGACTACTCCGACGAGTCGCTCCTCACGCGCTACAACGCCGACCTCGCCAACGACCTCGGCAACACGCTCTCGCGCGCGATCAAGATGTCGGACAGCTACTTCGGCGGGAAGACGCCCCCCGAGCGCTGCTTCGCGAACGACCTCCGCGACAAGGCGGAAGTGGTCGTGCCGCAGTACCTGAGACACATGGACGAGCTCGCGTTCCAGCGGGCCCTCGAAGCCGTCTGGGAGCTGCTCAACGAGATCAACAGCTACATCGTCACGCGCGAGCCGTGGAAGCGCTTCAAGGACAGGGGCGCCGACGGCGCGCTGTCGCGCATTCTGTGGGACGTGCTGGAGGCACTGCGCATCGTCTGGGTGATGATGGCGCCATTCCTGCCCGGTTCCACGCGTGAGGCCCTGACGCGCCTCGGTGCGGATCCCGATGCGATCGGAGCGGATGCGCTGGAGTGGGGCGGGCTCGAGGCCGACGTCCCGGTCCGCGTAGCCGACCCGATCTTCCCGCGCGTCGACGTCGCCCAGTACACCGGAGGAAACAAAGTGGAAGAGAACACGACCCCACCGATCGAGACCACGCAGGCTGCTCCGCCGGAGCTGGCGAAGATCTCGATCGACCAGTTCATGCAGATCGAGCTTCGCGTCGCGGAGATCCGGGCCGCCGAGCGGGTGCCGAAGTCGAAGAAGCTCATCAAGATGACGGTCTTCACCGGCGAGGACGAGCGGACCATCGTCGCCGGAATCGGCACGAAGTACACCCCCGAGGAGCTGACGGGGAGGAAAGTCGTGATCGTGGCGAACCTCCAGCCGGCGAAGCTGATGGGAGTCGAGTCGAACGGCATGGTGCTGGCGGCGTCGATCGACGGCGAGCCTAGCCTGATCAGCGTCGACCCGGCCGTCCCCGCGGGCACGAAGGTCAAATAGACGCGGTTTCCAAAAAGCTAGAGCCGCAGCGGCGGCTCGGACCTACGTTTCTAGCGTCGCTGATCCGCAGACAGAGTGCGCGGCGACCCAGCCACCGCGCTCGTGCGCGATGCCCCGCTTCCCCCGGCCAGGGAAGCGGGTTTTTCTTTTCACCGCGTACAATCCGCCGCGATGCGCCGCGGCGTGTATCTGCTGTTCTGTGGAGCGGTCGTCGCGGCGCTCGCCACCTACGCCTGGCGCGGCTGGTACGCCCGCTACATCACGGACGACTTCTGCACCGCCGGCTACCTCCGCGAGCTCGGGTTCGCCGGGGCGATGCAGTTCCACCGCGACCACTGGAGCGGCCGCTTCTCCTACTTTGCGGTGAAGGGGGTGCTCGAGTCGATCGGGAACCAGACCGCGCGGATCGTGCCGGCGGCGCTGATGCTCCTGTTCGCGGCCGCCGTCGCCTACGCGGTCCGGCGGCTGCTGGAGCCGCGCTCGCGGCTGCTCGTCTTCACGGTCGCCGGCACGGCGACATACGCGCTGGTCGACGCCTCCCCCAGCCTGCTCAACATCGCGCCGTCGTGGTTCTGGGAGACGGGGTCGCTGACGTACGTCCTTCCGCCGATCGTCTTCACCTGCTGGTTTGCACTCTTCGGCTGGCGGCGAAGCCTGCCGGCGACCTGCGCGGCCAGCGCGGCGCTGATGTTCTTCGCCGGCGGCCTGTCGGAGACGTCGCTCGCCGCGCAGGGAGCGGTCACCGGCCTCTTCCTCCTCTTCGCGCTTCTCTACCGCGCGCGGCGGGAGGCGTGGATCTCCGCATGGGGCTTGTTCGCCACGCTCGCTGCCTTGGCGATCATGGGCTCGGCCGCCGGCAACATCGCCCGGGCGACGACGCACGCGCCGAGCCCGCGATCACTCGGCGCGACCCTCCTGCTCACACTCGACTACGCCTATCGCTTCCTCGGATGGCATGTCTTCCCCTCCGGCGCCGCGCTGCTGCCGCTGCTGGCGATCGGGTTCGCGCTGGGGATGCAGGTGGAGCGGGTCTCGGGACGCGCAATCGCGATCCTCGTCACGACGTCGCTCGCGGCCTACCTCGCGAGCTACGTCCCCTCGGCCTGGCTGCTGCCGTGGACGATTCCGGAGCGGGCGCTCGACGTCCCGAACTACTTCCTGGCGCTGGCGCTCTTCTGCTCAGCGGTCTGGGGCGGGGTGCGGATGAGGGGGAAGATCCGGGAGGCGGCCGTGACGGTGGCGATCGCGCTCTTGGCATTCGTGCCGCTGCGGTCGGTCGTGGCGGTGAGCACCGAGATGATCCCGCCGGCGCACGAGCTCGCGCGGCAATTCGACGCGATGGACCGCGAGTTGCGGAGGCAACAGGGAACGGACGCGGTCCTGAAGAACGGCCAGTGGGCGCTGGGGCCGGGGATCCTGGGGGCGGACACGCGCTTCTGGGTCAATGAATGCGTCTGCCGGTATTACGGGTTGCGGACGCTGCGCGTGGAGCGCTGAAACACGCGTACAAAAGAGAAAGGCCCTCGAGGGGTATCCCCGAGGGCCTTTCATAATCCCGGCGGCGTCCTACTTTCCCACGCAGTTGCCCGCGCAGTATCATTGGCGATGCAGAGCTTAACTGCCGTGTTCGGAATGGGAACGGGTGTGACCTCTGCTCTATGACCACCGGAAAACTTGGTGTCTTAGAAAACTGGATTGAATACGGGTTGCAGCGGGAAACGCACACTGCAGACAACATCAAATCAAGACAATTATGGTCAAGTCAAACGGCCGATTAGTACTGGTCAGCTGAGAGCATCGCTGCTCTTACACATCCAGCCTATCAACGTGGTCATCTACCACGGGCCTTCAGGGAGAACTCATCTTGAGGTTGGCTTCTCGCTTATATGCTTTCAGCGATTATCCTTTCCCGACTTAGCTACCGAGCGGTGCCGCTGGCGCGACAACTCGTACACTAGAGGTCAGTACTTCCCGGTCCTCTCGTACTAAGGAAATCTCCTCTCAATTCTCCTCCGCCCACAACAGATAGGGACCGAACTGTCTCGCGACGTTCTGAACCCAGCTCACGTACCGCTTTAACCGGCGAACAGCCGGACCCTTGGGACCTGCTCCAGCCCCAGGATGCGATGAGCCGACATCGAGGTGCCAAACCCTGACGTCGATGTGAACTCTTGGTCAGGATCAGCCTGTTATCCCCGGCGTACCTTTTATCCTTTGAGCGATGGCCCTTCCATACAGAACCACCGGATCACTAAGGCCTGCTTTCGCATCTGCTCGACTTGTAGGTCTTGCAGTTAAGCTCCCTTCTGCCTTTGCACTCGTCGGCTGGTTTCCAATCAGCCTGAGGGAACCTTCGCGAGCCTCCGTTACACTTTGGGAGGCGACCGCCCCAGTCAAACTGCCCGCCTGGCAATGTCCCGGATCCGGATGACGGACCTCGGTTAGAACTTCGGTACTGTAAGGGTGGTATTTCACCGGCCTCTCCACCGAACCTAGCGGCCCGGCTTCAAAGAGTCCCACCTATCCTACACATACAGCACCAAAGTTCACTGCCAGGGTGCAGTAAAGGTGCACAGGGTCTTTCCGTCTAGTTGCGGGTAGCTGGCATCTTCACCAGCGCTACAGATTCGCTGAGCCCCTCGTGGAGACAGTCCCCAAATCGTTACTCCATTCGTGCAGGTCGGAACTTACCCGACAAGGAATTTCGCTCACGTTGTTGCTCGGGCTCTCTCACCGTACTGTCAAGCCGGTGAGACCCGGGGGCGGTCATTTCTGCCGCCCTCTGCATGTCGCCATGCAG
>DASWNW010000017.1:0-7918 GCA_036399015.1 Thermoanaerobaculia bacterium | reverse complement strand
CGCCGACCGCACAGACGATCTCCCGCTTCTCGTAGTCGACGCGCATGGGTTATTGATGGTAACACGCGCGGCCAGCCCGCCGGAGGTACAATTCACTCATGCCACGCGACTTAGGGGACGGGGCGCGGCTCATGCGCGCCGCGACTGCGCCGCCTCCGCGTCGGTGATCTCGACCAGTGGCTCACCCGCGTCGATGAGGCGGCGCGCCGCCGGGAACGTGTGCTGCAGCACCACTTTGAGGTGCGCATTCGACGTGTTGCCGCAGCGGACCCAAAGGATAGCCGGAGGAGGTCCGAGCCTCTCCTGCAGGAGAACGAAGTCGTTGTCCTTCGTCATCACCACCACTCCCGCTTCTCGTGCGGCAGCGAAGATCGCCGGGTCCTTTGCGCGAACGAGGTCGAGGTAGCGGACGCTGAACGCCTCCACGCCAAACTCCTGCTTGAGCCAAGGCGCGAGTGCCGGTGAGAGCTGGGCGTCGATCCAGACGATCAAGCGACCAGCACCGGGTGGTCGAGCCAGCGTGACGCAAAGCGGAGCGACGCCTGGAGGTCTTCGGCCTCCAAATCGGGCATCTCCGCGAGAATCTCCTGCGCGCTCAGTCCGGCGGCGAAGAGGTCGAGCACGTCGCTGACGCGGATGCGCATGCCGCGGATGCACGGCCGGCCGCCGCACTGCTCGGGATCGACGGTGATGCGCTCGGCGAGCGTACTCACGCGTTCGAGTATAGCAACGCGGCCCCCACGTGCGATCACGCCGCTGACTCGAGATTCTCCCGAATGATCCGCGGGTGGCGTGCGGCAATTCGCAGCAACGCGATCGCCGGCCCGTCAGGCTGCCGGCTCCCAGTTGCGCAGCGTGTGGACGCTGATCCCCATCGCCCGCGCAAACTGGGTCTGCGTCAACCCGACGAAACGCCGAAGCGCAGAGATGTCTGCGCCGGATTCAAAGTGGCCCGACATGAGCCGTTTGCGCAGTCGCGCCGGAATGGCTCTGGCGAACAGGAATGTCGGTCATCGTTTCGCGTCCACGTACTTGCCGCCGTCTCTCCTCTGAGACTCTGAGACTTTGAGACTCTGCGACTTCGAGCCAAAGCCGGCCGCGCACGCTCGCGCGCACGCGGCCGGGGTGTTTCGGCGGCGGTCCTGGCCAGGGGCCGTCGCCGTCGTGTGGATGGCGTCAGGACGTGTGCGCCGAGTCGGTCAGGAGCGGCTCGCTCGTCTTCCGGCGGCGGCCCCGGCCGAGCGCGCGACGCAGTTTGTCGACGTTCGACTGGGCCGGCTTCCGGTTGGGACGGCGCAGGCCCTTGACCACGCCATAGACGCCGAGGGCGCGCTGACAGACGTCATAGCGCTTCTCGGCGACGATGTTGCGGACACTCTGGGCGAGCGTTTCGAGCCGGCTGGCGAACTTCAGGTACACGCTGCTGAACACCATGATGTCACGCAGTTCCACCGGCGTGATGTTGTTCATCGCACCGGCTTCCGGCGTGTCGACGATCGAGACGACGATCTCTTCGAGAAAGTCGTCCGGGACCGCGGCCACCGAATTGAAGCGGCGGCGGCTCGTGACCGTCGTTTCCACGATGCCCGGCAGGCGCTCCGCCACAATGCCCTTGATGCGGGACATCATGTCTTCGGTGTCATCCTGATGGACCAGGGGATTCTTGTTGATCGGATCCGACATGTTGATTTACCTCCTTTCCTAGAGTCACCCTCCGGTGCCTGCAGGATCCACCGTCGAGTCATCTATTTCGACGGAGCGGCCTCTTCAAAGGTTCTGCGGCCCACCCAAAAAGTTTGCAACTGTAACAATTCACCCCCGCGACCCACCGATTCGGGTAAGTTGCCGACCGATTGCGGGTAAGTCGACGACCGATTACGAATAAGACGACGACCGATTGCGAATAAGACGACGACCGATTGCGAATAAGACGACGACCGATTGCGAATAAGACGAGGACCGATTGCGAATAAGACGATGACCGATTGCGAATCGGTCGTTGACCGATTGCGAATAAGACGAGGACCGATTGCGGGTAAGTCGCCGACCGATTGCGAATCAGTCCCCGACCGATTGCGAATTCGACCGCGACCGATTTCGGGTATGTTCCTCTCGTCATGAAACGCCTCGCGCTGGTCCTGCTGCCGCTCCTCCTGGTCTTCGATGCGTTCGCCGCCGTCCACCCGCTCGAGCCGCTCTCCGCGGAAGAGCATGGCGCCGCCTACGCAATCGTCCGGCTGCACTTCGCGGCCAACCCCCTCCTCCCGCACGAAGCGCTGCTCTTCCCCTACATCGCCCTGCGCGAGCCGGCGAAGGCGTTCGTCCGCGGCTGGTCGGGCGGGGCCTTCCCGCGCGAGGCGTCCGTGCATGTGCTCCACCCCTCGTCGAACCGCACCTGGGTCGTCACCGTCGACCTCCTCGCCGGACGGGTCACGCGCCTCGACCTCCTGCCCCCCGGCACGCAGCCGGCCGTGACGGCGGAGGAGTACGTCGTCGCCGATGAGCTGGTCCGCGCCTACGAGCCCTGGCGCGCCGCCATGGAGGCCCGCGGCATCGACCCCGACGACGTCTATATCGACGTCTGGGCGCCGGGCGACCTCGAGCTCCCGCCTTCCGTCGTGGCGACGCTGCCGCACGGCTCGCGCACCCGCCTCCTGCGCGCCCTGGCGTTCCTCCGTGGCGCGCCGCTGGAGGCGTTCGACCCCGTCAACCCGCAGAACCCCTACGTCCGCCCGATCGAGGGGGTGGTGGTCACGCTCGACATGAACCAGCGCGAGGCGGTGCACATGACGAACACGGTCGTGGCGCCGGTGTCGCTCGAGAGCGGCAACGCCGAGGTGCGCCGCACCGGCCTCCAGCCGATCCGGATCTCGCAGCCGAACGGCGGAGGCTTCACCGTCACCGGACGCCTGGTGCGCTGGCAGAACTGGCAGTTCTACGTCGTGCTGCATCCCCGCGAGGGGCTGGTGCTCTACGACGTCCGCTACGAGGACGCCGGCCGCCTGCGCCCGATCGCCTACCGCCTGTCGCTCTCCGAGATCTACGTCCCCTACGGCGTCGCCGACCCGAACTGGGAGTGGCGCACGGCCTTCGACGTCGGCGAGTACAACCTCGGCATGTACGCGCAGGCGCTCGAGCCCTACCGCGACGTCCCCGAGCACACCTTCTTCTTCGACGCCGTTTTCGGCTCCGACACCGGCCTCGTCGAGGACAACGCCACCGGCACCATCGACTACCCCGCCACGATCGGGATGTACGAGCGGGACAACGGCCTCCTCTGGACGCGCACCGATCCCTCGAACGCCGAGCGCGACACCCGCGGCCGCCGCGACCTCGTCCTGACCTGGAACGCCTGGATCGGCAACTACATCTACGGCTTCGACTGGACGTTCGGCCAGGACGGCACGATCGACGTGAAGGTCGTGCTCACCGGCACGACGCTCAACCGCGGCGTCGCCGAGGGCGCCGAGGAGGACGAGACGGCTCCGGTCGTCGGCGTGGATGCCGCCGGCACGCGCGTCGCGGCGCCGAATCACCAGCATTTCTTCAGCTTCCGCCTCGACCTCGACGTCGACGGACCGGAAAACGCCGTCGCCGAGACCGAGGTGCGGCACATCCGGAAGCCGGGCTTCAAGAACGCGTTCGGGCCGGTGGAGACGGTGCTGGCGATCGAGGGTTTCCGCGATGCCGATCCCTTCCACGCGCGCCACTGGGAGGTCAGCAGCACGACCGCGGAGAACGTCACCGGCGGACACACCGCCTACGCCATCGAGACCAATGACATCGCGGTGCCGTACTCCGCCCCCGACTATCCGCCGCTCGCCCGCGCGGCCTTCGCCAGCCACGCCTTCTGGGTGACCCGCTTCCACGACGAGGAGCGCTACGCCGCCGGAGATTTCCCGAACCAGGGACCGGCCGGTGCCGGGCTGCTGTCGTTCGTGGTCCCGCCGCAGCCGCTCGACGCCGAGGCGGGGACGGACGTGGTGGTCTGGCAGACCATCGGGATGACGCACGTGCCGCGGCCGGAGGACTATCCGGTCATGCCGACCGAGAGCATCGGGTTCAAGCTGGTGCCGCACGGGTTCTTCGACCGCAACCCGGCGCTCGACGCGCAGGAGCTGCCGCACGGCACGACCCGGCGGCGGGGGGTGCGCACCCGCTGACCTCGGCGTGGCACCTGCCCTGCTACCTCTCCCAGCGGAGGAGCAGCGAGATGACCAGCTCGAACGACCGGAACGACAGCGGCAACGTGCACCACGTGAACCCCGACAACGCGGCCACCGACCCGAACGCGGCCGCGCAGCAGCAGCAGGTGAGGGACGACAAGCAGGCGCTCGAGGAGCAGGCGCGGCGGGTGGAGGCGTCGGTCCCGAACGACACGCGCGACCCGGCGCGGGCGGCGACCGATCCCGACGCCGCGGCGGCGCAGGATCAGGTGAGGGCCGATCACGACCGGATGCAGGAGCAGTCGCGCCGCATCGAGGCCTCGGTGCCGGCGGACGTGCGCGACACGCCGATCCAGGCGGCGAACCTCACGAACCGCGCCACCGAGGACACCGGGCAGTCCGAGCGCAATGTCGACGCGGCGCACGACAACGCCGAGGCGGCGCGCGAGAGCGCCCGCCGGGTGCAGGACAGCGTCAACGACAACAACGATCGCAACCGGCAGTAGCGCGCCGCCGCGGCAACGAGGAGAACGAATGGCCACGAACCGCAACGAAGTCGAGGGCAAGGCCCGCAAGGGCGTCGGAGTGGTGAAGGAAAAGCTCGGACGCCTTTCCGGCAGCCGCAAGCTCGAGGAGCAGGGGGCGGCCGAGCAGACCGCCGGCGGTTTCCAGGCCGGCGTCGGCAAAGTCGCGCGCAAGGTGAACAAGGCGATCGACGACACCGCGCGCGATCTCAAGAAACCGTAAGTGAGATCGGCGTCGGGCTCTCGCAAGCCCGACGCCTGAAGCCTCTCCTAGTACTCGTGCGCGCCGATCGAATACGACGCGGTGCGGGTGGTGCCCCAGTGGTCCTTGGTCACCGCTGACTCGGTCGTACCGGCCGTCTTGAGCGGCGAGGTGGAGCCGAGCTTGTAGTCGACCGCGTTCCAGCCGCCGGGATTGACCAGGTTCGGGTTCGAGGTCACGTCGCCGGTGCCGGTGATCTGCGTTCCCGACGAACCGCCATACCAGCTGTTGGTGCGCCAGGTGAAGCCGCTGGTCGGCGCCCAGGCGTAGCCGACGCCCGTGCGCTGGTAGAAGATGTTGTTGTCGATGGTGGTCGTGCTGTGGGAGTCGTTCTCGATGTAGACCAGGCGCATGCCGGAGTTCATCGAGTGGTAGAACGTGTTGTTGGCGATGAGCGTGTTGTGCAGCCCTCCGCCGTATTGCGAGCTCCAGTAGACGAGCGCGCTGTCGGCCCAGAGCACGATGTTGTTTGTGATGGTCAGGTTCGTGGCCGGGTTCTGCACGTCGTACCACTCGTTCGCGATGGCGATGCCGACGGCCGGGTCGCCGTCGCGGAAGTACTCGCTGTCGCCCGAGTTGTAGACGAAGTTGCCGTCCACGAGCGCGTACTGCGCGTTGTCGAGGTAGATCTGGACGCCGTAGTTGTCCCAGACGTTGTTCTTCGAGATCGTGCAGTTGTCGCTGACGATGCAGTCGATCCCCTCGCCGTAATTCTCAGAGACCCAGTTCTCCGTCATGACGACGTTGCTGGCCTTGTAGCAGGAGAGCGCCTGCATCCAGCTGGTGGCGTTGTTGGCCGGCGCGTTCGAGAGCACGTTGCGGGTGACGACGTTCCCCTGGAAGACGATGTCGTGCGTATTGCCGACCGTGTCGGTCCCGGCGTGGATGCCGGCGTTCCAGGAGTCGTGCACGGTGTTCCACTCGACGTTGACGTGGTGGGCGTCCCACACCAGGATGCCGGTGCTGGGGGAGTCGCGCACCTCGAAGCCGGTGAAGTAGACGTACGACGACTCGTTGATGGCCACCACGGAGCTGGTGCCGGTGCCGGTGCCGTCGATGATCGGGTTCTCGCCGCCGTAGTTGGTGATCCAGATCTCGTTGTTGAGCGTGCCGTGCTTGTCCCACACGAGGACGCGCTCGTTATAGATGCCGCCGCGGACGTAGAGCACGTCGTTGGGGCCGTCGATGAAGGTGAGGCCGTAGGTGATGGTGCGGAACGGCGACGCGAGCGTGCCGGGGTTGGAGTTGCTGCCGCTGTCATCGACGTAATAGGTAGCCGCGCTGGCAGCCGTGGCGAAGAGGGTGAGTGTGAGGAGGAGGAGGAGCCGCTGATTCATGATGTGCCTCTCAATATTCATGTGCGCCGATGGAGTAGGACGCGGTACGCGCCGTGCCCCAGTGGTCGATGGTGACGGCGGACTCGGTGGTGCCGGCCGTCTTGAGGGGGGAGGTGGAGCTCAGCTTGTAGTCGGCAGCGTTCCAGCCGCCGGCGTTGACCAGCAGCGGGTCGGAGGTCACGTCGCCGACGCCGGTGATCTGCGTGCCTGACGTGCCGCCGTACCAGCTGTTGGTGCGCCAGGTGAAGCCGACCGTCGGCGCCCAGGCGTAGCCGACGCCGCTGCGCTGATAGAAGATGTTGTTGTCGATGGTGTTGTTCGTGTGCACGTTCGACGACGTGCCGTCCTCGATGTAGATGAGGCGCGTGCTCGAGCTGTGGGAGTGGTAGAAGACGTTGTTGGCGATGAGGCTGTAGTGCATGCCGCCGCCGTACTGCGAGTTCCAGTAGACGAAGCCGGTCTTGCACCAGAGCACGATGTTGTTGGTGATGGTCAGGTTCGTGACCGGGTTCTGGACCGTGTAGTACTCGTTGGCCACGGCGATGCCGACGGCCGGGCTGCCGTTGTTGTAGTACTGGGTGTTTCCGGTGTTGTAGACGAAGTTGCCGTCCACTTTGGCGTACTGGGCGTTATCGAGGTAGATGTTCACCCCGAAGTTGTCCCACACGGTGTTCTTGGTGATCGTGCAGTTGTCGCTGGTGACGCAGTCGATCCCCTCGCCGTAGCTCTTGGAGACCCAGTTCTCGGTCATGACCACGTCGTGGGAGTTGTAACAGGAGAGCGCCTGCACCCAGGTCCCCGGATTGAGCCCCGGGAGGTTCATGCGCACCGCGTCGCTGACGACGTTCCCCTTGAACACGATGTGGTGGGTGTTGCCGTAGTTGTCGGTCCCGGCGTGAATGCCGGAGCGGACGGTGGTCTTGACGGTGTTCCACTCCACGTTGATGTGGTGTGCGTCCCACACCAGGATTCCGGCGCGCGGCGAGTTCTGCACCACGAAGCCGGTGAAGTAGACGTACGACGACTCGTTGATGGCCACGAGGTTCTTGTCGCCGATGCCGGTGCCGTCGATGACCGGCTTCTCGCCGTTGTAGCCCTTGATCCAGATTTCCTCATTGGAATTGCCGTGCTTGTTCCAGATCAGCACCTGCTCGTTGTAGGTGCCGCCGCGAACGTAGAGCACGTCGTTCGGGCCGTCGATGAAGGTGAGGCCGTAGGTGATGGTGCGGAAGGGGGACGCGAGCGTCCCCGGGTTGGAGTTGCTGCCGCTGTCGTCGACGTAATAGGTCGCCGCGCCGGCGGCCGAGGCGAAGAGCGTGAGTGTGAGGAGCAGGAGAATGCGGTGATTCATGACGTGCGTCTCAATATTCATGGGCGCCGATGGAGTAGGAGGCGGTGCGCGCCGTGCCCCAGTAATCGGTCGTCACGGAAGAGTTGGTGGTGCCGGCCGTCTTGACCGGGGAGGTGGAGGTGAGCTTGTAGTCGGTGGCGCTCCAGCCGCCCGCGTTGACGAGCAGCGGATTGGACGTCACGTCGCCGACTCCGGTGATCTGCGTGCCGGAGGTGCCGCCGTACCAGTTGTTCGTGCGCCAGGTGAAGCCGGTGGTGGGGGCCCAGGCGTAGCCGACG
>DASWNW010000016.1:0-93102 GCA_036399015.1 Thermoanaerobaculia bacterium | reverse complement strand
CAGGCCTGTCCAAATTAGCAGTTTGCAGAAACGAGAACGCCGGCTTCCTGTAGCCTCGGTCTTGTCGAAGGAACAAGACAAACAGGAGGTGACCGGCGTTGGTTGCATTCTCCAGCTTTTTTCAGCAGATGTTGAGTTTCTTTCCGAGAAAGGAGTTCGACTCGCTGGTCCGGGAGCATGAGGCGGAACGGCATGCGCGAGGGTTCAGCAGTTGGGACCAGTTCGTGAGCATGCTTTTCTGCCAGTTGGGGCGGGCGCAGTCGTTGCGTGAAATCTGCGACGGATTGCGCTCGGTCGAAGGAAAGACGCGGCACCTCGGCATCGAGGCGCCGAAGCGATCGACCTTGGCCTACGCAAATGAGCATCGCCCGTGGGAGATGTTTGAGGCGGTGTTCCATGGCTTGCTCAGTCGGGTTCAGCTCGATCTGAGGCCCCGTCACAAGTTTCGGTTTAAGAACCGCTTGCTCTCGATGGACGGAACGATCATCGAACTGTGTGCCTCTTCGTTCGATTGGGCGCACTACAAACGACTCAAGGGAGCGGTGAAGTTGCACATGATTCTGGACCACGCCGGACATCTGCCGGCCTTCTGCAGGATCACGGAAGGGAATGTGCACGAGATTCAAGTTGCTCGATCGCTTGAATTTGCGCCTGGAACCATCGTGGTGTTCGACCGCGGATACGTCCATTACGAATGGTTCCGGAGCATGTCGCAGCGAAAAGTCTGGTTCGTCACTCGTCTGCGCGACAACATCAACTACTCGGTCCTCGAGCAGCGCTCGTTGAGCGGCAAGGTGGTGCGCTCGGATCAGGTGATCCTGCTCGAGAAACACCGCACCTACGGCTTCGAACCTCTCCGACTGCGACGCATCGTCGTTGACGGTGACGATGGCGAGTTCGAGATCTTCACCAACAACTTCACGCTTGCTGGATCGACCATCGCCGAGATCTACCGTCAGCGATGGCAAATCGAGAACTTCTTCCGGGCCATCAAACAGAATCTGCGCATCAAGACCTTCGTCGGCACATCCGCGAATGCGTTGAAGATCCAGATCTGGTCGGCCCTGATCGCCATCCTCATCCTCAAGTATCTTCAGATGCGGGCACGCTGCGGTTGGTCGCTCTCGCGCCTGGTGGCTTTGATTCGCATGCATCTGTTCACCTACCGCGAACTCTGGAGCTGGCTCGACAATCCCTTCCAGCCACCGGACGAGTCCTCTCCACAAATGCCCCTCCAATTTGGATAGCACCAACCTCTTCACCACGAAATCGCTCGAATGCCCTGCGTCAACGACTTACGGTGCCAATCTCGCCGATCCGGCGCTAATTTGGACAGCACTGGCAACCGTCAACTGGCAACCGGCAACTCGTTCTACACTGCCTCCATGCGCGGGCGTGTGAAAGCGGTCCTCTTCCTCATCCTCCTTTTCTCCTCGAATCTGGCGGCCGACTGCACCTGGACGCCGCGGCACAGCGCGCAGTTCCGCACCACCGCCCTCGACCTCTCCGTCGACGGCAGCTTCGTCTGGCTCGCCACCGGATACGGCGTGCAACTGCTCGAGGGAACGGACATCCTCGCCTCGATCCCCCTCCCCGGCTCGACGCGCGTCGTGGAGGCAGACGGCAGCGGCTTCGCGTACGCCGGCAGCGGCTCGCGTGTGTACGTCGTGCGGCGCGACGGCCGCAACATCAGCGTCGTCCGCTCCGTCAGCGCCGACGCGCAGGTGAACGACCTCCTGATCGCCGGCGGCTATCTCTTCGCCGCCACCACCGGCGGCATCGCCCACTTCGCGGTGCTCGACCGCGCGAACCCCGTCCGGACGAGCGTCGCGCTCAACACCTCCACGGCGAACGTCACGGCGCTCGCCGCCACCGCCACCACCCTCTACGCCGCCGACGGCGACGCGACGGTGGAGATGTTCAGCGTCACCAGCCCTGCCCTTCCGCAGGGCACCGGCGCGCTGGCGACGATGCCGCGCGCGAGCGCGGTGCATGTCGCGGAGGATGGGTTCGTCTACGTCTCCGACCGCTTCAGCCGCACCACGGAGGTGTTCTCCGGCTCGACGCGCGTGGCCACGCATCCCTACTCCGCACTCTCCTTCGCCGGCTCCGCCGGGCGCGTGCACTACCTCGCCGGCGGCGACCTGACGCTGCGCGCCGTCGACTTCTCGCAGCCCGGCCGCGCCGTGGAGCTGTTCGAGGCGCAGTTTGCCGCCACCGACGGCAACGACAACGCCATTCATGCGCTCGAGCGCGCCGGCAACACGCTCTACGTCGCCGCGGGCGACGCCGGTCTGGCGACCATCGACGTCGGCGTGATCCGGCAGCCCTACCCGCTCGTCAGCTACGGCAGCGGCGCGACCACGAGCGTGGTCGGCGACGGGAACAAGGCCTGGTTCATCACCGCGGCCGGCGCGATCAGCGAGCAGGAGGTCAACGCCGCCGGCATCTCCCTCGGCGAGACCCGCACCTGGAACGCCGAGGCGGGAGCGCGCCTGCGCGACGTCCGCGACAACGGTCTCCTGACCACGAACGGCGCCGCGGCGACGCTCTGGAGCCTCGCCTCCGCGACACCCACGCCGGCGCTGACGGCGACGTTCGCCGACACGATCCGGAACGCCGTCCTCGCCGACGCCTACCTCGTGGCGCTCCTCCCGAACGGCTCCGTCTACACGCTCACCAGCGGGCAGGCCAACCCGCAGAAGGTGAACGTGCCGGCGATGACGCTCCTCGCCCGCGGCGGCTCCGGCATCGCCCTGGCGGAAGTCCAGGCAACGGAGGGGAAGACCATCCTGCACTACTGGCCGTCGGGCGACCTCGCCACTCCGGCGCGGCAGATCGCGATCGACGGCGCGGCGGTGACGATGGCGCTCGACGCGACCCGCACGGCCGTCTTCACCTTCACCGGCATCAACGTCGTCGACCTGGCCACCGGCGCGGTGCGGGTGATTCCCGGCTCCGACGTCTTCATCCCCCTCCAGCTCGACTTCGCGGGCGACGACCTCCTCGCGCTCGACGCCCGCCGCCTGTTCGTCTACGCGAACGCGGCCACGCTCGTGCGCGAGCAGGCGCTGACGGCGAACGCGGTGGCGCTCGACTCCAGCGGCACGGTCGCCGTGCTGGCCACCGACGAAGGGGTGTCGGCGGTCTCGCGCGTCACCTCGCTGCCGCGCCCCCTCGCACCGTTCGGGAACAACTACTACACGAAGGCCGTGGCAGGCAGCGACCGCGTCTACCTCTTCAGCCGGAACGGCGTCGACATCTTCAGCACCGCCGGCGCGTCGCCGCTCCGCTACGTGCGAGGCATCCGCGCTCCCGGCGCGGTCGACCTGGCGGCGAGCGAGCGGGGCGTCTTCACGCTTGCCGGGAACGGGACGATCTCCGCCTTCTCCACCGTCGGCGCAACGCTCGCGCAGCGGACGCTCGCCGAAGGGGCCGACCAGCAGGTGCGCTCCATCTGGATCGCGGGCGACGCGGTGTGGGTGTCGCTGACGACCGGCTGCACGACCGGCGGCTGCGTCCCCCGAACGCTGGTGCTCGACCCCGTCACCCTCGCCGTCGCCGCGACGCTCCCCGGCACCGTCCGCGACCTCGTCGTCTCCGGCACGCGCGCCTACGCCCTGTTTGAGACCCCGAACGAGATCCGCGTCTACAACGTGACGGCGCCGCTGCAGCCGGCACAACTCGCCGCCACCCCCGCCCCGGCGTCCGCCACCTCCCTCGCCCACGAATCGAGCCGCGTGCACGTCCTCGGCGACCGGCTCTACACGTACGACGAGGGAACGCTCGCCGCCGCCGGCCAGCGCCTCCCCGCCGTCACCCCCGACGAGTCGCAGCGCATCCGTATCCAGAGCGGCTGCGCGATCATCACCGGCCGCTCCGAGAGCCCGGAGCTCTACTCCGTCCCCTCCTGGAGCGCGGCGCCGGCGTTCGAGCTGCCGTCCTCCGTCCGCTCGCTCGTATTACAGGACGGACGGGCGATCTTCCTCACCGGCCACTCAGTGGAGATCTGGACGACCCTCCCGTCGCCGCCGGCGCCACGGCGGCGGCATAGCGTGCGGTAGGCGCCCGCAGCGCATTCACTGGCAGTTCGTCGTCACCCGTTCCGCGAGGCGAAGCACCAGATACTCCGTCACGAGGCCGTCCGCGCTGACGTTCTCCGCCCGCTGGAACGCCCGTACCGCTGACACTGTGCGCTCGTCCAAGGCGCCGAGCAGCGACGGCTTGTACCCGAGCGCACGCAGGAGGACTTGCGCGGTCCTGATCAGATCGCGCTCGCGACTCGTCAGGGCTGCCTGGACCGGCATCGCTTCGGCTGCGACTCGGCGTACGGGGGTGGATGACGGCGCCGGCGACGACGATCCGCCGTGAGAATGGTAGTCACGCGTCTTCCGATTGGTATGGCAGCCATTTCGATCCAGGCCGCCACCATGCCCCTCAGGGTAGGACCTCCCGTCATTTATTGACGCGAGCGCGACGATGGACTCCGCAGGCGCGCCAACGGACTGCGCGAGCACGCCAGCGGACTCCGAGGGCGCGACAATGCGCTCCGCGAGCGCGCCAATGGACTCCGCGAGCGCACCAACGCCCTCGCGGAGCGGAACAATGGACTCCGCGAGCGCAACGATGACCTCGCGAAGCGCAACAATCGACTCCGCGAGCGCAACAAATGACCTCGCGGAGCGCAACAATGACCTCGCGGAGCGCAACAACCGACTCCGTGAGCGGTAACAACGGACTCTGCGGAGCGCATTGTCGGCGCTCTCCGAAGAGGATCGTCGCACTCTCCGAACGGATTGTTGCGCTGCGCGACGGCACTGTTGCGCTCCGCGAGGTCGTTGTTTACGCTCCGCGAGGTCGTTGTTGCGCTCCGTGAGGTCGTTGTCGCGCTCCGCGAGGTCGTTGTTCCGCTCCGCGGCGGTGTTCTTGTGCTCCGCGACGGGCTTGTTGCGCTCCGCGCCGGCACCGGTGCGCTCCCGGACGGCACTGGTGCGCTCCGCGGCCCTCTCTTTCCGTTCTCTGACGACGTCGTCGCCGCGCATCCACCCATGACCGGCGTCCGGCCGAGCGCCGTCTCAGTAGCCGGCCGACGATCTTCCACCCGGCCGAAGCCGACGTACTCCGAGATGCGCTTCAGCGCCGCCGCGTCGTACAGGTACCCGTTGAACACGACCGCCACGCAAAACAAATTGGTTCCCGCAGGCGGGGACGTGCCCCTTCACGGGCTGAATGGTACCTAAAACACTTCGGGCGGCCGTGAGGCCGCCCGAAGTTTCAGAAGCAGAGGTACGGGTTTACTGCTCGTCGTCGAAGTCGGCGAGGCTGAGGGCGTCTTCGTCCTCGGTCTCGCGCTGGAGGAGCTCTTCGAGCGACGGCTGCGGCGGGGCTTCGTCCTTCTCGAGGTAGACGTCGCGGTACGTGGGCATGCCGGTACCGGCCGGGATGAGGCGTCCGACGATGACGTTTTCCTTGAGGCCGCGCAGGTAGTCGACGCGGCCGGCGATGGCCGCCTCGGTGAGCACGCGCGTGGTCTCCTGGAACGACGCCGCCGAGATGAACGACTCGGTCGACAGCGAAGCCTTGGTGATGCCGAGGAGGAGGGGCACGCCGTCGGCCGGCTCGCCGCCGCGGTTCATGACCTTCTCGTTCTCTTCCATGAAGCGGAAGCGATCGACCTGCTCGTCCACCAGGAAGTCGGTGTCACCGACACGCGTCACGCGCACCGACCGCAGCATCTGGCGGCAGATGACCTCGATGTGCTTGTCGTTGATGGCGACGGACTGGGAACGGTAGACCTCCTGGATCTTGTCGACCAGGTAGCGCTGCAGCTCCTTGATGCCGAGGACCGCGAGCACGTCGTGCGGGTCGATCGGACCGTCGATGAGCGGGTCGCCGGCGCGCACGCGCTCACCCTCCTGCACGTTGACGTGCACGGAGCGGGGGACGCTGTACTCGTGGCGGGTGCCCTCGTCGGTCTCGACGATGATGCGGCGCATGCCCTTGACGATGGCGCCGTGATGCACGACGCCGTCGACCTCGGTGATGACGGCCTTGTCGCGCGGGTGACGGGCCTCGAAGAGCTCGACCACGCGCGGCAGACCGCCGGTGATGTCCTTCGTCTTCGTGGTCGCGCGGGGGATCTTCGCGAGCACGTCGCCGGGGTGGACGTCCTGGCCGTTGTGGACCATGACGTGGGCGCCGGTCGGGAGCAGGTACTTCCGCTCCTCTCCCTTGCCCGCCTTGATGATGAGGGTCGGGGTCCGCTTCTCGGCGGTCGACGACTCGACGATGACCATCTGCGTGAGGCCGGTGACCTTGTCAGTCTCCTCACGGACGTTCTCGCCTTCGACGATGTCCTTGAAGTTGACCTTGCCGCCGAGCTCCGTGAGCACGGCACTAGTGAACGGATCCCACTCGACGAGCGGCTGACCGGCCTCGACGTGCTGGCCGTCGGTGACTTTGAGGGTCGAGCCGTAGACGAGCGCGTAGCGCTCCTTCTCGCGCGAGCCTGCCGCCAGATCCTCCGCGCCCGCCTTCTTCGACTTGCGCGTCGGGATGTCCTCCATGATCAGCAGCTTGCCGTTGCGGTTGATGACCACGAGGTCGCCGTTCTTGTTGGTGACGGTGGTGACGTTGACGAGCTGAATCTTGCCGGGGCTGGTGGCCTCGTGCTTCGACTGCTCGGAAACGCGCGACGCCGTACCGCCGACGTGGAACGTACGCATCGTGAGCTGGGTGCCCGGCTCGCCGATGGACTCGGCGGCGATGACGCCGACCGCCTCGCCGATCTCGACGAGCTTGCCGCCCGCGAGGTTACGGCCGTAGCAGCGGCGGCAGACGCCGCGGCGCGTCTCACAGGTGAGCACCGAGCGGATCTTGACCTGCTCGATACCCGCTTCCTGAATCGCGTTCGCGAGGTCGTCCGACAGCTCTTCGTTCTGCGCCACGAGCTGGTCGCCCGTGAGCGGATCGTAGATGTCCTCCTGCGCGACGCGGCCGACGATGCGGTCGCGGAGCGGCTCGAGGATGTCGCCGCCTTCCATGATGGGGGTGACGATGATGCCGTCGAACGTCTGGCAGTCCTGCTCGGTGATGATCACGTCCTGCGCGACGTCGACGAGACGGCGGGTGAGGTAGCCGGAGTCGGCCGTCTTGAGGGCCGTGTCGGCGAGACCCTTACGGGCGCCGTGGGTCGAGATGAAGTACTGCAGCACCGACAGACCCTCGCGGAAGTTCGCGGTGATCGGCGTCTCGATGACCTCGCCCGAGGGCTTCGACATGAGACCGCGCATGCCGGCGAGCTGGCGGACCTGCTCTTTCGAGCCGCGGGCGCCGGAGTCGGCCATCATGAAGATGGGGTTGAACTCCCCCTTCTCGGCCTCGACGCGCTTCATCTCCGCGAACATCTCGTCGGAGACGTTCTCGGTCGCGCGGTGCCAGATGTCGATGATCTTGTTGTGGCGCTCGCCGTGGGTGATGGCACCGTCGAGGCGCTGGCGCTCGACCTCGAGGACCGACTTGCGGGCACCCTCGACGATCTCCTGCTTGCGCGACGGAATGACCATGTCGTCGACGCCGATGGAAACGCCGGCCTTGGTGGCGTAGAGGAAGCCGAGGTCCTTGAGGCCGTCGAGCATCTCGACGGTCTTGGCGTTGCCGAAGTTGATGAAGCAGTAGTTGACCAGCTCCTGCAGCCCCTTCTTCTTGAGCAGGCCGTTGATGAACGGGATCTCCTCCGGAAGGTGCATGTTGAAGATGACGCGGCCGACGGTGGTCTCGATGAGCTTCTTGTCGAGCTCCTCGATCTCAGCGTGGACGATGTCCTGGTCGTTGAACTGCTTGGTCAGGTCCATGAAGCGGCCGCTGACGCGGCACTTGATGGGCGTGAGCAGCTCGATCTCGCCGGACTGCAGCGCGATCATGACCTCGTCGTACGAGCCGAAGCTCTTGCCGAGGCCCTTGGCGTTCGGCTTCGCCTTGGTCAGGTAGTAGCAGCCGAGAACGAGATCCTGCGACGGAACGGCGAGCGGCTTGCCGTGCGCCGGCGAGAGGATGTTGTTCGAGGCGAGCATGAGGACCTGCGACTCGACCTGGGCCTTCGGCGAGAGCGGGACGTGGACGGCCATCTGGTCGCCGTCGAAGTCGGCGTTGAAGGCCGTGCAGACGAGGGGGTGGATCTTGATGGCCTTGCCCTCGACCAGCACCGGCTCGAAGGCCTGGATGCCGAGGCGGTGGAGCGTCGGTGCGCGGTTCAGCAGGACCGGATGCTCCTTGATGACGCTCTCGAGCGCGTCCCAGACCTCGTTGGTCTGCAGCTCGACGAGCTCCTTGGCGGCCTTGATCGTCCCCACCAGCCCCTGCTGCTCGAGCTTGTGGTAGATGAACGGCTTGAAGAGCTCGAGGGCCATCTTCTTCGGGAGACCGCACTGGTGCAGGCGGAGCTCCGGGCCGACGACGATGACCGAGCGGCCGGAGTAGTCGACGCGCTTGCCGAGCAGGTTCTGGCGGAAGCGGCCCTGCTTGCCCTTGAGGGTGTCGGAGAGCGACTTGAGCGGGCGGTTGTTCGAGCCCTTGAGCACGCGGCCGCGCCGGCCGTTGTCGAAGAGCGCGTCCACCGCTTCCTGAAGCATGCGCTTCTCGTTGCGCACGATGACGTCGGGCGCGCGGAGCTCGAGCAGCTTCTTGAGGCGGTTGTTGCGGTTGATGACGCGGCGATAGAGGTCGTTGAGATCCGACGTCGCGAAGCGGCCGCCGTCGAGAGGCACGAGCGGGCGCAGCTCCGGCGGGATGACCGGGATCACGTCGAGGATCATCCAGTCGGGACGATGGCCCGACTTGCGGAAGGCGTCGACGACCTTGAGCCGCTTGGCCGCCTTCAGCTTCTTGATCTGCGACGTCTCGGTGCGCATGATCAGGCGGAGCTCGTCGCTCAGCTCTTCGACGTTGACGCGGCGCAGGAGCTCCTTGATCGCCTCGGCGCCCATCTTGGCGACGAAGACGTCGCCGAACTGCGAGCGCAGCTCGCGGTAGCGCTCCTCGGGGAGCAGCTCCTTCTCGTTGATCGTGCCGGAGAGGTCACCCGGATCGATGACCACGTACGACTCGAAGTAGAGGATGCGCTCGAGATCGCGCAGGGAGATGTCGAGCAGGTGGCCGATACGCGACGGCAGGCCCTTGAAGAACCAGACGTGCGAGACCGGCGAGGCCAGCTCGATATGGCCCATGCGCTCGCGGCGGACCTTCGACTTCGTGACTTCGACACCGCATTTGTCGCAGATGACTCCGCGGTGCTTCATCCGTTTGTACTTGCCGCAAAGGCATTCCCAGTCGGTGATCGGGCCGAAAATCTTCGCGCAGAAGAGGCCGTCGCGCTCCGGCTTGAAGGTGCGGTAGTTGATCGTCTCCGGCTTGGTGACTTCGCCGTACGACCACGACCGGATCTTCTCCGGGGATGCGAGGCTGATCTTGATGGCGTTGAAATCGTTGATCGCCTGGGTTGCCTTGGCCGGCTGAAACAGTGCGTTAAAGCTTTCCAATTTGCGCCTCCCTTGCAGGGCGGTTGATCACAGTTGTCATGTGTCTCAATTGTCAGTACTGCGCGGATGCGGGGGCGAGAGCTTCACGTCACTCCCGAAGCACTCCCAGCACTGGGCTTCCCAATCCTGGTCGCCGGTGTAGAAGTGCACGGTCATGTGAATGGAGCCGAGGCCGTGACAGGCACGGCAATCGGCGTTCGGCATGCGGGAAAGACTCGTAACTCTGCGTCCCATCTGATCGCTATTCCTTGAGTAACTCGACGTCGAGACAGAGCGACTGCAGCTCGCGGACGAGGACGTTGAACGACTCGGGGAGACCCGGATCGTCCGGCACCTCGCCCTTGACGATGGCCTCGTAAATCTTCGAACGTCCTTCGACGTCGTCCGACTTGACGGTCAGCAGCTCCTGCAGCGTGTACGCGGCGCCGTACGCCTCGAGAGCCCAGACTTCCATCTCTCCGAAGCGCTGGCCGCCGAACTGCGCCTTGCCGCCCAGCGGCTGCTGGGTGATGAGCGAGTACGGCCCGATCGAGCGCGCGTGAATCTTGTCGTCGACCAGGTGCGACAGCTTGAGCATGTAGATGTAGCCGACGCAGACCTGCTGCTCGAACTTCTCGCCGGTCATGCCGTCGTAGAGCGAGGTCTTGCCGTCGTTCGGCAGGTTGGCGGCCTTGAGCTGCGCCTTGATCTCCCCCTCGGTCGCGCCGTCGAAGACGGGCGTCGAGAAGTGGAGACCGAGCGAGCGGGCGGCCCAGCCGAGGTGCGTCTCGAGGATCTGACCGACGTTCATACGCGACGGAACGCCGAGCGGATTGAGGACGATCTCGACCGGCGTGCCGTCCGGCATGTAGGGCATGTCCTCCTCGGGCAGGATGCGCGAGATGACGCCCTTGTTGCCGTGGCGGCCGGCCATCTTGTCGCCGACGCTGAGCTTGCGCTTCATCGCCACGTAGACCTTGATCATCTTGATGACGCCCGGGGGCAGCTCGTCGCCCTTCTGGAGGTCCTCACGACGCTCTTCGGCCTTCTGCTCCAGCACGCGGATGCGGTTCTCGGCGCGTTCGACGAACATGCGCACGGTCTCGCGCGCCTCTTCCTCGACCGGCAGCGCCAGGAGCTCGCGGCGGCTGAGGCGGTTCACGACGTCGCGGTCGGCGACTTCGCCCTTGCGGACGAGGACGTCACCGGTCTTGAAGTCGACCACGTCGCGCTGCAGCTTCTGGTCGCCGAGCACCTCGGAGATCTTCTTGTTGCGGGCGTCGGTGATGATCCGGATCTCATCCTGGATGTTCCGGTTCATCCGCTCGATCTCGCCCTCTTCGATCGACTTGGCGCGCATGTCCTTGTCGACGCCCTTGCGGGAGAAGATCTTCACATCGACGACGGTGCCCTCGATGCCCGGGGGCGTCTTGAGCGAGGCGTCGCGGACGTCGCCGGCCTTCTCACCGAAGATGGCGCGCAGCAGCTTCTCTTCCGGCGTGAGCTGGGTCTCGCCCTTCGGCGTGACCTTGCCCACGAGGATGTCGCCCTGCTTCACGGTCGCGCCGATGCGGATGATGCCGCTCTCGTCGAGATCACGCAGCGCGGACTCGCTGACGTTCGGGATGTCGCGGGTGATCTCCTCGGGCCCGAGCTTGGTGTCGCGGGCCTCGATCTCGAACTCCTCGATGTGGATGGAGGTGTAGTAGTCCTCCTTGACCAGCTTCTCGGAGACGAGAATCGCGTCCTCGAAGTTGTTGCCGCGCCACGGCATGAACGCGACGAGCACGTTGCGGCCGAGGGCGAGCTCACCGGCGTCGGTGCAGGGACCGTCGGCGAGGACCTGGCCCTTGCGGACCCGCTGTCCCTCGCGGACGACCGGCTTCTGCGCGATGCAGGTGTTCTGGTTGGAGCGCTTGAACTTGATGAGCTGGTAGATGTCGGCGCCGAACTCGCGCGTCTCGCCGGTCTCCTGGTCCTCGGCCTCGACGCGCACGATGATGCGGTTCGAGTCGACCAGGTCGACGACGCCGCCGCGCTTGCAGACGACGACCGCGCCGGAGTCGCGGGCCACGACGTTCTCCATGCCGGTGCCGACGTACGGCGACTCGGTGCGGAGGAGCGGGACGGACTGGCGCTGCATGTTCGCGCCCATGAGCGCGCGGTTCGCGTCGTCGTTCTCGAGGAACGGCACGAGCGAGGCGGCCACGGAGACGAGCTGCTTGGGCGAGACGTCGATGAAGTCGACCTTCTCGCGCTCGATGGAGACGAAGTCGCCCGACTGGCGCGCGATGACGCGGTCGTGAACGAGGTTGCCCTCGTCGTCGAGCATGACGTTCGCCTGGGCGATGGTGTAACGCTCCTCATCCCACGCGGAGAGATAGAACGCGTACGGCTCGGCCTCGGCGGCCTGGGCCAGGTTCTTCTTCTTCGCGCCGGAGTTGGCGGCGTTCTCCTTGGCGATGCGGTTGTTTTCCTTCTGCAGGTCGCGCTTCTCGACGATCTGGCCGAGGGTGAAGTTGGCGTCGCCGGTCTTCACCACGCGGTAGTGATCGAGCACGCGGCCGTCCTGCACCTTCTTGTACGGGCTCTCGATGAAGCCGTACTCGTTGATGCGGGCATAGCAGGCCAGCGAGGAGATGAGGCCGATGTTCGGACCTTCAGGCGTCTCGATCGGGCAGATGCGGCCGTAGTGGGTCGGGTGAACGTCGCGGACTTCGAACCCGGCGCGCTCGCGCGAGAGACCGCCCGGTCCAAGGGCCGACAGGCGGCGCTTGTGAGTGACCTCGGAAAGGGGGTTCGTCTGGTCCATGAACTGCGAGAGCTGGGACGAGCCGAAGAACTCCTTGATCGCGGCGATGACCGGCTTGGAGTTGATCAGGTCGTGCGGCATCGCGGAGTCGATGTCCTGGTGGACCGACATCTTTTCCTTGATCGCGCGCTCCATGCGCACGAGGCCGATGCGGAACTGGTTCTCGAGCAGCTCACCGACCGCGCGGACGCGGCGGTTGCCCAGGTTGTCGATGTCGTCGACGCGGCCGACGTCCTTGCGGAGGCGGAGCAGGTAGTTGATGACGACGTAGAAGTCTTCCGGCGTCATCGTCTTCTGCGTGACCGGCGAGTCGAGGTCGAGCTTGATGTTGAACTTGAAGCGTCCGACGCGGGAGAAGTCGTACTTGCGCGCGTCGAAGAACATGCCTTCGAAGAGGGCCTTGGCCGACTCGAGGGTCGGCGGGTCGCCCGGGCGCATGCGGCGGTAGATCTCGATGATGGCCGCCTCGAACGACTTCGACGTGTCCTTGCGGACGGTGTTGAGCAGGATGTCGGAGACGAGATCCCACTCGGGGAAGATCACTTCGATCTCGTTGATGCCGCGGTCGCCGAGGACGGCGGCCCAGTCGGCCGGGACGTTCTCGCTGGCCTCGAAGAGGACCTCGCCGGTGTTGATGTCGACGACGTCTCCGAGGAACACGGCCTTGTCGAGCGCCGCGTAGTCGACCTTGACGGTCGTCTCGTTGTTCTTCGTGAGCTGGTCGGCCATCTTCTGGTCGAGCTTGATGCCGGCGAAGACGGTGCGGACGGCGCGGCGGCCGCGGATGGAGTGACGCTCCTTCGCCTCTTCCTGATCGAGGACGCGGCGGTCGAAGGAGAGCTCGGCGCCGCTGTCGGTGAGACGGACCTTGATCGGGGTGTAGAACTGGCGAAGGATCTCCTCGTCCGTGGTCAGGCCGAGCGCGCGGAGGAAGACCGATCCGAGGAACTTGCGCTTACGGTCGATGCGGACGTAGAGGATGTTCTTCTGGTCGTACTCGAACTCCACCCAGGAGCCGCGGTACGGGATGATTTTCGAGAGGAAGGTGTGGGCGCTCTCCTTGGTGAAGAAGACGCCGGGCGAGCGGTGGAGCTGCGAGACGATGACGCGCTCGGTGCCGTTGATGATGAACGTACCGTTGTCGGTCATCAGCGGAATGTCGCCGAAAAAGACTTCCTCTTCCTTGGCGTCGCGCATGTGCTTGACGCCGGTGTCGGGATCCTTGTCATAGACGAAGAGGCGGAAGGTGACCTTCAGCGGAACGCTGTAGGTCATGCCGCGCTCCTGGCACTCCTCGACGGAGTACTTCATCTGCAGGTCGACGGGGTTGCCGCAGATGTCGCAGACCTCGACGCGGTTCTTGTTGATGACGCCGCACTGGCCGCAGTTGACGGTCTCTTCGTGCGGGTGGTCGGTGATGATCTTGGCCCCGCAGTTCGCGCAGGACATGCGCAGGTGCTCGAGCCCCTTGAGCTGGCCGCACTTGCACTCCCAGTTCCCGATGGAGAACCGGACGAAGTCGAGCGAACAGGTCTCGCGGAAGTCGCTGAAGGGGAAGACGCTGGTGAAGACCGACTGCAGACCGGTGTCCTCGCGCTCCTCCGGAAGGAGGTTCATCTGCAGGAACCGCTCGTACGATTTTCTCTGGACGTCGATCAGGTTTGGCAATGCCATGTACGACCTGATCTTGGAGAAGTCGTGACGAACCGGCTCCTGTTTGGGCATGGCTCCGTTCATTCGGTGTGACTCCTAATGTGTCGCGTCAGGCGAGGTCACCCGGCAGGCTACGCACGGGTGATGGCACGCGATGGTGGAGCCATGTGGAGAAGGCCGCTCCCCCCTTCTCCGGCTCCGTGAGGTGCTGTTGCTACAGGAACGACAAAGCTCCGGGCCGGAAAACTCCAGCCCGGAGCGGATGTGAAACAGGGTAAGTTACTTGACCGAGACCTTGGCGCCGGCGTCTTCGAACGCCTTGCGGATCTTCTCGGCCTCGTCCTTGGAGACGCCTTCCTTGATGGTCTGGGGAGCGCCCTCGACGAGGTCCTTCGCTTCCTTCAGGCCGAGCGAGGTGACCTCGCGGACCGCCTTGATGACGTTGATCTTCTTGTCACCAGCGCTGTCGAGGACGACCGTGAACTCGGTCTGCTCTTCGGCCGGGGCGGCAGCAGCGGCCGGACCGGCGGACGGAGCGGCCGCGACGGCGGCGGCAGCGGCGGAGACGCCGAAGCGCTCCTCGAGCGCCTTGACGAGGTTGGAAAGGTCGAGGACGGTCATCGACTCGACCTGCTTCACGAAATCTTCAGTAGAAATAGCCATTTCAGCCTCCAAATAGTTCTGACTCTGTGATCAATCCACACGAACCGCGAGCGGTCCGCACCATGTCAATTACGCGTTTGCCGCTCCGCCGTCACCCTTCTGCTGCGCGATCTGGTCGAGGACCACCGCGAAGTTGCGAAGCGTGCCGTTGAGCACGACCGCGAGTCCGCGAATCGGGTGCTGCATCAGGTAGAGGAGCTTCCCGAGGAGCTCTTCGCGGCTCGGGAGGTTGGCGATGTTCTGAATCTCGGTCGCGGCGACGACCTGTCCGGCGAGCAGCGCTCCCTTGAACTGCACGGTGGGAACGTCCTTGGCGAACTTGGTCAGCACCTTGGCCAGCGCGACCGGATCGGTGGTGTTGTACGCGATCGCGGTCATGCCGGTGAAGTGGCCGCTGAGCTTCGTCAGCGGCGAGTCCTTCACCGCGATGAGGGCCAGCGTGTTCTTGACGACGACATACTCCGAGCCCGACTCACGAACCTGCTTGCGCAGTTCGGTGACCTGGGGGACGGTGATGCCCTTGAAGTCGAGCACGAACGCGTTCGTGGCCTTGCCGATGCCTTCGGAGAAGTCGGAGATCGCTTCTGCTTTCTGTTCGCGATTCTTCATGTTCTCTCCTTACTCGGCCTTCGCCTCGGCCACGCCGGTGTCGATCTGAAGCGACGGGCTCATGGTCGAGGAGACGTAGATGGAGCGGACGTACTTGCCCTTCGCAGCGGGCGGCTTCGCCTTGCGGACGGCGTTGATGATCGCCGAGGCGTTGTCGCGGAGCTGGTCGGCGGAAAACGAGATCTTGCCGACCGGGACGTGGATGATCGCGGTCTTGTCGACGCGGAACTCCACCTTACCGGCCTTGATCTCCTGGATGGCTTTCGCCACGTCGAACGTGACGGTGCCGGTCTTCGGGTTCGGCATGAGGCCGCGGGGACCGAGGACCTTACCGAGCTTACCGACGGAGCGCATCATGTCGGGGGTCGCGATGACGGCGTCGAAGTCGACCCAGCCGCCCTGGATCTTCTCGACCATGTCCTCGCCGCCGGTCATGTCGGCGCCGGCATCCTGCGCTTCCTTCAGCTTCTCGCCCTGTGCGATCACGAGCACACGCTTGGTCTGTCCGGTACCGTGGGGGAGCAGAGTCGTCCCGCGGACCATCTGATCGGCGTGTTTCGGATCTACGCCGAGGAGCATCGACAGCTCGACCGTCTCGTTGAACTTGGCGAATGCGATCTGCTTGAGCAGACCGAACGCCTCGTCCAGCTGATACGGCCGCTGTTCGACCTTCCCGGCCGCAGCACGATATTTCTTGCCGTGTCTGGCCATATTTCTCCTTGTAGTCTTAGCGGCTCTTGCGAGCCTCCTACTCGTTTGCCTCAGCTACGCGCTGGGGCGCCTCTTGTTGCCGGTTGCTCGTTGCTCGTTTCTCGTGCGGTGTCGCGGCGAGTCACAAGCAACCGGTAACCGGCAACCAGTAACTAGCCTTCGATCTCCATCCCCATGGAACGGGCGGTGCCCTCCACGGTGCGGACCGCGGCCTCGACCGAGGCGGCGTTGAGGTCGGGCATCTTCAGGCGGGCGATGTCCTCGACCTGCTTGCGCGTGACCTTGCCGATCTTGGTCTTGTTCGGGACGCCCGAGCCCTTCTGGATCCCGGCTGCCTTGAGCAGGAGGACCGCGGCGGGCGGCGTCTTGGTGATGAACGTGAACGTGCGGTCGGAGAAGACCGTGATCACGACCGGGATGATCAGACCGTCATCCTTGGCAGTGCGGGCGTTGAACGTCTTGCAGAACTCCATGATGTTCACGCCGTGCTGGCCGAGCGCCGGGCCGACCGGCGGGGCCGGGGTCGCCTTGCCGGCAGGGATCTGGAGCTTGATGTAGCCGGTAATCTTTTTCGCCATCTCGAATCCTTGATGAAGTGGTTTGACGGGGTTATCGGGGCTTCGGCGCGTTCTGCTCTTCGGCCGCGTCGTAGCGAGCGACCTGGAGGAAGTCGAGCTCGACCGGGGTCGAGCGTCCGAAGATCGTGACCATGACTTTGAGGGTGCTGCGGTCGACGTTGACTTCCTCGACCACGCCGGTGAAGTTCGAGAAGGGGCCGTCGATGATGCGGACGTGCTCGCCGTGCTCGTAGACGTGCTTCGGCTTCGGCTTTTCCTTGGTGGTGACGACCTGGGTGAGGATCTGGTCGACCTCTTCGGGGGTGAGCGGCGTCGGCTTTTTGCCGGTGCCGACGAAGCCGGTGACCTTGGGAGTGTTCTTCACCAGGTGCCAGGCGTCGTCGGTCATGTCCATCTCGATGAGGATGTAGCCGGGGAAGAACTTGCGCTGGACCTCGCGCTTCTTGCCGCCCTTCATCTCGACGAGGGTCTCGGTCGGGATCTTGATCTCGCCGAACTTCTCGCGCATGCCGAGCGCCTCGATGCGCTGGCCGAGGTTCTCCTTCACCCGCTCCTCGAACCCGGAGTAGGTGTGGACGATGTACCACTGCTTCTGTCCGGCGGCTTCAACCATACTTTTTAGACTTCCGCTCCGAAGCGGCGGAGGAGCCAGAGCACTCCGCGGCCGAACAACTCGTCGCAACCCCAGAGGTAGACGGCGAACACGAGCGTCGCGGCGATAACCACGACCGTTGTTCCGACCACCTCGTTGCGGCTCGGCCAGGTGACCTTCTTCATTTCACCGGCTGTATCGCGGAAGAACTCCTGAGTGGAGAGCCACCACTGTTTCGGCTTCGAGACGCCGCCGGTATCTTTTCCTGATGCTTCTGCCATCGATAAACCCCGGCGTGACGAATGACGACTGATCAGCGAGTCGTCGCTGCCTGATCAGTCGCCACTCGTCACGTGTGAAATTTGGCAGGCCAAGAGGGACTCGAACCCCCAACCTGCGGTTTTGGAGACCGCTGCTCTGCCAATTGAGCTATTGGCCTGCAGAATGACGCAAACTGCTGAGAAGACGGAGCCTTCCCCGGTTATTCCCCTGGTTGGGTTACTTCGTTTCCTTGTGGACCGTGCGCTTCCGGTCATGACGGCAGAACTTCTTCAGCTCCAGCTTCTCCGTCATGGTCTTCTTGTTCTTGGTGGTGGTGTAGTTCCGGCGCTTGCACTCGGTGCACTGGAGGGTGATGATCTCGCGGGTTGCAGCCATGATTCGATCTCTTTTCTGGAGCCCTCGACCAGATTTGAACTGGTGACCCCGTCCTTACCAAGGACGTGCTCTACCCCTGAGCTACGAGGGCTTCTTGATTTCTACATTGGAGCGGGAGACGGGATTCGAACCCGCGACCAACAGCTTGGAAGGCTGTGACTCTACCCCTGAGTTACTCCCGCTCACCGGGCACAGCCCGAAGGCCCAATGTTGGTGGAGAGTGGAGGATTCGAACCTCCGTAGGGCGTGGCCCGGCAGATTTACAGTCTGCTGCTTTTGACCGCTCAGCCAACTCTCCCCGAGTTGGGTCTTCTTTCTCTTCTGGAGCTGGCGACGGGACTCGAACCCGCGACCTGCTGATTACAAATCAGCTGCTCTACCAACTGAGCTATGCCAGCGCCAATTCCTTGATTTCAAAGACACAATCAGCCTAGCCGGGTGATCTTGGTGAGAGATCCTGCGGCGGCGGCCGAGGAACTGCGGGTTATAGCAGAGTGCCCAACGCCACGCAAGAGGGGCCTATTCCGGTCCGCGCACGCGCTCGAGAGCGACCGGAAAGGGATAGAGATGACGCAATCCGTCCGGCGCCGCATAGCCGATCATCGTCCCGGAGAGCCGCTCCCCCCGCCTCACCAGCCGCAGCAGCACGTAGCCGCCCGGCTTCTGCACGATGTCGCTGCCGGGCAGCGTCCCGGCGATCGTGCCGAGGAGCAGGTCGCCGTTCACCAGAGGCTTCAGCGCCGACTCCCGCGGCAGGAGGTCGTCCGTGTCGCGATCGGGAAAGAGGACCGTCACCTTCCCTCCCGCCTCGAAGGTGATGACGCAGCGAAGCGGCTTCCCCTCGATCGTCAACTCCCCCTCCCACCGGCCGAGGAAGGCCGGCTGCGCATCGTAGGGAGAGAAGCCGTCCGTGGGGACGAACGTGAGCGGCGGGACCGACGGGTCGACGCGGGCGACGAGCTGGTTCACGATCGCCTGCGCCACGTCGTTCCGGTCGTTCGCGTTGATGAGGACGGCGGCGGCGATCCCGCGATCGGGGAGCAGCACCAGGATCGAGCTCGCGCCGGGCATCCCTCCCTCGTGCCACACCACACGCGTGCCGTCCGCGGTGGTGCGAAAGTACCAGCCGAGACCGTAGCGCGAGGAGTCGTAGTACGGATAGAGCCCGCCCGGCTCGACGTAGCCGCGCATCAGCTCCCGGGCCGCGGCGCTCAGGACCCGGGACGGCCGGTCGTCGAGGTGGAACATCCCGAACCGCACCAGGTCGTGCACGCTCGCGTAGACGTTGCCGGCGCCGGGGGTGTCGTTGAACGTGGCAGGGAGGAGCTGCCCCTCGGCGTCGTACTTCAGCGCGGCGCCCGGCGGGGCGGCGCCCGACTCGATCATGGCCGTGTTGTTGAGGCCGAGGGGGCGGAAGACCTCCTGCGCGAGAAAGTCGGACAAGGTCCGGCCGCTCTGCTCCGCGAGGATGTCGCCGAGGAGGCCGTAGCCGATGTTCGAGTACTCGGAGACGACGCCCGGCGGATGGGCGGCGAAGCCGTAGCGGCGGAACATCTCCGCCGCGTCGTGCGGAGGGGACGGCTTGCCGCTCCAGCGGATCGTGGCGTACGTCGGCAGTCCCGCGGTGTGGTTGAGGAGTTGGCGCAGCGTGTAGCGCTCGGACGGTGCGACCCGCCCGCCGGCGTACCGATGCGCCGGCTGGTCGAGATCCACGACTCCCCGCTCGGCGAGCACCATCACGCCGGTGGCCACCATCGGTTTCGTCAGCGACGCCAGCGGGTACGGCGTGTGGACGGTCGCGCGGCGTTTCGCGCCGACGTCGGCGAAGCCGAACGCCGCCTCGTGCACGATCCGGCCGTTCTTCGCGACGGCCACCGCGATCGAGGGGATGCCGTTCCCGAGCTCTCTCCCGAACTCGGCGTCGACGTGACCGAAGCGGTGAGCGCAGGCGGTGGTGAGGAGGAGGGAGAGGATCGTCAGTCGGCGCAGCACGTCGCTCATTACGCGACCGGCAGCCCGGCAGTTGCAGCGCTAACCGAGGAGAATCTTCAGCATCCGCTCCCGCTGCTGGAAGAACTGCCGGGTGACGGTGAAGTGCTCCGTGCGCTCGTACTCGACTTCCCGCAGCTCGCCGTCGGCGATCTCGAGGATCTGCGCGCCGGGGTAGGCCATGAGGATCGGCGAGTGGGTGGCGATGATGAGCTGGGAGGCGTCGAGCACCAGCTCGTGCATGCGCGTCAGCATCGCCATCTGGCGCGTCGGCGAGAGCGCCGCCTCCGGCTCGTCGAGGATGTACAGGCCGCCTCCGAGGAAGCGCTCGTTGAGGAGGGTGAAGAACGCCTCGCCATGCGACATCCGGTGGAGCGACTTGCCGCCGTAGTAGGACTCGAGGTTGCGCTGCTCGATCTGCGTGGCGACGTTGTAGAAGCTCTCCGCCCGCAGGAAGTAGCTGTCGCCGGGAATCCTGGGACCCCTCACCACCCGCAGGATCTCGTGCAGCTCCGATTCGTCCTCTGCCGTCTCGAACTGGAAGTGCTTCGACCCTCCCTCGGCCTTGAAGCCGCACGCAAGCGCGAGCGCCTCGATCAGCGTCGACTTGCCGGAGCCGTTCTCGCCGATCAGGAACGTCACCTGGGACGTGAAGACGAGCTCGTCGAGGTCGCGCACCACCGGGACGGTAAACGGGTAGCGGTCGCCCAGGCCGAACTTCTCCGGACGGACCGAGATGCTGCGGATGAACAGCGGCGTCGTCGGCTGCTTCACGCGCGCGTCTGCCGGATGACCTCGTAGCACAGCACGGCCGCCGCGGAGGCGACGTTGAAGGAGTCGACGTGGCCGAACATGGGGATGCTGACGGTGCGGTCGCAGTGCTCGAGCACGTTCTTGCGCACGCCTTTGCCCTCGCTGCCGAGGACGAGCGCGACCTTGCCGCTGAAGTCGATCTTGTCGGCGCGGTCGCCGTCGGCCGCCGCGGCGTAGACCCAGTAGCCGTTCTCTTTCAGCGTCTCGATCGCGCGCGAGAGATTGGTGACGTACGAGACGGGGACCCACTCCGACGCCCCCGCGCTCGCCTTCACCGCCGCCGGCGTGAGGCCGACGCTCTCGTGCTCCGGCAGCACCACCAGGTCGATGGCGAAGCCGTCGGCGACGCGCAGGATGGCGCCGAAGTTCTGCGGGTCGGTGATGCCGTCGAGGATGAGCACGAACTTCGTCTCCTCGCTCGTGACGGTGTCATGGAAGTCGGCGAAGCGCCCCTCCGACACCTCGGCGATGACGCCGTTGTGCACGCCGCGCCCGGCCAGCTTGTCGATCTGCTGGTTCGGCAGCATGCGCACCTCGACCCCCGCCTCCTTCGCCTCGGCGACGATCTTCTGCATCCGCCCGCTGTGCTCGCGCGCGATCGAGACGTAGCGCACGCGAGACGGATGGGCGCGGATGGCTTCGAGGACGGGGTTCGCTCCGTAGATCAACATGCCTTCGCCAGCCTCTTCGCAATCATCGGACCTTCATAGACGAAACTCGTGTAGATCTGCACCAGATCCGCTCCCGCGGCCATCTTCGCGCGCACGTCCTCGGGCGTGAAGACGCCGCCGACTCCGATGAGCGGATAGCCGGGGCCGACGACGCCCCGCACCTGGGCGAGCACCGACGTCGACTTCTCCAGCAGCGGCCTCCCCGACAACCCGCCTGCCTCGTTCATGCCGGGGAGGCGGTCGAGCGTCGTGTTCGTGCAGATCATGCCGTCGGCGAGACGGACGCAGACGTCGGAGATCTCGCGCACCTGCGTCGCGTCGAGATCGGGAGCGATCTTGATGAGGATCGGACCGCTGCGCACTGAGCGTACGGCATCGAGCAGCACCTCGAGATGCTCGGGACGCTGCAAATCGCGCAGCCCAGGCGTGTTCGGCGAGGAGAGATTGAGGACCGCGGCATCGGCGTGCGGCGCCACGCGGCGGTAGCACTCGACGTACGACTCCGTCGCCCCTTCGAGCGGCACGTCACGGTTCTTGCCGACGTTCACGAACACCGGAACCGTGCGCTGCCAGGATGAGAGCCGCGCCGCGACCGCGTCCGCGCCGTCGTTGTTGAAGCCCATGCGGTTGATGAGCGCCCGCTCCTTCGGATAGCGGAAGAGCCGCGGACGGGGGTTGCCCGGCTGCGGATGCAGCGTCACCGTCCCGACCTCGACGAAGCCGAAGCCGAGTGCGGCCAGGAAGGGCATTATGGTGGCGTTCTTGTCGAAGCCGCCGGCGATGCCGATCGGGGACGGAAACGTCATGCCGAGGAGCGTGCGGGAGGCGGAGCCGGGAGGGCGGCAGACGCGCTCGACCGCGGCGAGGAGCAGCGGCACGTCCTGCAGATGCCCGATCTGTTCGGCCGCCCACTCGTGCGCCGCCTCGGGGTCGAGGCGGAAGAGCGCACGGCGGAGCAGCGGGTAGATCATGCCTGCTGCAGGATCCGCTCGACGCGCGCCAGCGGCGACAGCACGCCGGGATCGACCTCGCTCGCGTGGCGCAGCAGCGGGATCGCGCGCACGAGCTCCGGCCCATGCTCCATGCCGGTCACGGCGAGGCGCAGCGGCATGAACAGCGCCTTCCCCTTCGCGCCGGTGGCGTTCTTCAGCCGCTCGGTCATCGCCTTGTAGGTCGCCTCGTCGGTCGGTGCGCCATGCTCGCGCAGCTCTTCGGCGAGCTTCTCCGCGAACGGCCGCTCGATCGTCGGTGGCGCGTACTCGACGACGAACCGCAGCGCGTCGGCGAACTGCGTCATCCGCTGCACCGACGTCTTCACGACCTCGATCCCCTCCTCCAGCCACGGCACGTCGAAGAACGGCCGCACGAGCGGCGCGAGCTGCGCCGCGGTCATGGCGTGGAGATGCTGCGCGTTCACCCAGTCGAACTTCTGCGGGTCGAACACCGCCGGCGCGGAGTTCACCCGGTCGAGCGAGAAGTTCGCGATGGCGTACTCCCGCGAGAACACCTCGAGTCCATCCGGCGACGACCAGCCGAGGAGCGTGAGGTAGTTGAGCATCGCCTCGGGGAGGAAGCCTTCCTCCGCGTACGCCGAGACGGAGGTCGCGCCGTGACGCTTGGAGAGCTTGGTGCGATCCTGCCCGAGGATCAGCGACACGTGCGCGAACTGCGGCACGTCCCAACCCATCGCGCGGTAGATCAGCACCTGCCGGTGGGTGTTCGTGAGGTGCTCCTCGGCCCGGATGACGTGGGTGATCTCCATCTGGCGATCGTCCACGACGACCGAGAAGTTGTACGTCGGCAGGCCGTCGGTGCGGAAGATGATGAAGTCGCCGAGCGTCTCCTTCCGCCACGTCACCTCGCCGCGGATGGCGTCGTCGATGGTGACGTCGCCGTCTTCAGGGACGTGAAAGCGGATCGCATGCGGTGCATCGTCATCGCGGCGGTTGTGCCAGCAGGTGAGGTCGTAGTGCGGCGGACGCCCCTCCGCCTCCGCCGCCTTGCGCTTCGCCTCCAGCGTCTCCTCGGAGCAATAGCAGCGATAGGCGACGCCGCGCTCGACGAGTTGCAGGGCGGTGGTGCGGTAATCGCGCTCCGACTGCCGGTACGGCGCGTGCGGTCCGCCCGTGTCGGGACCTTCCTGCCAGTCGAGCTTCAGCCAGCGCAGGTCCCCGAGGACCATCTCCTCCGACTCGCGGGTGGAGCGCGCCTGGTCGGTGTCTTCGACGCGGATGATGAACGTGCCGCCGTGACGCCTCGCGAACAGCCAGTTGAAGATCGCGGTGCGGGCGCCGCCGACGTGCAGGTGCCCGGTGGGAGACGGCGCGAAGCGGACGCGGACGCTCATCGCTCGATTTCGCAGGCGAGGATGGCCATCGCGCAGATGCCCTCGCCGCGGCCGATGAAGCCGAGGTGATCGGTGGTGGTGGCCTTCACGTTCACCTGTCCGCGCGGGATGCTGAGAAGGTGCGCGATCGAGTCGGTCATCGCCTCGCGATGCGGCGCGAGCTTCGGCTGCTGCGCGATGATCGTCACGTCGACATTCGAGATCGTCGCGCCCATGTCGTGCAGGATCCGCTTCGCCTCGGCGACGAAGCGGGAGGAGTCGGCGTCGCGCCAGCGCTCGTCGGTCGACGGGAAGTAGTGGCCGATGTCGCCCGCGCCGGCCGCGCCGAGAAGCGCGTCGGTGATCGCGTGCAGGACGCAGTCGGCGTCGGAGTGGCCGGCGAGGCCACCCGTCTCCGAGATGCGCACGCCGCCGAGGATCAGCGGACGGCTCTCGTCGAAGGGATGGACGTCGACGCCCTGGCCGATCCGGATCACGACTCCTCGCTCCACTGCTCGAGGTAGGACTCGGCGATCGCCAGATCCTCGGGGACGGTGATCTTGAGGTTGCGCGGGTCGCCGGGAACGGCTTTCACGACGTAGCCGTAGCGGGCGGCGAGGCCGGCCTCGTCGGTGGCGGCGTGAATGCCGTCGGTCGCGGCGCGCTCCAGCACGTCGCGGAGAATGTCGGGGCGGAAACACTGCGGCGTCTGCGCCGCGGCGAGCATCGAGCGGTCGAGCGTCTCCGCGACCGTCGCCTCGTTGGTCATGACGTGAATCGTGTCGGTCACGGGGATCACCGGGAGCGCCGCACCGGCGTCGCGCGCGGCGGAGATCACCGCGTGAAACGTGGCCGGGCTGAAGAGCGGCCGCGCCGCGTCGTGAATGGCGATCAGCTCCGCCCCCTCCCCCGCCTCCGCGACGCCGCGCATGACCGACTGCTGCCGCGTCGCGCCGCCGGCGATGAAGGTGACGCGCTCGCTGTTCTTCACGCTGGCGAGAAGCATCTCCGCGACCGGCACGATGACGCGGGAGACGTTCTCGTCGAGCAGGAAGCGCTCGATCACGTGCTGGATGAGCGGCTTGCCGGCGAGCTGCTGGAACTGCTTGGGGATGCTCCCTCCGAAACGGGAGCCGGAGCCGGCCGCGGGGATGATGACGAGTATCGACATGGGAATGAAGAAGTTCGAATGAAGAATCAAGAATGAAGAAGCAGACGAGCTCGAACCATGGCTGAATTCTTCATTCGAAATTCGAACTTCTTCATTCCGGCGGCGCGGAAGCGCCGCCGCTGTCAGACGGACATGATGTCCTGTTCCTTCTGCTTCAGGACGTGCGCGACCTCGTCGATGTGCTTGTCGGTCATCTTCTGGATGTCTTCGAGCGCACGCTTTTCGTCGTCCTCGGAGATGGTCTTGTCCTTGAGGAGCTTCTTCAGCTTGTCGTTGCCGTCGCGGCGGACCTGACGGATCGCGGTGCGCGACTCCTCGGCCATACCGTGGGCCTTCTTGACGAGGTCCTTGCGGCGCTCTTCGGTGAGCGTCGGCACCGGGACGCGAATGAGCTTGCCGTCGGAGGCGGGGTTGAAGCCGAGATCGGCGTTGCGGATCGCCTTCTCGATCGGGGCGACCATCGACTTGTCCCACGGCTCGATGACGAGCAGCGCTGGCTCCGGGACCTTGATGTTGGCGGCCTGGGAGATCGGCGTCGGAGTGCCGTAGTAGTCGACGACCACCGCGTCGAGCATGGCGGCGTTGGCGCGGCCGGTGCGCAGGGTCTTGAAGTGGGCGTGCAGCGCCTCGATCGCACCATGCATGCGGTGCTGCACGTCCTTGATCACGTCGTTGATGGCCATGGTTACGCTACCTCTTCGGAAACGATCGAGCCGACGTCCTCGCCGAGGAGGGCCCGCTTGATGTTCCCCCGCTCGCGGAGGGAAAAGATGTAGATCGGGATCGAACTGCCGCGCGCGAGGTCGATGGCGGCGGCGTCCATCACCTGCAGCCGGTCGGTGAGCACGCGCTGGTAGGTGACCTTCGGCAGGCGCTCGGCGTTCGGGTCCTTCTCCGGGTCGGCGGTGTAGATGCCGTCCACCTTGGTGGCCTTGAAGATGATGTCGCACTTCAGCTCCGCGGCGCGGAGCGCGGCGGCGGAGTCGGTGGTGAAGAAGGGGTTGCCGGTGCCGGCGGCGCAGATGACCACGCGTCCCTTCTCGAGATGGCGCATGGCGCGGCGGCGGATGAACGGCTCGGCGATCTGCGACATGGCGATGGCGCTGGTGACGCGCGTCGGGATGTCGCGGCGCTCGAGCGCGTCCTGCAGCGCGATGCCATTCATGACCGTGGCGAGCATCCCCATGTGATCGCCGGCAACGCGGTCGATGCCGTGCGTGGCGGCGGTCATGCCGCGGAAGATGTTGCCTCCGCCGATGACGATCGCGACCTGCACGCCCATCTGCACCACTTCCACGATCTCGTCGGCGATCGTTGCCAGGACGTCGGCGTCGATGCCCGAGCGCCGTCCTCCCATCAGTGCTTCGCCGGAGAGTTTGAGGAGGATGCGCTTGAATTTGATCTGGCCGCCGTCTGTCATGCGGAGCGGTTTATAGCAAAAAAGGCGACCCGGGGGTCGCCTTTCTGCTGCCGGGCCGGATGGCCGGTCACTGCTTCATGTAGGAGGCGACTTCGGCCGCGAAGTCCTCGCTGCGCTTCTCGATGCCTTCACCGAGCTTGTAGCGGGTGTATCGGGTGATGCCGTACTCGCAGCCCGCTTCCTTGCCGCGGCGCTGCAGGTACTGCGTCACCGTGGCCTTGTCGTCGCGGATGTAGGGCTGTTCGAGGAGGCAGGCCTCGCCGTAGAACTTCTCCATCTTGCCGGTGACCATCTTCTCGACGATGTTCTCCGGCTTGCCGGACTTGGCGGCGGCGTCGCGGGCGATCTCGCGCTCGGTCTCGAGATCCTTCTCGGTCACTTCCTCGCGACGGAGGAAGCGGGGCTCGGCCGCGGCGATGTGCATGGCGATGTCGCGCGCGACCTCGTCGAGGTCGGCCTTCTTGTCGCCGCTCTGCGCGACCACTTCGACGAGCACGCCGATCTTGCCGCCGCCGTGGATGTATGAGCCGAAGGCGGCGTTCGCCGGGGCGTCGTAGCGGGCGAAGCGGCGGACCGAGATGTTCTCCTTGATGGAGGCGATCTGCTCGGCGACCTTCTGGCTGACCGGCTCGGACGTGCCGGGCCAGTTCTCGGCCAGGAGCTCCTCGACGGTGCCGGCCTTGCTCTGCGCGACGACCTTGGCCACCTCGGTCGCGAAGTTCCTGAAGTTCTCGTTGCGGCCGACGAAGTCGGTCTCGCAGTTCACCTCGACGAGCACGCCGGTGCTGCCCTCGACGTGCGCGACGATCGTCCCCTCGGCGGTGACACGGCCGGCCTTCTTGCCGGCGGCGGCGAGACCCTTCTTGCGAAGGACGACGACCGCCTGCTCCATGTCGCCCTGCGCCTCGACGAGCGCGTTCTTCGCGTCCATCATCCCGGCGCCGGTGGTGTCACGCAGCTCCTTGACCATCGCTGCCGTAATCTGCGTCATTTCAAAACCTCTGTGCGTGGAGTGGAGGACAGGCAAGCCTGCCTGTCCGGATGGGAAGGAACGTGGAGGACGGGCACGGCGGCCCGTCCCCCACAGTCAGTCTTCGGGTTGAGGTCAGACCGCCGGGGCGGCCTGCATCGGCTCGGAAACGATGTCGGCCGGCATGATGTCGCCGTCGCGATCGCCCTTGTCCTCGACGCCGATGAACTTCTCCTCGGCGAGGTTGTAGCCCTCGAGGCAGGCGTCGGCGATCTTGGTCGTGAACAGACGGATCGCGCGGATCGCGTCATCGTTGCCGGGGATGACGTAGTCGATGTCCTCGGGGTCGCAGTTCGTGTCGACGATGGCGACGACCGGGATACCGAGCTTCTTCGCTTCCTTGACCGCGATGTACTCCTTCTTCGGATCGATCACGAAGAGCGCGTCCGGAAGGCCGTCCATCTCGCGGATGCCGATGAGGTTCTTCTGGAGCTTGTCGCGCTCGTGGTCGAGCGTGGCGCGCTCCTTCTTCGACATTTCCTTGTCGGTGTCGGCAAGGATCGACTCGATCTCCTTGAGACGCTCGATCGACTTGCGGACGGTGGTGAAGTTGGTCAGGGTGCCGCCCAGCCAGCGGTTGTTCACGTAGAACATGCCGCAGCGGTTGGCCTCCTCGAGAATCGCGTCCTGCGCCTGGCGCTTGGTGCCGACGAACAGGATGCGCTTGCCTTGCGAGGCAAGATCAGCAATGAACCCGGAAGCTTCCTTAAAGAGCTTCAGCGTCTTCTGCAGGTCAATGATGTAGATCCCATTGCGCTTGCCGAAGATGTACTTCTTCATCTTCGGGTTCCAGCGCTTGGTCTGATGACCGAAGTGGACGCCAGCCTCCAAAAGCTCTTTCATCGTAATAGAGACCGCCAAGTGAACCCTCCTTCTAAATTGAAAATTGAAAATTGAAAATTGAAACAGCTGCCTGAAAAACAAAAGACAGGAGCGAGTGCGGCGCTCCTGTCTTCATTCGAAACCTTAGAGAAACCGGAACATGGGTTAGCGCTTGGAGAACTGGAAGCGGGCGCGCGCGCCCTTCTGCCCGTACTTCTTGCGCTCCTTCATGCGCGGGTCGCGCGTGAGGAGGCCGGCCTTCTTGAGGCGCTTGCGGAGCTCGGTGTTGTAGACCTGCAGCGCACGGGAGATGCCGTGGCGGATCGCACCGGCCTGGCCGCTCGGGCCGCCGCCGTCGACCGTGACGACGATGTCGAACTTGTCGACCGTCTCCGTCAGCGAGAGCGGCTGCTTGATGATCATCTTGAGCACTTCGTTGCCGAAGTAGTTGTCCAGCGTGCGGCGGTTGACCGTGATCGCGCCCGATCCCGGACGAATGTGCACGCGCGCCGTCGACGTCTTCCGTCTTCCCGTTCCGTAGTATTCGACCAAAGCCAAGGAATCCTCCTGTGATTACTCGCCGAGCTTCAGCGCCTCAGGCAACTGGGCCTGGTGCGGATGATTCGCGCCGCGGTACACCTTCAATTTTTTCAGCATCTTGCGGCCGATCTTGTTCTTCGGCAGCATGCCCCAGACCGCTTCTTCGATCATCGACTCCGGCTTCTCGGCACGGATGAAGCGCGCGGCGCGCTCCTTGAGACCACCCGGGTAGAGGGAGTGATGACGGTACACCTTGTCCGTCTCCTTCTTACCGGTCAGGCGGATCTTCTCCGCGTTGATCACGATCACGTGATCGCCGGTGTCGAGGAACGGGGTGTAGGTCGGCTTCGCCTTGCCCGAGATGATGTTCGCGATGGTCGTCGACAGACGCCCGAGGACCTGGCCTTCGGCGTCGATCACGAACCAGCGCGGCTCGATGTCTCCCTGTTTGGGAAAATAGGTACGCATGACTCTCCCTGAAAATCTGATGTCGGTTGTCACGTCATCCGATGTCCGCGGGGCTCGGGCCGGACAGCGAGCAACTGACTGGAACTGCTAGAACTTCAGCGGCGAGAGGTGTGGACCGCGAACGCCACCGATACTCAAAGACGAAACACACCTTCCCTCTCAGGAAGGGGCCAAAACGGTAACACTGCCGAACAGAGGGAGTCAAGCTGTTCATTCCAGCGGAGATCTCCCATTCGCCCGGTTGATTCGGCGGAGGTGAGAAACGCGGCGCGCGCCGAAACATTTCGCCTCCTGTGATAGAACCCGGCTCCCGTGACCGCCAGGATCATCGACGGCAAAGCCGTCGCCGCCACCGTCGAGCAGGAAGTCGCCGCCGCCATCGCCTCGCTCGCCTACCGCCCCGGCCTCGTCGCCGTCCGCGTCGGCAACGACCCCGCTTCCGAGATCTACGTCCGCAACAAGGCGAAGAAGGCGCGCGAGCTGGGTCTCGAGGGGACGGAGCTCGTCTTTCCCGAGACGATGTCGGAGGATGGCCTGCTGCGGGAAGTGACCCGCCTCAACCTCGACGACGCCGTCGACGGCATCCTCGTCCAGCTCCCCCTGCCGCGGCACATCGACGCCCGGAAGGTCATCGACGCCATCGCCCCGGAGAAAGACGTCGACGGATTTCACCCCGTCACGGTCGGCTTACTGCATCAGGGGCGGCCGGCCCTCGCCCCCTGCACCCCCGCCGGCGTCGTCCGCCTCATCGACTCCACCGGCGAGACGATCGAGGGCAAGCACGCGGTCGTGATCGGCCGCAGCGACATCGTCGGAAAGCCGATGGGGGCGCTGCTCCTCCAGCGGAACGCCACGGTTACGATCTGCCACTCGAAGACGCGCGACCTGCCGTCCGTGGCCAGCCAGGCGGACATCCTCGTGGCGGCCATCGGGCGGCCGCTCTTCGTCACGGCCGACTTCGTGAAGCCGGGGGCGGTCGTGATCGACGTGGGGATGAACCGGGTCGAGCGCGACTTCGGGCCGCGACTCGCCCACGATCCCGACAAGACCCGCCTCCTCGAGAAGAACGGCAGCGTCCTCCTCGGCGACGTCGACTACGCGAGAGTGCGCGAACGCGCCTCCTGGATCACCCCGGTGCCGGGCGGCGTCGGGCCGATGACCATCGCCATGCTGATGAGGAACACGGTCGACGCGGCGCAGCGGAGACGGCGGTGATCCTGAAGGTTGGCCTGACCGGCGGCATCGCCAGCGGCAAGTCGACGGTCCGCTCCCTCTTCGGCGCCCTCGGCTGCCACACCATCGACGCCGACGCGCTCGTGGCCTGGCTTTACGAGCCGGGGCGGGCGGGGCACGAGGCGCTCGTCGCCGCCTACGGCCGGGAGATCCTGCGGGACGACGAGACCGTCGACCGGGCGAAGCTCGCGAACATCGCCTTCGCGACGCCGGATGCGGCGAAGCGGCTCAACGCGCTCATCCACCCCCTCGTGCTCGAGGAGACCACCCGCCGGATCGCGGAGTACGACAGCGGGATCGTGGTGGTCGAGGCGACGCTGATGCTGGAGTCGGGCAGCTACGCCCGCTACGACCGGCTGGTGATCGTCGACGTGGAGCCGGAGGTCCAGGTCGCGCGGGGGATCGCGCGGGGGCTCACGGAGGCGGAGGTGCGGCGGCGGATCGCGAACCAGATGGCGCGCGAGGAGCGGCTCCGCCACGCCGACTACGTCATCGACAACAGCGGCGACGTGGGGCGGCTGGAGAGCGAGACCCGGCGGGTGCACGGGCTGCTGCTCGCCGACCTCGAGAAAAAGAAAAACCCCGGGGTGTGACCCCCGGGGCTCCGTGAATCCGTGGCGACCGCCGTTTAGGTGGTGGTCGTCGAGGTCGTGCCGCTGGTCGTGCTGGTCGTGCCCGCGCCGGTGTCGGTGCCGGTGGCGCCGGTGCCCGACGTGTCGGTGGTGCCCATGCCGGTGCCCGACGTGTCGGTCGACATCGTGTCGGTCGCCATCGTGTCGGTGCTGGTCATGCCGGTGTCGCCGCTGGTCATGCCGGTATCGGTCGAGCCGGTATCGCTGATCGCGGTGTCGGTGCCCGCGTCGATGTTCGTCTCTTCCTTCTTGCAGGCAACGAACGTCACGAGGGTCAGGATCGTCAGGAGAACCATCAGTTTCTTAGCCATTTCGTACTCTTCCTTCTCTCTTTTTTCTTGTGTTCGTCTTCGCTTGGGAGGTCCCGTCGAATCCGTCACGTTTGTAGGGTGCCGAGCTCACCTCCTTGCGTCATCCATTCGATGTCGAGGCAAAGCCCTCTCCGGGAGGGAGAGGTAGACCCGGGACGACGAGGAGCAACTCGGATGCCATGAAACCCGAACGCCTCGCACGATGCGAGGCGTCCGGTGGGTGCAGCGACTAGGTGGTGGTGGTCGACGTGGTGCCGGCCGTGTCGGTTCCGGTGGCGGTCGTGTCGGTGGCCGACGTGTCGGTGGTCGTACCGGTGGCCGAGGTGTCGGTCGCCATCGTGTCGGTGGTCGACATGGTGGTCGTGGACGTGTCGGTCATGCCGGCGTCGGTGGACATCGTGTCGCCGGTGGTCATGGAGGTGTCGGTGGCGCCGGTGTCGGTGGCCGCCTCTTCCTTCCTGCAGCCGATGGCGAACATGGAGACGACGACGAGGGCGACCAGGGTCAGGACGAGAGACTTCTTCATTGCGTGGTGATTCTCCTTAGCTTTTTTGTTCAGATCGGAGATCTGAATGGCTCGATCGCGGATTGGGGGCAGCGTGCGCGGTGAGCGCGAATACGCCACATGTTCCTGGGGGGATTTACCGGGGGCACGGAAGACGCACCAGCGCCCTCATGTGGCGCATATCATAAGAGCAGAGTAGCCAATGTCAAGCCACGCACTGAGCGCCGCACCGCTGCAGCAGGAGCCGAATCACCTGCAGGTCACCTCGTTCGACGGGACGACCATCCATTACGACGTCTACGACGCCCCCTCGGTCTCTACGATCATCGTCGTCCCCGGATTCTGGCGCGACCGGCGCCACCCGTCGATGATCCGCCTGGCCCGCTTCCTCAACGCCGAGGGCTACCGCGCCGCGATCGTCGACGTCCGGGGGCATGGCGACAGCGAGGGGACGTACGGCTTCAACCTGCACGAGCACCACGACGTCGCGGCGGTGGCCAACGACCTCCTGCAGCGCTCCGCCACCACCGGCACCTTCACGCTCCTCGGCTTCTCGTACGGAGGCGCGATCGCCGTCTCGACCGCGGCGCGCCACGATCTGCCGATCTCGTCTCTCCTGCTCGTCTCCGCCGTGGCCGACTTCGAGATGATCGTGCCGCGCCTCAACCCTTTCACCATGCACCGCCACATCGCGCTGTCGCAGGCGCTGCGGCGGCCGCGGTTCGCCTGGAGCGTCCGCAAGTCGGCCAAGCTGCGCGCCGTCGACGACATCCACGACGTGCGGGTGCCGGTCTGCTTCATCCACGTGAAGAACGACTGGCTGATCGGCCACCGGCACTCGGTCGCGCTCTACGAGGCGGCGGCGGAGCCGAAGGAGCTGCATCTGCTCGACATTGAGGGGAACTACCACGCCGACCGCATCTTCAACGTGGCGTCGGATTCGGTGGAGCCGATCGTTCGGGATTTTCTTGGACGCTACTGCGCGAAATAGGGGGAGCGGCGGGCTTCCGCCCGTCCGCGGGACTACGGCATCGGCAGCGGCGGGACGTCCCGCTGGGTCCTCGGCGTGACCGGAACGATCTCGATGACCTGCAGCTCCGGCATCATCTGATCGTAGCGGGGGCGCGAAGTCTCAGACTTGGGGGCCGTCGACCCGATGCCGCCATCATCCTTCGTCCACTCTTCGCCGTCGTAAACCCACATGGTGGCCGTCCTTTCGTCACTGGCAGATAGTTCAAGCGCCCTGCCAGCGGGCCGCGCGCCGTCGCACGCTGCCAACGACCATATATACGAACGACTTACGCGAAGAGTTTGGAAAGTCCGGTTTCAGTTCCGTGAACGGGTGTGTCCGGATTTCGGTGCATGGCGTCCAGAAGATGGTCCGGACGGTTACCAGTTGCCTCGGCAGTTGCCGGTTGCCAGTTGCCAGTTGCCGCATCGAGCGGAACCACCGGGGCAACGGGGAACCGGCAACCGGCAACCGGTAACGGGCAACCGGCAACTACTTCTTCAGATGCTCGGCCAGTTTCCGGTAGGCGTGCCCGCGGTGCGAGACGGCGTCCTTCTCCTCCGGCGTGAGCTCGGCGAAGGTCTTCTCGCTGCCCTTGGGCTGGAACCAGGCGTCCCAGCCGAAGACGCGCTCGCCGCGCGGCTTGACCAGGATCTCCCCCTTCGTCTCCCCCATGAAGAGGCGGGTCTGACGGCCGTCCCAGTAGCCGACGCAGCACTGCGCCTTCGCGGCCCGGTTGTTCAGGGCATAGGCGATGGCGGCCAGGCCGGTGCCGCCGGCGGCCTCGAGGAGCCAGCGGACGTAGGGGCCGGGGAAGTTGTTCAGCTCGTCGAACCCGAGCGAGACGTCCTCGACGACGAGGCGCTTGTAGCCCTTCGTCTTCGCGGTCTCGAGCTTGTAGCGGGTGATCTCCTCGACCGTGGCGGCCTGGATCTCGGGGAGGGTGAGGGAGACGCGGAGGATCGGCACGCCCAGGATACGCTCGGCTTCGATCCCCTTGTTGGGGTTCGTCGAGACGAGGATGAGCTGATCCTCGCTCTTCGGATCGGTCTTCGACTGCTTCGGCAAGCGGCGATTCTACTCGGCCGGCAGCGTGCGGAGCGACTGCGTCAGGCGAATCCGAAGCGTCTCGGGGGCGGTGACCCGCGCCAGGCGGCGGCGGACGAACGTGCGGAGCTTGCGATGAACCGTGATCCGCACTTCGCAGTCGGGGCAGTTGCTCAGGTGAATCTCTACAGCGTGCTTCTTGTGATCGGCCAGGGATCCGTCGAGGAAGAAGTACACCACGCGCTTCACATCGTCACAGAGCATCACTGCGTTTCCTTCCGGGGTTACGTGATGGCAGCTACGTCGCTCAACTGCGTTACCGAACTGTGAATTCCGTAAGTGCCGTACGCCTTGCTGAAGTTCACTCCGCCGCGCGCTACTGCAACCGACCGGCCAAAAAACGAAAGGGGCGGCCTCGCGGCCGCCCCTTTCCCGACTTCCGGTCGCCCGGACGTCATTCGATCTCGAAACGCTCTTCTTCTTCCTCGTCGACCAGCTCGAAATCCTCGTCCTCGTCGGCGGCGAAGAGGACTGCCTCTTCGTTCTCCTCCGGCTCCTGAACGTCGGTCTCTTCCGGCTTGGCCTCGTCCTTCTTCTTCCGCCCCTTCGTCTCGTCCTTGCGGGAGCGCATCTTGGCCGGCTCGGCCTCGCCGCGGATGTAACCGTACTTGCGGGCGTAGTCGAGCAGCGTCCGCTCGAGCATCTTCCGGCCGCGGTAGAGGCGCGACATGACGGTCCCGACCGGGCAGTCGAGGATCTCGGCGATCTCCTTGTACGAGAAGCCCTCGATGTCGGCCAGGAGGACGACCATCTTGTAATCATGCGGGAGCGAGTCGAGCGCACGCTTGACGTCGGCATCCATCATGTCCTGGAAGATCTCGCTCTCCGGGTCGCGGATGAGGTCCGGCGCGTTCTTCTGGATCACCCGCTCGTACGACTCTTCGATCTCCGAGAAGTCGATCTTGTGCGGCGTGAGCTTCTTCTTCCGGTAGTTGTTGATGAACGTGTTCTTCATGATCTTGAAGAGCCACGCCTTGAAGTTCGTACCCTCTTCGAACTTGTCGTAGTACTTGTAGGCCTTGAGATACGTCTCCTGAACGAGGTCTTCCGCGTCCTCGGAGTTCCGGGTCATCCTGTAGGCAGTGTTGTACAAGGAGTCCACGTACGGCATCGCTGCCGTCTCGAAGTCCCACCCCTGCTCATGAGTCATTTCGGCGCTCTTCATGGTCTCTCCCTGCGACACCTTCAAAACTTCAACCTTCGTGCCGCCTGCATAGTTAGATGCGCGAGTTGGAAAAAAGTTACGCACGCCGGGACACGAACATCCAAATCGTCTCCGCCGTGTGATTTACGTGACAAGCCGCGGCCGTGTCCGGCACCCGATCGCTTCAGGACGCCGACGCGCGTCCGTCCCTGATGCCGGACACGTCCGTCCTCGAAAGCGGCTTATCAATGAGATAACTACTGAGAAATTCTAAGGTCTGCTGGAGGGAGCTGCTGGCAAACTGGCTGTGAACGTTGCCGCGAGCTGCCGGTATTCCCCAGCCGACGAATCATACACGGCCCCGCCGAAAAACTCAATCCCGGCAGGTCAGCAGCAGTTCCTCGTACGCCCGCGTGATCTCGATGAACCTCGCCGAGGCGCTGTTCCGCTCGGCCTCGGCCGCCCCATGGAAGCGGTCGGGATGGTGCTGCACCACCAGCTTCCGGTAGGCGGCGCTCAGCTCCTGCCGCGTCGGCTGCCCCGACACTCCCAGGACCGACAGCAGCTCGCTCCGCGGCGGCATCTTCTGCTTTTCACCGGGACGCACCCCCTTGGCGTGGTCGACGTAGTCGAAGCCGTAGCTCTCCCGCAGCCGCGCCAGCGCGTCGGTCTGGAACCCGAGGCCGAAGCTGAGGTCGAGGAGGGCGGCGTACTGCCGGAGCGGCACCGCCCGCTCCCGGCTCGCCACGAGTTGCACCGCCGTTTCCAGCAGGTGCCGCCGCTGCTCCGGCGTCGTGTGGCGGGCGTAGCTCTCGGCCCAGTTCGCGGCGTCGATGCCGCGGGTCACCGGCGCGGCAATCCCCGTCCCCCGCCGGATCGCGCGCAGCGCCTCGTCGTCGCCGAGGCCGCCCGCCTGCACGACGTGGAAAAGGAGCGAGGCGGCGACGGAGTCCCGCTGCGGAGGTCTCGGGTCGGCCTCGCCGCGGGAGGCCCGGTCGAGCTTCATCGCCGCCAGGACGAAGACGGCCAGCGCGCCACCCGCGCCGAGCATGAAGATCGCGGCAATCAGCTCCATTGTCCCAGGGTCGCGGCCACCTCGCCGATCCTCGCGCTCAGCACCGCCTCGTCGAGCACCGGGCGCGAGCCGCCGACGTCGATCTCCTCGTCGACGCTGATCCAGCTCCTGCAGCCGCCGTACTCTTCGCGGTACTCCACCTGCGCGGGACGCGCCAGCTCCCACGTCCGGACGGCGATGACGTACAGCGCCTGGTCCGGCCGGAACCGGTAGCGCGCCTCGAGCGTCTCCCACGGGATCGCCACCATCGGCGCGAGCTGCTCCAGCGCCGCCCGCTCGGTCACCGGCCACGTCCGCACCACCTCGCACCAGTGCGTCACCGTAACGCTCGGCCGCGCGTCCGACTCCCCCTGGTGAAAGTAGGTCGGGTACAGGTAGAAGCGCTCCGCCTCGACGCCAAAGTCGGGATCGGCGAGGCCGCCCTTCCGGATCAGCAGGATCTGCTCGCCCCGGCCGAGCGCGCCGACGACGTTCGACCACTCCTTGAGGGCGGTGTGGTTCGGGAGCTTGTTCATCGGTTGCCGGTTGCCGGTTGCCTGTTGCCGGGGCGGTACGTGACGGAGTTCACCGGCCCTTCCCAGATCGTCACGGCGACGATCACCGCCTCCTCGTCGGCCACGGCGGCGCCGAGCTCGCGCGCGAACCACTCGGCGATGTTCTCGGCGCTGGGGTTCACCTCGGTGAACGGGGGGATGTCGTTGATGCAGGCGTAGTCGAGCCGCTTCGCGAGCTGCTCGAGCTTCCGCTTCGCACTGACGAAGTCGACGGCGATGGCGTCCTGGTCCACGCCGCCGCCGCGCGCGGCGAGGTCCGCCTCGACCTTGTAGGAGTGGCCGTGCAGCGGCTCGGAGATGCCGCGGTACTCGCGGAGGTAGTGCGCCGACTCGAAGCGCGCCTCGACCCGGACGGTGAACTCAGCCGCCATACTCCTCCGGGAAAACGTGCTCGATCATCCCCTTCGTCGCCCCCAGCTCGCGCAGCTCCTCGGCCGTCGCTTCGCGGCGCAGGAGCTCGACCGCACGCGCGTCATCCCAGCAGGCGTTCGGGTTGCTGTCGGAGGCGAGGTCGATCAACGCCAGGAGGGTGCGGCGCCGGTTTTCATCCACGGACCGAAGTGTACAATGCGCGCCGATTTACGATGCCGCTCCCGAAATCCATCCTCTGCACGGGCTGCAAACGAACCTATCCCGAGGGGTGGAAGCGCTGCCCCTACTGCGGCCACAGCGAGCTCACCGCGAAGCAGGATGCGATGGCGCGGCGCTACATGGAGAAGAAGATCCGCGAGTTCGAGCAGCGCACCGGCAAGGCCGGCGGTGCACGCAAGGAGCGGGAGGAGCAACGCCCCGGCCGCGGCGGCGGACGCGAGCAGCAGCGGCCACAACGGGGACGCGACGGGAAACGTCCCGGCGGGCAGCAGCAGCAGAATCAGCAGCGCAACCGTCCGCAGGGCGGTCCGCGCCCGCCGCAGGGCCAACGCCCCCCGCAACAACAGCAGCAACGGCCGCCGCAACAGGCGGCGACGCCGGAGGGGGCGGAGCAACAGGCCTCGCGCCGCCGGAAACGCCGTCGCGGACGTGGCGGTGGTGCCGGCGCGCCGGTGGGCGGCGAGGCGGTCGCTCAGGCGCAGCCGCAACAGCAACAACCGCAGCAGCAGGGTCCGCGGCCTCCACGTCCGCCGAGACCACCTCGTCCGCCGCGTCCGCCTCGTCCGGACGGAGCGCCCGCCGCCGAGGCGGGACGGGCTGAGAGCCCGTCCGTCCAGGGAGGACCGCCTGCCGAAGGCGGCGGGGACGCCGCCGCGCGCAAGCGCCGTCGCTTCCGGCGACGACGCCGCGGTGGGGGCGGTGGTGGTGGTCCCGAAGGCGCGGGCGGCGGCGGCGAGTAGCGCCTAGGGCGTCTCGGGCACCGCGATCGCCGGCGGCGCGCTGCGTACCGGGCGGTTCAGCCGCAGGTAGCGCGCCGAGCACTCCGCGAAGCCCTCGCAGCGGATGCAGTAGCCGTCGACGTTCTCCGGCTTGTAGTCGGCCGGCGGGCAGATGTTGACGTTCGCCACCATGTCCCGCTCGCAGTGCGTCAGGAGCCGCTCGATGTCCGCGTCCGAGCCGTTCGCCAGCGCCTGCCGCACCGCCACGTAGCGCGCCGCGTTCGTGATCGCGGTCGTGTCGATCTTCACCGGCGGGTCGTCCGGAGCCGCCGGCGCCGTGACGACGAACTGCAGGCGCACCCGCTGCGACAGGTAGTAGAGGTACCCGAGCATCGCCCCGCCGAGGGCGGCCATGTTCGCCTTGCCGCCGCTGAGGACCCCGTACACCAGGACCGCCAGCGAGAAGAACGCGATCACGCGAATCCGGATCGGCATCGCGCCGAAGAGATAGAGCGTCTGGTTCGGGAACGCCGCCGCGTAGACGAACAGCAGCGTGAAGTGGACGAAGTAGGTGCCGAGGAGCGGAATCCCGAGCCACGCGGCGATGCCGGCCGAGCCGAGGGCGGAGATCGCGAACAGCGTCACGAAGTGGACCGTCCCCCACTCCTCCTCCAGCGCCGACCCCATCATGTACAGCAGGAGCAGCGTCATCAGCATCCAGAGCGTCTCCAGGAGACCAGAGCCGGGCTGGGTGAACTGGTAGGTGAGCAGGCGCCAGACCTCGCCGCCGCGGACAGCGTCCCAGTCGAACGCGAACAGGCGTACGTACTTTTCGGCGTCCTGGTGCTCGAGCAGGTAGAACGCGAAGTTCAGGAACAGCAGGACCAATACGAAACGGAGGTTTTCCCCTCGGGACCGGAACATGTTCGTCTCCAGCGGAACGTGGCGCCGCGTCCGAATAATTCGGCGGCGCCGGCGCTCCATCTCATGGACGTACGACGACGCTTTCGGTTTGTTCGAAGCGGAGCTGGTCCCCCGCCTTCACCCCGTGCGCCTGGGCCACCCCGCCCGCCACCTCCAGCACGTAACGCGACAGCACGCCCGGCGGATAGCTCGGGCAATCCTCGACCTTGCAGGGCGGGACGTTGTACTTCACCGCCACCACTTTCTGGTTTGCGTCGATCCAGATCATGTCCAGCGGGATGAGGGTGTTCTTCATCCAGAACGCATGCTCGTCGTCCTCGGCGAACATGAAGAGCATCCCGGCGTTGGGGCGGAGCCGGTCGCGGAACATGAGCCCCTGCGCGCGCAGCTCGTCGTCCGCGGCGATCTCCACGCTGATGGCGGTGCCGTCAGGGAAGATCACCCGCGGGCCGCTGTAGACGGTGGTCTGCGTGGACGGCGGCTCTTCCGTCGTTGCGGAGGGCTGCTGCGCGGGCGGTGCGGACTGGTCACAGGCGAAGAGCATCAGCATCACGGCGGCGAACCTCATTTCTCTTCGACCTCCACGACGTCCTCGGCCTCGCGCTCGCGGGGGAGGAGGTCGTATTTCTTCGCGTAGTAGCGGAACGAGCGGAACGACATGCGCAGCAGCTCGGCGGCCTGCGTCTGCACGCCGCCGGCGCGCTCGAGCGCCTTGAGCATGAAGATCTTGCCGATGGCCTCGAGGTGGTCCTGCAGCGAGATGCCGTCCTGCGGCAGCTCGAAGGTGGCGTCGGGGATGCGGCCGCCAAGGAGGACGTGCTCGGGGAGCGACTTCGTGGAGAGGAGGTCGGAGTCCTCGAGCGCGATCATCCGCTCCACGACGTTCTCCAGCTCGCGCACGTTCCCCGGCCAGTGGTACTTCTCGATCGCCCGCATCGCGTCGGCGGAGATGCGCTTGCGCGGCACTTCCATGCGCGTGCAGAACTTCTCGATGAAGTGGTCGACGAGGAGGGGGATGTCTTCCTTGCGCGTCCGGAGCGGCGGCAGGGCGATCGGGATGACGTTGATGCGGTAGAAGAGGTCCTCCCGGAACGTCCCCTCGCGGATCGACTCGCTGAGATCGCGGTTCGTCGCGGCGATGACCCGCACGTCGACCGGCGACTCGCTGTTCGATCCGACCTTGCGCACGGTCCGCTCCTGCAGCACCCGCAGGAGCTTGATCTGCATCGCCGGCGTCGTCTCGCCGATCTCGTCGAGGAAGATCGTGCCGCGGTCGGCCTCGTGAAAGAGGCCACGCTTCTCGCGGATGGCGCCGGTGAAGGCGCCCCGCTCGTGCCCGAAGAGCTCCGACTCCAGCAGCGTCTCCGGCAGTGCGCCGCAGTTGATGGAGACGAACTTCCCGCGGCGGGTGGAGTTGTAGTGGATCGCGCGCGCGATCAGCTCCTTGCCGGTGCCCGACTCGCCGGAGATCAGCACCGTGGAGAGCGTCCGGGCGATGCGCTGGACGATCGAGAAGATCTCCTGCATCTTCGTGCTCTTCCCGATGATGTTGGAGAAGGTGAACCGCTCCTCGAGCGCGGTGCGGAGGTGGATGTTCTCGTCCTCCAGCTCCTTCCGCTCCACCGCCTTGCGCACGATGAGCTTCAGCTCTTCGATGTCGAACGGCTTGGCGATGTAATCGATCGCACCCGCCTTCAGCGCCTCGACCGCCGTGCGCGTCGAGGTGTGGGCGGTGATCATGATGAAGGGGATGGAGGGGCTGTTCGCCTTGATGTCCCGGATGAAGTCGATGCCCGAGCCGTCGGGGAGCATGAGGTCGCACAGCACGACGTCCGGCTCCTTCCGCTGGATCGACGCATGCGCCTCGTCGAGCGACCCCGCCGTCTCCACCGCCCACCCCTCCTCCTCGAAGACGATCGAGAGAAAGTCGCGGAGGGAAGCCTCGTCGTCGACGATGAGCAGGTTCACGGAGGCGATTCTAGTCTCAGAGTCGCAGAGTCTCAGAGTCGCAGAGAAAGCTCCGCCCTTATCCTTTGAGACTCTGAGACTCTGAGACTTTGCGACTCCTACTACTCCTCCTCCTCGCCTCCTGCGCCGCCACGCCGGAGCTGCCGAAGCAGCGCGGGCTGAGCTTCGCCGCGGCCCATCCGCGGCTCGGGACGTACGGCAGTCCGCGATCGGCCGAGTCGCTCCGGAACGCGCGGGCGCTCGGGGTCGACTGGATCTCGGTCATGCCGTTCGGCTTTCACTCCGGCACGCCCGCGCTGCGCTTCGGCGGCAGCCGGGTCTGGGAAACGGACGACTCGCTCGTCGCCGTAACGAAGCAGGCGCACGCGCTCGGCATCAAGGTCATGCTCAAGCTCCACGTCTGGGGGCGGACGGAGCTGAAGATGGAGGACTGGACCGAGGCCGACTGGCGCGCCTGGTTCGACGACTACGGCCGCTTCGTCGAGCACTACGCCCGCCTCGCCCGCGACGCGAACGCCGACGCCTTCTGCATCGGCAACGAGCAGAAGGTCGCCTCGCGCCACGAGGCGGAGTGGCGGACACTGATCGCCCGCTCCCGCGCGATCTACGAGGGGCCGGTGACGTACGGCGCGAACTTCGACGAGGTCTTCGACGTGCCGTTCTGGGACGCCGTCGACTGGATCGGCGTGAGCGGCTACTTCCCCCTCTCCGCTGATGCGACGCCTTCGCGCGACACGCTGGTGGAGGCATGGCAGCCGATCCTCACCCGCCTCGAGGCGCTGTCGCGCCGGCATCGCCGTCCGGTGCTCTTCACCGAGATCGGCTACCGCAGCGCGAACGGCGCCGCCTGGCGGCAGTGGGAGATCCCGCACGACGTGCCGCCGAACGCGGAGGCGCAGCGCGTCGCCTACGAGGCCTTCTTCGAGGCGGCCTGGCCGCGCGCCTGGGTGCTGGGCGCCTACCCCTGGAAGTGGTTCTCGTATCCCGGCCACGCCACCCCGAACGACTACGACTTTGAAGGCAAACCAGCAGCGGACGTGATCCGCCGCGCCTTCACGCGTCCAGCGCAATGAGCTCGAGCACTTCCCGCAGCGGCACTTCGTCCATGAGCAGCTCGATCCCCGCCTTGTAGCGCCGCGGCGGCAGCTCGTCGAAGCGGAGACAGGGGGCATCGGCCGTCACGCGGGGACGCAGCGTGTGCGCGCGCTCCTCGACGGCGCCCCGCTTCATCGCCCGCCGCCGGATCCGGTTCTTCCGCGCGACCGTCTCCATCACGCTCCGGTTCTCCGGGATGAAGTACGTCGCCTTCACCAAGCCGCGCGTCTGCCCGATCCGGTACGCCCGCCCATTGCGCTGGTCGAGCTTCACCGGGTTCCAGGGAATGTCGTAGTGCACGATCGCCCCGGCCCGCTGCAGGTTCAGCCCCTCGGCCGCCACGTCGGTCGACACCAGCACGTCGGCGCGTCCGCTGAGGAAGGCCTGCAATCCGGTCCGCTCCTTCGACGTCATCAGCGCACACCCGAGATGCTTCGCGAGATCCCGCGCGGTGGCCACGGAGCCGGTGAAGATCAGCGTCGGCTCGTCGCCCACCTCCAGGAGCGCCCTCTTCGCATTCGGCAGCGCGCGGCCCTCCTCCATCAGCGCCTGCAGCCGCGCCATCTCGTCGCGGATCGATTGCGGGTCGACCTCGCCCGGCGGCGCGAAGAGCTCCCAGAACAGCACGTCCTGAAACGCCGCCTGGTCCTCTTCGTACGCGAAGGCGCGACGATACTCCCGCTTCGGGAGCGTCCGCCCGGCGGCGACGGCACTCAGCGCCCGCTCGTAGAAGCGCAGCTGCCGCCGCACCGACTCGACGAACGCCGCCTCACTCGACTCCAGCCGCCGGCGCAGGAACCGGCGCAGCAGGTCGCCGTCGGCGACGAGCGGGAACTGCAACGCGTCGATCGGCAGCTCCGGCACCGGATGGCGGATGACGCGCCGTTCGAGCGCGCCGAGGGGCAGCCAGTCCGGCAGCACGTCGCGCTCGCGGCGGATGACGAGCGCGGCGACGATCCGCTCCACCTGCCCGCTCTCGAACGCGACGTCGATCGACGGGACGCCGAGATCGGCCAGGAGGTCGTCGCGCGCCATGAGGCGGATCAGCGCGTGCAGGTCTTCGAGTGAGTTGCAGACGGGCGTGGCCGTCACCAGCAGCACGCGCGCGCCGGCCGTCCGCCGCGCCAGCGCCGCGTAGCGCTGCGTGCGCGGGTTGCGGAACGCGTGCGCCTCGTCGACCACTACCAGCCGCCGCCGCGGCGGGTCGGGCTCCTCGATCGAGTCGTGCGTGAAGATCCGCGTGTGCTGCGGCACGAGCTCCCGCCACTGCGGGACGAGCGACAGCGGCACGATCAGCTCGCACGGACCGTCGAACCGGCGCATGACCTCCGCGGCGACGAACGACTTGCCGAGGCCGACGTCGTCCGCCAGCAGGACGCCGCCGCGCGTCGCGAGCAACTCCAGCGCGCGCTCGACCGCCTCGGATTGATGCGGCGCCAGCGCAACGGACGGACTCAGGACGGCGCGCGCACTGCTCGACCCCTGGCGCTGCACGCCGCCCGCAAGCGGCTCGAGCCATGCAGCACGCTCACACGCACCCATGCGCGCGCCGTCCTGAATCCGTCAACCGCGTCGTGAGGAACGCCTGCAACACCGCCAGCTCCTCGGGCGTGAGCCCGTACGCCTGCGCCACCAGCGCGTCGAGCTCGCGCATCACCTCCGCGCCGCGATGCGCGCGCCGCGCGAGCCGGACCAGCGTCTCCCGCTCCCCCTCCACGTCCGGCCAGGGCAGCGCGGCGACGGTGCGGCCGAAGTAGCGAAAGTGGGCGTCCTTCGCCCGCTCGGCCACCGACACCAGCAGCGCGCCGGCGACCGTCGAATTGAGAATCGCCGCCTTCGCGTACGCGTCGTCGAGTGAGAGGGCGTCGAGCGCGTACAGGGTCTGGTTCGGCACGAGCGGAAACGCCACCTCGTTGACGTGCACGACGTCCGGCAGCACCGCCGCCGCGAGTCCGCGCGAGAGGTCTTTCCAGATCACCTTGATCCCGACGTGCTCCGGGCGGACGAACGACAGCCGGAAGTCGGCCGGCTCGAGCCCGCGCGCGGCGGCGAGCTTCACCAGCCACTTCGGCGGCCTCCGCCAGCTACCCGCGGGCGGCCAGAGCATCCAGCCCGACGCGCTCACGGTCCAGCGGCGGACGTCGCGTCCGCGCACGCACCGGCAGACGGCGGTGAGCGGGATGCGGATGCCGTCGGCGGTGATGAGATGCCCGCCGCGGATCTCCTCGGCGTCGAGAAAGAAGTCGCGGTTGTTGCCGGTCTTGACGCCCATGAAGGGGCGGCGGCCGTGCACGTCCTGGAGCGGCGGATGCGTGGCGCGCAGGCGGTGCAGGATCTCGGAGACGCCGGGCGGCACGAGCGCCCACTCCGACGTCGCACCGTCGACCGAGAGCGCCGCCGGCGGCAGTTCGAACGACTCGCCGGAGGCGGTGATGCGCACCACGTTCCGGGGCGCGGCGCAGGTGATGCCGAGGGGGAACGTGTCGGCGTCGAACCAGCGGCGGCGACGCGGGTCGTCGCTCCAGTCGTCGAGCGCGATCACCCGCTGCGCGGCAGCGCGCCGCAGCGGTCCGGCATAGCTCGCGTTCACGATCTTCGACGGCATCAGCAGCGCCACCAAGCCGTTCGGCTTCGCCAGCGACAGTGCCCGCTCGAAGAAGGCCACGGAGAGGTCGGGCTGATGAAACGCTGTGCCCTCGCCGTGGCCGCGGAAGAGTTTGTAGCGGGCGGCGAGCATCCGCTTCGTGCGCGGCTCGATGCGGCTGTTGCGCACCCACGGCGGGTTGCCCACCACCACGTCGAACCCGCCGCCCGCCATCACATGCGCGAAGTGGACGTCGAAGGAGAAGAAGTCGAGGTTCCCCTCCTCGGCGCGTTCGAGGAGCCGCTTCTGCTCGGCGACGCGCTGCTGCAGATCGCGGCAGAGCTCCGCGTCCACCGGCGCGCTGCGCCCGAAGAGGTCGCGCTGCGGAGCGCAGGCGTGACGCAGCTCCGCCTCGAGATGATCGACGCCGCGCGCGAGGAGCTCCGACGCCAGCCGCTGGTCGTTCCCCCGGATGACGCGGTAGAGCGCCGGCCGCTGCGCGTGCGACGCCGTACGGTAGCGGTCGAGCAGGTCCTGCTGCGAGCGCAGGGCGACCAGCCAGTCGGCGTAGATGTCGGTGCGCGCGTCGCCGAGAAAGTCGGTCGGGCTGAGGAGCGCATTGCCCTGCAGGATGTTCCGGTCGAGGTTCGGCAGCGGCTCGACGTCTTCGATCGCGGCGTCGCTGCCGGAGACGATCGCCAGCCAGAGGCGCAGCTCGCAGAGACGCACCGCCTCCGCCTTCAGGTCGACGCCGAAGAGCGAATTCGCCACGATCCGCCGCCGCAGGTCGCGCGGGACATCCTCCGCCCGCTCCCGCCACAGCTTCTCGATGATGCCGAGCGCCGACAGCAGAAACGCCCCCGAGCCGCACGCCGGGTCGATGACGGTGATCGTCGCCAGCTTCTCGACGCCGCCGTCGCCGAGCCACTCCCGGATCGCCCGCTCCGTGAGCACGTCCACGATCTCCTTCGGCGTGTAGAAGCTGCCGCTGGCGGCGCGCTCGTCGTCCGCCATGAGCGACTCGAACACCTTGCCGAGCATGGCCGGGTCGACGTGCGTGCCGGCGCCCCCCTCGTCGATGCGGAAGTCGAACTTCTCGAACACCTCCTCGACCACCCGCCGCAGCAGCTCGTTCGGCAGGTGCAGGTCGGGATGGCTCCGCTCGTAGGGCGACGGCTCGAACAGGCCGCCGTTGAGATACGGGATGCGGCCGAGCCGGCGCGCGGCGAGTGTGCGCTCGTGCAGCGGTGTGTTGAGACAGCCGAAGAAGAGCGGCAGCAGGACGCCGGAGAAGAACTCGCGCCCCCGCCGCGTCTCGTGCTCGAGGCGGTCGACCAGGAAGCGCCGCTCGCCGTTCAGCCATCCTTTCTCCTGCACGAATGAGAGAAAGAGCAGCCGCGACAGGATCAGCAGCGCCTCGGCGCGCGTCTCGTCCCGCTCCCCCGGCAGCGCCGCGGCGACGTCGCGTACGGCGTTCCGGAAGCGGTGAAAGAACTCGCGCGTGACGCTCTCGCGGTCGAGCGCCCGGTCGTAGATGCGCGGCAGCGCCGTCTCGTCGGCGTCGTGCGCGAGGAGGTTCAGCCGGTCGATCGCGTGTGCGCTCGGCGCCTCGAGGTCGACGTCGAGCCGGCGGAGCGTGCGATCGCCGGAGAGGTCGAACACCGACAGCGCCTTCGCCTGCTGATAAATGAGTGCTGATTTAGTGACGATATTGTAGTCGTTATATGAGCGCAGGAACTGTGCAAAGAAATCGCCGCTGACGTCGCCCGTGAGCACGAAGAGATCGAAGTTGCGCATCCTCGCGGCGAGCTGCAGGCGCGTCGTGCCGTTCCAGGGGACGCTCACGCCGCCGCGCCGCCACTCGTCGGGATCGACGTCCACCGGCGCCACCGGGTAGCCGAGGTCGCGCAGGAGATCGAGAGCGGCGGAGGGCCCGGTGTATTCTCTGAGGCGGGCCGGCGTCAGCATGGCCGTCCCTCCGCATGCCGATCCGCTGGGCTTATCTGAAACGGGTTCTCGCCGGGGCCGTCTTCGGGTTGTACATGGCGTACCTGCTGTACCTGATCAACCCGCAGGTCGAGATCACGCCCGGGCGTCTGGCCACGGTCGCGGCAGTGTATGGCGCGACCTGCGGGCTGCTGTTCGGCTCGATCCTCTGGGGACTGCGGGCGCTGCGCGTGCGACTGATCGGCCGGCCGCAGACATACCGTACACACGGCTTCGGCTTCGTCGTCGCCGCCGCGTTCATCTCCTCGTTCACCTACTGGATGCACCTGCAGTTGCTGCGCGGCTACCTGCCGGTGGGGGCGATGCGCGTGCTCTCGAAGTCGTCGAACGTCATCACGGTGACGGCGTTCATCCTGCTGCTGCTGTGGGTGCTCGAGCGCAACGCGCACAAGCGGCTGTCGCGCGCGATCTTCTTCGCCGGCCTCGTGCTGGTCGGCATCTCGGCGGTCTTCCTCTACCAGCGCCGGGACAGCTACCGGACGGAGCGGAAGCAGGCGGTCGTCGCCGACATCGGTGCGCCGGCGGCGCAGGCGCACGTGATCTTCGTGGCCATCCGCAACCTGCCGTACGACTGGATCGTGACCATGAAGGGAGAGGGGCTGCTGCCGTTCTTCGACACGGTCACCGAGGATGCGTACTTCACGCGGGTGGAGGCGTTCCGCACGACGAGCCCCAAGTCGCTGTGGGCATCGCTCGCGACCGGGAAGCTGCCACACCGGCACGGGGTGACGGGGCGCTTCGCCTACCGCACGCCGCTGAACCGCGACGAGCCGTTTCTCCTGCTGCCGTACGGCGTGGCGTTCCGTGCCTGGGGACTGATCCCGCCGGTGGAGCGGATCTCGGCGTCGCTCCGCTCCGGCCTGGCGCTGCCGGTCTGGTCGCTCTTCGCGCGGCTGCAGTTGCCGTCGCAGGTGGTGCGCTGGCCGTCCGTGGACACACCGCCGCTGCGGCCGGCCGGGATCGGAGATGAGGCGCAGCGCTTCAATGCGGCCGGCCCGGCGCGGCAGCAGGTCCTCGACGCGCTGGCGGGCGATCTCGCCGCGATCGGTGCCGTCGACGGCGAGGCGGCGCTGATCGCGGTAGCGCTGGAGGGCTTCGAGCCGGCGCAGCGCGCGCTGCACGTCTTCAGCAACGAGATCCCGCCGCGCGGCACACCCAAAGGCGATACGGTGCGCGCGTACGTGCAGCAGCTCGATCGCGCCCTCGGCGCCGTGGCGCGGCGCCACCCGCGGCACCTGATCGCCATCTGCTCGCCGGCCGGCGTCGTCCCGCCGAAGCTGCCGGCCAACGTCTGGGAGTTCGCCACCGGGAGGGTGCGCCGCGACGACGCGGGTGCCGATGACGGCTTCCTGATCGTGAGCGGCCCCGTGGCCGCGCATCGCGAGCACGCCGCGCCCGCCTCCGTGGTCGACGTCGTGCCGACCGTGCTGTTCGGCGCCGGCCTGCCGATCGGACGGGACATGGACGGCCGCATCCTCACGGACGCATTCACGGACGAGGTTCTCCGCCGCAGCACGCTCTCCGCCATCCAGACGTACGAGGCGGAGCGGGTAGTAGTGCGGCGCTCGGGGAGTTGACACGCGAGCCTCCTTCTTTGAGGAGGCCGCCGCGCGTCTCACGCACGCGGCGGCCTGTTGAGGATGGGGGGCGGGCGGCGTCTAGTTCGACGCCGTGGTGGTGGTGGGCTTCTTCGCGCGCGGCTTGCGCGGCGAGGAGATGTTGGTCGTGAGCGTGGTCTTGCCTTCGAGGGCGATGTAGGGCGTGAGCAGCTCGAAGGTCTTCGCGCCGACGCCCTTCACCTGCATCAGGTCCGCGGTCTTCTTGAAGGGACCGTGCTGGGTGCGGTACGCGATGATGCGCTCCGCCCCCTTTGCGCCGATGCGGGGGAGCAGCGCGAGCTGCGCGGCGTCGGCGGTGTTGATGTTGACGACACCGGCCTTGCTGCCGGAGTCGGCCGGGGCGGCACCGTCGGCCATGGCGAGCGAGGCGTACGAGAGGATTCCGAGGGCCAGGATGAAGATCGGAAGGGACTTCCGCATGGGTCTTTTCTCCTTTTGTTGTTGTTGTTTCCCGTGGTCAGTTCATTGGCTGTTCGTTCCACACTTGAACCGTCTTTCTGTCTTCTCCGCGTCGATGTCTCTTCTCTGCACCACCTCCTTTCGCGGCCCACAGACTTCAAGCGGGCCGCCACGAGGCGGTATGTGGCAAGTTGTTGGAGGGACAGGGGGTTAGGCGGGAACGCTCAATTCGAGCGTGTCAAAATCTTTGGCGTGTCGCGGCGTGGTGCGCGACGAAGAGGCAGGATCCCGGCATCGGCAGGCGGACCTGCGGGCTCAAACGGTCGATACGGTCGTCGCCCGACGGGGGAGCTAGGAGTCTGCGCGCCAGAAAATTTCGACGCGTTGCGTGTTGCGCGTTGCCCGTAACGAAGCCCCCCCCTGAACTCGCTACGCGCAACGCGCAAGCGCAACTCGTCCTTAGCGCCCGATGCCGAGGCTCTGCACCTTCACCGTCTTCGCCGCCGGATCGGTCCAGGCGAAGTAGGCGGTGTTCCCCACCAGCGCCGCCCGCGGAAAACCCGACGCTCGCGCCGAGCTGGTCGCCGCCAGCTTCACCGGCGCCTCGGCGCGTCCGTCCGGGTGCACGCGGCGGGCGAAGATCCCGGAGCTGTCGGCCGTCCCCTCGATCCAGGTGACGAGCGCGCTGCCGTCGGCGAGCATCAGCACGTCGACGCGCCCGACCGCATTGCCGCTGTCGACGCGCACCGCGCGGCCGAACGTCGCGCCGGCATCCGCCGAGAAAGCCACCTGCACCCGCGGCTTGTCTCCCGCGGCGGTGAACCAGGCCAGGGCGGCGCGGTTGCCGCGGGCGTCGAGCTGCGGTCCGTTCACCGGGCAGCCGGGGATCTTCCAGTTGTCGGCATGCACGCGCGACGGGTTGCTCCACTTGCCGTTCGCGCGGCGCATGAAGGCGATGTCCCGCACCTCTCCGCCCGAGCGGTCGCGGTACGCCACCAGCGGCCCCTTCGCCGTCATCGTCATCGCGGTGTTGCAGCACTCGCAGACGCGCGCGTCGAGCACCGTCTCCGCCTTCCGCCGCAGCGCCGCGTCGAGCTCCGCGTAGCGCACCGTCATCGCGCCGCCGTGCGCGTCGTGGCCGTCGCCTTCCGTCATCTCGCGCCCGTCGAGCCACGCCACCGCCACGCCGCCTCCCGGCAGCGGAGCGAACGACACGAACCCATGCTCCGCCTGCTTCCCGTCGGTGTTCACCAGCAGCGGCTTGCGCCACGTCTTGCCGCCGTCGGAAGACGACGTCGCCACCACGTCGTACGCGTACGTCCCCTTCCCGCTCTTCTGCAGCCAGTGCGCGAAGAGCGTCCCCCGGCCGTCGTCGACGATGGAGGGGAAGTCGGCCCAGTTCACGAAGAGATCGTCGCGCTGCACGATGACGCGCGGCGCCGACCAGCGGCCGTCCTTCAGCGACGCGAACTTCAGCGCCCCTCCCTCCAGCCACGACATCACCAGCGTGCCGTCGGGCCGCGCGGTGAGATACGGCTCGGCCGCGCCGCTGCCGGCGGGCGACGGGAGGGAGAGGACGGCGGCGAGCAGAGTTACCAGGATCATCGCTCCGGTTATACTCGGTCGAGGCGACTTGATGAAGGAAAAGCGTGAGACCTATCGCTTCCTGCACGTCACACCCCGCCGCATCTTCGAGCAGCTCGACCAGTACGTAGTCGGGCAGCGCCACGCGAAGGAAGTCCTCGCCATCGCGGCGTACAACCACCTCAAGCGCATCGAGTACCTCAAGTACGGCGGCGACGTCTCGATCCGCAAGTCGAACATCCTGATGATCGGCCCGTCCGGCAGCGGGAAGACGTACCTGGCCCGCACGCTGGCGCGCGTCCTCGACGTGCCGTTTGCCTACAACGACGCCACGTCGTTCACCGAGGCGGGGTATTACGGGGAAGACGTGGAGGTGGCGATCGGGCGGCTGCTCTACGCCACGAACCAGAACGTGAAGCAGGCCGAGAACGGCATCGTCTTCATCGACGAGATCGACAAGATCGCCCGCCGCTCCGGCGGCAACCGCACCGGCTCGAGCCAGCGCGACATCGGCGGCGAGGGCGTCCAGCAGTCGCTGCTCAAGATCCTCGAGGGCGACAAGCTGTTCGTGCCGATGAACGTCACCGCGCACTGGAACAAGCACGACTTCGTCGAGATCGACATCTCGAACATCCTCTTCATCTGCGCCGGCGCGTTCACCGATCTCGAGGAGACGCCGGACGGCCGCAGCGTCGGCTTCTTCGAGCAGGCGGCGCCCGCGCAGCGCGAGGTCTCGACGGACGATCTCGTCAAGTACGGCCTCCTCCCGGAGCTCGTCGGACGCCTGCCGCTCCGCGTCCAGTTGCAGGAGCTCGCGCCGGCCGATCTCGTGGCGATCCTCACCGAGCCGCGCGAGGCGATGATTCCGGAGTACCAGCGCCTCTGCGCGCTCGACTCGATCCAGCTCGAGTTCTCCCGCGAGGCGCTCTACGAGATCGCCCACGCCGCGATCCGCCAGCGCCTCGGCGCACGCGCGCTCCGCGCGATCATGGAAAAGGTCCTCCACCCGATCCTCTTCGTCGGCCCGGAGCGCGCCGGGGAGCGCATCGTGATCGAGCCGGACGACGTCCGCCGGGCGGTGGTCATGTCGGCATGATCGTCGCTGGGCGGTAAAGTGAGCTCATGCGCACGATCGGAATTGCAGCAAAGAACACCGCTCCTCAAGCCGTCGAGTACGCGCGCAAAGTCGGCGCCGATCTGCGCGGACGCGGCCTCGACGTCATCTTCGACACCGACACCGCGGCGGCGACCGGCGACACGAACCGCGCGCTGCCGAAGGAGGAGCTCGGCCGCGACTCCGAGCTGCTGATCACCTTCGGCGGCGACGGCACGCTGCTCTCGGTGGCCCGCCACGCGCCGGAGCACGTCCCCATCGTCGGCGTGAACATGGGCACCCTCGGCTTCCTCACCGAGATCCGCGTCGAGGAGTTCCCCGAGGTGCTGGAGCTGGTCCTCGACGGCGGCTTCGAGGTCGAGCCGCGCGTCACCTTCACGGTGTCGGTCTCGGGGCCGGGACGCGACTCGAACAAGCGCTACCGCGTGCTGAACGACTGCGCGATCAACAAGAGCGCGGTCGCGCGCATCATCGAGATGAAGGTCAGCGTCGCGGGGCTCTTCGTCTCCACCTTCCGCGGCGACGGCCTGATCGTCGCCACGCCGACCGGCTCCACCGCCTACAACCTCTCCGCCGGCGGACCGATCATCTACCCCACCATGAACGCGGTCGTGATCACGCCGATCTGCCCCCACATGCTCACCAACCGGCCGCTCGTCCTCCCCGACGAGCTGGACATCGAGATCGGCCTCGCCACCCCCGACTCGAAGGACATCTTCCTCACGCTCGACGGGCAGGAAGGGTTCGAGATCAGCGATCGCGACCGGGTTTGCGTCAGAAAGTCCGAAGAACGGGTACTCTTGGTCCAGTCACCCGACAAAAACTACTTCGACGTTCTACGCAACAAACTCAAGTGGGGCGAAGGATGAAGATCGCAGTCGCAGTGCTGACGCTGGCCGTGGCCGTCACCAGCCACGCCGCGGAACCGGTCTATCTCGATCAACTCATGGAGACGCCGCTCGCGACCCTGCAGGCGCAGTTCCCCGGCCTGAAGAAGGAGGGCTGCTACAGCATCGGCGAGGGCCGCTACGTCGTCCTGTCGATGGACAAGAAGGCCGGCAAGCCGTGGCGCGTGGCGGTGACGAGCGAGCTGCCGTGCAAACGCCCCGAGGATGCGGGCATCCTGGAAGTGCGCCAGCGGCACGGCGTCCTCCTCGGCGACACGACGCTGGCGGTGCTCGAGAAGATGGGCCGCCCCGACGCCTCCGCCCCTCCCGACGCCGCCCTCGCCCGCCTCGGCGATCTCGAATACTTTTACGTCTGCCGCGTCTCGGAACAATGCGCCCGCCACAACAGCGTGTTCATCAAGGGCGGAGTGGTGACGGCGCTGGCGGAGTGGTACTCGGAGTGAGTCGCTCGAGTGGAGCGGCGGGCTTCAGCCCGCCGGCGTCGTGATCCGCGAAGTACCTCCAGGCGATCAGCCGCCTCCAACTCGGGCTCGTCGAGGGAACGATCGAGATTCAGCCGTTCGATCTCGGTGACCACGGCCGCGTGCTCGGGTTGAGCCCGACTGGTGCGGCCCGGACGGAATCGTCCACTCGCATTGACGCCGCGCAACGCACCGGCAGCGTTCTCGCTACACCGTAGTGCATGCGTTCCGCGTTGAAGGTCGTGCTCGCGACGGGCGTCTTCGCAATCGTGCACAGCCTGCTCGCGAACACGAAAGCGAAAGAGGCGTTCGCGGCACGCGTGCCGTTCGGACGGGAGCTCTACCGCGTCGCCTATAACGCCCAGGCCGTGCTCGCGTTCGGGGGCCTCGTCTACTACATCGCACGGCGCCCGAAGCGGACGCTCTATCGCATCCGCGGACCGCTGGCCGGCCTCATGCGACTCGGCCAGTTCGCTGGTGTTGCGTGGGCCGTTGCGGCGGCGCGCGCGACCGGCATCGCGACGCTCTCCGGCGTCGACAATCTCATCGCGATCCGTACCACCGGAATGCCGGCCAGACAGGCTCCGGCAGCGCAGGGACCGGAGGCGGACGAGAGCGGCGCGCTCCGAGCCCGCGGCCCGTTCACCGTCGTACGCCACCCGCTGAACGTCGCTCCCCTCGCGCCGTTCTGGCTGACGCCGCACATGACCACGCGCCGCCTCGCCTTCAACGTCGTCGCGACCGCGTACCTCGTCCTCGGCTCGCTGCACGAAGAGAAGCGGCTGCTGCAGCAGTACGGTGACGCGTACCGGCAGTACCAGCGCGACGGTGTGCCGTTCTACGTGCCTTCGCTGGCGCGGCGGCGACGCGTCGCGCGCTGAATACCTCGCCGCGCTACTATGACGCGCGTTACGAATGACCCACGAGCAGATCGGCGCCCTCATCGCCGTCATCGGCCTTCTGAGCCAACTCGCCGGCGCCGTGCTGTTGGTGGGCCTCTTCGCCGCGCTCCTTCGCAGCCACCCGCGGCCGCAGCCGTACTTTCGGCAGTGGACCCTCGGCTGGGCGGCCCTCGTCGTGGCTCTCTGCGGCGTCGCGGTTCACTACGCGCTCCCGCGCGTCATGGCCACCGAGCCGCTCGCGGCACGCGCGGCGAACCTGGTCTATCAGTCCGGGAAGCTCCTCTACGTTGCCTACCTCCTCGCCGGCACGCTGAACTTCGTGCGCGGAGACCGTTCGCGTCTCTTCATGCGCTGGGCCGTCCAGGCGGCTCTCGGCTACGCATTGCTCAGCACGATCTTCGCGGGCGGCAACCTGAACGCCGTCATGGTCTTTCAGGTGCCACTGCTGGTGGCGGCGTTTCTGGTCTCCGCATGGCTCCTGCTCCGCCTTTCGCGATCTCGCGCGACGCTCGGAAGCCGCACGACGGGTGTGGTGTTCGTCAGCGTCGCGGCGCTCTGGGTCCTGTACGCGATCGGCTTCCTCGTCGAGGGGTTCCAACCGTGGCAGCGTCCATACGGGCCGCTGCAGTTCGTCCTGCGGTACAACAGCTTCTTCGACCTGATCCTGCAGATGCTGCTGGGATACGGGATGGTCGTGCTGCTCCTGGAGGACGTGAGCCGCGAGAGCGAGGATGCGCGCTATCAACTGGCGCTGGCGCACGACCGGCTCAAGCAGCTCTCGCTCTACGACCCGCTGACGGGCGCGCTCAACCGCCGCGCCTATGACGAGGGTGCGGGCCTCGAGCCGCTCGGCGGCCGCTTCGGGACCGCGCTCATGCTCGACATGGACAACCTCAAGACGGTGAACGACACCAGCGGTCACGCCGCCGGCGACGAACTGCTGCGGCGTCTGGTGGAGACGCTGCGCGGCTGCGTCCGTCCGCTCGACCGCGTCTATCGCTGGGGCGGCGATGAGTTCCTCCTGCTCTTTCCCGCCGCGCTTCCGGAGGATGTGGTCCCGCGGCTGCGTGAGGCTCTCCGGGCGGTGCCCGAGCTGGAGGCGAGCGTCGGCGCCGCACGCTTCTCGGGGCGGGAGGATCTGCCGGCCGCGATCGCCCGCGCGGACCGGGCGATGTACGAGGAGAAGGCGCGGAACCGGGCGAGGCGCGCGGCAGACGGCGGTGCGACGTCGCGGGAGTGAAGCTAGACTAGCCGTCGATGCACGAACCCTCCGCTCGCGCGCATTCGTGGGTCGAAGGGCTGCTGGCTTCGCGGCCGCGCAACCTGCCGGAGGTGTTCGGCGAGCTTGCCGCGCTGCCGAAGGACATCCAGGTCGCGGTGCTCAGGGAATGCGTCGCGCGCATGCCACTGCTGCGCGACGAAGGCGATTACGCCGCCGGCTCCGCGCTCTACGAGGTCGCCTGCCACCTGTACAGCCGCAAACTCCCATTCGACGAGAACGACGTGTGCGCGCTGCTCGCAACCTCGCGGCACACCTGTGGTCACGGTTCGGACGTCTCGGCGCCGCTCGACGTCGCGCAGTCGTGGATGCTGCGCAACGGCTATTCACAGCCGATCGTGAACGCGACGCGGACGTTCATCGCGGCGCTGCGCGGCGTCGGGTCGGCACAAGCGAACTTCGCGAAGCGGCGGAGCGCCATCATGCTCCTCGCCGATCCGGACGAATCGGGAGATCACGAGGACGGGTGGAGCCAGCACTTTCGTGCGGGACTGCGCGCGATGACCGACGCCGACCGCACCAAATGGCAGCGCCTCATCCTGCAGATGAAGGCAAACGACGTCTACGTGCGGCCGGGAGTGTGGAACAAGCAGGCGCAACGGCTTCTCTCCGAGCTCGGCGCCGCGTCGATCCTGGAACAGATCGCATGGTGGATCGACGGCGCGCATGAGCCGGCGTACGCGCGCGTACGCACCGGCGGAAGTCACGTCCTCAAACATCTCGTCTGGCTGCTGGACGAGATCGCGGGTGACGACGCGTACGTCTCCGCCTGCGACGCGGTCGCCGCCCGGCTCACGGCGATCGACTGGACGCCGAAAGACCGCGCCGCGAAGTTCATGATCGCCGCCGCCTACTACTGGGCGCGGCGCCCGCCGGCAGTCGCGCTCGCGCCGCTGCAGCAACTCGCCCGGTGGAGCGGCGAGACGTCCGGCAAGATTCCCGACGTGGTCAGGGAGTACGGCGTGCGCTCGGCAGGCGGGGTATAAGATCGCCGCATCGAGAAAGGATCATTCGCGATGCGCCTCACGACCATCTGCTCGTTGCTCGTGCTGTCTCTCGCCACGCTCCCCGTGATTGCCGGGCCGCCGATGTACTCGAGCCAGAAAACCGGGGACATCAGCTTCGCCGATTGCGCGGCGCGGACGGCGAAGGCGCTGCAGGCGAACGGCTTCTCGGTCCAGGTGACGCACCAGCGCACGTGGTACGGCGAGACGCGCGAATCCACCGCCGTCGTGATGTGCTACGACCTCACTGGCACCCGCGGCGTCGTCACGGTCACGGCCGCCGGTCCGACGGTCAAGGACGCGCTCGATCTCGTCAACCGGCTCGAGGCGGAGATCTGGGGCGAGACGAGCAGCGCCGGCGGGTGCGGCAACCTGGCTGGCCGCTGGACCGGCGACTTTCGCGGCGGCGGTCCGACGCTGATCGAACAGGAGGGCGCCGCGCTGTTCCTCACCAACGAGAGCGGCCAGCGCGTTGCGGCCACGTGCAGCGCCGGAGTCATTCACGCACCCGCCTGGAACAATCTCTCCGGCGATCTGCGCGACAACGGAACGGCGATCGCCTGGCGGAACGGGACGACCTGGAGACGTGCCGCGGTCACCGCGCCACCGCCGCCGCGGAGCACGTTCGCCGGCACCTGGCAGCGCGGCGGCGGAGCTCCCCGCATCGAGGCGGCGGGCACCGACTTCACCTGCGTCAACGAGCACGGCGGCTCGTCCCGCTGCGTTCTGGTCGCAGAGAACAGGATCAAGGCCGTCGACTGGGAGGGTGGACTCATCGGAGTCCTGAGCGACGACGGCAAGCGGATCGACTGGGGGAACGGTACGTCCTGGACGCGCTGAAGCGCGCCGCTCCGGAAATGCTCCGCGGCATCGGCAAGATGACAGGTCAGGCCGAGAGCGGAAGGTAGAGCGGAATGTCCGTGACGCGGGCGCGACGCACGACGCGCACCGGCACCACGACGGAATCGAACCCCTCCCTGCACGTCTCGAGCTGATACCAGCCGTCCGCCTGTGCCGCGAGCGCGAAGCTGCCGTCCGCGGCGGTGGCCGTCTCGGTCACGATGTCCGGCCGCCCGAGCTCGCGCAGCACGATCCGCACTCCCGACAGCGGCGCATCGTCATGCCCCTGCGCGTAGACGTGCCCTGCGATCGCGGAGGTCTCGTAGCTCGTTCGAAACGTGATCACCTGGAAGGGGCGGCACTCGAGCACCCGGGTATTCAGGCGCTCCCACGGCGGCGCAGTCGCGCATGCCGATAAGAGAAGGAGGAACACGACCGCAGCGTAACGGCGCACGAGCATTCGCTGAGATTCGCGCACGGGAACCGGCGAGGATCGCGGTCTACTGCGCGCGCAGCGAGCTCTCGTAGCTCGACCGCACCGCGGCCACGTACGCCTGCGTCTCGCGATAGGGCGGGACGCCGCGGTACTTCTGCACCGCGCCGGGGCCGGCGTTGTAGGCGGCGAGGGCGAGGTCGAGGTCACCGTCGAAGGTGTCGAGGAGCGTGCGCAGGTAGCGGGTGCCGCCGAAGATGTTCTCGCGCGCGTCGAAGACGTTCGTCACGCCGAGGTACTTCGCCGTGGCGGGCATGAGCTGCATGACGCCGCAGGCGCCGACGCGGGAGACCGCCTTCGAGTTGAACGCCGACTCGCGTCGCGCAACCGCCGTGACGAGCCGCGGATCGACGCCGTGGGCGCGCGCCGCTTCCTGGATCGCCGACGCGAGGTGCGCCGGTGCGGCGGCCTGGGCGCGGGAGTCGAAGAGGACGTGGCCGAAGGGGCGCGTCGGGATCGCTCGCGCGCTGCGCAGCGTGACCAGCGCCTCGCGGATGTTGCCGAAGAACCGGTGCGCCGTGATCGAGCGTGAGTCGTTCGAGATCACGACCTTGCCCGGCTTCTTCAGCTTCGCATGCGGAACCGTGGAGGCGGAGAACCTACGCTCCCCCGCAACGGCGCCCGTTGCGGTAAGAAGTGTGATGCAGATCACAATCCAGGTTTTCATGCGGCACTCACGGAACGGCAGATCCCCGTGTAGCATTCCGCGCGATGCGAATCATTGTGGCGCTGCTCCTGCTCACTTCGCTCGCCTGCACACCGATGCAGCCCACAGCAGAATCCGTTCCGATGCCCGCGGACGCCACGCTCTTCCTCGGCGGCACGGTCGTGGCCGGTGCCACGCAGACGCCGCAAACCGATCACGGCGTCCTCGTCGCCGGCGGCACGATCCGCGAGGTCGGCCCCGCCTCCGCGCTGCGCGCGAAGCACCCGAACGCGCGCGTCGTCGACGTCACCGGCACCACCGTCCTCCCCGGCCTCGTCGACGCCCACGCCCACCTCTACGGCCTCGGCGTCGCGCTCGACGTCGTCAGCCTCGTCGGCACCACCTCCTACGACGAGGTGATCGCGCGCGTGCGGCAGCGCGCCGCCACGGCAGCGCCCGGCGAGTGGATCGTCGGACGCGGCTGGGATCAGAACGACTGGGACGTGAAGGAGTTCCCGACCGCCGCCGGACTCGACGCCGCCTTCCCCGACCGACCCATCGCCCTGGAGCGCGTCGACGGCCACGCGACGCTTGCGAACACTGCTGCCATGCGCGCCGCCGGCGTCACCGCCGCGACGGCCGACCCCGCAGGGGGCCGGATCGTGCGCGACGCGAACGGCAACCCCACCGGCATCTTCATCGACGCCGCCTCGGGACTCATCGACCAGGCGGTCCCGCCCGTGAGCGCGGCGCAGCGGAAGGCGCGCGTGCTCGCCGCCGCGCAGGCCATCGCCGCCTCCGGACTGACCGGTCTCCACGACGCCGGCATCGACGCGGCGACGATCACCGCGGTGCAGGAGCTGATCGACGAGAAGCGCTTCCCCATCCGCGTCTACGGCATGCTCGGCGACAACGACGCGCTCCTGCAGCAGTGGTTCGAGAGCGGTCCGCTCGTCGACTACGGCGGCCGCCTCACCATCCGCTCCGTGAAGCTGTACGCCGACGGCGCCCTCGGCTCGCGCGGCGCCGCGCTGCTCGCGCCCTACAGCGACGATCCCGGCAACACCGGCCTCCTCGTCTCACAGCCGGCGCACATCCAGCAGATCGCGCGGCGCGGACGGGCGGCCGGCTTCCAGATCAACACGCACGCCATCGGCGACCGCGGCGTGCGCGAGACCATCAACGCCTACGCGAACGCCGGCATCACGCCGAAGGAGCGCTACCGCATCGAGCACCTGCAGGTCATCGCGCTCGACGACCTCCCCCGCCTCGTGCGTCACGGCATCATCGCCTCCATGCAGCCGACGCACGCGACCTCCGACATGTACTGGGCCGAGGCGCGCGTCGGTCCGGAGCGCATCAAGGGGGCGTACGCCTGGCGATCGATCCTCAACGCCGGCGGGCGGCTCGCGCTCGGCTCCGACTTCCCGGTCGAGGACGTGAACCCCTTCTTCGGCCTCTACGCCGCGGTCACGCGGCAGGACCAGAAGGGCTGGCCGGCCGGCGGCTGGCGTCCCTCCGAGCGGCTGACGCTCGCGGAGGCGATCCGCGGCTTCACGAGCGACGCGGCCTATGCGGCGTTCGAGGAGAAGACGCGCGGCACGATCGAGCCGGGCAAGCTGGCCGATTTCACGATCGTCGAGGGAGACCTCTTCACGCAGCCCGAGCTGTACAAGGCGAAGGTGCGCTACACGGTCGTCGGTGGTGAGATCGTCTTCGGCCGTTGATTACCGGTCGTGATCTTCAAAGTGCGTGAGCGCGCGGAAGTCCTGATAGCGCTCGTGCACGTCGCTGAGCGTGATCTCGCGCAGCCGGTCGAGCGAGAACTTCTCGACGGTGAACGACGCCAGCACGCTGCCGAAGATGATGGCGCGGCGCAGCTCGTGGTCCGTCACCTCGCGCCGCGAGGCGAGGTAGCCGAGGAAACCGCCCGCGAACGTGTCGCCGGCGCCGGTCGGATCGAAGACGTTCTCGAGCGGATAGGCGGGCGCGGCGAAGATGGCGTCGTTGCGCACCATCAGCACGCCGTACTCGCCGCGCTTGACCACCAGCGTCTGCGGCCCGAGCGCCAGGATCTGGCGCGCCCCCTTCACGAGGTTCGCCTCCTTCGTGAACATCCGCACCTCGGCCTCGTTGATGATGACGAGGTCGACCTCGCGGATGACCTGCTCCAGCGCGTCGCGCTTGATGTCGATCCAGAGGTTCATCGTGTCGAGCGCGACGAGCCGCGGGCGGTTCGTCTGCCGGAGCACGTCGAGCTGCAGCTCCGGCTGGATGTTCGCCAGGAACAGCACGTCGGGACTGCGTTGCGCCTCGCTCAGTTGCGGCTTGAAGTCGGCGAACACATTGAGCTGCGTGTCGCGCGTCTTCGCCACGTTGAGGTCGTACCCATACTCGCCGCTCCAGAAGAAGGTCTTCTCCCCCGCCACCCGCTGCAGCCCGTCGGTGTTGATGTTGCGCCCCTTGAAGATCGACGCATCCTCCTCGGTGAAGTCGTCGCCGACCACCGCCACGAGCGCGACCTCCGTGAAGAACGACGCCGCGACGGAGAAGTAAGTCGCGGACCCGCCGATGCAGCGATCGACCTTCCCGAACGGGGTCTGGAGGGCATCGAACGCAACACTTCCGACGACGAGAATGGGCATGCAGGGTTCCTTTCGGCGGCGGAGAGTACCATTTCCGCATGGCGCGCTCGACCCCGTACCTCTTCGCCGTCTCGCTGCTGTTTGCGACGGCGCTCTTCGCCGACAACAACTACGTCGCGCAGGACTGGCAGAAGAAGATCGAGGCGAGCAGCGCGGCGCTGAAGCGCGGCCAGCACGCCCGCTCGCTGCGGCTCGCGAACCGCCTGATCACCGACATGATCGAGAAGCTCGGCCCCGGCCAGTCGGAGACGCACACGTTCGCCGTCGTGGTCGTGCACAAGGCGGTGGCGTCCGCGGGCCTCGGAAAGCTCGACGACGCCCGCTGGTACTGGCACGTCGCCATCGGCATCGAGCCGGCGCTGGCGAAGGTCGACCTCACGCCGTTCGGCGACGCCGGCAGGCTCGTGAGCGCCATGGACGTGCGCGAGGTGGAGGAGCCGGGCGAGCTGCAGGCGAGGCCGATGACGCCCGACACCGTCCCGCCGAAAGTGCTGAAGAGCGTCGACCCGGTTTTCCCGCTCGCCGCCGCGGTATTCAAGGTCGGCGGCATCCTCATCGTCGAGGCAGTCGTCACCGCCGACGGCCGGACGCTCGATCCCGCCGTCCTGAAGCCCCTCCCCGCGCCGACGCTCACGTACGTCGCGCTGGAGGCGCTCCGCCGCTGGAGGTACGAGGGCGGTATGGTCGACGGGAAGGTCGTCCCGCTGCTCGTGAAGATGACCGTCCACTATAGGATTTAGCGCCATGAAACTCCGCACGCTCGCGTTTCTCGCGTGTCTCGCCGTCAGTGTCTCTGCCAGGGCCGACGTCGTGGCGGAGTGGCAGAAAAAGATCGCCGACAGCACGAAGGCGCTCGAGTCGGGCGAATACAAGCGGTCGCTCGGCCTTGCCGAGAGCGTCGTGCGGCAGATGATCGAGCGCCTCGGACTCGGCGAGGCATCGACCAAGGCGTTCGGTGTGGCCGTCATGCACAAGGCGGTCGCCCTGGCCGGTCTCGGAAAGCACGACGACGCGATCTGGTATTGGCAGGTTGCCTCGAGCCTCCATCCGGAGCTCGCGAAGCGCGACCTGAGCGCCTTCGGCGAGGCGGGAAAGTTTCTCGCTGAGAACGGCGAGCCGCGGAAGCCGCCCGTCGCCGAGGCTGGAGACGGCAAGCCGCGCACCGCCGAGCTGACCCCTCCGAAGCTGCTGAAGCACACGCTGCCGACGTTCCCCGGCGGCGCGCACGCCATGGGCGCCGGGGGGCAACTGGTCGTGGAGGTCGTGATCACCGAGACGGGAACCGTCACCTCCCCCGTCATCGAGCAACCGTTGTCGGCGCCGACGCTTTCCTACGTGGCCCTCGAGGCGGTCCGTCGCTGGCGCTTCCAGCCGGCAAAGAACCAGGGCGAGCCGGTGCCGGTGATCTTCAAGCTGACCGTCGGGTTCAAGCCCTAACGCACGTACTTGCCGATCAGCGGCGAGAGGTCTTCCTTCACCTTCGGCGGGATGACGCCGGGATCGGTGAGCAGCGCGAACTGCAGTGCGTTCGCGCAGGCACAGTCGCGCGTCCGCGACGCCGCCGCGGCGATCGACGTCCGGAGGATGGTCTGGGCCATGGCCGCGTTCGCGCGGAGGTAGCCGAGGATCTGCTCGATGTCGACGTCGTCGTGCTCGGGGTGCCAGCAGTCGTAGTCGGTGACGAGGGCCATGGTGGCGTAACAGAGCTCCGCCTCCCGCGCCAGCTTCGCCTCGGTGAGGTTCGTCATGCCGATCACGTCGGCGCCCCAGGTGCGGTAGAGGTTCGACTCCGCGCGCGTCGAGAACTGCGGCCCTTCCATGCAGACGTACGTGCCGCCCATGTGCGCGGTCGCGCCGGCGGCGCGCGCCGCGTCGCCCATCAGGAACGACACGCCGGCGCAGATCGGGTCGGCGAAGGCGACGTGCGCGACGATGCCGTTGCCGAAGAAGGTGTCGGGGCGGTGGCGCGTGCGGTCGATGAACTGGTGGGGGAAGACGATGTCGGTCGGCTTGTAGTCGACCTTCAGCGAGCCGACGGCGCTCGCGGAGAGGATGGTGTGCACGCCGAGGAGCTTCATCCCGAAGACGTTGGCGCGGTAGTTCACCTCGGACGGCGTGAAGCGGTGACCGCGTCCGTGCCGCGCCAGAAACGCCACCGTGACGCCCTCAATCTCGCCGATCACGAACGGATCCGACGGCGCGCCGAACGGCGTCTCCACCGTCCGCTCGTACAGCACGTTCAGACCTTCCATCTGATAGAGGCCGGAGCCCCCGATGATGCCGATGCGCACGTCGCTCATGCCCTGAACCTCTCCACCGCCGCGTCGATCGCGTCGCGCACGCGCAGCGCCAGCTCCACCGCCGCCAGCCCATCCTCGGCCGAGACGACGGGGCGCGAGCGGTCGCGCACGCACTGCAGGAAGGCGTCGTTCTCCGCCCGCAGCGGCTCCTGCTTCGTCACGTCGAGATCGAACGGCCGCACCTTCCGCGCGCCCCCCTCGTCGACGAGGCGATATCCCTTCACTTCCTGTTCCTTCGTGTCGACCGAGAGATAGAAGTCGCTGCCGAAGAAACGCTGCTTGCGCACCCGCTCCTGCGACACGCGGCTCGCGGTGAGATTCGCCACCGCGCCGTTCTCGAGCTCCAGCCGCACGTTCGTGATGTCGACCTTGTCGGTCAGCACCGGCACGCCCACCGCCCGCACCTCCACCACCTGCTGTTTGAGCAGCGAGAGGACGAGGTTGAGGTCGTGGATCATGAGGTCGAGCAGGACGTCGACGTCGAGCGAGCGGGGGACGAACACGCCGAGGCGCTCCGCCTCGAAGTAGCGCGACGCGCCGACGAGCGACGCCACCGCGATGATGGCGGGGTTGTAACGCTCGACGTGCCCCACCTGCACGATGCGGCCGTGCTTCGCGGCGAGCTCGATCAGGCGGCGCGCCTCGTCGACGGTGGAGGTGATCGGCTTCTCGACCATCACGTCGACGCCCGCCTCCAGCAGCTCGCTGGCGACCTCGAAGTGCGACGTGGTCGGCGTGGCCACGACCGCGCCGTCGATCTCCTTCGCCAGCTCCGCGACGCTCGCGAAGCGTTTCAACTGCAGCGTCTCCGCGACCTCGGCGGCGATGGCGTCGTTCGGCTCGACGAAGCCGACCATGCGCGCGTCCGGCATCTCGCTGAGCACCCGCGCGTGCAGGCGGCCGAGGTAGCCGGTGCCGACGACGCCGACCTTCACCGTCATCGAATCACGCCCCGCTTCGACTCCCGGATGAACGCGACGAAGTAGCGCACCTCCGGATGGAGCCCCAGCTCCGCCTCGATGCGATCGAGCGCGTCCTGCAGCAGCAGCTTCGAGCGGGTGAGGATGCGGTAGGCGCGCTGCAGCGCCTCGACGCTCTCCTTCTGAAAGCCCTTCCGCTCGAGGCCGATGTTGTTCACGCCGTACGTCTTCGCGGGGCGGTTGCCGACCGTCTTCACGAACGGCAGCACGTCCTGCGTGCAGATCGAGCCGCCGCCGATGAAGGCGTGGTCACCGACGCGGCAGAACTGATGGACCGCCGAGAAGGCGCCGACGGTGGCGAAGTCGCCCACCTCGACGTGCCCCGCCAGCGTGGCGTTGTTCGCGAAGATCGTGTTCGAGCCGACGTGGCAGTCGTGCGCCACGTGCGAGTAGGCCATGAAGAAGTTGTGCGAGCCGAGCGTGGTCACGCCGCCGCCGCCGGTCGTGCCGCGGTTTATGGTGACGAACTCGCGGAAGACGTTGTCGTTGCCGATGCGCAGCTCGGTGCGCTCGCCCTTGAACTTGAGGTCCTGCGGCTCGGTGCCGACCGAGGCCTGGCCGAAGAAGCGGTTGCGCTCCCCGATCGTGGCCGGCCCCTCGATGCGCATGTGCGGCCCGATCACCGTGCCGGCGCCGATGGTGACGTGCGGACCGATGACCGCGTATGGCCCGACTTCGACGTCGGGCGCGAGCGAGGCTTCGCTGCTGATGACGGCCGTTGCCGCGATGTTGCTCATTCCGGCCGGTCCACCAGCATGCTCAGGAGCTCGGCCTCGGCGACGACGACGTCGTTGACCTTCGCCACGCCGCGCATCTTGACGGTGGTGGCGCGGCGGTGCAGCACCTCGCACTCCAGGATGAGCTGGTCGCCGGGCACGACCGGCCGGCGGAAGCGCGCCTTGTCGATGCCGCCGAAGAGGAAGAGCTTCTTCGCCCGCTCCTCCTCACTCATCTCCTTGAGGCCGAGGAGCGCGGAGCACTGCGCCATCGCCTCGACGATCAGCACGCCCGGCATCACCGGCGAGCCCGGAAAGTGTCCCTGGAAGAACTGCTCGTTGGCGGAGACGTTCTTGAGGCCGACGATGCGCTTCGCGTCGTCGGAGATCTCGAGGACGCGGTCGACCAGCAGCATCGGGTAGCGATGCGGCAGGAGCTTCATGATCTCGTTGATGTTGAGCGTGGTCATTTCTTTCTCCGCTGCTGGCGGACGTACTCGCGCTGGCTGACCGCGGGGATTCCGCGGACCCAGACTCCGTCCGGCACGTCCTCAAATACGGCGCTCTTCGAGTAAACGCGGACGCGGTCGCCGATCTTGAGGTGTCCGGCGAAGCCGGACTGTCCGCCTACCTGCACGTGGTCGCCCAGGGTGGTGGAGCCGGCGATGCCGACCTGCGCGACGAGGAGGCAGCGCTTGCCGATCCTCACGTTATGGCCGATCTGCACGAGATTGTCGATCTTCGTGCCTTCGCCGACGACCGTCTCGCCGAGCGCGGCGCGGTCGATGGTGGTGCCGGCGCCGATCTCCACGTCGTCCTCGATGCGCACGATCCCGACCTGCGGGATCTTGTGGTGCACGCCCCGCTCGTCGGTCGCGAAGCCGTAGCCGTCCGAGCCGATGACGACGCCGCTGTGGAGGATGCAGCGCCGCCCCACACGGCAGCCGTGGTACACGGAGACGTTCGGGAAGACGACCGTGCCGTCGCCGATCGACGCGCCGGCCTCGATGGTGACATTCGGGTAGAGCACGACGCCGTCGCCGATGACGGCGTCCTCACCGACCGAGGTGAACGCCCCCACCGCCACGTTGCGCCCCAGCTTCGCCGACGCGGCGATCTCCGCCCGCTCCGAGATCCCGCGCGGCGCCGGCCGGTGGGCGAAGAAGCGCGCCACGGTGGTGGCCATCGCGTAGTAGGGATTCGCGACGCGGATGTACTTTGGCGAGTCGCCCGGCAGATCGTTCGCCACCAGCACCGCCGCGGCGTTCGTGGTCTCGAGCTGCGAGGCGTACTTGGGGTTGGACAGGAACGAGATGTGCCGCCCGGTCGCCTCGGCGAGCGGAAGCACTCCGTCGATGGGAGTGTCCGGGCCGTCGTAGCGGCCGGAGACGAAAGCGACGATGTCGGAAAGCGGAACGGCGGGCATCGGCGCGGCGGATTGTAATGAATTTAGAACGCGCCGCGCAGAACGCAAAAGCCTCCCGAGATCGGGAGGCTTTTCATCACGACACCGGTGAGAACGGCAGTTACTTCTTCGCCGCCGCTGCCGCCGGAGCCGGGGCAGCCGCGTTGAAGCGCTGGATCACCGTGTCGGTGATGTCGATCGCGTCGGCGGCGTAGACCAGGCCGGACTCGAACTTGTTGAAGATGGCGGCGAGGCCCATCTCCTTGCCGATGCCGTCGATGACCGGCTTGATGCGGCCCTCGAGGGCCTGGAGCTCGCGGTCGCGGGCCTCACCGATCTCACGGTCGGCGTCCTGCGCGTAGCGCTGGATGGCGATGCGCTTGTCGGCGAGCTGCTTCTGCATGTCGGCGAGCTTGTCCTCGCTCAGCGAGAGGCGCTTGGTGCCGATCTCCTGCTCGAGCTTCTTCGCGTCTTCGTCGAGCTGCTTGGCCTTGGCGATCCGCTCTTCCTGGAGCTGCTTGAGCTTCTCGTAGGCAGCCTTGCCGGAGGTGGACTGCGTGAGGACCTTCTGCACGTCAATCACCGCGACGCGGGCCGGCGCCGTCTGGGCGAACATCGGCGTCGCGAGTGCGGCCACTGCCATCGTAACGAGGAACTTCTTCATGGGGACTCTCCTTCTGATCCGTTGGACAACGGTCGTTAATCGGCCGCCGTTTAGAACGTATTCCCGATCGTGAACTGGAAACCTTCGAATCTGTCGCCTTCCCGTTCCTGCGGGTTGATCGCGTAGATGAACCGCAGCGGGAACTGGAAGACAGGCAGGAAGATACGGAGCTCGGCGCCAAAACTGTAACGAAGACCGGAGAAGTCGATGTTCTCCCGGTATCCGTAGCCCTTGCCCGCATCGGCGAACAGCACCAGCCGCAACGGGTCGTTGAGCCGGTAGAGGTACTCGAAGTTGTAGGTGTGATAGCTGTAGCCGCCGGCCGGACGCTCGACGTTGCCCTGGAAGCGCTCGATCGGGCCGAGGGTGCCGAACTTGAAGCCGCGCACCGAGGACTCGCCGCCGACCAGGAACCGCTCGGACGGCGGGATGCAGAGCTGCGTGATCTCCGGCGACAGGTCGTCGTACGTGTACGCGCAGTCGTCGTCCTCGCCGAAGGGGTGGATGTAGCCCCCCTCCATGTTGACGCTGAAGGAGCTCCGCCGCGAGATGCGGAAGAACTTCGTCATCGCCAGCGTCGGCTTGAACATGTCGATGGTGCCGCCGAGTGGGCCGCCGGTGTACGCCAGCCCCACCGACACGCGCCCGCCGCGCATCGCGTCGAATGGGCTGTCGCGTGAGTCGTAGCGGTACGTCGGCACGATCGACGACGTGACGAAGCGGAGGTCCGAGACCGCCGGGACCGGGATGTTGCCCTGCTCGTCCGGCGTCTCCACCGTCTCGTAGACGCTGCGCGAGCGCTCGTAGCCGTAGATCAGGCCGACGCTGTCGAAGCGACGCAGGCGGTAGCCGTAGGCGATCGTGCCGCCGCGGCCGCGGTTCTCGAAGCCGAACGCTTCCGGAAGCACGGTGTCGCGGTTGTAGAGCGAGATCCCGAGGCTGTTCGGCGTGTCGAGGAACCAGGGATCGGAGTAGGCGATGCTGTAGTAGTTGGTGCGGGCGCCGCGCTGGTAGCCGAGCGAGAAGCTCTCGCCCTCGCCGAGGAAGTTGCGCGTCGCGAAGTTGGCCTGCAGGAAGAAGCCGCCACCCTCGGAGTAGCCGCCGCCGAACTGGATGTCGTTCTTCCCCTCTTCCAGGCCCTTCACGGTGATGTCCACCGTCTTCGAGTCCTGGTTCACCTTGAAGTCGGGGTTCTCCGTGACCTTGAAGTAGCCGAGCTGGCCGAGCTTGTAGAGGCTCTGCTTGAAGGTCTCCATGTCCATGATCTGACCTTCCTCGAGGAAGATCTCACGGCGGAGCACCTTGTCCTTGGTGGTGGTGTTGCCCTCGAACTCGAGACGGCCGAGTCGGAACTGCTCCCCTTCGAAGACGCGCAGGTTCACGTCCACCACGTTGTTGCCGCGGTCGACGTACTCCGGATCGACGTACGCGTAGATGTAGCCGCGCATGCGGTACGCCTCGTCGAACGCGTCGATGCGCGCCTGGATCGGCTTGCGGCGAAGCGTCTCACCCGGCTGCAGCGGCCACTCGCCGATCACCTGCTCGTTCGTGAACACCGTGTTGCCGCTGACGGAGACGCTGCCGAAGGTGTGGACCTCCCCTTCGTTGACCGGGATGGTGATCTTCACCCGCTTCTTCACCGTGGTGATGATCGGGTCGCCGAAGGTCACGTCCTGGTAGCCGTGGTCCTGGTAGAAGTTGCGGATGGTCTCGAGGTCCTCGTTGAGCTTCGAGGGGATGTAGAGGTTCTTCTTGCGGACCCACGTATAGAGGTTGTGCTTGCGCACTTCCTTCATTTCGCCGCGGAGCTTGCGGTCGGAGAAGCGCTGGTTGCCGGTGAAGTCGATCGCGGCGACCTTCGCCTTCACGCCTTCGTTGATGACGAAGACGATCTTCTTCTCGCCCGGCTGGCTGAGGTCCTCGGTCATCGTGTCGACGTTGACCCCTTCGAAGCCGCCTTCGCTGTAGACGCGGCGGATGGTCTCGGCGGCGCGGCGGATCAGCGTCTGCTCGATCGTGTTGCCGACGTGCAGGTCGATCTTCGCGCTCTCGAGCGCCTCGTTGATCTTGGAGGTGTTCAGCTCCTTGTTGCCGCGGAACTCGACCGAGCCGATGCGGGGGCGCTCCTGGACGGTGACCCGGACCACGACGGCGTTCGGTGTCTCACCCGGCTCGGTCTCGACGCGGATGTCGTCGAAGAGGCCGGTCTGCCAGAGGTTGTGGAAGTTGCGCTGAATCGCGGCGGGGTCGTAGGCGTCGCCGGGGCTGATGCCGAGGTAGACGCGGATGGTGTCGGAGGCGACGGAGGTGTTGCCGACCGCTTCGAACCTCTCCACCACCTGGCCGGTGGCGCGGGGAGCCTCCGGGCGGGGGGCGTCGGTGATACGCCCGGTGCCGGGAGTCTCGAGGATCTGGCCGGGCCGCGGACGCGGCCGCTCCGGTGCGGGAGGAGTCGCCGTTTGCGCCCGCGCGGCCGTGCCGGCCAGCAGCACGAGGAGGAGCATCGCTAAAATTCGGATCATAGATGTCTTAGCCTGAATGGCGCTTGCTTTTAGGAATACGCGCGACCAGGCCGAAAGGTCACGCGGGCAGTGAACAGCAGGGACTAGCGGCGCATTCTACACGCGCGTCCGTATGATGCCGGGGATGCGCACCCTCACTCTCACGCTCCTGCTCGCCTGCGCCCTCGGCGTCGCCGGAGCGGAGCTTCCGGAGGTCTCGCTCCCCGTCGCGGACGGCACGCTGCGCCTGGCCGTCACCGGCGATACGGGGGAGGGGGCGGAGGCGGTCGCGAAGGGGATCGCGCGCGTTCACGCCGGCGAGCCGCTCGACGCTATCCTCTTGACCGGAGACAACTTCTACCCCTGCGGGGTGACGTCGGAGCGCGACCCCCGCTGGAGCGTGAACCTGCCGCTGACCCGGGTCGGCGTCCCGGTCTTCCCGGTCCTCGGCAACCACGACTACTGCGGCCGCGCCGACCCCGACGCGCAGGTCCGGGCCACCGGCGTCATCGCAAACTGGCGCTTCCCGGCCCGGCAGTATGCCCTCCGGACGCCCGTCGCGGATTTCGCGTTTGTTGACACGACGCCGCTCGTCCGCGGCTCGGGCAAGGAGGTGGAGCCGGCGATCCGGCGGGCGCTGACCGGCTCGAAGAAGCGCTGGCAGGTGGTGGTCGGACACCACCCCGTCTTCTCGTCCGGCTACCACGGCGACTTCCCGCGGCAGGAGGTGGCGAGGATGCGCGCGCTCGTCCCCGCGCTCCGGGAGACCGGCACCGACCTCTTCATCTGCGGCCACGACCATCACGTGGAGCTGATCGTGGGCAATATGTTGCACCTCGTCAGCGGCGCCGGGTCGAATCCCATCCCGCCGATCAAGCTGCGCGCCCGGACGGTTTTCCCCGAGGAGATCCGCCTGGAGCGCATCGGCTTCGCGGTGGTCGAGTTGAGCGCGAAGCAGATCCGGGTGCGGATGTACGACGGACAGGGGAAGCCTCGCACGGGATGGATCGTGGCGAGGAAGTGATCGAGGGGGGACGATCCGGTCGTCGTGATCGCCGTTCACGGCATGGCGCGCGACGACCCGCGCATCGCGGGCTCGCGATGAGGTCACGCCGGGGCGACGATCCGAGGGACATGGGTCCATGTCCATCTCGGCGAGTACGCCGATCCGCTCATCGCGGCCGGCGATCCAGGGGTCGTGCGGAGGCTCGCGTTGATCGTCGCCGCTCGATGCACCCATCGTAACCTGACGTTCCACTCATCGTCGCGCCTGTGCGGCCACATCGCCTGCAACCTCGGCTCGAGGCGACGCGCGATGCGCTCATCGTCGGGTTGCGCCGCGCGGATCATCGACGTTCGTCGCGATCGAGGTGGGCCTATGTCCCTCGCCGTGCGGGCGACGATGGCGGGATCGTGTTGGGCCGCGCTTACTTGGGCGCGGGAGCTTTCGGCATCACGATGGGCGACGTTCTCCTCCAACGGATCATGAACGACTTCGAAGCCGACGCCGCGCGCGGCTCCGGCAACGATGCTGCCGACGCCAAAGTGCGGGCGCGACCGGAGCGTCTCGTCGACCGTCGTGAGGCGGGCGAGGTCGACCGAGATCTCGTTGTGTCCGGCTTGCGATTGGTGATGAAGGCGACGGAGTTCACCGCGCCACCAGTGACGGATCCCCGCGAAAGGCGGCGGTGGAGGTGATCCGGATCGGCGATTATCTCAACCGGCAAAACGTCAGCACCTCGGAGACAGCGGCCGGGATTCCGCTCAAAGCCTGCGCGTCGAACCTCGGGTGGTCCTGTTTTCGGTCGAGCAACCGTTCGATCCGTCCCTCGTCGTCGATCCACAGTTCCAGCGCCGCATCGGGCCGGTGCCACTCGATCTTCACACCACCAGTCGCGACCGGCGCGATGCTGATCGGGACGATGCCCTCGAGGCCGCCGACCGTCCTGAGCGAGACATCGCTCATCAGGGCACGCGCGGTGGCAATCGAGCGCGAGCTGATCCGTGCCGCTCCATAGGAGTCCCAGTCTTCGGACAGCTCACCGAACGCATCGAGCTTCTGAAAAAGGGGTGCGAACGGCGGTTCCGTCAGTTTGATCGTGCGGATGATCGTCGGCGGGTCACCCGCCGCGGGCGGCGCCGCCGTGACGATGCGGTTCTCGACCCATCGCGCGTCGGGCGAGAGCAGGGCGTAGTGCTGAGTCGTGTCGTCGATGTTGGCAAAAACGCTCATCGGATGATTTCCCGCACGCGGTTCGTGATCGCCGACTCGAATGCGTCTCCTATTAAGACATGCAAACGCTCCACCGCGTTCCACAATGCCTCGGGAGGTGCTGCCGCTTCAATGGCGAACGAAGCCTCCAAGTCGAGGAGAATCGCAAGCTGCTCGGTCTCGGCGTGCCGCATGGTGGCGATCTTCGTGACCAGAACGTCGCTGCCGACAGGCTGCCGCAACTGCAGCGCGAATCCATCCGGAGGGATCGCCAGCCTCCGAGGCGTTGCCGGATAAATCGAAAGATACGTTGCGAAGTCTTCGATCGATGCTCCAACTTCGATCCGATTGATGAACCGCACGCCAACGCGCGTGATGGCTTGCGGCTCGCCGGCAGCCGCATAGGACGACCAGAGTTGTTCCGCGCCTTCGCGGAAATGCTCCCACCGCTCGTATGGAGCGACGTGCGAATACGTGAATCCTTCGACCTGCAACTGAGCCACGACGCGCTGATCCGCAATTCGGCGAAGTAACACGCCGACGGGACGCTCCGTGGTGCGGCGTCCGCCGTCCACGCGAACCTCTTCCATTCGTTCGGTGATGTCCCCCTCCTGCACGAACTCGCCGGAGAGATCATTCGCGAGTTGGAGCACGTCGCGCACAGTGAAGTTCGGCCGGTTTGTGCATCGAAAATCGATCACCGCCTCCACGACGGGAGAGTGCGGGTAGATTTCGCGGTCGCTTCGCAGGAGCTGCACGGACATCCGCACCTCATTGTGGCATACGGCCGAGGCGGCTCGGCCAGCGGTTCAGGAGCGAAACATGCGTCGCACGCGATCGATGAACGAGGGGCGGTAGCCGTCGGGGAGGACGCCCTCTTCGCGGAGCAGCGCTTCGGCGCCGCGGCGGACTTCGGCGTCGGGGTCGGCGAGCAGTCGCACCAGCGCGTCGCGCGCGCCGGAGGCGGTGGCGACTTTGAAGCCGCCGAGGAGATCGACGGCGGCGCGGCGGTGGGCGGCGGAGGGAGAGCGGGTGAGGTCGAGGTAACGCGGCAGCATGGTGTGCTTGCGCGTCCCGGAGCCGTGCTCGAGAAACGCGTACGTCGTCAGGACCTGCACCGCGGACGCCTGCGACGGACAGTCGAGGACCTGCTTCGCCGCCACGTCGAAATACCACTGGAGCAGACTGAGGTCGCGCTCTTCGCCTCCGGCGAGCGCCTCGACGAGGGACATGGCGGTCGTCGCCTCCTCCGGCTCGCAGATGCGCCGCGCCTCGAGGAACGCGCGCGTCCCCTCGGGGTCCCGCGCCGCCACCGCCCGGATGCGCGCGTTCACGTCGCTCCGCGCCGCGTCGCTGGCGACCGTGTCGAGGGCGGTGAGGAGTTCGGTGAGCTCGCGCATCGGGGAAGGATAGCGCGCTGGCGCGCGGGAGCCACGCGCGCTGCACGGCGCGCGTGGGGGAACCGTGCGCCCGCAAGGCGCACGGGGGCGTCTGGGGTGTTGCGCCTCGGCGCCATGTTGCGCGAGAGCGGCCGTCTCGCGAGGGGTTCGCTCTCGCCCCCACGGCGCATGCGGCGCCGTGGTTCCCCCGTGCGCGCAGCGCGTCACGCGCGCAGCGTACGCAGCGCGAGGAGGGCGAGCAGGCCGGCGAAGATGAGGGTGCCTGCGGGTCCGAACAGGGGCACCGAGGCGGCGTCGTGCGACTCGTCGTCGACGATCGTCACCACCGTCTCGAGGTTGCCGAACGCGGGATCGTTGTTCGTGTCACGCGGGAAGATTCTGACGACGAACGACTCGTCCCCCTCGAAGACGAAGTCGCCCCTGACGCTCCCGGTGATGATGCCCGTCGTCTCGCCCGCCGGAATGCGCAGACTGGCCGGCCGTTCTCCGATGTCGGCGACGGTCGCGGTGCCGAAGTTGAGGAAGACGGCCGTGCTGACGTCGAGGAGCATCGGGGCGGACATCTGCACCGGGATCGTATAAGTCGTGAGACCGCCGCTCCCTTCGACGACGGAGGCGGTGGCGGGGGCGGAGACGACCGGCGGGTCCTCGTTGTCGACGATCATGAGCGTCGGGGGGGTGAGCGTGGCCTCCGCCGGGAGCACACCTCCCGAAGCAGCCGTCAGTTGGATCGGATAGTAGCGGGGTCCGTAATACAACGCGTCGTCGACGAGCGGCACGGTAACGGTCTTCAACGTCTCGCCCGGCGCGAACGTCACCGTCCCGGAGAACGGCGGCACGCCCGGCTCCGTGCCTACGGTCGACACCTGGACCGAAACAGTCCGCGAGGTGTCGAGGCTCCGGATCAGATCGATCGTGACGCTGCCGGCGTTCTCGACCGCCCGCACGCACGTGCTGCACTCGCGGTACCCTACGGTATGAACCGTGATCCGGCTCGGCGAGTCGGCGACGACCAGCGACGGGCGGACGATGCGGGAGGCCGAGCCGAGCGCGTTCGTGATGGTGACGCCGATCGTGTAGTTCCCCGGCTCGGCGAAGACGTGGGTGACCTCGTTCGACCCCGTCACATCCTGCGTGGTGCCGTCGCCGAACGACCAGGTGACGACGTCGCACGGCTGGATCGTATAGCCGTGGTCGGGCTCGGCCGGAGGAAAGAAGCCGGACGCCTCCGGTCGGAGGCGGAACGTGATCGCGCCTTCCGGGCAGGCGGTCAGCGTCCCGCAGGCCGGCTCGGCGAGGAGCACCGCGTCCGTCGGCTCCTCTTCGGGACAGGCGGCGGCCAGACCGCGCACGCACAGAAAGAGAACGGCGAGCGGGATCAGCCGGCGACCGACGAGCATCGCCCGCGAGTCTACTCCTGTGCGTACGTCGCCAGGCCGCGGCCGAACGACCAGTTCTCCTTCGTCACCTCGACGAGGTTGACGAGGACGTCGTCGGGGCGGACGCCGAGCGGCTCGAGGCGGGCGGCGATGCCGGCGTAGAGGGCGCGCTTCACCTCGACCGTGCGGCCGGCGTTGAGGGTGATCTCGATGAACACCACGCCGTCGGAGCGCTGCATGCCGACGTAAGTGGGGTCGGCGATCAGGTTCGCGGCCGGGACCTCGTCGATGACGTGAAAGAGATCGTCGGCGGGCACGTTGGCGGTGGAGACGAGCGCCTGGTGCACGGCGGCCGACACGGCGCGCAGGTGCTCCGGCGAGCTCCCCTGGCGGAGGGTGATACGAACGAGCGGCATGGGCGGAGTCTATGTCATGCGTTCTTTCTGGAGCGACGGGCTCTTCGCCCGTGGGTGCCGGCCTGAGAGGCCGGCACTCCAGAGAGAACGGTACGCGCGAGCGGCATCAGTTCGCGATCGGCTCTTCGACGACGCGCGGGACGAGGATCACCTGGTCGCCCTGCATCACGAAGTCGATGCGCTCGGGGACGGTGTCCTTGTTGCGGATCATGAACTCCGACAGCTCGTCCTCGATGTGACGCTGGATGGCGCGGCGCAGTGGGCGCGCACCCGAGTTCGACTCCTCGCGGGCCTTCCCGAGCAGCCAGGCCACGACCGAGTCGTCGACCGCGATCTGCACGTTCTTGTGCACGAGGGCGTTGTTCACGTCGTCGATGAGGAGCTGGCAGATGGCGCGCAGCTCGCCGTCGGTGAGCGGGTTGAAGATGATGACCTCGTCGATGCGGTTGATGAACTCCGGCGAGAACTCCCGCTTCAGCTCCGTGTGAATGAGCTGCTCGGCCGACTTCTGGTCGACGTCGTTCCCCTGCTCGCGGAAGCCCATGTGGCCGCGCGTCGCAAGATGCCGCGTGCCGAGGTTGCTGGTCATGATGATCAGCGTGTTGCGGAAGTCGACCTGGTTGCCGAGCGAGTCGGTCAGGATGCCGTCCTCGAGAATCTGCAGGAGCAGGTTCGCGATGTCGGGATGCGCCTTCTCGATCTCGTCGAGCAGCACGACGCTGTACGGATTGCGCCGCACGCGCTCGGTGAGCTGGCCGCCTTCCTCGTGGCCCACGTAGCCGGGAGGAGAGCCGATGAGCTTCGAGACGGCGTGCTTCTCCATGTACTCCGACATGTCGAAGCGGATGAGGTGCTTCTGGGAGCCGAACAGGAACTCGGCCAGGCGCCGCGCGACCTCGGTCTTTCCGACGCCGGAGGAGCCGAGGAAGATGAACGAGCCCATGGGGCGGTTCGGCGAGGCGACGCCCAGGCGGGAGCGGCGGATCGCGCGCGAGATCGCGCGGATGGCCTTGTCCTGACCGACGATGCGCCGCATCAGGATGTCTTCCATGTTGATCAGCTTCGCCGCCTCGTCGGCCTCGATCGAGGTCACCGGGATGTCGGTCCAGGAGCTGATGATCTCCTCGACGTCGCGCTGGGTGACTTCCATCATCTCGTCGCCGACCATCTCGCGCTCCTGCTTGAAGCGCTCGATCTCTTCCTTGAGCTCGATCTCCCGCTCGCGCAGGAAGACGGCCTTCTCGAAGTCCTTGTCGGAGATCGCCTTCTTCATCTCCTTCACGATCGAGCGCGTCTCCGCCTCGAGCCTGCGCAGGTTCTGCGTGTCGGCGACGCGGCGGAGCTTCACCTTCGCGCCGGCCTCGTCGAGGATGTCGATGGCCTTGTCGGGGAAGAAGCGGTCGGTGATGTAGCGGTTCGACTGGAAGACGGCGCTCTTGATGGCGGTGTCGCTGTACTTGACCTTGTGGAAGGTCTCGTAGCGCTCCTTCACCCCTTCGAGGATCTGCAGCGTCTCATCCTCGGTGGGAGGATTGACGGTGATGGCCTGGAAGCGGCGGAGCAGCGAGCGGTCCTTCTCGATGTAGCGGCGGTACTCGCGGATGGTGGTGGCGCCGATGCAGGAGATCTCGCCGCGCGAGAGCGCCGGCTTGAGGATGTTCGCGGCGTCGAGCGAGCCCTCGGCCGAGCCGGCGCCGATCAGGGAGTGGATCTCATCGATGAAGATGATGATGTCCTGGTTCTCCTTGAGCTCCTTGATGATCCCCTTGAGGCGCTCCTCGAACTGCCCGCGGTACTTCGTGCCGGCGACGATCAGGGAGAGGTCGAGGGAGAGGATGCGCTTGTTGGCGATGAAGAGGGGGACGTTGCCGTCGACGATGCGCTGCGCGAGCCCCTCGACGATGGCCGTCTTGCCGACGCCCGGCTCGCCGAGGAGGATCGGGTTGTTCTTGGTGCGGCGGGAGAGGATCTGGATGATCCGCTCCACTTCCTTCTCGCGGCCGATCAGCGGATCGAACTGCTGGCTGTGCGCCATGGCCGTGAGGTCGCGGGCGTACTCGGCGAGGAACGGGAGCTCCTTCTTCTGCTTGTCGGCCTCGCGCTCCTTGAGGATCGAGATCGTCTCCTCGCGGACGCCGTAGACGTTGAGGCCCTTGGCGGTGAGGATGCGGGCGGCGGTGGAGGACTCGACGCGCAGGATGCCGATGAGGAGGTGCTCGGTGCCGACGTACTGGTGGAGCATCGACTCCGCCTCGTGCGCGGCGTAGGCGAGGATCTTCTTGGATTCTTCGGAGAGGGGGAGCTCGGCGGAGGAGGAGATCCGGTCGACGAAGAGGCGGTCGCCTTCGACCTCGCGGCGGATCTGCTCGGGCTTCACGTTGAAGCGGGAGAAGATCTCCTTGATGATTTCTTCCCCCTCGCGGAGGACGCCGAGGAGGATGTGCTCGGACTCGATGACGCGGGAGCCGAGCTTGGATGCTTCGTATCGGGCGAAGAAGAGTGCGCGGCGTGCTTTCTCGTTGTATTTTTCGAACATTGGACTGGTTAGCGCGTCATCGTGATTCGCTAAATCCGGTGTTGCCGCTCCGATTATAGACGTCAACCGGCGTCGAGCTTCGGAACGCCTCCCCGCCCGCGCTTCTTCCGGTGGGCTGCTGCTACCCCTCCGGCGGAGTGCAGAACCACGATTCGTGCCCGGCGGGCGCTGCCCTGTGGAGCGGCGGCCGCTTCGGCCGCCGTCGAGAACTCGGCCGCCGTCAAAACTGCCGGCGCCCGAAGCGGGCGCCGCTCCACAGGAAACGTTCCGTCAGAAGTCGACGCGCACGATGCCGTGCGTCTTCGCCACGCCGTCGACCACGGCGATGGCGACCTTCGCGCCGCCGGGCGGAGTCTCGACGGCGAGGTCGTACGTGAAGACACCGGCGCGCACCCGTTCGAGCTCGGCGTTCGCGATCTGGAAACGGCGGCCGCCGCGCTGCACCTCGCCGAGCTCCCCTCCCCCGCCGACCGTGAGCACGTACACCTCGAACGCGCCGTTGTGGCTCCGGCCGTCCGGCACCGCGGTGAGGGCGCGCACCGGGATCTGCAGCGTGATGCGGTGCAAGAGCTTCCCGCCGCTCTCCTCCGGCGCGGCGAGCTCGTAGCGCCACGGCAGCTCCCCGCGTGCCGTTCCGGCCGGCTCGAAGAGCGCCGCGGTGAGCGTGCCGCGCAGCTTGTCCTGGTCGCTCTCCACGACGTACTCGCGGCGGAAGCGGACGCGCAGGCCGTCGCGTTTCGCACGGACGCCGATCTTCCGCGGGCCGGGCTTCGCGTCCGGCAGCGGGAAGGCGAGCGAGTAGTACGACTCCAGCTCCGCGGCGATGCGCGGGAGCATGCGCGTGATGTCGGCGACGCTGAAGGCCATGAAGCCGCCGGTCGACGTGGCGAGGTTCGTCAGCGCCGCCGACTCGTTCCTGAAGAAGTTGCGAGAGTACCCCGTGCGCCTCCCCTGCCGGGCGATCATGTCGTCGTCGGCCTCGCTGACCTCCGACATCGGCAGCCCCTCGGGGAACAGGGGATAGATGGTCACGCCGCCGGCGTTCGCGGCCTGGATGACCTCGCGCTGCAGGCCGGCCGTGTCGTAGTAGCGGTTCGCGCGCTCGGCGGTGGTGACGAGGTACTCGCCTCCGGCGAACTGCGAGAAGCGGTGCGACACCATCACCAGCGCCTTGCGTCCGTCGCGCGGAGCCATGCTGCCGATGGCGACGCGCAGCGCGGCCGCCTTGCCTTTCATCTCCGCCAGCGCGCGGTCGGCGGAGTCGACGGCGGTCCACTCGATCCGCCGGTCGATGTTGCGCGACTCGCCGACCTGCTGGCTCCACCTCCGGCGCATGACGCGCGTCCAATGCATCATCTCGGTGTTCTCGCGGCTGGCGCGCACCTCCGGCCGCGCGACGTCGTCGAGCGCCCGCTCGAGCGCCGCCAGGTCATCGGTGAACGGCTGCCGGACGTGCAGCCCGCGCTGCCATTCGAGGATCGACACCGCGTCGCCCGGCCGCACCGACTGCCGCACGAACGCCTTCAGCTCCCCGAAGAGGCGCGCGCGATCCTGTCCGACCGTGGTCGGAAGCTGGTCGAAGAAGAGGACCAGCGACCGCTTCTGCCCCGGCTCCCCGGCCGCCGCGGCCGACTCGCGAAAGTGCGTCACCGGCTGGCGCCGGCCGCTGCCGTAGACCTCGAAGTCGTCCGCGGTGAGGCCGCCGACGTGCCGCCCTTGGCGGTCGGTGACCACCACGTCGACGTTGACGAGCGAGACCTCGATCGTCTCGCCGAACGGTTGGGCGAGGAGGGGAACGGCGGCGAGCACGAAGGCGAAACAGAACGCGATCAGGCGGCGAGCCATCACTTCCTCCCCGCCCGCGGGATGTCGAAGCGCACCAGCCCCACCTCCTGCGTGACGTCGTCGACCACCGCCACCACCACCCGGTCGACCGCGCGCGTGGCGGCGAACTCCACGTCGTAGGTGATGACCTGCGACTTCGACGCGGCGAGCTGTGCGGCCTCGACGGCGACCGGGTAGGAGCGCTTGGTGATGTCGCTGGAGGTGCCGAGCTCGCCCGCCCAGGCGATGTAGACGCTGAAGCCGCCGCTGTGCTTCGCCGCGCCGTCGGGCAGCAGCGTCAGCGCGCTGACCGGCACCTTGATCTGCAGCGGGAGGTGCAGGAGGCCCGACTCGGTGCGCGCCTTCCTGAGGAACACGTTCACCGGGAATCCTTCGACGCGCGGCGGCTGGAGGAGGCTGGCGATGATCCGCTGCCGGAGCAGCGTCTCGGAGGTGCGGTCGACCACGTCGCGCCGCGTGCGGACGCGGTAGGCGCCGTTCTTCACTTTCACCGTCAGCCGCTTCGGCTGCCCGCGGTTCGGCTCGGTGGCGCGATACGCGAGCGAGTAGTACGACTCGAGGTCCTCGCTGATGCTGGTGAAGACCTTCTCGATGTCCCCCAGCCCGGTGCCGGCCACGCCGCCGGTCTCGTTGGCGATGTTCATGAGGGACGAGGTCTCGATGTTGCGCAGCGACGAGCGCTGCGTGGCGGCGTTCAGCGCCGGCGGTCCCTGGAGCGACGCGGTCTCGCCGACGTCGAGGTCGCCGAGCGTGGCGTAGAGCGGGTAGACGCGGATGCCGTTCGCCTTCGCCACGTTCACCATCTCGCCGATCTGCGCGTCGGCGGTGATGGCCATGTCGTTGCCGATGCCGGTGTACTCCGCGCCGGAGTTGGGGGCGAAGCGGTGCGAGAGGAGGACGAGGATCTTCTGCCCCTCCGCGCCGGCCATGGTCTGCATGAGCGAGGTGATCGAGCGCGCCTTCTGCCGCACGTCGAGCACCACGCGCGCGGCGGCGTCGTACTGCGAGGCGAGCACGCCGGCGCTGCCGCCGCTGCCGATGCTGGCGCCCTGCGCGTAGTACCACTCGAGCTGCGTCTTCTCGAGCTCGATGTAGTCCCACTCGCTCTTCTGCACCTTGCCGCGCTCCGCGGCGAGCTTGTCGAGCGCCGCGTCGAGCTGCTTCATGTCGTCGGTGAGCTCCTGCGCGCTGCGCGGACCGGAGACCCAGCTCGCGATGCCGACCGCGTCGCCGGGACGGACGCTGCGGCGGAGGAACTGCTTGACGCCGTCGAAGAGCTGCCTGCGCTCGCGTCCGTGCACCTGGAGCTTGTCGACGAAGACGAGGATGTTGCGCTTCTGCGGCGGCGCCGCTTCGGCGGCGGCGGGAGCGGACGGCGTGCCCTGCGCGGCGGCGACGACGGTGCGCGTCGCGCCGCTGCCGCGATACTCGGCGAAGTTCGTGACCGGCTGCAGCTTCCCGTTCTCGTACAGCTCGAAGTCGTCTGCGGTGAGGCCGCGCACGTGATTGCCGGCGCGGTCGGTGACGATCACGTCGACGTTGACGAGCGACACCTCGATGACCTCGCCGAAACGGGGATCCTGGGAGATCGCCGGGACCGCGGTGCAACAGGCCAGCAGAACAGCGAGCATGCGACGCATCGCAGCCCCCCTCTCGATTAGTTGTAGCGCTGCTGTTTCATCTCGAACGTGCGGTCGCAACGCGCCGCGAGCTCGGGGTTGTGCGTGACAATAACGGACGTCAAACCGCGCTTGCGGTGACAGTCCCGCATCAACTCGAATACCCGTTCGGATGTTTCGAAATCGAGGTTGCCCGTCGGCTCGTCCGCGAGGAAGAGGATCGGCTCGGCGAGCAGGGCACGCGCGATGGCGACGCGCTGCTGTTCGCCGCCGGAGAGCTGGTTGGGATAGTGGCCGCTGCGCCGCTCGAGTCCGAGCTCGCCGAGGAGCGCGTGCGCGCGCTGCAGCGCCTCGTCGCGCTCCATCTTGCCGATCCAGCCCGGCATGGCCACGTTCTCCGCGGCGCTGAACTCCGGCAGGAGGTGGTGAAACTGGAAGACGAAGCCGACGTTCCGGTTGCGGAACCGCGCCAGCGCGTCGGCGTTCATGCGCGTGAGCTCGTGGTCGGCGACGCGGACGTGGCCGGAGTCGGCGCGATCGAGGCCGCCGAGGAGATGGAGGAGCGTCGACTTGCCGATGCCGGAAGGTCCGACGATCGCCAGCATTTCGCCCTGCTGCACCTCGAGATCGAGCCCGTCGAACACGACCACCGGTACTTCCGCGTTGCGATACGTTTTCGAGAGCCCGCGCGCCTCGAGAAAGGCCATGAGGCGGGGATTATATGCACGCCTGTGGGCGTGAGTTGCCGGTTACCCGTTCCCGGTTGCCAGCCGGGCGAATGACGCGCAACTCGCAACGCGCAACTCTCCGGCAACCGGCAACTGGTAACCGGCAACGGGCAACTGGCAACCGGCAACCGGCAACCGGCAACGCAGCGGTCACCGCCTCGACAACCGATTCATCGTCTTCTTCAACGCCTCCACCGACCTCTCGTCCAGCGCGACGTGCACCGCCTTCCATTCGCGGCCCTGCTTTTCCAGCAGGCCGGCGGCGATGGGGAGGTCGAAGCGGCGGGGGCCGGCGCTGGCGGGGTTGAAGTAGCGGACGCCGGCCACGACCTCGTTGTGAGGGAGGTGGCTGTGGCCGAAGACGACGACGTCGGCCGGCTCGGCGCGCAGCGACTCCAGGACGCGCGGCGCGGGGGTGTGCGGGCGGGGGAGGATGTGGGTGAGGAGGATGCGCAGCGTGCCGAGCTTCAGGCGCGCGATCTCCTCGCCCGTGGCGTCGTCGTTGTTGCCGTCGACGGAGGTCAGCGGGGCGAGCGCGCGCAACGACTCGAGCACGTGCTCGCCGCCGATGTCGCCGGCGTGGACGATGGCATCGACGCTCGCGAACAGGTCCGCGAGCGCCGGATGCACTCTGCCATGGGTATCGGAGACGACGCCGATGCGGCTGATGCGCGGCATGCGGCGTCGCTACTGCACCTTACGCGCCCCCGTCCTTGAGATCGAGGCGGGTGAGGCCATACGTGCGGCCGACCTCGTCCATGACGCCGACGGCGAGGTAGCGCGACTTCTCGTTCACTTCCACGTCGAGGTCGTACGTGAACCAGCCGGCCTGCGCGTCCTCCAGCTTCGCCTCGTCGACCTCGAACGGCTGCGTCTTCTCCGTGATGTCGCTCAGCTCGTCGAGATCGGCCGCCGCGCCGACGTAGACCGAGAAGCTGCCGGCGTGCTTGCCCTCGCCCCGCGGCAGGACGGTGAGGTCCTTGATCGGGATGCGGATCTGCACCGGCACGGAGCGGCGGTTGCCGGTCACCGTCGCCTCGCCGGCGGTGGCGGTGATGTCGATCTGCGACTCCTGCGCGGCGCGGAAGAGCGTGGAGCGGAGCCGGTCGCGCATGCGTGAGTCGTCGGACTTTTCGACGAACTGGCGACGCGCGCGCACCGTCAGGCCCGGCCTCTTCGTCTTCACCACGATGTCGCGCGCGTGGTCCTCCCCCGTCACGCTGACGCGGTACGCGAGCGAGTAGTAGTCGGTGATGTCGGAGGCGATACGCGGGAGGAGGTCGATCACGTCCGACGTCCCGGCGGCCATCAGCCCGCCGGTCTGCTTCGCGATCTCGTTGAGCGAGACGGTTTCGTTGAGGAGCGTCAGGTACTCGGCCCCTTCGACCGCCGCCGGCGTCGCCTCTGGATCGGGCTCGGTGGTGAGCGTGGTGTCCGGCAGCGCGCTCCGGACGCCGGGGGGATTGACCGGATAGATCGTGACGCCGCTGGCGTTCGCGTTGTCGACGATCGACTGCATCAACTCCGCTGTGCCGTAGCGCAGACGGAGGTTGGCCGGGATTCGCTGCGTGCCGCCGGCGTACGCGAACTCGGCGCCCGCGATCTCGCCGAGACGGCGCGTCGCCAGGAAGAGGATCTTCTTTCCCTCGAGACCCGACATGCTGGTGATCGCCGAGTTGATCGCGGCCACGCGCACCTTCATCTCGTTGTACGCCATGAGCATGTAGAGCTGCGCGGCGCCGCCTTCACCCGCCTCGCCGCCGTCGTTGGCCGGCCTCGCCACCTGCTGCTGCGTCTGGGCCAGGCCGCCGCGGCTCCCGAGGCTGCCGCCGCCGCTCGCTGCCATCTCGGCGACCCTGCGGTTGAACTCGCGGAGCGCGGCAGCCTCTTCACGCTGCTGCTGCACCGGGTCGTGCTGCGCCTTCTTCGTCTCCTCGGCCACGCGGTCGATGGAGGTGTGGATCGCCCGAACGTCGTCGGTGAACTCATCGTGCTCGATGCCGAAGCGGCTCCACGACACGACCGAGACCGCGTCTCCCGGCGCGACGGTGCGGGCGACGGTTTCCTTGAGCGTGTCGAAGAGCGGATCGGCGCGGTGCGGCGGCAGGTACATTTCCTCGAAGAAGATGAGGATGTTGCGCTTCTCGCGCGGCGCGGCCGTCGCTGCCCGGCGCGTTCCCCCGACGCCGACGCGCTCGTTGCTGCCGGACGCGTATTCGGCAAAGTTCGAGATCGGCTGGAGCTGTCCGTTCTCGTAGATCTCGAAGTCGTTCGCGGTCAGGCCGCGCACGCGGTTGCCGTCGCGGTCGGTGACGAAGACGTCGACGTTGACGATGGAAATATCGACCGTCTCGCCGAGGCGCTGGACATCCTGCGCGCTGGCGACGAGCGAAACGAGACACAACAGGGCGACTATTTTTCTTGCGTTCACTTGCCATCCTCCAGGTTGAGACGGACCAGCCCGTAGGAGCGGCCCACCTCGTCGAACACACCCACTGCAACGTACTTGGCTTTGCGATTCACGGTGAGGTCTAGGTCATAGGTGAAGAAGCCGGCCTGCGCGGCGGCGAGCTGCGACTCTTTGAGCTCGAAGGCCTGCTTCTTCTCGGTGATGTCACTCAACTCGTTGAGGTCGGCGGCCGACGCGACGTACACCGCGAAGCTGCCGGCGTGCCGGTCCCCCTCGGGCAGCGTGGTCAGGTCGGCGATCGGCACGCGGATGCTCAACGGCAGCACCTCGTTGCCGCGCCTCTTCTGCCGCTTGCCGAGCGTGGCGTGGATGCCGATCTGCGACGCGGGCGAGCCCTGGAAGAGCGTGGCCACGACGCGGTCGCGCATGCGGGTGTCGTCCGACTTCTCGACGAACTGCCCGCGGGCGCGGACGGTCAGGCCGGGGCGCCGCGTCTTCACGACGATGTTGCGCGCGCTGTCGGTGTTCGTCGGCGTGATGCGGTAGGCGAGCGAGTAGTAGTCCGTCATGTCGGAGGCGACGCGCGGCAGGAGGCGCACCGCGTCCTTCGCGCTCGCGGCCATGAGGCCGCCGGTCTGCTTCGCGATCTGGTTGAGCGAGACCGTCTCGTTCATCAGGATGAGGTGCTCGGCCGCCGGCGGGACGGTGCTGCTCATCGACGCGTCGGGAAAGGAGTGCCCGAGGCCGACGGGGTAGATCGGATAGATCGTGACGCGGCTGGCGTTGGCGTTGTCGATGATCGACTGGATCATCCGCTCGGCACCGAAGCGCTGCTTGAGGTCGGCCGAGATGAACACCGCGCCGCCGGCGTACGCGTACTCCGCTCCAGCGATTTCTCCGAGGCGGCGCGTGGCGAGGATGAGGACCTTCTTCCCCTCGATGCCGCTCATGCTGTTGATGGCCGAATTGATGGCGGCGGTGCGCACCTTCATCTCGTTGTAGGCGATCATCATCGGCAGCAGCAGGGCGGCGCTCGTGTCGATGTACGAGGCGCTGCCGGGCGCCGTGCCGGCGGCCGACGCCATCTGGGCCATCCCCTCCTCGAACTCGCGCACCAGCTCCGTCTCCTGGCGTAAAGCGTCGATGTGATCGATCTGCGCTCCCTTGGCGACCTTCGCCACGGTGTCGAGCGCGCGGCCGAACGAGGCGACGTCGCTGGTGAGCTCGACGTGCGCGATGCCGCCGTAGCGGCTCCAGACCACGAGCGAGACCTCGTCGCCCGGCCCGAGCATCGCCCGAACGGTGCTCTTCAACTGCTCGATCAGCGGGTCGACGTGGATCGCGGAGAGGCGCATCTTCTCGAAGAAGACCACCACCGTCCTTTTCTCGCGCGGCGCGGTCTCGGCGGGTATGCCGCCTTCGACGCCGACGCGTCCGGCCTCCGGCACCGCGGAGAACTCCGAGAAGTTCGAGACCTCCTGCAGCACGCCGTTCTCGTAGACCTCGAAGTCGCCGCGGGTCAGGCCGCGCACGCGGTTGCCCTCGCGGTCGGTGACGACGACGTCGACGTTCACGATCGAGACGTCGATCGACTCGCCGAGCGTGGGGGGCTCCTGCGCCGCGAGCGCGAGTGGGATGAGGAACAGCAAGGCGACACTGCAGATGGCTCTGGTCATATTCGTTTCCATTCCGATGCGGGCGTGACTGAGGTGGCGGATCACCGTTCTTCCTCCAGGGGAAGCTCGATGTGGGCGAGGCCGTAGTCTCTGGAGATCTCGTCGAAGACGCCGACGGAGAGGCGGTAGGCGGCGCGCTCGATGTCGAAGGTGACGTCGTACGTGAAGGCGGCGTCGTCCACGGTGGCGAGGCGGACCTGGTCGATGGTGTAGCGCTGCGTCTTGCGGTCGACCTCACTGATGATGCCGAACGCGCCGCCCGCGGCGAGATAGACGGAGAACTCGCCGCCGCTCTCCTCCTTCGACAGCGCGTCGATGGGGACGCGGATCTTGAGCGGCACGGCGCGGCGGCGGCCGTGGTTGGTGATCTTGCCGACCTCCACCTCGATCGGCAGGCGGCTGCCGGTGTCGGGGCGCACGAGGTTGGCGATGACGAGATCGGTCATGCGGGTGTCGTCCGACTTCTCGACGTATTCGCGGCGGGAGCGGACGACGTAGTTCCTGTTCTTCGCCACGACGCGGATGTCGCGGGAGTCGTCGCGGCCGGTGGCGGGCGCGCGGTAGCCGAGGGAGTAGTACGACTCGAGGTCCTCGGCGATGCGCGGCATCAGCTTCGCCACGTCCTTGCTTCCCCACGCCAGCATGCCGCCGGTCTCGTCGGCGATCTCGTCGAGCGAGGAAGTCTCGTTGAGGAGCGAGTAGTTGTCCGAGGCGAAGCGGCGCAGGTCGCCGTCGGAGTCGATGCGATAGATGCCCCGGCCCGACTCCGCCGCGCTGACGGCGTGGCTGTTCCATCCGAGGCCGCGCGCGAAGATCGGATAGATGGTGATGTTGTTCGCGTTCGCGGTGGCGATGACCGCCTCGCGGTAGACGCGCGTGTCGAGCTCGGCGCGGTAGCGGAACGGCACCTCGCCGCCGAAGTAATCGGCGCCGGCGTACTGGCCGAAGCGCTCGGTGGACATGATCACGATCTTCTTGCCCTCGAAGCCGGCGATCGCCTCCATGTACGAGCGGAGCGCGAACGACTTCTGGCGGATCTCGAACAGCTCCGCCTGCGCGGTGGAGAGGGCGTGGAAGGTGGTGTCGGCCGCCTCGCCGATCGGATAGCCGGCCTCGACGAGCTCGCGCTGGAACTCCTTCGCGAACTCGATCCGCCGCCGTACCGCCTCGGCAGGATTGCCTTCGACGCCGGTGTTCTCCGCCTCGATCTCGTCGAGCGCCCGCTCGAGGCTGTCGAGATCGTCGGTGAAGTCCTGCCGCACGAGCGCGGCGTGGTGCCAGGAGACGATGGCCACCGAGTCGCCGGGGCGGACCGTCTGGCGCAGCATCGACCGGATCGAGTCGAAGACCGGCTTGCTGCGGAAGGGGGCGAGGGTCATCGACTCGAGGAAGACGACGATGGTGCGCTTCTCGGGCGCGGCCGCGGCGCTCGGGGCGGCGGCCGTTCTGGTGCGCGCCTCGACCGAGAACTCGCCGTCGTCGTCACCGGCGTACTCGGCGAAATTCGTGATCGGCTGCGGCTTGCCGTCTTCGCGGATCTCGAAGTCGGCCGCGGTGAGGCCGCGGACGCGGTTGCCCTCACGGTCGGTGACGAAGACGTCGACGTTGACGATGGAGACTTCGATGGTCTCGCCGGCGGTCAGAGGGGTCGTCTGCGCGCCGGCCGAGAGAGCGAGGAGAAGGAGTGTGGCGACGGCAGAGACACGACGACCGGCTGCAGGCATAACAAAAACCTCCGCGATGTTTTCTTGCTGACCCCAGGGTGTGCGGACGGATTCGAGTGCAGCGGGAATGCCGACGCGTTCCTCTCTAGAGCGCCTGTTTCGGAGGGTGCAACTGTCCGCCTGACGCTACACTAGCGTCCCGAGATCATGACGCCCGACGACGACCCGCGCGCCGCATTCGACTACTTCAGTGGCGAATATGCGCAGGCGCTCCAGGCCTTTCAAACGATCGAGACGCAGTCGTCCACGCTCATGCTCATGGGCCACCACGACGAGCTCCGCCGTTTCCTCGACCAGTTCATCGAAATGGCCCTGCGCACACGGCTGCAGGCGTTGGAGAAGGATGAGACGCACTTTGCGGATTGGTTTGGGGAGCTGATTCAGAAGGCGGAAAAGCTGCGCCGTACGACGGCGAATGAAGAATGAAGAATGAAGAATTTCGAATGAAGAATTAAGGGACCGACGCCGCCACGTGCGCTTCTTCATTCTTCATTCGAAATTCTTCATTCGAACTTCTTCATTCGAACTTCTTCATCCGTACAATCCCCCGCATGTCCCCCCTCCTCGCCGCTCTCGCCCTCACGGAGGCCCTCACCATGTCCACCCCAGCACTCGCCCCGCGCATTGACGCGGCGGCGGCGAAGGTCGAGGCGGGCGTGATTGCCACGCGCCGCGACCTGCATCAGCATCCGGAGCTCGGGAACCGGGAGGTGCGCACGGCGAAGATCGTCGCGGAGCGGCTGCGCGCGCTGGGGATCGAGGTGCAGGAGAAGGTGGCGCATACCGGCGTCGTCGGCCTGCTGCGCGGCGGCAAGCCGGGGAAGGTCGTGGCGCTGCGAGCGGACATGGACGCGCTGCCGGTGACCGAGCAGGTCAACCTGCCGTTCGCGTCGAAGGTGCGCACGACGTACAACGGACAGGAAGTCGGCGTCATGCACGCCTGCGGGCACGACGCGCACGTGGCCATCCTCCTCGGCGTCGCGGAGGTGCTGGCGGGCATGCGCGCCGAGCTGCCAGGCACCGTGAAGTTCATCTTCCAGCCTGCCGAAGAGGGAGCGCCGCAGGGCGAGGAAGGGGGCGCCGCGCTCATGGTCAAGGAAGGCGCGCTGCAGAACCCGAAGGTCGACGCCATCTACGGGCTGCACGTCACGTCGCGTTACGCCGTCGGGGAGATCGCCTACAAGCCGGAAGGGATGATGGCGGCGGTCGACTCCTTCAAGATCACGGTGAAGGGGAAGCAGACGCACGGCGCCTATCCCTGGCTCGGCGTCGACCCGATCGTCGTCGCCTCGCAGATCGTCCTCGGCCTGCAGACCATCCCCAGCCGGCAGCTCGACTCGACCGTCGCGCCGTCCATCGTCACCGTCGGCGCCATCCACGGCGGCGTGCGCAACAACATCATCCCCGACGAGGTGGAGATGATCGGGACGATCCGCTCGCTCGAGTCGCACATGCGCGACGAGATCCACAACCGCATCCGCCGCACCGCCGAGAGCATCGCCACGTCGGCCGGCGCGACCGCGACGGTGACGATCACCAACGGCTATCCCATCACCTACAACGACCCGGCACTCACCGAGCGCTCGCTGCCGTCGCTGCGCGGCGCGGCCGGCGCGCAGAAGGTGAAGCTGGTGAACGCGGTCCTCGGCGCGGAAGACTTTTCGTTCTTCCAGCGCGAGGTGCCGGGGCTCTTCTTCTGGGTCGGCACCCGTCCGCCCGGCCAGACGCCGGAGCAGGCGCCGTCGAACCACTCCCCCCTCTTCTACATCGACGAGAGCGGCCTCGGGCTGGGCGTGCGTGCGCTGGCGCGGGTGGCGGTCGACTACCTCACGACTTCGGCATCATCTGCTTCAGGCGAGTGAAGTAGTCGGCGCCCGACAGCCACTGCCCACCGTCGATCACGAAGTTCTCGCCCGTCATGTAAGACGAAAAGTCGGACAGGAGGTACGAGGCCGCCTGCGCGATCTCCTCGAGATTCGCGAAGCGCCGCAGCGGGATCGTCTTGCGGATCCCCTCCATGATCATCGGGTCGGGGAAGAGGCGCTCCGCCGCGCCCGGCGTGTCGACCGGACCGGGTGCGATGGCGTTGACGCGGATCTTGTGGCGCGCCCACTCGACGGCCAGCGTGCGGGTGAGGGCCAATACGCCCGCCTTCGCGCTCGCGGAGTGGATCACGCCCGGGCCGCCGGTCCAGGCGTAGTTGGCGATGACGTTCAGCATCACCCCGCCCGTCTTCTTCTCGATCATCCGCTTCCCGACCGCGCTCGAGCAGTAGAACGTGCCGTTCAGGACGATGCCGATCACGGTGTTCCAGCCGTTCGGGGACAGCTCCTCGGCGGAGACGATGAAGTTGCCCGCGGCGTTGTTCACCAGGAAGTCGATGCGCCCGAAGTCGGCGTCCACCTTGGCGGCCATGGCGTCGACGGCAGCGGAGTCGCGCACGTCGAGGACGTGATACGCGGCCGCGTCGGCGCGCCCCGTCTCCGACCGGATCTGCTCCACCGCCGGCCCGAGCTTCTCTTCCTTCCGGCTCGCAATGACCACCCGCCCGCCCAAACGCGCCACCTCGCGCGCCACGGCAAACCCGATCCCCGTCGCGCCCCCGGTGATGATGCCGGTGCGCCCCTCGAATGTCCTGTCTGGAAGCATTGAACCGACTCCTTCTCTACAGCAGATGCGGGGCGGATGATACGTGACTCAGGGAGTCGGCCGCCGGGCAATCGGTACGGCGGCGGGCTGAAGCCCGCCGCTCCACAGGACGCCGCTAATCTTCGCGCTTCTGCTCCGCCGTGAGCTGAATGCGCTGGTATTCGGCCCACGGGTCGAACGGTGCCGCGACCGGTTCTTTCGTGCGTCCCATCACCGCCTATTCTCCCCCGCCGCTCCTATAATCGCCACCGATGCTTCGCGCCGTCGCTGCCGCCCTCCTGGTGCTGCTCGTGCTGGGGGCGTGCTCGGACGAGCCGCCGAAGCCGGTCAGCGAGGCGGGGGAGAAGCTCTACCCGGTCCGCGGCGTGATCCTCTCGCGCAATGCGGGGGCGAACACGGTCTTCATGGACCACGAGGAGATCCCCGGGTTCATGACCGCGATGAAGATGGACTACGCCGTGCGGGGGGCCGAGGTCGGGACGCTGCCGCCGGACAACTCGCGGGTCGAGGCGCGGCTGCACGTCACCGAGCGCGCCTACTGGATCACCGACGTGCGAAAGGTGCCGTGAACGACGAGCGGCGCCATTTCCAGCGACTGACGCTCCTCGAGCCGATCGACGGCTGGTTCGGCGACTTCGCGGTCCGGCTCGTCGACGTCAGCGCCACCGGCGCCCTCATCGAATACGACGAGGCCATCCCCGCCGACGCGCGTGCCCTGCTCCGCTTCTACTGGCGCGGCGAGGAGGTGGAGGTGACGGCGGAGACGGTGCGCACGACGGCGTCGCGCTCCGGGCTCCGTTTCCTCGAGGAGAACGAGACGCTCTGCGTCCTGATCGCCAACTCGGCGAAGGAGATGCTGGTCGCGCTCGAGGCGAACGCGCGCGGCGACCGCGAAGGGAACCTGATCGGCGACGAGACGCTCACCGCCGCCTGGCGCCGCCCCGCGTCCGGCTTCATCCGCTGGGTCCTCGACTCCGCCGGCTGGGCCTCGGAGCACAGCTCGACCGCCGAGCAACCGCAGAACGGGTTCACGATCGCCGCCGCGGAGCCGGACGAGCAGGTCGCGCTCCTCTGCCGGACGTACGAATCGGGGGACACCGAGGCGCGGAAGCTCACGCGCATGCTCGCGGAGCTGAGCGTCGCCGGCTCTATGTAGAGAGCAGCACCACCGGCACGACCGCTCCCGCCTCCACCCGCGTCACCCCTTCGTCGACGATCGCCAGCCCGTTCGCGCCGAGCATCGACGTCAGCGAGCCGGAGCCCTGCGCCGTCAGCGGCGTCGCCACCAGCTCGCCGCCGATCGCGGAGACGCGCGCGCGGACGTACACCCGCCGGTCTCCCGGCGACTTCAGCGGCGCGTCGACGCGCATGCGCACCGTGGGAGCGAAGAGGCGATCCTCCTGCCCCGCGAACTTCCGCAGCGCCGGCGCGACGAAGAGATGGAAGGAGACGAAGCACGACACCGGATTGCCGGGCAGGCCGAAGATCACCCGGTCCTCGTAGCGTGAGAGCACGACCGGCTTCCCCGGCTTCATGGCCACGCGCCAGAACTTCGTCTCGGCGCCGACCGCCTCCAGCGCCTCCTTCACGAAGTCGAACGCGCCGACGGAGACGCCGCCGGACGAGATCACGAAGTCGGAGTCGAGTGCCGTTCGGAGCGCGGCGATGGTCGCCTCCCGCTCGTCGCGGACGATCCCGAGCTGCCGCGGAATCCCCCCCGCCTCGGCCACGAGCGCCGCCAGCAGCGGGCCGTTCGTATTCACGATCCGGCCGGGGGAAAGCGGCGCGTCGAGCTCCACCAGCTCGTCGCCGGTCGAGAGGATCGCCACCGTGGGACGCCGCCCGGCGAGCACCGATGTCTTCTGCGCCGACGCCAGCACCGCCAGCTCCGGCGGTCCGATGCGCACGCCGGCGCGCAGCACCACCTGGCCGGCGCGCATGTCCTCCCCTCGCCGGCGGATGTTCGTCCCAACCGGCAGCGCCTTGTGGATCTCGACGAGCTCCATCCCGCCGTCGGTCAGCTCGACCTGGATCACGGTGTCGGCGCCGTCGGGGACGAACGCGCCGGTCATGATGCGCATGGCGGTACCGGGCGTCAGAGGACGGGTGGCGGGGTGCCCGGCCGGGATGTCGCCGGAGACCGGCAGCCGCCCCGGCACGTCGGCGGCGCGCACCGCGTAGCCGTCCATGGCGCTGTTGTCGGCCGGCGGCAGGTCGTGCGCCGCGGCGACGTCTTCGCGCAGCACCCGCCCGTGCGCCTCGGCGAACGGCACGCGCTCGGCAGGACCGGGCGTCACCTCCGCCATCACCCGCGCCTGAGCCTCTTCGACCGGCAGCATCGCAAGATCATAGAATCAGTCTTGCAAGGGAGCCCATCCATGACTGCAACACTGCCGGCCGAAAACGCAGCCGACAACCGCCGCACCGAGCGCATCCCGGTGGCCATCCTCGGCGCCACCGGCTCCGTCGGGCAGCGTTTCATCCAACTGCTCGAGCGCCATCCCTGGTTCCGCGTCCACGAGGTGGTGGCCTCCGACCGCAGCGCCGGAAAGCCGTACGCCGGCGCCGCCGACTGGCGCCTCGAGACGCTCATCCCGGACGACGTGGCGGGGCTGACGGTGAAGCCGCTCGGCGCGGAGCTGGAGTCGCGCCTCCTCTTCTCCGGCCTCGACTCCTCGGTGGCGGGCGAGGCGGAGGACGAGTACGCAAACCGCGGCTGCGCCGTGATCTCGAACTCGAAGAACCACCGCATGGGCGCCGACGTCCCGCTGCTGATCCCGGAGGTCAACGCGAAGCACATCGACGCGGTCGAGCAGCAGCGCAAGCGGCGCAACTCGCGCGGCTACATCGTCACGAACCCGAACTGCTCGGTGATGGGGCTGGCCATGGCGCTCGCGTCGATCCACCGCGCCGTCGGCGTGCGGGCGGTGCACGTCACGACGATGCAGGCCATCAGCGGCGCCGGCTACGCGGGCGTGCCGTCGTACGCGATCCTCGACAACGTCATCCCCTACATCGGCGGCGGCGAGGAGGAGAAGATCGAGACCGAGCCGCGCAAGATCCTCGGCGAGTGGACCGGCAGCGCGTTCACCGAGGCGCCGATGAAGATCTCGGCACAGGTGAACCGCGTCCCGGTCATCGACGGCCACCTCATGACCGTCTCGGTGAAGATGGGCGAGATCGCGTTCACCGAGCACGTGCGCGAAGGATTCGAGACGTTCGTCGGCGAGCCGCAGCGCCTCCGCCTCCCCTCCGCGCCTAAATTTCCGATCCACTACGTCGACGCGGACGACCGCCCCCAGCCGCGCCTCGACCGCGACCGCGAGCGCGGCATGGCCGTCTCCATCGGCCGCCTCCGCCCCTGCCCCATCCTCGACTTTCGCTTCGTCGTGCTGGTGCACAACACCATCCGCGGCGCGGCGGGAGCGGCGGTGTTGAATGCGGAGCTGCTGGAGGCGCGGGGGCTGTTATGAAGGTTGTCGGTTGTCGGTTGTCGGTTGTCCGGGGTTCCTCGCCTGCGCGAGGACTCGCTGCGTGCCGCCCAGGGGAC
>DASWNW010000015.1:0-10489 GCA_036399015.1 Thermoanaerobaculia bacterium | reverse complement strand
GTGTTGCGTGTTTGAGTTCGTCGTGACTCAGAACACCTTTCTGCCCCAAGCCATCGCGACTTCAGCTATTCACTGCTTCGACTCAGCTGACCGCCCGCGGCTCGCATCCGTCTCTTCATTTCTGCCGCGCAGGCTCCTAGCCGGCACGGCCGGCAGCGCTGGTTGCTCCGCCGGTGCACGTACGGCCACTCCGTCGGTGCGTTCTGCCGCGCAGGTCCTAGCCGCTTTTGTTGTCGTTGCGCCGGAACGGCACCACTTCGGCCGACTTGAGGCGGTTCTCCCGCTCCTCTTCTTCCTGGAGCGACTGCGCGGCCGCGTCCACGAGGTCGCCCAGCACGTCGATGTCGAACGGCTTGCGCAGAATCGAATGCACGATCGCGCCGTCGAGCTGACGGAAGGCGGCCGAGTCGCCGGCGCTGACGACGATGATCGCCGGCCGGGGGCCGCCCCGCTCCTTGAGGTACTCGATCAGGCCGTACCCGTCGATGTTCGGCATCATGAGGTCGAGCACCAGGACGGCGTACTTGGCCTCCTCCTGGTTCAGCTTCTCGATCGCCTCCGCGCCGTCCCGCGCGGTATCGACCGGGTAGCCGGCGCGCTGAAGGATCTTGGCCACGAGCGCACGAATCGCCGGCTCGTCGTCCACGACCAGCACTCTTCCCTTGGTGGAACCCATCCGGAGTTGCGGCTGCTGCAATTTTCAAGCCCGGCCGAGGCTGTCTGCGTTCCTTCTGGAGTGCCGGGCTCTCAGCCCGGCATCCCGTTCATCGCGAGCACCGGCGGCGGGCTGAGAGCCCGTCGCTCCAGGGAGGACGCGCGGCACCGGAATCGCACAAGTCGCTCCTCGTGCCGCAGCAACCGGGGTCCAAACCTCTCATTCTTCTGATCGAACCGCACGAGGAGCACCTCGGCCGCGGACGCGACTTTCTTCTCGCCGACTGTTCCGAAACCTTCGACGTCATCACCGTCCGCTCCATCGAGGAGGCGCGCGATACCGTCGAAACCTCCGCCGCCGCCGGACAGCCGCTGGTCCTCCTCCTCGTCCGGCACATCCTCGACGAGGAGATGCTCCGCGAGCTGCTGGCCCGCGCGAAGGAGATCTCCGCCGGCGTGAAGGTCATCCTCTACGCCGGCGACATCAACCCCGACTTTGCGCGTGACGCAAAACGGGAAGGGCTGGTCGACTACAGCCTCGACGAGCCGTGGGAGACTCCCGAGACCGCGCTCGAGCCGATCGTCCGCGACGCCCTCCGTGCCTGGGAGACCACCTCCACCGCCAACGACGTCGTCGAGATCATCGGCGACCAGTGGCAGCCCCGCTGCCACAACGTCAAGGACCTCCTGGCGCGCCACCGCGTCCCCTACCGCTGGATCGACACCACCGGCGACGAGGATGAAGAGCGGGAGACCGACGAGGCGCCGCGCATCATCTTCCCCGACGGCTCGGAGCTGGTCGACCCCTCCGACGAGGAGCTGGCCCGGAAGCTCGGTTTCAGCACCTCGCCCGAGGAGACGTTCTACGACCTGGTCATCGTCGGGGGCGGTCCGGCCGGACTGGCCGCCGCCGTCTACGCGAGCTCCGAGGGGCTGCGTACGATGATCGTGGAGCGGGACGTCCCCGGCGGACAGGCCGGATCCAGCGCTCTTATCGAGAACTACCTCGGCTTTCCCGACGGCCTGTCCGGCGCCGAGCTCGCGTCGCGGGCCGTCCTGCAGGCGCAGAAGTTCGGGACCGAGATCCTGCTGACCAAGGCGGCCGTCAAGCTGCAGGACGACCGCGGCTACCGGGTCATCGTGCTCGACGACGGCACCCGCATCGTCAGCCATACCGTGCTTCTCTCCATGGGCGTCGCCTACAAGCAGTTCAAGGCGAAGGGGGCGGAGCGGCTGACCGGCTCCGGCGTCTACTACGGCGCGGCGGCCGCGGAGGCGGCCCGCATGCGCGACGGCGAGGTCTGCCTCCTCGGCAGCGGGAACTCCGCGGCGCAGGCGGCGCTGCTCCTCGCGCGCTACGTCCGCCGCCTGACCATCATCACCATCGACCCGAGCCTCGAGACGACGATGTCGCGCTACCTCGTCGACCGCATCAACTCCCTCCCGAACGTCGAGCTGCTGACGAAGACCAGCGTAGCGGAGGTGAAGGGGGAGGAGCGCATCGAGTCGATCGTGCTGGAAGACACCGAGACCAAGGAGACGCGCGAGCTGCGCACCGACGCCCTCTTCGTCTGGATCGGCGTCGCGCCGCGCACGGAGTGGCTGGCCGGCGCCGTCGCCCGCGACAAGCAGGGCTTCGTCCTCACCGGGCGCGATCTCCGGCCGCAACACCTGGAGACATGGCCGGCGAACTGCTGGCCGGGTCACCTCGAGAGCAGCATGCGCGGCGTCTTCGTGGCCGGTGACGTGCGCCACGGGTCGGCGAAACGGGTCGGCTCCGCGGTCGGGGAGGGGGCCATGGCAGTGCACCTGATCCATGGCTATCTGAAGGAGCGATGACAGGCCCGATTCTTGCTCAGCTGTTGCGGGACACGCAAAAACGGGGAGGCGCTTTTGCAATACACCATCGAAGCCCGGGAGTTGACCAGCGAGTACACGCACCGCCCGTCGTTCGACGGTGAGGCGCGCCATACCGTCATCGACGCGGAAGACGCCGGCGAGGCGATCCACCGCTACGTCCAGCAGAGCGCCGCGGAACTGGTCAGCTTCAGCCAGCCGAGCCGTGGCCGCGAGTCGATCGCCACGGTCAAGAAAGAAGACACCGTCTTCCTCGTCCGCGTCTACGCCGCCTGATCGACGGCGGTTGCTGGTTGCTCGTTGCTGGTGCTGCACTGGCACTCTCGCCGGCTGATGCCCTCAGCAACCAGCAACCAGCAACGCGCAACGCGCAACCGATTACAATCCGCGCCTCATGAGTGCGCTCTGGGCCCTCCTGGCCTTCGGGATGACTCTCGCCGGGGGCGCGTTTGCATTCCGCTATCAACGCTACCTGAACGCCATCATGGCCTTCTCGGCCGGGCTGCTGGTCGGCGTCGTCTTCCTTCACCTGCTCCCCGAGATCGCGGAGCTCTCCCACAGCGCGAACCTCGACTTCCGCTCGCTGATGGCCATGCTCATCGGCGGCTTCCTGACCATCTTCCTCCTCGAGAAGCTGACCATCATCCACAGCGAGAAGGCGCACGACGCCCCCGGCCACCATCACAACGTCGGCCTGGCGGGAGCGATCGGGCTCTCCTTCCACAGCTTCCTCGACGGCCTCGCCATCGGCGTCGGCTTCCAGGCCGGGACCGAGGTGGGGGTGGTGGTGCTGATCGCGGTGCTGGCGCACGACTTCGCGGACGGGCTGAACACCGTCACGTTCATGCTCGCCACCCGCAACAGCCGCTGGCGCACGATCGCCCTCCTGCTCATCGACGCCGCCGCGCCGGTGGCGGGCGCGCTGCTGGCGAACGTCTTCCGCATCGGGCCGCACGTCCTCGCGCTGCAGCTCGCGTTCATGGCCGGCTTCCTCCTCTACCTCGGCGCGAGCGATCTCCTGCCGCACGTGCACGAGCGGCCGCGCCGCTCGCTGATCTTCTCGACGGTGATGGGGATGGCGGTCGCGGGCGCGATCGTTTTCGCGCTGCACAACAGTCACGCGCACTGAATGAATATGATGCGCGCATGACCATGCTCGCGCGCCGCGCCCCCACCTCCATCTCCGGCAACGACACCCTGCTCCATCTCGACACGACGTTCCGCCGTGGGCGCCGCGGCGAGCACGTGCGGCTGATCCAGGAGTGGCTCTGCCTCAACGAGTTCGAGGTGATGATCGACGGGCAGTACGGCTCCGCCACCGAACAGGCGGTGCGCGACTTCCAGGGCTCGACCGGCGTGCTTCCGGTGACGGGGGAGGTCGATCCGCAGACGTTCGCGCTGCTGATCCGCCCGATGGCGGAGGCGCTCCGCCGGATCGAGCCGCCGCGCGGCGCCACCCTCGGCCAGCTCGTTGCCGCCTACGCGCTGCAGCATCTCCGCAACCACGCCCGCGAGGTCGGCGGCCAGAATCGCGGCCCCTGGGTGCGCCTCTACCTCCACGGCGACCAGCGCCCCCGCACGCCGCACCTCCCGCAGGGCGTCGACGCCTGGTGCGCCGGCTTCGTCAGCACGATGATCGCCCAGGCCGCCGCCGCGCTGGAGGTCGGCCCGCCGCTCGACTACCACACGAACGTGAACCGCCTGGCCGAGGAGGCGATGAAGTCGAAGCGCTTCATCAGCGGCGAACGCGCCGTGCGCGACATCGCGAAGATCCCCACCGGCAGCCTGCTCCTCCTCCGCCGCGCCGGCGAGAAGCACAAGTGGCACCACACCGGCGTCGTCACCCAGGCCCTCCCACGCTTCGTCAGGACGATCGAGGGCAACTCCGCGTACAGCACGGATGAGAACCCATCCGGCCACGCGGTGGTGCGGCAGATGAGGAGCTATGGGAGTCTGGATTTTGTGATTTTGTGATGGGTTGGCGTCGGTTCCCCCGTCGCGCGCCGTGCAGCGCGCGACGGTTCCTGATCACAACGACTTCACATTGTCCTTCGGGTTCCGATCGATCAGCTTATTGAACGGATCGATCCCTGCCTTGGCCGGCTCCTCGCCGACCACGATCGTGAAGGTCTCGCCCGGCTTCGTGATGCGGCGGCGCTCGACGAAGAGCGGCTTGCCCAGCTCCTCTTTCTTCTTCGACTCCGCGAAGACGCCGATGTCGATCCAGTCGTCGATGGGGGTCGGCTTCTCCTCTCCCTTGGCGTCTCCGTAGAGCTTCTTCGACTCCACCGTCAGCGTCACCTCGTACTTGCCGTCGGCGCGCTTCTTCGACTCCGCCTTCTTCGTCTGCAGGTCGTACAGCGTGATCCGCTCGAAGAGATCCGTGATCACCTTCTGATACTGCGGCGGCGCCTCGGCGCGGAAGTAGCGCACCAGCTCGTTCGCGGTCGTGTACGGCGGCTCGGAGAACGCGTGGGCGCGGATGAACTTCGCCAGCGCGCGGTTCACTGCCTCCTCGCCGATGTAGTCGCGCAGCGCGTACATGACGAGAGACCCCTTGCGGTAGTGGATGTACTGCTGGTTCTCGACCAGCGACAGCGGCATCTCCGCCACCAGCTCCCCGCCGCGCCCCGCCAGATAGCGATCGAGCTCGAAGCGGAGGAACTTCTGCATCTTCTCCCGCCCGTACTCCTTCTCCATCACCATCAGCGCCGAGTACTGCGCCATCGTCTCCACCAGCATCGTCGAGCCCTGCACGTTCCCGCCGATGACCTGGTGCGCCCACCACTGGTGCGCGATCTCGTGCGCGGTGACGTAGTAGACGTAGTCGATCTCGTCCTTGTCCCGCAGGTCGGCGATGAAGCCGATCGACTCGGAGTAGGGGATCGTGTTCGGGAACGACTGCGCGAACCGCTCGTAGCGGGGGAACTCCAGGATGCGCACCTGCTTGTGCTGGTAGGGCGAGAAGTTCTTCGTGAAGTAGTCGAGCGACTTCTGCACCCCGAGGATCATCCGGTCGACGTTGTACGGGTGCTTGGCGTCGTAGTAGATCTCGATGGGGATGCGCTCGCCCGACGGGCTGGTCCAGGCGTCGCGCTTCACGCTGTATCGCGCAGAGAGATACGACCAGAAGCCGAGGATCGGCGAGGTGGTCTTGTAGTGGAAGTAGCGGCGGCCGTTCGCCGTCCACTCGCGCTGCAGGTAGCCCGGCGCGAGCGCAAGCTGATCGGGCGAGGTACTGACGGTCGTGTCGAGGTTCAGCCAGTCGGAGTCCGACAGGCCGTTGCTCATGCGCGCCTGCATGTCGTCCGGCTTCTTCATCCGCTCGATCGGTCCCAGCCCATGCTTCCGCCGTTTGTTGCGGTCCTGCATCTCGACCTCGGAGCTGTAGCCGAGGTGGGGGAAGTAGGAGCTGGAGTTGATGAACGTCCCGTTCTCCACCACGTTCGTGTTCGACGCGCCGTTGACGAACCCCTTGGCCGCGAAGCCGCCGGCGAACTTCATCGTGGTCGTGGCGCCCGGCGCGAGCGGCTGCGCGAGCGTGTAGATCGCGTATCCATGCTCCCGGTCGTCCTTCTTCACGCGCGCTCCGGGGATCTCGACCGTGAGCCGCTGGAGCGTCCGCGGATTGTGCGTCACGTGCAACTCCGCGATCGGCGCCGCGGTCTTGTTCTTGAGCGTGTACTGCCCCCGGACCGTCACCTCGCGCCGCTCCGGATAGATGTCCACGGACGCCTGCACGTCCGTCACCTTCGGCTGCGGCAGCGTCTCGAACTTCTTGTACGCCTTCTCCGTCTCCGCCTGCAGCTTCTCGGTGTCCTTCGTGGTCGTGTAGCGATTGAGGACGTTGGTGTTGTAGTAGATGTAGCAGCCGGTCGACACGAACCCGACGAGCGCGAGCAGCAGCGAGGTCGCGACCGGCTTCCCGAAGCGCTGCCGCGCGATCGAGAGCCGCGGCCGGAAGCCGCCGTCCGTCCCGCGCACCCACCAGAGGTGACAGATCGCCAGCAGGACCAGCACCAGCAGCGTCCAATACAGGCTGAAGTAGAGGACCGGCCGCGTGAAGTGGCCCCACCCGTTCATGTCGGAGAACGTCGACGGCGGCACCGACGCGTAGCGGTAGAGGCGGTGCTCGAAGTTCATGGCCGGCAGCGTGCGGCTGAGAACGAAGAAGACCAGCACCGCCAGGAAGCCGACCATCTTCTGATTGAAGAGCACCTGCACGATGAACGCGAAGGCGGCGATGAGCAGCAGGAAGAAGCCGAACTGCAGGAAGATGCCCCGCGCGTAAACGCCGAGCTCGTAGTTGAAGTAGCTGTGTCCCGTCTGGATGAGGATCGACGTGAAGATCGCCGAGGCCATCGTGGCGATGATCACGAACATGAGGGCGGTGATCTTCGCCGCCCACTGCGCCCAGGTCGGCAGCGGCATCGCGTCGCTCACCTCGTGCAGCTTGAGATTGCGCTCGCGCCAGACGATGTCGCCCGCGTAGAAGCCGGCGATGAGCAGCGCGAAGATGCCGAACGCGCCGGCGATCACCTCGAGCATCAGCCCCGAGACCGGATAGATGCTCGTCCCGAAGATGCTCTCCATGCCGGTCGAGTTGCCCCAGATGTTGAGCATGCCCAAGACGAGCATGATCGCGAAGGGGATGCTCTTGAACGTCATCGCCGACTCGAGCTTCACCGTCGCCAGGTACTGCCGCGCCGCGGAAATCCCGCCGAACGTCTGCGTCGTCTTCGGCATCGCCAGGGCGATCCGCTCGATCGGCGGCGCCTGCCCCTTCGCGGCGATCCCCTTCTTCAGCCGCTTGGTTGCCTTGCGCGTGCCGGTGGAGAAGCGGAAGCGCCAGACGCCGAGGGCGAAGATGATCACGGCCACCGAGAGCCAGAGGATGCGGTTCCAGAGATAGACGCCCTCCAGCGGGACGACGCTGGTGTTGCGCTGGAAGACGGTCCAGTAGCGCGTGGCCACGCTGAACGCGCCGAAGCCGAACGGGTCGAGCAGCCCGGCCACGAACTCGTTCTCCATCTCCTCCAGCTTCGAGCTCGCCACGGCCATGGCCACGATGAACGCCACCGCGCCGGTGTACGTGGCCATGAGGCTGCGCGTCAGCGCGGCGATGGTGAAGAAGACCGCCCCGGCCAGCAGCAGGTTGGGGACGACCATGACGAAGAGCGAGTAGGCGTAGGGGAAGGCGTCGAACGGCCCGAGGCGCGCCTGGTCGATCCAGGGCATCATGCTGCCGATGACGATCGCCAGCACCACGCCGAGGTAGACCATCACCGCGACGATGAACGAGCCGAGAAATCGCCCGCCGAGGTACTGCCACTTCCGGATGGGCGAGGAGAAGAAGAGGGCGTCGGTGCCGAGCTCGAAGTCGCGGTGCACCGAGTTGGACACGAAGGCGGTGGTGGTGAGGATGCCGAAGATGCTCATCACCAGGAGGAACATCATGATCACGTAGGGCGCGTTGCGGTTGACGTTGCCGACCGAGCCGCCGATGGTGACGGCGTCGGAGGTCACGGCGCCGAACGTCAGCAGGAAGAAGACGAGCGTGAGGATGTAGAACAGCGGCGCTTTCAGGTGATAGCGCAGCTCGAACGCGGTGATGGCGGCGAACATTTACGCGGCCACCTGGTCCGCCGTGGCGTGATGAAGGGTGGAGAAGTAGACGTCCTCGAGGGTGGCCGGTACCGGCAGGAAGCCTTCCGGCTGCGACTCGCTGAAGACGTGCACGACGGTCTTCCCGCCGACGAGGCGCGTGGAGATGACGGCATGCTCCCGCTGGAACGCCGCCAGTTGTTCCTTGCTGACGATGCGCCGCCAGATTTTCCCTTCCACGTTGCGCATCGCCTCGGCCGGCTCGGCCTCGGCCAGGACGCGGCCCTGGGAGATGATGGCCATACGCGAGCAGAGGTCGCTCACGTCCTCGACGATGTGGGTGGAGAGGATGACGATCACGTTCTCGCCGATCTCCGCGAGGAGGTTGTGGAAGCGCACCCGCTCGCCCGGATCGAGGCCGGCCGTCGGCTCGTCGACGATGATCAGCTTCGGATTGCCGAGCAGCGCCTGGGCGATGCCGAACCGCTGGCGCATGCCGCCGGAGTAGGTGCCGAGATTCTGCTTGCGCACTTCATAGAGGTTGACGCGGCGCAGCAACGCGGCGACGACTTCCTTGCGCTCCCGCCGGTTGTGCACCCCCTTGAGGATCGCGAAGTGGTCGAGCAGCGCCTCGGCCGACACGCGGGGGTAGACGCCGAACTCCTGCGGCAGATACCCGAGCACCTTCCGGACGTCGTCCTTCTGCCGGAGGACGTCGAGATCGCCGAGCGTGATCGAGCCGGAGTCGGCCTCCTGGAGCGTCGCGATGGTACGCATCAGCGTCGACTTGCCCGCCCCGTTCGGACCGAGCAGCCCGAACATCCCGGTGGGGATCGTCAGATCGATGTTTTGCAGTGCACGGACGCCGTTCGGGTACGTCTTGGACAGACCTTGAATGCGCAGTTCGAGTGACATGCGGGAGTGTACGAACGAGGCGTGTGAATGTTTCCCGTCGCGCGCTGCACGGCGCGCGACGGGGGAGCCACGCGCCCGCACGGCGCGTGGGGGAACCGTGCGCCCGCAAGGCGCACGGGGGCGTCTGGGGTTTTGCGCCTGGGCGCCAATTGTCCCGAGAGCGGCTGTCTCGCGAGGGGGCCGCTCTCGCCTGAATCGTTCCGCCAGCCGGACGACCCCAGACACCCCCACGGCGCTTGCGGCGCCGTGGTTCCCCCGTCGCGCGCCGTGCAGCGCGCGACGGTTCCGCGCGCGTCAGCGCGCCATCACCCCCAGGGACGAACCGCCTTCTCCACCGGCTTCACCGTCTTCAGATAGTCATAGATCGCGCCGAGGTCCTCGTCGGACATGCCGGCGTACGAGATCCAGGGCATGAGCGTGTTCCGGCCGTCCGGCGCCTGTGGGGCAGTCGCGGCGTTGTAGCCGGCGAAAGCGCGGAAGCGGCCGATGAACTCCTCCTTTGTCGCCTTGCCCATCCAGGTCGACGGATGAGGGGTGATGTTCGTCGTCGTCACCTTGAACGTCGGCGCGTGCATCTCCCAGCCGCCGGCGAACTCCATCCCCGCGATCGGCTGGTCCTTGTCGTCGCGCGTCGTATGGCACTCGCTGCAGCTCGCGACCGTGGTGAGGTACTTGCCGTAGGCGAGGCCGTCGTTGCGATCCGGCGGCGGCACCGGCGCCTCGAGCGGCTGCGGCATGAAGGTCTCGATGAAGTTCAGCGGCACGTCGAGCTTCTTCTCCGGCTCCTCGTAGCGCTGCGGCTTCAGCGTCCGCAGATAGGCGACGATCGCGTACGCGTCCTCGTCGCTGAGGTGGCGCAGGTGGGGGTAGGGCATGATCGGGAAGAGCGCCTCCCCCTCGCGGTTCACCCCCTCGCGCATGGCGCGCACGATCTCGCCGTCCGTCCAGGCGCCGATGCCGGTCTCGCGATCGGGCGTGATGTTCGCCGCGGCGAGAACGCCGGGGAAGGCCGTGGTGTTGTTCCAGACGAAGCCGCGGACGCCTTCCTGTCCCGGCTTGAACGGCATGCCGTAGGCGAGGGTGCGCTCCGAATGACAGTCGAAGCAGATCGCGACGTGATTCACCAGGTACTTGCCGCGGGCGACGCGCTCCGGCGTGACCTCGACTTTCACCGCGCTGGCCGGGCGCTGGGCCGGCTTGCGCACCGAGAGGTACGTGACGCCGATCGCGGCGAGCGCGACGACGGCGAGCAGAACGATCCCGACGACCTTCAGCAAGGTTTTCATGTTGTTCCTCGGACGGAGTGGAGTGCCCGCTATTCTACGATGTCACCCATGGTTCTCGACTCACCCATCGGCCCGCTGCGCATCGACACGGACGAGGATGGCCGGCTGACGGCCATCGGGTTCCTCGGGGTTCCTCGGAGTTCCTCGGAGTTCCTCGGCCGCCCCGAACATCC
>DASWNW010000014.1:0-30205 GCA_036399015.1 Thermoanaerobaculia bacterium | reverse complement strand
GGGTGGCAGGTGTCGGGTGTCGGGTGTCTGCGGTTGAAGGGCGGCGTCGTCTCCCCGGAGGGTGGCGCGATTTCCCCGAAGGCTGCCGTCGTCTTTCCGAGGGGTGCCGTCGTCTTTCCGAGGGGTGCCGTCGTCTTTCCGGAGGCTGCCGTCGTCTTTCCGAGCGCTGCCGTCGTTGCGCGGGCGTCGCAGCGGCGGGGCAGGACCCGCCGCCGGCGCTTCCGCGCAGACGCGCACGCCGCTGTACGACGACGTCCCTGCCAAAAACTGTGGCGCGATCGACTCCAACAACCCCTGCTATCTTGCCGTCGGGAGCTACACGGCGTGCGGCGCCAGGGGGCACCGTGGGCCAGATGTGCACGAAGTCGTTCGTGGAGAACGGCGTCTTCTGGTGCGCCTGGGTGCCGAGCTCCGCCAGTTGTCAGTGCGAAGCGCGATACGAGCGCACCTCGGGCATCTGCACGTACTACAAATGATCAGGGCCGCCGCATTCACACTGCTGGTATCGCTCTGCGCCCCGGCTGCACGCGGGACGGAGGTCTCGATCCTCTTCTCCCCCTCGGCCGGCGGCGATGCGGGAGAGCTCGTGCTGCGGCGGCTCGATCGGGTGGATGACCTGCAGAAGGAGGCGACGGTGCGGCGCGCCGTATCCGTCGCCAACCCCGTGGTGCTCGACCTGGCTCCGGGTCACTGGTCTATGGAACTGGCCAGTGAGCGGTGGTGGATGGAACGGCATCTTTTCTTCGTCGGACCGGAGAAAACAGAGGTTTCCGCGGAGTTGTGGCCGGCCGGTGTCGTCACCGGCGGCGTGGGGACGGCCGTCGAAGGGGCGGCCGTCCCGGCGGAGCTGACCGCCCGCTTTCAGGCGGCGGATGACCGCCCGTCGTTTCCTGCAGGCGACGTCACCTGCCCGGTGACGGACGGCACGTTTCGCTGCAGGGTGCCGGCAGGCAAGTTGGACCTGCGCATCCGTGCGCCCGGCTACATCGCACGCTACGCCTGGAACGTGAGCGTCGAGCGGGATGCGGCGACGCGCGTTCCGAACGTGGTGCTCGCGAAAGGAGCCTCGCTGGCAGGGCGCGTCCAGGTGGGCACCGGCCCGCGGGCGCGCGGGGTGAAGAGAGAGCAGATCCGCGTCACCGCGATCGCCGTGAACGCGGCGGCGGGGGTGACGAGCAGCGACGCGCTGCTCCGGTACACCGTCACCCCGGCCAAGCGGGGGCACTTCCAGTTCGATGGACTGCCGCCGGGCCGGTACGCGGTCCAGGCCTCCGCGGCGGCGAACGCCCTGCTTTCCGAGGAGGTGGAGGTGGTGGTGCTCGCCGACGTGCTCGCGGAAATGCGCGAGCCGCTGCGCATCGAGGAGCCGAGGCGGCTGCGGGTCACGGTCGTACCGCCGGTCGATCCGTGGGGTGAGCGGTGGCGTGCGACGCTCACCAGGTTCACGGCAGCCGGCGGGCAGGACGTCGCGGCGGCGGCCGCGGTGGGGGACGGCGGCGACTGGATTTCGACGCCGCTCCGCTCGGGCAAGTACGAACTGGCGATCACCGCGCGGCGTGGCGGCACCTGGGACCGGCGCGACGTCGAGATGCAGGGCGAACCGGTGAACGTCGAGATCGACCTCTCGCCGCGCCGGGTCACGGGCCGGGTGACGCTCGGCGACGAGCCGCTCGCATCGACCGTCGTCCTCACGTCCGGGTGGACGTCCATCCCGCTCCAGGCGGATGCCGGCGGCGAGTTCGAAGGGTATCTGCCGGTCTCCGTGCCTGACGCCTGGACGGCGCAGGTCGAGAGCAGGACGCCGGCCGTGAGGCACCGTTTCGTCGATGTCCTGCCGAAGGAGGGCGAAGGGGCGGGCGGCTCGACGCTGGAGCTCCGCATTCCGTTGACGACGTTGCACGGCGAGCTGGTGCTGGAAGACGGCTCGCCCGTCCATGGGATCGTGAACGTCACCTCGAAAGCGCAGGGGCTGGTGCAGTCGATGGCCGAGCAGGACGGGCGCTTCGCGGTGCACGGCCTCTCACCCGGCACCTACACGATGCAGGCGAGCGGTTTCCTGGTGGAGAGCGACGTCCGTGAAATCGTAGTGACGGAAAGTCGCACGCCGGATCCGGTGCGGATCGTCCTGCGCGAGCAGCGGAAGGTGCCGGGACGCGTGGTGTCCGATCGCGCGCCAGTCGCAGGCGCGCAGGTGTACCTCGTGGCGGCAGGCGTGCGGCAGCAGATGGTCGGCGCGTTCGAGACCGACGCGCGGGGAGAATTCAGCGGCTGGGTCTCGCCCGGAGCGCGCGCGATGGACGTCGCGATCGCCGCCCCCGGCTTCGACTTCCGGCTCTTTCGCGCCGCGGTTCCGGCCGCGGGGCTGCAGGTCACCGTCGACCAGCGCGGCGGCACCATCATCATGCCGGCGGCCCAGGGCGAGCTTCGCCCCTTCCTCCAGCACGCCGGGGCAACCCTGTACGACCTGAGCCTCCTCGAGCGCTGGCACATCGTCCCAGCCGGCGAGGACCAGTTCGCCGCCGCGGCGATGGAGCCGGGCCCCTGGTCGGTCTGCATGATCCGCTACGACGAGCGGGAGGCGTTGCTCGCAGGGACGATCGACCGCGCCGAGCGCTGCTCAGAAGGTTTTCTGGCGCCGTACGGCACGCTGACGTTCGGGAAGCCTGCGATCCTGCGGAAGCAGAAGCGGGATTGATCCGAACCGCCTACAACTGCGGCTTCAGCCAGCCCGCCACGCGCTCCTTCAGCTTGTCCATCCAGGGGCGCTTCAGCCAGCGGCCGCCGGTGATCTCCTCGCTGCGGGCCAGGTCCTCGAAGAACATCTTCTCCATCTGCGCGGCGATGCCTTCGTCGAAGACATTCACGTTCACCTCGTCGTTGAGGCGGAAGGAGCGGTCGTCGAAGTTCGACGAGCCGATGGAGGTCCAGATGCCGTCCACGACCATCGTCTTCGCGTGCATCATCGTCGGCTGGTACTCGAAGATGCGGATCCCGCGGCGGAGAAGCTGCGCGTAGAAGAGCCGCCCGGCGTGGCGGACGATCGGCACGTCGGTGTACTCCCCCGGCACGATCACCCGCACGTCGACCCCCCGGCGCACCGCCCCCTCTAGCGCGCGGATGGTGTCGGTGTCGGGGACGAAATAGGCGCTGTTGATGTAGATCGCCTTCTGCGCGCTGACGATGGAGACGATGAACATCAGCTTCACCGCGGACGACCCTTCCGACGGCGACGACTTCAGCACCTGCGTCAGGCACGACCCCCGCGAGTCGAGCCTCGGGAAGTAGTCGAGTCCCGTCAGCAGCTCGCCGCGGCTCTTGATCCAGTTGTCCATGAACGCGAACTGCATCTGCGTCACGACCGGACCTTCCACCCGCACCACCGTCTCCCGCCAGTGCTCCTCCGAGTCGGCGTCGCCGAGCCAGCAGTCGGCGATCCCGACGCCGCCGGAGAAGCCGACCTCGCCGTCGACGATGAGCAGCTTCCGGTGCGTGCGGTGGTTGACCGTCGACAGCGTGTACCAGCGCAGCGGGTGGTACCACTCCACGCTGATCCCGTTGCGCTGCATGAACTCGGTCAGCTCGTGCGAGATCCCGGCGGAGCCGACCGCGTCGAGGATCACGTTCACCTTCACCCCGGCCCGCGCCCGCTCGGCCAGCGCCTCCGCGAACTGCCGCCCCACCGAGCCGTCCCAGTAGATGTAGAACTCGACGTTGATGGTCTTCCGGGCGTTGCGGATGGCCGTGAGCATGGCCGGGAAGATCTGCACGCCGTTGCGGAGGATGTCGACGCGGTTTCCCTCCGAGAGGGGAGAGCCGGTGAGCGCGTGCATCGTCTGCAGGAAGGCCATGTCGCGCACGCCGAACTGGTGGCGCATGTGGTAGCGCATCGGCACGCGCCGCCGCACCATCGGCAGCGGTGTGCGTCCCGGATAACGGGGTGCCGCCCGCCTCTTGCGGAAGAACCTCAGCCCCACGATCGCTGTCCAATCAGCCAGATCACGAGCGCGATCACGCCCACGACCAGGAACAGCGCCAGTCCGGCGAGGAAGGCGATGATGAGACCGAGGATGAGTGTGATCTCGCTGCTGCGGCGCGGCGGCCGGGTGCGGTCGCGGTGCTTCTCGAGCAGCCGCATGTTCTTCATGTTCTCTTCGTAGAGGAAGTCGAACACGTCGCCCGCGACGGGGATCGCGCCGAAGGTCAGGTCGATGGCCACGTTGCCGATCATGCGCAGGATCACCCGCGCCGGCACGCGGTGCCGCAGCGCGCCGGCGATGATCCAGGTGGAGAGCATCGCCCCCATCACGTCGCCGATGCCGGGGATCAGCCCGAGGACGGCGTCCAGTCCGACGCGGATGTTCGTCCCCGGGATCGGAAACGCCTGGTCCATGAGGTAGGCGAACTTCCGCAGTGCCAGCAGATCCTGCGGCAGTTTCTCGTCCGGCTCGACGACCTCGGCGGTATGAACCTTGTCGGGCACGGCTGTGGTTATGCGTGACGGTTGCCAGTTGCCGTAAACGATAACGGGCGCTGCTTTTGCGAATATCCTGAGCCGCATGGGCGAAGCCCCACAGAACCGGCCGCTGACGGTGCGGGAGAGATGGGTCGGCCGGCTGATCTCGACGCGCGACGTGGTCTGGTCGTGGCTCACCGACCCGGCCGTGCTCGTCTACCGGCGGCACGGCTTCGGGCAGAAGCGCGTCCGCGCCACGATCGTCGAGCTGGCGCTCTTCATCCGGGAGGTGGTGCGGGAGTTCTGGAACATCGAGGGCACCTCGCGCGCCGCCTCGCTCGCGTACACGACGCTCCTCTCCCTCATCCCGCTGCTCGTCGCCTTCACCTACCAGCTCCAGAACTACTACTCGAAGCTCTTCCCCGGGATGCAGGCGCAGATCGACACGATCCTCAACGCCGTCATCCCTTACCAGTCGCCGCAGGTCAACTACCACCTCGCCAAGTTCACGCAGAACGCCGGCACCGCGTCCGTGGTCGGCCTGGTGGTGTTCATGTTCGTCGCCTTCCGCCTCTTCCTCGCGGTGGAGGGGGCGGTGAACCAGATGTGGAAGGTGCGGAGCGTGCGCGGCTACCGGCAGAAGATCATCGCCTTCACGATGCTCTTCTTCTGGGGCCCGCTGCTGATGGGCCTCTCGTTCACCACCACGGCGATGCTGGAGCGCAACCGCTACCTCCGCATCATCTTCCAGGGAGACCTGATCTTCCAGGTCGCGCCGGTGATCGTGCTCTTCACCGGCTTCACGATGCTCTTCTGGCTCGTCCCCTCGGCGCGCGTGCGGATTCCCGCCGCGGCGATCGGCGCGGTGGTGACGACGCTCCTCTTCACCCTGGTGCGCTGGGGCTTCGGCATCTACGCCGAATACCTGATGAGCGGCCGCTTCAACATCATCTACGGCACGGTCGGCCTCGCGGTGATCTTCCTCATCGCGATCGAGGTGATGTGGGTGGTGATCCTCCTCGGCGTGGAGATCAGCTACGTCTGGCAGAACCTCTACGGCGTCCTGCGGGCGAAGGCGGAGCAGATCGAGGATGAGCCGCAGTTCGACCTCTACTTCGCCATGCGCGGACTGGTCGAGATCGCCCGCCGCTTCGACCGGCGGGAGGAGCCGCCGTCGACCTACCGCCTCGCCGAGCAGTTCGGCACGACCGACTCGCAGATGCTGCGCGTGCTGCGCAAGCTGGAGGACGCGAAGCTCGTGGCGCCGGTGGGAGGGGAGTGGATCGGCTACGTCCCGGCCTGCGATCCCGACCGGATCAGCGTCGAGGAGGTGGTCACGCGCATGGAAGGGGTGACGCGCCTGCTCCCCGACATCGGGCCGGACGACCGGGAGCGGGAGGTGATCGGCGACGTCTTCTCGCTCCTCAACCAGTGCACCGCGAACGCGCTCGACCGGCTGTCGATCGGACGGCTGGTGCGCGAGCTCTACTCGCCGCGCGAAGTGCGCTCGGAAGACGCGAGCTGAGCCTTCGCCCGCAGCGCCCGCACGAGGCGGATGCGCCGGAACGTCTCGTACGCGACGGTCGTCGTCACCAGCCACACCAGCCCCGCGCTGATGCCGCCGGCGATGTCGGAGATCCAGTGCACGCCGAGGTAGATGCGTGAGGCGGCGATGGCGACGACCATGGAGGCGGTGACGGCGACGGCGAGCGCGCGCGAGCGCCACGTTTTGAAGATCCGGAAGGCAAGGTAGCTCAGCGCGCCGAAGACGATCGTCGAGCCCATGGCGTGACCGCTGGGGAAGGAGTAGCCGTGCGCGCCGCGCAGCGCCTCCGCCAGCTCGGGGCGGGCGCGCGCAAACAACGCCTTCAGCCAGAGGTTCAGCAGGCCGCCGGCGCCGCCGGTGAAGAAGAGGTAGGCGGCCCAGCGCCAGCGTCCCTTGATGCCGAGGTAGACGGCGATCAGCGCGCTGACGGCCGCGAGGCCGGCGGGCGTGCCGATGACGGTCATGATCGTGAAGAACGTCGTCCCGCCGGTGGTGCGCGTCTCGCGCGCCCACGCGTGGACCGAGCCGTCCACCTGGTGCATCCGCGAGGACTCGAGCTGCACCCGCTCGGCGATGTCCATGAAGACGTCGCCGGCTACCGCGGTCGCCGCGACGCCGGCGGCGAGGATGACGAAGACCGGCACGTAGTCGCGGTAGCGGAAGCTGGCGGTCCAGTGGGCGGTGCGCTTCAGCGTGCGCTCGAACAGCGGGCCGAGGGCGAGGACGATCAGGTAGAGGAGGAGGAAGACGGCGACGTAACCGGCGATGAAGATCAACGCCCGGGAAGTATGCACGCGCCGTGCTGCGTCTCGGAGTCTCAGAGTCTCAGAGTCTCAGAGTCTCAGAGTCTCAGAGGGCTTCGCCGGCGGGACGTTCTCCTCTGCGACTTTGCGACTTTGAGACTTTGCGACTTCAGAACCCGCCGCTCATGTACTTCCACTGCACGATCTTCTCGTTGATCTCGCGCAGGCGGCGGCTGATCATGCGGCAGAGCAGGTTGAGGAACTGCAGCGACGCGTGCGGATCCATCGAGAGGATCTCGTTGAGCGTCGCGCGGTCGATGGAGAGCACGGTGGCGTCCCCCTCGTGCGCCTTGGCGTCGGCGGAGCGGGGCTTCTCGTCGATCAGCGCCATCTCGCCGAAGAAGTCGCCGCGGTCGAGCACCGCCAGCGCCTCCTCTCCCACGCCGGGGATGAACTTGGAGATGCGCACGCGGCCGTCGAGGACGATGTAGAGCTTGTCGCCCTTCTCCCCCTCGCGGAAGATCATCGACCCTTCGCTGAATCGCTCCTCGGAGGAGAACGTCGCCAGCAGCTTCATTTCCGCCGCCGACAGCCCCCGCTCGCGGAAGAGGTCGACCTTGTCTTCCGAGCGGACGGTGACCTGCTGCACCTCGCGCACGCCGCCGTCGACGCGCTTGCGTCCCTGCCCCTTCTTCGCGTCTTCCTGGAAGAAGAGCTTGAGCTGCTCGTTCGCGTCGCGGACCTTCTCGGTCAGCGAGCGCCAGAACGCCCAGTGCAGGCCGACCGCGAGCTCCTTGTCCTCGTCCATGAGCTGGTCGAGGGCGCTGAAGGAGAACGTGTAGCAGGCCGAGGCCTCCGTGGCCAGGCCGTCGCTGGAGCGGTGGGTGCGGTCGATGAAGTTCATCTCACCGAAGATCGTGTCGGTGGTGAGCGTGCCGAGGATCTGCGGGCCGAACGGCGTCTCCTTGCGGATCTCGATGCGGCCGTCCTTCACAACGTAGAAGTCCATGGAGCGGTCTTCCTCGCGGAAGACGTAGTCGCCGGTGGCGTAGCCCTCCACGCGCGCGAACTTGGACAGCCGGAAGATCTGCTCGTCCTTCATGTGCTGGAAGACGGCGAGGTGGCGGAGGTCGCCCGCGACGGTGATGAGGTCCTCGCGCTTCTCGGCGGCGCGGGTGATCTTGTTGATGATCTCCTTGAGGTCGTTGCGGGTGTCGAGGCGGAAGAGGTTCTCCTTTCGCACCTCGAGGCGCTCGGTCGCGAGCTGGAGCTGCTCGACGCGCTCCTTGATGCGGAGGTTGAGGTCCTTCGTCTCGATGTTGTGGATGCGCTTGAGGGTGTTGATCATCCGGCGCACCGGCTCGGTCGACTCCCCCTTCTGGTCGGTGGCCAGGAGGAAGGCGTCGATGAAGTTCTCCAGCGCCCGGTCGAAGTTCTTCAGCTCGAACTCGATGCGCCCGGAGATCTCGGCGAGACCGCGGTCGAAGGGGTTGAGCTTGCGCGCGCGCTGGATCTCCTCGTGCGCCGCGGTCCACTCGCCCTGGGAGTAGTAGAGGCGGCCGAGGATCTCGTAGGTGCGGTAGTTGTTCGGCGTCTTCAGCTTGGCGATCTCGAGCAGCTCGATGGCCTTGGAGGTCTGGTCCTTGGCCATGTAGTACTGCGCGAGGCCGACGTACTGGGAGGAGTCGATCTCGTCGCGCGCCCGCTCGGCGACGACTTCGATCTTGAGATCGGCGTAGCGCGCATCCTCCGCCTGCTTCTTGAGGTCGCGGACGTGGGCGAGGTTGATCCGCAGTGCCACCGACCCCGGCTTGAGTTTCTCCGCCATCTCGTAGAGGTGGATCGACTCGTCGTACATCCCCTGGTCCGAATACCGCCGCGCCAGCACCAGCAGGTCGTCCGCCTCGATGGGGATGTTCGTTTCTGCCGCGACGGTGCGGAAACGCGGACGGGTGGTGAGGGGCTGTTCGGCCATGGGGGTCACTATTATGATGAATTAAGAATTTCGAATGAAGAATTTAGAATGAAGAAGCTCCGGGCGCCGGCCATTCTGCTCGTTCTCCTTTCTTCATTCTTCATTCGAACTTCTTCATTCGCTTCGGCGTTCCAGTCAGCGCGCCCTGGCTACACCTACGACTTCCCCCGCGACCACGGCGCCCACCCTTCCTACCGCACCGAATGGTGGTACTACACCGGCCATCTCCGCACCGCCTCGGGGAAGCGGTACGGGTTCGAGGTGACGTTCTTCCGGGCCGGTGTCAGCCTCGACCCGAAGGTCACGCGGTGGGACGTGCAGCATGTGATGCCGGCGCACTTTGCGATCACGGACGTCGCGGGGAAGAGCTTCCGCTACTACGAGAAGCTGAACCGCGCGTCTCCGTTCACGGCGGGGGCTGCGGAGGGGAAGCTGGACGTCTTCAACGAGGCGTGGCGGGCGACGACGAACCCGGACGGCTCGTGGCGGCTCGTGGCGAAGGAGGGGAAGGACGCGCTCGACCTCGTGCTGCGCAGCCGCAAGCCGCCGGCGGTGCACGGCACGAACGGCATCAGCGTCAAGGCGCAGGGGGAGGGGTTCGCGTCGCACTACTACTCGATGACCCGCCTCGAGGCGGCCGGCACGATCAACGGCGAACGCGCCACGGGGCAGGCATGGATGGACCACGAGTTCGGCAGCGCGATGCTGCGCGAGAACCAGCAGGGGTGGGACTGGTTCTCGATCCAGCTCGACAACGACGCGGAGCTGATGATCTACATCATCCGCCGCACCGACGGCACCCCCGACGTGACCTCGTCCGGCTCGCTGGTCGCCAGCGACGGGCGGGTGATCCACATCCGCCGCGACCAGCTCCGCATCACGCCGCTGGAACGCTGGACGTCGAAGAAGAGCGGCGCGACCTACCCGGTGGCCTGGCGCGTGGAGCTGCCGTCGTTCAACGTGAGCCTCACCGTGCGGCCGGTGCTGCGCGAGCAGGAGCTCGTCACCGCCGCCTCGACCGGCATCACCTACTGGGAGGGGGCGGTCGACGTCACCGGCTCGTTTGGGGGCGTCGGCGTGCGCGGCGAGGGGTACGTCGAGATGACCGGCTACGACAAAGCCTTCCGCGCGCCATAAAGCTGCCCGATTCTGCAGTTAGCTTCCCCGCATGCTGACGCTGATCCTCGCCGCCACGCTCACCCTCCCGCCGCAAAAGTCCGACGCCACGATCGGCGTCGCCGCGATCCACCTGGAGACCGGCCGGCGTGTGGGAGTGCGCGAGACGGAGCGCTTCCCGATGGGGAGCGTCTACAAGTTCCCGATCGCGCTCGCGCTGCTGAAGCGGGTCGACAGCGGGCTCCTGCGCCTCGACCGGCAGGTCACGATCCACCCGAAGGAGTTCGCCCCCGGTTGGAGTCCGCTGCGCGACGAGGCTGCCGGCCGCCCGGTCACGCGCACCGTCGGCGAGCTGCTCGAGCTGATGGTCTCGATGTCCGACAACACCGCCTCGGATGCGCTGCTGAAGCTCACCGGCGGGCCCGTCAGCGTGACCACGCGTATGGCCGAGCTGAACGCGTCTGCCGTGCGCATCGACCGCTCCGAGACGCAGATTCACCGCGAGCTCGACGCGCCGGACGGCGTCGCGCGGTACACCCGCGACGTCCGCGACACCGCCACGCCCGCCGCGATGGCCGAGCTCCTGGCGACGTTCTGGAAGAAGCGCGACGGTCTCTCGCCCGCCAGTCACGACCTGCTCCTCCGCCACCTCACCGACAGCCCGACCGGCGCGCGAAAGCTCCGGGCCGGCGCGCCGCGCGGATGGACGGTCGCGCACAAGAGCGGGATGATGCCGGCGACTTCGAACGACGTTGGCATCCTGACTTCGCCCGACGGGAGGACGCACATCGCCATCGCGATCTTCGCGAAGGGAGCGACCAGCGACTACCCCACGATCGACGCCGACGTCGCGGCGATCACACGTGCGGTCGTGGAGGCGCTGGCGCCGTGACGCGCCGCAGCTCCCGCACGAGCTGGTCGCGCGCGGAGCTGCCCTTGTGCACGAACCCCTTCACCTTCGTGTGCAGCAGCGCGCGGTCCTCGCTGGAGATTTCTTTCGAGGTCAGGACGACGATGGGGATGTTTGCGGTGCGGGGGTCGTCCTTCAGCGCGTCCGCGACCTCGAAGCCGCTCATGTTGGGCATCATGAGGTCGAGCACGATCACGTCGGGCGTGCCGTTCACCGCCGCGCGCAGCCCTTCTTCGCCGGAGTAGGCGTTCACGATCGCGTAGCCGTGCGAGGCGAGGTCTTCGTCGAGCAGGGCGTGCACGGTGGCGTCGTCGTCGATGACGAGGAGTCGCGGGCGGCCGCCGTTCGCGGCGCGCGCGCTGATGGTGCGCACGCGGTCGACCAGGCGGTCGCGGTCTACCGGCTTGATGAAGTAGTCGTCTGCGCCGAGGGCGAGGCCGAGGTCGCGGTTCTCGACCATGGAGATGATCACCACCGGGAGGTCGCGCGTGGCGGGGTCGCTCTTGAGTCGCTTCAGCACTTCCCAGCCGTCGACGCCTGGGAGGACGAGGTCGAGCGTGATCGCGATCGGGCTCGACTCGCGGGCCAGCCGCAGCGCCTCGTCTCCGTGCCGCGCGCGGATGGGGAGGAAGCCGGCGGTGCCGAGCGCGTTCGCGATCAGCTCGTAGGCGTTGGCGTCGTCCTCCACCACGAGTACGCGCGGCGCCTTCGTCACGCCCTCGGGAGTGCGCGCCACTACTGCCGCGCGGGAGCGCACCGGCAGGGTGAAGGAGAACGTGCTGCCGGAGCCGAGGGCGCTGTCGACGGTGACCTGGCCGCCCTGGAGCTCCACGAACTTCTTCACCAGCGCGAGGCCGAGGCCGGTGCCGCCGAACTCGCGGCGCGCGCTGCTGTCGACCTGCCGGAACTCCTCGAAGATGATCGCGTGGTGCGCGGGGTCGATGCCGATCCCCTCGTCGCGTACCGACACGGCGACGGCCCCGTCGCGCAGCTCCGCCCGCACGCGGATCGGCTTCCCTTCCGGCGAGAACTTCACCGCGTTTGACAGGAGGTTGAAGAGGATCTGCTTGAACTTGGCGAGATCGGTCTCGATCTGCGGGAGGTCGGGCTCGACCTCGACGACGATCTTCGTGTTCGCCTTGGCCATGCCGCGCATGACGTGCGCGACGCTCTCGACCACCGGGCCGACGGAGAAGAACTCGGGGTAGATCTCCATCTTCCCCGCCTCGATCTTCGAGAGGTCGAGGATGTCGTTGATGATGCCGAGGAGGTGCTGCCCGGAGGTGTGGATGTGGCGGAGGAAGCCGAGGTGCTTCGGCTCGATTCTGCCGTCGAGGCGCTCGGAGAGGATCTCGGAGAAGCCGATGATCGAGTTCATCGGCGTGCGCAGCTCGTGGCTCATGGTGGCGAGGAACTGCGACTTGAGGCGGTCGGCCTCCTTGATGCGCCGGTTCGCGTCGGCGAGCTCCTGCGTCAGCCGTGTCAGCTCCTCCACCTTGCGGCTCTCCTCGAGCTCGAGCGCGCGGATGATCTGCCGCTTCTCCTGCAGGTTGGCGACGCCGATCAGGAAAAAGTACGAGGCGCCGAAGACGAAGAGCATGCGGGTGAAGGCGAGGAGGAAGACGTCGTTCGCGAACGTCGCCTGCCCCATCAGCATCAGCACGGCGAGGTAGGCGATGGTGTTGGCGAGGCTGACGACGTAGGCGGCGGTCTTGCCGCTAGCGAACGCCGCGGCAGAGGCGGTGGCGCCGTACCAGACGTACCAGGGGCTGATGATGCCGCCGGTGCCGTAGACGCAGAGCGTCGCGCAGACGATGTCCACCGCCATCCAGACGGGGTTGAGGTAGCGGCGGTTGATGCCCCGCTTGTAGAGCGGGTAGAGCGTGAGCGCGCTGGCGCAGGCGAAGCCCCACACCACCAGCGCCACGTCGAGCCGGATCGGGTAGACGCCGAGCGCCTGCCCGGCCATCCCGACGATGAACCCCAGCGAATAGACGAAGACGTGGTTCCGCTGGATCGCGAGATCGAAGCGGACGACGCTCGACGTCTCGGGCGCGTTCTGTTCCATTGGGGGCGTGCGGAGATTGTACGCGCACGCCCGGGGGTTGTTGTCCGTTGTCGGTTGTCAGTTGTCCGGGGTGTAGCGCCTTGGCATCGAGCCCACAGACAACCGACAACCGATCACTGACAACCGGTTACTGCTTCCCCTCCAGCATCCCGTCGATCCAGCGCTTCCGGTTCGGGATGTCGATCTGGTCGACCATGCGCAGCTTCCAGCCGGTGGGGGTGCGCTGCCAGGTCTCGCGCTGCCGCACCTCGTGCTCGACGTGCACCCGCTTGCCCTCGCGGTCCTGGTAGCGGCTGGCCCACTGGAGGACCTTCACCGCCACCTCGTCCTGAGAGCGCATCTCGAGCGACTCGACCGTGAACTTCACCTCGATCGGCGGCTTGTTGAGGTTGAACCAGTCCTGTGTGTACTGGCGCATCTGCGCGGCGTCCATGTGCTGGTACTCGCCGCTCGGCGGGATGGTCTCGAAGTTCGGGAGGCGGAAGGAGAGGATGGCGTCGATGTCCGCCCGGTTATAGGCGGCCCCGAGCTTGTCGTACTCCGCCTGGATCTCCCGCCGCACCCGCCCCTCGTCTGGAGTCGAGGCGCAGGCCGAGATCAGGAGCAGGACGCAGGAGAGGAGCAGGTTCATGCCCTCTTGGACGACGGAAGGAGGTGTCTGGTTAGCTAGTCGATCGTCACGCCGAGAAACGCGATGCACATTTCGTCGGTGGTCGCCTCTCCCCACGACACCGGTTTCGGCGGGTCGTTCGGGTTCCGCGGGTTGTCCGACGAGTTGTCGTAGTAGGCGGTCATCGACACGCGCGTCCCGGTGGGGACCTCGACCGGCGTCTCGTAGCGGTAGGCGCCCTGCCAGTTGAAGTCCCAGTCCTGGATGTCGATGAGGCAGTGCGTCGTCTCGTCGGGCGTCGTCATCTGCACTGTCATCTTCCTGCCGAGGAGGTGCATGTGGGGGGCGACGAGCCAGAGCTTCAGCGGGAACGGCGTCCGGATCGGCAGCTCCGCGTCGACGCGGTAGTTCGCATCGTTCGGCGGAATGGTGAAGGTGGTGTTGATCAGCGGCACGATCAGCATCTCCCGCGCCGGCTTCTCGTCGGCGAAGTAGATGCCGAACTGCGTCCGGTCGGGCTTCGGCGCTCCGTGTCCGCCGCCGTGGTGGGGGTGATAGTGGATCTGCAGCACGACGCGCGACGCCGCCGGAAGGGTGAAGCCGACGCCGTCCGGCATCTCCAGCGGTCGTGAGCCGGGCGCCCAGCCGCCGAGGGTGGCGCTGGTCTGGAAGCCGGGACCGCCGAAGCAGGTGTAGCCGGGGCCGGGATCGGCCTCGTCCAGCGCGACGGAGGCGCCGGTGGTGTCGATGAAGCTGATCAGGTGATGGACGGTGGAGCGGTCGCCCGGATGCGTGTCGACGGCGCGCACGTAGCCGGCGGTGACGAGGTTCGTGGGGATGGTGAAGCAGCGGTAGGTGTCGGCGCCATGCGGCGGCGTGAACGCCTCGTCGTTCGCGAGGACGAGATCGGGCTCGCCCAGCGCCCAGCCGCCGCCGAAGTCGAGCGGTGCCGGAAGCTGCGCGCGGTCGCCCTCGGGCGCCCCGCCCTCCACCCACTTCGCGATGGTGTCGATCTCGGCGTCGCTGAGCCGGCGCTCGCCGGTGAAGTCGCCGCAGCCTTCGGACGGCTTCCAGGGCGGCATCTGCCGGCTCTGGGTCATGAAGCGGATCAGCGGCGCGTGCGGCTTCGCGTCGGCGTACGTCACCAGCGGGAAGGGGGCGATGTCGCCTTCGTGGTGACAGGTCTGGCAATGCTGTTGGAAGATACGCACGACCTCGTTGCTGAAGGTCGGCCCGGTGGGCGCCGGCGGGTTGGGCGCGGGAGCGGGATGGCGGACGGCCCGCTGCCTCCCTGCCGCGAGCGAAGACAGCGCTACCGCGAGGAGCAGAACGATGGGGAGGAGGCGGCGCATCCGACCAATATGACGGTTCACGTCGTGCTCGTCCACCCGGAAATTCACTGGAACACCGGCAACGCCGGCCGCACCTGCCTCGCCGCCGGGGCGGTGCTCCACCTCATCGAGCCCCTCGGCTTTTCGCTCGACGAGCGGGAGGTGCGCCGCGCCGGTCTCGACTACTGGGAGCACGTCGACGTCCGCGTCTGGCCGTCCTGGGAGACCTTCGAGCGCGAGCTCCCCAACCTCGGCGAGCCGTTCTTCTTCAGCACGAAGGGGAAGCGGCTGTACTGGGAGGCGGAGCTGCCGGAGAACGTGGTGCTGGTCTTCGGCCGCGAGACCGGCGGCCTGCCGGACGAGCTGCACGAGCGCTATGGCGAGCGGATGCTCGCCCTCCCGATTCATTCGCCGCACGTGCGTTCGCTGAACCTCTCCACGTGCGTCGGCATCGCGGTATACGAGGCGATGCGGCAGCGCGCTACTCGCCCTTGATCGCGCTCGGGATGTCGATCCTTCTCGCGAGCCGCGCCGGCGCGAGCCCCGCCAGCGCCGACGACAGCAGCGTCACCGCGAGCGACGCCGCGATGAGGGCCGCCGGGGTGTGAAAGTCGATGGTCCAGCCGAAGGACTGCTTGTTGATGACGTAGATGAGGATCCAGGAGAGGGCGTAGCCCATCACCAGTCCCGCCGCGGTCGAGGCGACGCCGAGGAGCGACGACTCGAGGACGATCATCGTGGTCAGCTCGCGCGCGGAGAGGCCGCCGACGCGCAGGAGCGCCAGCTCGCGCGTCCGCTCGAGGATGAGCGCGGAGAGCGTGTTCACGATCCCCAGCACCGCCACCACGATCGCCACGCCGAGGAGCGCGTAGGTGATCATGAACGTCTGGTCGAAGATGCGCATCACCTCCGACTTGATCTCGCCGTTCGTGACCACGAAGGCGTTGTACTTCGGCCCGATGGAGCGCTCCAGCTCGCGCCGCGCCGCGTCCATCGTCACGCCCGGCTTGAGGTAGACGATGATCGTGTTGATGGCCTCGTCGTGGAAAGTGCGCACGTACAGCGCGCGGTCCATCACCACCACGCCGCGGTCGTTCGAGTAGTCGCGATAGATGCCGGCGATCGGAAAGTCGCGGCCCGCCAGCGTCACGATGTCGCCGACCTCTTTCTCGAACTTGATCGAGAAGCTCTCCGACACCACGACACCGTTGCGCCGCAGCGCCTCCTGCAGGGCGTTGCGGGCGGAGCGGGGCGCCACCATCGGCAGGTCGCCGCGTGCCGCGGCGACGTCGAACTCGCCGCTGCCGACCGCGATGATCGTGTCGCCGTAGAGGACGTCCTTGCCGCGCGCGCGGTCGACCTCGCGGATGAACGGCAGTTTCTCGAGCTCCTCCGCCACCTCGGGCGTGAAGACGGCGGCGTCGGCGTTGCTCAGGCCCTTCGCCGGACGCAGCCAGAGGTCGGAGCTGACGGTCTGGTCGACCCAGATGCGCACGGTCTCGCGGAAGCTGCCGACCATCAGCGCCACCGCCACCATCATCCCCGTCGCCACCGATAGCGCGGCGCTGGCGACCGAGGTGCGGCGGAGCGAGGCGGGAAGGGAGGCGGCGGCGAGGCGGCCGACGATGCCGAACGAGCGCTCCAGCAGCGGCGAGAAGAGGCGCGACGTCGCGCGCACCACCGCCGGCGCGAGGAGGGAGAAGCCGGCCACGACGAGCAGCACGGCGACGTAGCCGGCGACCGCGATCCCGCCGACCGGCGGCAACCGCGACACCAGCGCGCTTGCGATGAAGAGCAGCACCGCCATCGCCGCGAGCAGCCGCGGACGGGTAACGCGCTGCTGGAGGCCGGCGCCGATCATCGCGTTCGGCCGCACGCGCGCTGCCTCGAGCGACGGCTGCAGCGCCGAGAGCAGCGAGAGGATCGTCCCCACCGCCAGGCCGACGGCGATCACGCCCGGCGTCAGCTCCACCGCCTCCGGGCGCGTGGAGACGTAGAGCGCGTTGATGGTGCGCCCCACCGCGCGCAGGATGCCGCTCGCCAGCGCCGTCCCGAGCGCGATCCCGAGCACCGAGCCGGCGAGCCCGAACACCAGCCCCTCGGCTAAGAAGGCGCCGAAGATCTGCCGCGGCGCGGTGCCGACCGTCTTCAGGATCCCGACGTCCTTCCGCCGGCGGAGGATCGAGATCAGCACCGTGTTGTAGACCAGGAACATCCCCACCAGCAGCGCCACGCCGGCGAGCGCGAAGAGGTTCACCCGGAACGCGCGCAGCATCTTCTCGACGCGCTCGTTGCGCCGCGTCGGACGCTCGAGGCGGGCGCCGGCCGGCACCGGGATGCGCGGCACCAACCGCTCGTCGGGGACGATCACGTCGACGCGCGAGAGCTGTCCGGCGAGGCCGAAGTTCCGCTGCGCCGTGGCGATGTCACAGATGACGATGTTGCCGTTGAAGGCGGTGGCCGGCCCCTGCGCCTCGAGGAGGCCGCGCACGATCAGCGTGCGCCGGTGGCCGCCGACGTTCAGCACGACGCTGCTGCCGAGGGCGAGGTTGCGCTCGCGCGCGAAGGGGGCGGCGAGGACGATCGCGTCCGGCCGGAAGAGCGCGAACTGGTCGCCGCTGATGCGCGCGTACTTGTACTCGCGAAAGTGAAGGTCGCTGAACAGGTCGACGGCGAGGAGGCGGATCGGGCGGTCGTTGAGCATCCCGTCGACGTCGATCACCGGTGCGAAGCGCACCCCCTCGCTCCAGAGCGGCTGCAGTTGCAGCAGCACCCGCTCGTCGAGCAGCCCGGTGTCGCCGACGAGCTGGTAGTTCGCCCGCCCGGCGATCGCGTCGACCGACTCGCTGAACGCCCGCAGCGCACTCTGGTTTGCGAGCTGGATCGCCACCACCACCGCCACGCCGACCGCGATGCCGAGGATGGTCAGCGCGGTGCGCGTCTTCTCGCGCAGGAGCGGGCGGAGGATGAGGGCGCGGAGGATCATGGCGCGCTCCGCGCGCCCTGAGTCGCAGAGTCGCAGAGTCGCAAAGTCGCAGAGAGGCTCCGCCGTCCATGTCCAGTCTCTGAGACTCTGAGACTCTGAGACTTTGAGACTTCGTGCCTAACGCCGTACACGGCCGTCCTCAACACGGATCACGTAGTCCCCAAAGCCCGCCGCCTGATCGCTGTGCGTCGCCATGACGATGGTCGGCTTCAGCGACTGATGCACCTCGCGGATGAGGTCGAGGACGGCGGCGCCGTTCTTCGAGTCGAGGTTGCCGGTCGGCTCGTCGGCGAGGATGAGCGGGGGGCGGTGGACGACGGCGCGGCCGATGGCGACGCGCTGCATTTCGCCGCCGGAGAGCTCGTTCGGGTAATGCGTGGCGCGGTGGCCGAGGCCGACGCGGCGCAGCACCTCATCGGTGCGCTCGCGGATCTCCCCCTTCGGCCGCTTCTGCAGCGAGAGAGGGAAGGCGACGTTCTCGAAGACCGTCAGCGTCGGGATGAGGTTGAAGAACTGGAAGATGAAGCCGATCTGCGTGCGGCGGAGGGTGGTCAGCGCCGACTCGTCGATGCGCGAGGTCTCGACGTCGCCGAGGAAGAGCTGGCCGCGGGTGGGGCGGTCGACGGCGCCGATGAGGTTGAGCAGCGTCGACTTGCCGCTGCCCGACGCGCCCATCAGCACGGCGAAGTCGCCGGAGGCGATTTCCAGCGACACGTCGTCGAGGACGTGGACGGTTGCGGATTCGGAACTGGGGCCGTAGTCGTGGCTGACGTGTTGCAGGGAGATGTGCACTGCGCTCAATGATATTGTCGCGCGCACAGGAGGAGCTCGAAATGGACGAAACCACGAACGCCACGGGTGGCGGCACCGGCGCCGGCTCAGAGGGCGGCGGCGGCGACGCATCCAATCGCTTCGGACGCGCGAAGGAGTACGCGGGGGAGAAGTACCGCGCCGCGTCGGGCGCGGTGCGCGACAGTTACAACAACGTGCGCGAGCGGGTCGACGACGTCGACTTCGGCGCGGTCACCGAGCAGGTGCGCACCTACGTCCGGTCGAATCCCGGCAAGGCGCTGCTGATCTCGGTCGGCGTCGGATTCCTGGTCGGTCTTTTGCTGCGCCGCGACGACGAGGACTAGGTGATGACAGGTTTTCCACAAGGATTCGACCCGGCGACCCTGGGAGCAAGAATGGCGGAAGGCGGTCTCGACGAGATCGAGAACCTCCTGCCGGAGGAGTGGCGCGAGCAGGTCCGCGCCTTCCCGCTGACCGCGGTGGCGGTCGGCCTCGGGATCGGGATCTGGCTGGGGCTGAAGAAGAGCGACGACGTGCTCGCGGCCGGCAGCACCCTCATCTCCGCGGCGGTGATGGGGAATGTCGCGGAAGCGATGGAAAAGATCAAACGGTAGGCCGTATCATGCGGGCGATGCCGGCTCGCCCCGACACGCTCCTGCCGCTGCCGGTCGCCGAGGATCGCCTTCAGTCCCTGGCGGCCGAGGTCCATCGCACCTATTTCTTCAAATATCCTCCTCTGCCGGTGCGCTGGGGGCAGCAGATCTCGCGCAAGAAGCGCCGCAGCATCCGCCTCGGCTCGTACAACCACGCCACGGCCGAGGTGCGCATCCATCCGATCCTCAACTCGCCGTCGGTCCCGGCCTTCTTCGTCCAGTCGGTGATCTACCACGAGTACCTGCACCACGTCCTCGGCCCGCACCACAACCGCCGTTTCCACCAGCACGAGCGCCAGTACCGCTATCACCGGCTGTCGCAGGAGTGGATCCGCCGCAATCTCTGGCTGCTGCTCGGCAGGCCGAAGACGCGCCGCGTCGCGCCGGTGGTGGCGGGGGGGCAGGCGGTGCAGGCGGCGCTGTTCTGAACGTTGCGCGTTGCGCGTTGCGCGTTGCGCGTTGCGCGACCGCTGCGACGAACGAGCCCGGGCAACTCGCCACGCGAAACGCGCCACGTTCTTCACATCCCCATCGGGAACGTCAGGTTGTAGACGTACCTCCCGTGTGCGACCGACAGCACGAAGGACGACCGCTCCGCGCTGCGCGTGAGCTCCGAGTTCAGCTCGCGCGTCGACGTCACCTCGTTCCCGTTCGCGGCGACGATGATGTCGCCGGGGGTAATGCCGATCTCGGCTGCGCGGGAGCCGCCGATGACGTCGTCGATGACGACGGCGCGCCGCTCGTCGGCAACCCGCAGGCCGGCCACTTCTTCGAGGATGCGCAGGCCGAGCGCGGCCGGCGGCTCTCCCAGGCGCAGGTTCACCGTGCGCGTCGAGCCGCCGCGGTCGACGGTGAGCTGCACGTCGGCGCCCGCCGCCAGCGTGGCCGTGGCGGTGGAGAAGGCCTCGCGCGAGTCGACCGGCTTGCCGCCGACGGCAGTGATCACGTCGCCCGTCTTCAGTCCCGCCGCTGCCGCCGGGGAGCTCGAGAAGACGCGCACCACCACCGCCCCCCGCTGCGTCTTCAGGTCGAGCCGCCGCGCCTCCTCGGGCGTCAGCGTCGCCGTGACGGCGCCGACCCAGGGCGCGTGCACCTCGCCATAGCGCAGCAGGTCCTCGATCACCTTCTTCGCCCGGTCGACCGGGATCGCGAACCCGATTCCCTGCGCCTGCGCGTAGATGGCCACGTTGATGCCGATGACGCGCCCCTCGATGTTCAGGAGCGGACCGCCGGAGTTGCCGGGGTTGATCGAGGCGTCGGTCTGGATGAAGTCGGTGAACGTGCGGGTCTGGTCCTGCGACGGCACGCTGCGCCCGAGGGCGGAGACGACGCCGGTGGTGACGGTGCCGCTCAGGCCGAACGGGTTTCCGACCGCCACCACCGACTCGCCGATGAGGATGTCGGAGGAGGTGCCGATCGGGGCGGCGGCGAGGTTCTTCTGGTCGACGCGCAGCACGGCGAGGTCGCTGTCCGGGTCGACGCCGAGGAGCTTCGCCGGGAGCTGCCGGCCGTCGTTGAGGTTGACGATGATGCGCGAGGCGCCTTCGACCACGTGGTTGTTCGTGACGATGATGCCGTCGCTCGACCAGACGAAGCCGGAGCCGAGCGACTGCGAGGTGTAGGCGCGGCCGCGGTTTCCGAAGAACCCGAACGGGTCCATGAACGGGTCGGCGGCGCGGTTCCGGATCGTCGCCTCGGTCTGGATGTTCACGACCGACGGCAGCACGTTGTGCGCGACCACCACGATCGGCGTGCGGCGCGACGCGCTGACGGTCGGCGGGATCACCGGCGCCGCGGCGGTGCGTGGCTGCGACGCCACCTCCGGCTTCCCGCAGCCGATACCGATCACGAACAGGACGAGGAGCGTGCGGAACTTCTTCATCAGGCGGTGAATTGTAAGAAAATGCGTGGACGGTCGTGCATCTCAAAATCATCTACAACCCCGCGGCGGGGCGAGGCCGGGCCCGGCGGCACGTGCGCGAGGTGGAGGAGTACCTCCGCTCGCGCGGCGCGCGCGTCGATTGCGAGCCGAGCACCGGTCCGGACGACCTGGTGCGCATCGCCGCCGAGAGCTCGCGCGCCGGCTACGACCGCGTGGTCGTCTGCGGCGGCGACGGCACGCTGAACCTGGCCGTGCGGGAGTTCGACCTGGCGAAGGGGACGCTCGCGCTGATCCCCACCGGCTCGGGCGACGACTTCGCGCGCGTCATGGGCATCCCCCGCAAGGTGCGGCCGGCGTGCGACGTGGTGCTCGACGGCACGGTGCGCGAGGTCGACGTGGCGCTCGCCAACGGCATCCGCTACATGGGCGTGGCGGGACTCGGGTTCGACTCCGAGGTGGCCGATTTTGCCAACCGCAACGTGAAGCTCCTGCGCGGGTCGGCGGTGTACCTCTACGCGATCTTCCGCGTGCTGCCGCGCTTCACGCCGCGGCCGGTGCGGCTGCGAACCGAGAGCGGCACGCGCGACGAGCACATCATGTTCGCCGCCGTCGGCAACACGCGGCAGTACGGCGGCGGCATCCGCATCACACCGGACGCGGTGGTGGACGACGGCCTGCTCGACCTCTGCCTCGTGCACCAGACCACCCGCATGGAGCTGCTCAAGACGCTCCCGAAGGCCTACACCGGCGCGCACGTGAAAAGCCCGTTCGTCGAGACCGGCCGCGGACGGGAGTTCCACTTCACGAGCGACCAGGCGATGGCGGTCTACGCCGATGGTGAGCCGCTCACGCGCACGCCGGTCTCCTTCGGGCTGGCCGCGGCGCGCCTGCGGATCGTCGTCCCCTCTGGAGCGCCGGGCTCTTAGCCCGGCGGTGGTCTCAGTGGAGCGGCGGCCGCTTCGGTCGCCGAATCGATCCAGGCAGCGCCGGCGGCCTGAGAGGCCGCCGCTCCACAAGCACGTCGGCTCTACTCGATCAGCTCGATCCCGCCCGTCTCTACCTTCGTCGCCGCCGGTGCGCTGGGGCCGCCGACGCTGCGCGAGAGGAAGAGGTCCGTGTCGGTCTTCCCGTCGGGCGTGAAGCCGATCACGAGATAGCGGTTCGCCGGCTGCAGGTACTTGTACGGGTTGCCCCAGGGGTCCTTCAGCATCGAGGAGTCGAGGTAGTGCGGCACGAGCTCGTCGAGGTCGTTCGGCAGCCGGCCGTGCACGTCGTTGTACTTCTCGAGCGCCTGACCGATCGCCTGTACGCGCTGCAGGGAGATGGCCTTGCGCGTCGCGGTGATGGACGAGATGCCGCCGGTCAGCGGCTGGAAGCGATTGAGCGGGTTCCTGACCGACGTCACCAATGACGCCAGCGCCAGCGCCACGAGCAGGATGACGAGCGGCAGCGGGACCGGCGTCTCCGCCACCTCGGTCTCGTCGACCGGCGTCGCCTGCTGGAGGACCGCCTCCGCGCTCGGCCCGCGCACTTCCTCGATGAGGTCGCGCGTGACGAGCTCGTAGAGCGCCTTGTTGGTGTCGAACTCCGGGAGGCGCGCCACCTCGACGATGTCGTTCACCGTCATCGTGCCGTCGACGAGGTCGTAGATCGACTTCTCCTCGACCGAGATGCGGATCGTGTCGGTGAGGCCGCCCTTCTTCTTCTTCGCGGCGTGGCCGTCGAAGTCGATCTCGTCCACGTCCTCGGCGCCGACGACCACGATCTCCTGGTCGGTCAGCTTCTTCCGGAAGACCATGTCGTACGAGCGGATGCGCTTCTCGATGATCGGCCACTCGTCGATCATCCGCGCGCCTTCCATCAGGATCGACTCGGCGCTGATCGGCGTGACGTTGTCGCGGTCGTACTCGATCGTCGTCTCTTGCGAGAAGTGGTAGTCGCCGTCCTTCCAGCGGAAGAGGCGATAGACGATCTGCATGATCTGGAGCTGGATCGCTTCCTTCAGCGACTCGGCCGAGATGATGCCGTAGTGGGTGAGCACGTAGCCGAGGCGCTGGAGCGTCTCCTTCTGGATCTCGAGGGCGCGGCCGAGCTGGTCCTGCGTCAGGTAGCCGGTGCGGATGAGCACCGAGCCGAGACGGTTCTCGAGGCGGCGGTTCAGCGAGTCGGCGCCGACGACCTTGCCGTCGAGGAACGTGACCGTAACCGTGTCGTCCTTCGAGCGCAGCGTCAGCACGCCGGTCTTCCGCTGCAGCCCGATGAGCTGGAAGATGTCGGCCAGACTGAAGTCGCGGAGTGTGCCTTCGAGTGCCATGTCTTAAGCCGCCGACCTCCGGCGGTAGACGGGAAGGGCGAAGGTGAGCCAGACCACCACCGCGAGGACGATTGCGGCGACGCGCACGATCATCTGCGCGACGTCGGCCGCGGGACCGAGCGCCGGCGCGAGGCGTCCGACGAGGATGGCGACGGCGGCGAAGAGGGCGAAGAGGAACGCGCCGGCGATGCCGGAGAGCGTACGTCCCTCGAGCATCTGCGCGGCGCCGGGGAGGAACGTGGCGAAGATGCGGTTGCGGCGCGCCATGCCGGTCTGGTGCTCGGTCACTTCCTCGAGCTTCTTGCGCTTCGTGTCCAGCGAGACGCCGTCGCGCTTGAGATAGATGTGGATGCACTGCGTGCAGTAGGTCGTGCTCTCGCGCGCCGACTTGCAGCGGTAGCAGAACGTGCGTCCGCACTTGATGCAGGAGTTCGCGAGCCCACTGCGGCGGCGCTTCGCCCAGAGCGCCAGCGCGAGCAGCAGCGACACCAGCGCGCCGATGGTGACCGGGTTCGCGGCGCTGCGCAGCGGCTCGAAGGCGGCGTAGTTGCCGAACTGCGCGCGCGCGGCCGGCAGCTTCGCGACCTCGTTGTTGATCGCCCACGCCTCGCGCACGGAAGGGCTGTAGGTGACGATCTTCTGCGCCGGCTGGTTGCGCGTGACCCGCTCGACGAGCCCGCGGTTCGCGTCGCGCGCGGCGGCGAGCAGCTCCTTCTGTTCGTCGAACTTGTAGGTCTCGCCGGCGGCGACGGAGGCGTTGTAGAAGGCGATGGCGAGCTTCGGGTCGGCCTGCTGCGCCTTCTCGTACTCGGTCAGCGCCGCCTGGAACTCGTTGTCCTGGAAGAAGAGGTTGCCGAGGTTCACGTGCGCGCCGGCGTAGCGGGGGCGGAGCTCGATGGCGCGGCGGTAGTGCTGCGTCGCCTGCTCGTCGTTCCCTTCGAAGGCCTGCATGTTCCCGGCGAGCAGTTGCAGCGTGGCGTGGTCGGGGACGACGCTGATCAGCTCCTGAAGGCGGCGCAGCGCCTCCGGCTGGTAGCTCTGGTTCTCGCTCGACAGCGCCGCCATCACCACCGGGCTCTCGACGCCGGCGATGCTGTTCGACGACGCGTCCATCGCCAGCGGCAGGAGCGCGGTGAGGACGAGCAGCGACACGGTCGCGATCCGCTCCGCCACGTTCGCGTAGGGGAAGAAGATCGCGAACCAGTAGAAGACGAGCCACATCGGCCCGAGCCAGAGGAAGAGCGGCAGGAAGAGCAGCGCGAACGCGAGGACGGAGACCGTCCCGCCGGAGAAGCGCCCGCTCAGGATCTCGCGGAAGTCGTGGCCCATGGAGCGGCCGTAGCGGATGAAGAGGGAGATCGCCAGGAGGATGGTGGTGATGGCGATGGCCAGCACGGCGACGATGAGCAGGTCCGCCCGGCTGAGGAGGTTCGTGCGGTAGTCGCCGAACGCCCGGCCGAAGCCGCGGAGCGCGAGCGGGATGGCGGCGCCCCAGCCGGAGGTACGGGCGGCGCGGTCGGCCTCGCTGAAGGCGACGGCGGGGGAGGTGTTGTCGAGCTGCGCCGCGGCACTCGCGGCCCACTTCTGGACGTCGGGCGCTTCGCGCTGCTCGCTGGCGAGGCCGGCGGCGCCGGCGGCGTACTGCGGGTAGGTCTGGATGCCGTAGACGCGGCCGGTCGTGATGAGCGTCTGGATGCGCTGCGAGGCCTGCTCGACGTCCCCCTCGCGCGCCGCCGCGGCGGCCTGCGGCCAGAGGTCGCGCGGCGCGACCTGCTGCGCGCGCACCTCCACCGCTGCCGTCATGCTGGCGGCGAGGGCGAAGGCGGCGGCGAGACGGAGCCTCATCAGATGGTCTTGGTGCGCTGGACGAAGGCGAGCTTCAACTCGCCGAGGTGCGTTTCGAGAAATTCTTCTTCGTCGGGCTCGAGGTTGTTGCGGGTCTTCTCGCGCAGCAGCGTGAGGATCTCGATCATCTGCCGCGCGGCGGCGGTATCGATCTTCGACTGCGGCTGATACGGGTTGCGGAGCATGCCGAGGGACATGTAGCCCTGCGCGATGAGCGGCTCGATGAAGTTCGTGAACGGGGTACCGGGATTCGTGGCCTTGTCGGCGATGGTGCGGCGGCGGTCCTCGCCGGGCGCGCGCGGCTCGTCGTGCTGCCGGCGCTCGGCCCGCGGCTCGGGACGGGGATCCTCCCGCGGCTCCGGCGGCGGCTCGGCTGCTTTCGGCTGCTGCTGCGCCTGCGGCTCGGCAGGCCGGATCTCTTTCTGAAACTCTTCCCGGATGTCGCCGTCGGGCGTGAAGATCCGCTTGTCCGTGACCTTCAGCTCTTTCGGCTGCTTCTCGTTCGGCAAGACCGCCTCCCGCCCCTCCTGATGTCGTGTGGAATCAAGAGTTTGGAATCTTAGCACGCGCGACGAGGCTGCTTCGCGCAACGTGCACGATATCAGAGGGGGGCGCGGCGGGGTTACTCGCGCAGCGCCCGGATGATCGCGCGGTGCACGGAAGGGTCGGCGGCGATGCCCTGATGGCCGTCGCAGAAGAGCATCGCCTCGCCGGCGCTGGAGACCGGCACGGTGCCGTCGCCCGGCTCGAAAAGCAGCGGCGCGAGATGGCGCTCGTGCTCGCGGAGATCGTCCGGGTAGAAGGCGTACGTGCCGTCGCGCCGCTGCAGGATGCGCCTGGCGGTGGGGACGCAGTCGCCGGCGATCGCCGTCACCTTCGCGCGCGGCGTCTGTAAGCCGTTCCTGAAGGCGCGCGCGTTCGCCAGTTGCGCCGCGACGTCCAGCGGCCAGTCGGCGGGGTTCCAGAGGTCGCGCGGGAGCGGGCGTCCCTCCTCGTCGATGAAGACGCGCCCCTCCTCCGGCAGGAGCTCGAAGATGAAGGGCCACGTGGCGACGACCTCGGGCCCGAACGTCCGGCGGATGAAGCGCTCCGGGCGCACGAAGACGCGGAAGGCATCCACCGCGCCGCGGCGGGGCGGGGCGACGAGGACGAGGTTCTCGACGTGCGGGCTCGCTGACGCCAGCGCCACCAGCGCGCCGGCGGAGTGGGTGACGAGGTCGACCTTGCCGCTCCCGCGCACCCGTTCGATCAGCGCGTCCAGCAGGCGCGCGTTCTCACGCGCCGAGCGCCTCCAGTCGTAACGGAACGGGTGCACGTCCACCCCCTCGGTGTAGCCGCCGAACTTGCGCAGGCCGATCGAGAGCTGCCAGCCGGTGTTGATCGGGCCGCGCGAGCCGACCCAGTCGCCCGGGATCAGCCGGTCCCGCGCGTCGAGGTCGACGTCGTCGGGATGCTGCGTGCGCCAGACCGACCGCGGCGTCCCCCACACCGCCCGTCCAGTCACGGGGTCGAGCAGTTGCGTCACGCCGAACCCGGCAATGACGATCGCCGGCCGCTCCGGCGCGCCGAGTCCCGCGGCGTTCGCGCGCAGATAGCCGCGGCGCGTGCGGTCGGTGGTCTGGCAGGCGGTCAGCGCGACGAGGGCGAGGATGGCGAGGCGGCGCAAGCACCCGCGAAAAGTGCATGGGCCGCGCCGCCTCAGCTCCTCCGCAGCGCCACCGCCGCCAGTGCCAGCGCCAGCGCGATGAGCGCCCACTCCGACAGCGTCGGCACTTCCGCACCGACGACCGCCGCCGGGTTGATCACCGCCGTGGCCGCGTTGTTCCCCGGCGCACCGTCGGCCGGCACGGCGGCGGAGACGGTGGCGGTGTTCGAGATCGGCGCGTCGCCGGTGGCGACGATGACGAGTGCGATCGTGACCGTCGCGTCGTCCGCGAGCGCCGGGATCGTGCAGGTCACCGTCGCCGCGCCGGTGCACGTTGCGCCGGTGCCGGAGGCGGAGACCAGCGACGCGCCGGCCGGCAGCACGTCGGTGACGGTGATCGCCGTCGCCGCCAGCGGCCCGTCGTTGCGGACCGTGAGCGTGTAGGTGATCTGCTGTCCCGGCGTGAACGTCGTCGCGGTCGTCGTCTTGGCGATCGAAACGTCGGCCGTGGGCCCCGCGTCGTCGTTGACGATGGTCCCGGTGCCCTCGCCGTCGCCGACGGTGGCGTTCGTGTCGTCGATGCGCACGAGGAACGTCTCGTCCGCCTCCACCGCGACGTCGCCGCTGACCGCGACGGTGATGGTGGTGCTCGTGCTTCCCGCCGGGATCGTGGCCACGGTCGACTGCGCGGTGTAGTCGCTGCCTGCCGTCGCGGTGGCGTTCACCGTCGAGTAGTCGACCGTGACGTCGGTGCCTGCCGGCGCGGACAGCGTGAGGGTGAAGACGAAGTTCGTCGTCCCGTCGTCGCCTTCGTCGAGCGTCACGTCGTCGATGCTGACGGCGGGGGCGTCGTCGTCGTTCACGATCACGCCGATGCCTTGCGACCCGAACGGCGGTACCTGCGCGTTCGTGGCGCCGAAGAGGCGCACCTCGAACGACTCGTTCGCCTCGAAGAGCTGGTCGCCATGGACCGTCACGACGATCGTGCCGGTGACCGAGCCGGCGGGGATGATCGCCGTCCCGGACGCGGCGGTGTAGTCGCTGCCGGCCGCCGCGGTGCCGTCGTTCGTGCCGAAGGTGACTTGCACGTCCGCGCCGCTCGGCTTGGAGAGGAAGAGGGTGAATTCGATGACGGTGGTGCCGAGGTCCGTCTCGAGCTCGCCGGCGTGGCCGATGGAGACCGTCGGGCTGCCGCCGTCGTCGTTCAGGATCGTGCCGGTCCGCTCGTCTTTGTCTGCCGAGATGGTGGCGTTGGTGGCGCCGGTGAGCGTCACCAGGAACGTCTCGTTCGGCTCGTGCAGCGTGTCGCCGGTGACGGCGATGGTGATGACCGCGGTCGTCTCGCCGGCGGGAATGACGACCGAGCCGCTCTCGGCGGTGTAGTCGCTGCCGGCGACGGCGGTGCCGTCGGTGGTGGTGTAGTCGACCGTCACGTCGACGCCTGCCGCGGCGGAGAGGCCGATGGGGAAGTCGAAGTCGGTCGTGCCGGAGTTGCCTTCGTCGCGCGAAAGCTGGCCGAGGCTCACGACCGGCATCGCGTCGTCGTTCTCGATCGTGCCTTCGCCCTGGTTGTCGGCGATCGCGGCGTTCGACGCGCCGGTGAGATTCACGAACAGCGTCTCGCCGGCTTCGAAGAACGTGTCCTCGGTGGTGGAGATGGTGATGGTGGTGCTGGTGCTGCCGGCGGCGATCGTGGCGACGCCGCTGCTCGTCGTGTAATCGGCGCCGGCGTCGGCGGTGCCGCTCGCGGTGGTGTAGTCGACCGTCACGTCGTCGGCGGCCGGCGCGGAGAGCGTGACGGTGAACACCAGGTCTTCGCCTTCCGCTGCCGCACCGTCGTCGATGGTGAGCGTCGGCACGCCCTCGTCGTTCTGGATCGTGCCGACGCCCTGCGCATCCGCGATGACGCCGTTCGTGGCGCCGGAGAGGTTGACGAAGAACGTCTCGTCCGCCTCGGCGACGTCGTCGTCCGTGGTGGGCACGGCGATGGTCGTGCTGGTGGTGCCGGCGGCGATCGTGGCCACGCCCGACTGCGCGGTGTAGTCGCTGGGCGCCGTGGCGGTGTCGTCGGCGGTGGCGTAGTTCACCGTCACGTCCTCTTCGGCCGCCGCGGACAGCGTGACGGTGAAGACGAGATCGCCCCCCTCGGCCAGCGCGACGTCGTTGATGGAGATGCCGGGCTCCGTGTCGTCGTCCTCGATCGTGCCCTGACCCTGCGCGTCGGTGATGTTCGCGGCGCCGGAGAGGTTGACGAAGAAGGTCTCGTCGGCCTCGGAGATGGCGTCTTCCGTCGTGGCGACGGTGATGGTGGTGCTGGTGGTGCCTGCCGTGATGGTGGCGACGCCCGATTGCGCGATGTAGTCGCTGCCCGCTGTCGCGGTGCCGTCGGCGGTGGCGTAGTTCACGGTGACGTCGGTGCCGGCTGCCGCGGCGAGCGTGACAGTAAAGACCGCGTTGGTTCCCTCGGCTGCCGCCTCGTCGTCGATGGAGATGCCGGGCGATGCGTCGTCGTTCTCGATCGTGCCGGTCCCCTGCGCGTCCGTGATGTTCGCCGCGCCGGAGAGGTTGACGAAGAAGGTCTCGTCGCTCTCGAAGAGCGCCTCTTCGGTGGTGGGGACGGTGATGGTCGTGCTGGTGGTACCTGCCGCGATCGTGGCGACGCCTGACCGCGCGGTGTAGTCGCCCGCCGCGGTCGCGGTGCCGTTGGCCGTGGCGTAGTTGACGGTGATGTCCGTCCCTGCGGCGGCAGACAACGTGACCGTGAAGACGACGGCGTTCCCCTCAGACGCTGCCTCGTCGTCAATCGAGATGGCGGGCGACGCGTCGTCGTTTTCGATCGTGCCCTGCCCCTGGTTGTCGGTGATGTTCGCCGCGCCGGAGAGGTTCACGAAGAACGTCTCGTTTGCCTCGAACAACGCGTCTTCGGTGGCGGAGACGGTGATGGTCGTGCTGGTGCTGCCTGCCGGGATGGTGGCCACACCCGACTGTGCGGTGTAGTCGCCGGCAGCCGTCGCGGTGCCGTCGGCCGTCGCGTAGTTCACGGTGACGTCGTCACCCGCTGGCGCGGAGAGGGTGACGGTGAAAACCACGCTGTTCCCCTCGGACGCTGCCTCGTCGTCGACGGAGATGGCGGGCGCCCCGTCGTCGTCCTCGATCGTGCCCGTCCCCTGGTTGTCGGTGATGTTCGCCGCGCCGGAGAGGTTCACGACGAACGTCTCGTCAGCCTCGAACTCGGCGTCTTCCGTGGTGGGGACGGTGATGGTCGTGCTGGTGTTGCCTGCCGTGATCGTCGCCACGCCCGACTGCGCGGTGTAGTCGCCCGGCGCGGTTGCGGTG
>DASWNW010000013.1:0-3854 GCA_036399015.1 Thermoanaerobaculia bacterium | reverse complement strand
TGTACGCCCGCCAGCGCCACCGGCACCTCCGTCTCCGCCGTCTGCGTCACCGTCACCGTCTGTCCCGGCTGCTCGGCACGGATGCCGGCGTCGAGCGACAGCCCCGCCACGCCGAGGGTGATGCCGAAGCCGTCGCGGTCGCCGCGGCGCGCCCAGTAGGTGTAGGTCGCGCTGGCGTACGTCAGGTCGAACTCCGTCGTGACCAGCGCGTTCACCGGATACGTCTCGTCGCGGAAGACGATCTGCCGGTTGATCTGCTCCTGTCCGCTGCGCGGCGCCGAAAAGTAGCTCCCCGCCAGCTCGTGGCGCGCGAACGGCCGCCACTGCAGCCCGAAGCGCTGGATCGTGCGCGAGCTCTCCAGGCCGAGGTCGTCCTCGAAACTGACCAGCGTTCCCTCGCTCTCGCCGGCGTCGGGGTCGATCCGGACGTTCGTGTCAAACGACGACGGAGAGGTCCCGCCGGTGAGGCTGAACCGGGGGAAAAGATCCTGTGCGGCGAGGGGCGAGGTGGCGAGAAGGATGGTGGCGAGCAGGAGACGCATACGGATCAGCGTCCGATTCACTATCCTTGCCGCATGGCAAAGGATCAGATCGGCGACCTGACCCAGGAAGTCTCGCGGCGCGAATCGCGCGACGCGGCCGCGCTCCTCTCGAAGGCGTCGCCGGAAGAAGCAGTCGAGGCGCTGCAGGCGATCAACCCCGCCATTGCCCAGGACATCCTCGCCGACATGTCGAAAGACTCCCGCGGCCGCATCCTCGCCGCGGCGGGCGCGAGCCAGAGCGCGCAGTGGCTCGTCAACGAAAAGTACGACGAGGAGACGATCGGCCGCCTGATGGAGCCGCCCGCGGCGGTGTTCCGGCCGGAGCAGACGATCGCCGAAACGGTCGAGCAGGTGCGCGAGCTGGTCAAGACCTCGCTCGTGACATACGGCTTCGTCGTCGACCACGACGAACGCCTCCTCGGGATCATCACCATGCGCGACCTGCTCCTCTCGGCGCATCAGGCGCGGCTCGCCGACGTCATGCTGCGCGACGTCTTCTTCCTCACGCCCGACATGCTGCTCCCCGAGGCGATGAAGCAGGTCGTCCGCCGCCACTTTCCCGTCTATCCCGTCTGCGACGTCACCGGCCGCCTCCTCGGCCAGGTGCGCGGCCAGGCGATGTTCGAGGAACAGGCGTACGAGATCAGCGCGCAGGCCGGCCGCATGGTCGGCGTCGACAAGGAAGAACGCCTCACCACCCCCTGGCCGCGCAGCCTGAAGTTCCGCCATCCCTGGCTGCAGCTCAATCTCCTCACCGCCTTCGTGGCCGCGGCGGTAGTCGGCCTCTTTCAGGGCACCATCGACCGGCTGGTGATCCTCGCGGCGTTCCTCCCCGTCCTGGCGGGACAGTCCGGCAACACCGGCTGTCAGGCGCTCGCCGTGGCACTGCGCGGCATGACCCTCGGCGAGCTGCAGCCGGGACGCGAGCGGGCGCTCGTGATGAAGGAAGGGCTGCTCGGACTGCTCAACGGCGCGCTGGTCGGCGTCACGGCCGGACTGGGGATGTACATCACGGCCACGCTGCAGGAGCATCCGGCGGCGGTCACGCTCGCGCTGATCGTCTTCTGCGCGATGATCGGAAGCTGCGTCGTGAGCGGCATCTCCGGCGCGCTCATCCCGCTGACGCTGCGCCGCCTCGGCGCCGACCCCGCTACCGCGTCGAGCATCTTCCTCACGACCGCGACTGACGTCGCCAGCATGGGGCTCTTCCTCACGCTGGCGACGTGGCTGGTTCGCTGACGCCGCCGCGCTCGAGCGTCGCCAGCGCGCGCGTCAGGTCCTCGTGCGCACCGACGAGGAGCATCGTGTCGCCCGCCTGAAGCGGCTCGCCGACCGGCAGCGGCGACAGCGCACGTCCGTCGCGCAGCAGCGCGGCCACGCCCACTCCCTCGTCCGTCAGCCCCAGCTCCTCGATCGTCCTTCCCTCGGCGTGCGTGTCCGGCAGGACGATGTACGTCTGCGACATCCCGGCCGCGAAGATGGCGGAGAGGCGCCGGCCGTCGGTCGCCCGCACTGCCGGATCGCGCAGCATGCGGTACCCCTCGTCGCGCAGGAGCCGCAACTGGTTGGCGACGATGTTCTGCGGCACGCACAGGACGCGCAGCGTGCGGGTGACGATCTCCAGCGACGTCTCGAACTCTTCCGGAATGACCTCGTTCGCGCCGAGCTCGCGCAGCCGCTCCACCTCGGCGATGTAGCGCGTGCGGACGATCACGTGCACGTCGGGGTTGATCGTGCGGCAGAAGCGGACGATGCGGCGCGTGCCGTCGGGATCGGAGATGGCCACGATCACCGCCACCGCGTCGTGGATGCAGGCCAGCTCCAGCGCGTGCGGATCGCCGGCGTCGGCCATGATGGCGCGGCTGCCGTTCGCGCGCGCGGTCATGATGCGGTCGGGATCCTCTTCCAGCACGATGTGGCGCACGCCGGTCGAGACGAGCACGCGCGCCACGTTCTGCCCGTTCAGGCCGTAGCCGACGATGATGATGTGGCGCCGGAGCGGATCGCGCTCCTGGAGGTCTTCTTCCGGCCTGCTCTCGTGGATGCGCGCGGCGATGGCGGCGCCGGCGGAGAGCAGCAGCGGCGTCGCGCCGAGCGTCACCACCGCCACCGCCACGAACGTCTGCTCGCCGATCTCGCCCAACAGGCCGCCGCGCTTCCCCGCCTGCGCGAGGAGGAACGAGAACTCCCCGATCGGCGCGATCGCGAACGCGGCCCGGATCGACGTTCGTCCCAACGCGGGCGAGAGGCGGAAGGCGGGATAGGCGGCGATCACCTTCAGCGCGATCACGCCCACGACCATCGTCAGGATGAGCAGCGGATTGCGAACGACGAACAGCGGATCGAGCAGCATGCCGATCGACGTGAAGAAGAGCGCCGAGAGGAAGTCGCGGAAGGGCCGCAGCACGCCCTCGATCTCATGAATGTAATCGGTGTCGCCGACGACGAGGCCCGCGGCGAAGGCGCCGAGGGCCGGCGAGATGCCGAGGCGGTCGGCGATGGCGATGGTGAGCACGATCACGACGAGCGAGGCGGCGGTGAAGGTTTCCCGGCCGTAGCGGGCGATGGCCTTGAAGAGGCGCGGTACGACGTAGCGGGAGACGACGATCAGCACCACGACACCGACGATGGCAATGACGACGCGGGTGAAGACTTCGCCCGTCGCTGCCGCGCCGGCGTTGCCCATCGCGAACGCCGGCACGAGGAGCATCAGCGGGATCACGGCGAGGTCCTGGAAGAGCGACACGCCGAGGAACTTGCGGGCGAAGGGAGCGCCGATCTCGTCGCGGGTGGTGAGGACCGGGAGGACGACCGCGGTCGATCCGAGGGCGACGAGCAGGCCGTAGAAGATGCCGACGCGGAACGGGCGGCCGGTGGCGACGGTCACGCCGGCGACGAGGAGCGAGGTGAGCCCCATCTGCACCGGGCCGGCGAGAAAGGCGGTGCGGCCGAGGGCGCGGAGGCGCGCGAGTGGGACATGGAGGCCGATGAAGAAGAGGATGAGTGCAACGCCGAGCTCCGCGATCGTCTCGACGCGCTCGCCGTCGCGGACGAAGCGCAGCGCGTGCGGGCCGATGATGATGCCGGCGACGATGTAGCTGAGCACCTCCGGCACGCGGAACCGCCGCCCCAGGATGAGCAGCGGAAACGCCGCCAGGAGGATGATCGCCACGTCGAATAAGAGTGGCTCGTCGTGCACGGGGTGAGAGTAGCAGGTCGGCGCGCCGGCGCTCCGCGCCGGCGGAACCGTGCGCGCTGCACGGCGCGCACGGGGGAACCATGGCGCCCGCACGGCGCCACGGGGGAACCGCG
>DASWNW010000012.1:0-80273 GCA_036399015.1 Thermoanaerobaculia bacterium | reverse complement strand
GTTCCCGGCCGCCAGCACCCGATACGCCACATCCTCTTCGATCTTCTGAGCAATCCTTCGCGACGAAAACGTGCCTGTCGCATACGCGTAAATCAGGATCTTGAGCATCATCGCCGGATGAAACGGCTGGTTCCCGCGAGGGTCGCTTTCCTCGTGCCGCCCATAGAACGCGCTCAGATCCATCTCGTCCACCACTTCCGAGATGAAGAACGCCAGATGATTCTCGGGAAGCCACTCGCTCGGCGATGGCGGCAGCAGATAGCTCTGCTCCGGTTGGTACGTCCGGTAGTTCGTCGGCATGCACAATTTTACGCCGCGCTACCGCTTTTCTGCCGCGCAGACTCCTAGCGCTGCCGTGTTCCTGGTTACTGGTTGCTTGTGAGGTCGCGGCTTCGGCCCCCCAGCAACCAGCAACCAGCAACCATCAACTTCGTCACTGAGTGAGCCGCCTCTCCGTCTCCCTCCGCAGCGACAACAGCTCCGCCATCTCCACCGCCGCCTCCGGCACCTCCGCCAGCCTCTGGGAGATATCGAGCGCGTTCTTGGCGCACTGCCAGTTGCCGAGGCGGACGTGCGAGCGGGCGATGTGGAAGTAGGGGTAGTAGTCGATCAGCCACATCCCGTACATGCGCGCCTGCTTCTGCGGGTTGGGGCGGTGGGCGACGGCGTCGATGAAGTGGGTGAGGGCGCGGGGGTAGTCCCCCTTGCGCTCCAGCGCCAGGCCGAGCTCGTAGTTGGCGTACCAGGGCGCCTGGCCGAGCTTCGTGTCGAGCGGCAGGTCGCACTTCGAGAGGACGTCGTTGCGCAGCAGCGCGAACTCCTCCTCCGTCAGCACCGGCGGCTTGGGGTCGTACGTGGTGTAGCGCGTGCCGCCGTCGCCGCGCAGGAGGAGCTGGTAGGCGACCAGCAGCGGGCGTCCCACCTCGCTCTTCGCGGCAATGCCGGACGTCTCCGCGAGCGCCAGCTCCTTCCGCGCCTCCTCGACGTCGCCGCTCATCTGGCTGGCAATGGCGAGGTAGAGGTGGGGGAGGTAGTCGAGATACTGCCCCGGCCGCGCCGGGACCTGCAGCCCCTCGGACGCGCGCGCGCCGACGGCGGCCTCGAGCGCCGCGCGGGCAGCGGCGGCGTTCCCCTGCTCGATCAGGCGCACGCCCTTCTCGTAATGGTCGTACCAGGTCTGGGCGGCTGCGCCGGGGGCAGTCAGAAGCAACAGGGCAAGGATGATGCGGACCATGCGTCGGTCTCCTCGATTTGTTACGGATTGAGGGAGCGATTCTACCCGTCCTAACCATCGCCCCTTTGTGTCGTCTATCACGTCAAAGGAAAGGGGAACACTGCTATGCGTCGAATTGGATTGATCCTCGCGCTGGCCGCCACGACGGCCGCGTTTGCACACCCGCACAAGGGAAGAAGCTCGAACTTCACCGCCAGCGGCGAAAACTGCATCGCGAACAACTTCACCTGGGACGGCGACGAGGAGGCCTACGTCGAGAAGCAGGTCATCAACGGCGGCTCGATCCGCACGCTGAAGGCGACGATCGAGCACGCGCCGGTCTCCGTCATCGGCGGCAACCGCGCCGGCTACGTCATCGAGGCCTGCAAGGTCGCCCGCCGCTCGCAGGACCTCGCGGCGATCCGCGTCACCCTCGACGGCGGAGAGCTCCGCGCCACCGGCCCCGAGGGGGAGCGCTGGTTCGTGCAGTACCGCATCCTCGTGCCGGACGGCGCGAACGTCGACATCGCGACCGACAACGGTCCGCTGGCCTTCCGCGACGTCGACGGCACCGTCGTCGCGCGCGCCTCGAACGGCCCGCTCTCCCTCCGGAACCTCTCCGGGAACGTCACCGCCACCACCACGAACGGCCCGATCAGCGTCAGCGGCGGCGCCGGCAACATGAAGGTGCGGGCGCAGAACGGCCCGCTGTCGGTCGACCTCGAAGGCACCTCCTGGCGCGGCGGCACGCTCGACGCCGCGACGCAGAACGGGCCGCTGTCCGTTGAAATCCCGCGCGGCTACGGCTCGGGGGTGGTCATCGAGTCGAATGGCCGCGGCCCGCTGCAGTGCCGCGCCGAAGGCTGCGAGCGCTTCGTCTCCGAGCGCGACGATCACGACAGCTACGGCCGCCGCCACCACGACCGCACCCCCCGCCGCATCGAGCTCGGCTCCGGCGCCGAAGCGGTGCGCCTGTCGACGGTGAACGGCCCGATCACGGTGAGGGACGAGTAGGCGTTCCGCGTTACGCGTGGCGCGTTGCCCGGGCCTGACCGCCTGGGCGACGCTGCCCGGCGTGACCAACAGGCCAAAACAGCCCGGGCAACTCGCAACGCGCCACACGCAACCCACACGCAACGCGCAACGAACGTTTACACTACCCGGCGCCGCATGCCGGACCCGACATCTCGAGCGTCTGCCGTCTCGCGCGGCCAACTCCTCGCCGTGCTCGGCGTCGGATTCGGGCTGGCGGTCACGATCGGAAACGCCGTCGGCGCCGGTATCCTCCGCACTCCCGGCGTCATCGCCACCCACCTCCAGACCTTCTGGCCCTTCCTCGCGGTCTGGATCGTCGGCGCCCTCTACGCCTTCCTCGGCGCGAACGCGCTCGCGGAGCTGGGGACGCTGGTCCCCCGCAGCGGTGGCCAGTACGTCTTCGTCCGCCACGGCCTCGGCGAGTACCCCGGCTTCGTGGTCGGCTGGAGCGATTGGATCTCCACCTGCGGCACGACCGCCGCGGTGGCTCTGGTGGTGGGGCAGTACACCGTCGGCCTCTTCCCCGAGGTGCGCACGCAGCAGGTCGTGGCCCTGGCGGTGGTGGCGCTCTTCACCATCATCCAGTGGATGGGGGTGAGGGGCGGTGCGGCGGTGCAGAACGTCACCAGCCTCGTGAAGGGCCTCGCGCTGCTGCTCTTCGTCATCACCTGCTTCTCGCTCGGCAGCCGTCCGCCCTCGGCGCCGACGAGCGTCACGGTCAACGAGGAGGTCTCGCTCTTCGTCGCCTTCATCCTCGCGCTGCAGAGCGTCATCTACACCTACGACGGCTGGTCGGCGGTCATCTACTTCTCCGAGGAGGTGAAGGACTACGGCCGCAGCATCCCGCGCGCGATGCTCCTGTCGGTGGCGACGATCGGCGTGCTCTACGTCGCTATCAACCTTGCCTTCCTCTGCGTCGTCTCGCTGCCGTCGATCGCCGGGAGCGACATGGCGGCGGCGGTGGTCGTGGAGCGGCTTTTCGGCACCGGCGGCGCCAACATGCTGCGGGCGCTGGTGATCCTGGTGCTGCTCAGCGCCGTCAGTTCGAACGTCCTCATGGCCCCGCGCGTCCTCTTCGCGATGGCCAGCGACGGCCTGTTCTGGCGCGGCGCGCGGGAGGTCAATCGCGGCGGCACGCCCGACATCGCCCTCCTCATCAGCAGCATGGTCGCCGCGGCGTTCATCGTCACCGGCACCTTCGAGACCGTCGTCGCGAAGCTGGCCTTCTTCTTCGTCGCGAACTACACCCTCTCCTTCGTCACGCTCTTCGTGTTGCGCCGCCGCGAGCCCGACGCCGACCGCCCCTACCGCGCATGGGGCCACCCCTTCACCACCGGCCTCGCCCTCGTGGCCTCGGTGATCTTCCTCATCGGCGCGGCGGCGAGCGATCCGAACAGCACCGCCTGGGCCGTCGGCCTGCTGCTCCTGAGCATCCCCATCTACCTGACGATCCGCAGGAAGTCATGATCGATCCCCGTCTCGACCACGCCTCCACGCTCCCCTCCCGCTTCTACTTCGACCCGGCCGTGCTGGCGGACGAGAACCGCGACGTCTTCGGCCGCACCTGGCAGCTCGCCGGGCATGCGGCGCAGGTCCAGGAGGCGGGGCAGTACTTCACTACGGTGGTCGGCGACGAGCCGGTGCTGGTCGTGCGCGGCAGCGACGGCGCGCTGCGGGCGATGTCGAACGTCTGCCGCCACCGCGCCGGTCCGATCGCGAAAGGGGAGGGGAAGCGTCCCGTCCTCCAGTGCGGCTATCACGGCTGGACCTACTCGCTCGACGGCACGCTGCGCACTACGCCGGAGTTCGAAGGGGTGGCCGGTTTTGACAAGGCTTCCTGCCGCCTCCCGCAATTTCAGGCGGCGGTCTGGAACGAGCTGGTGTTCGTGAACCTCGACCCCGCCGGCGAGTCGCTGACCGACTTCCTCGGCGAGCTGCTCGGCGACATGCCGGCCCACGACTACAGCGGCTTCCGTCTCGCCCACCGCAAGACGTGGGAGCTCGACTGCAACTGGAAGGTCTACGTCGACAACTACCTCGAGGGCTACCACATCCCCATCGTGCACCCGGGGCTGTTCCGGGAGCTCGACTACCCCAACTACCGCACCGACACGAAGCGCTGGTACTCGATCCAGATCGCGCCGACGCGCCGCCCCGACCGCATCCGCACCGTCGACGGCGACGACCAGGTCCGCTACTTCTGGATCTTTCCCAACCTGATGCTGAACGTCTACCCGGACAATTTTTCGACGAACCTCATCGTCCCCCTCGGGCCCGGCCGCACCGCCACGATCTTCGACTGGTACTTCAGGGATCCCGACGCGTCGCGGCGGGAGATCGAGGAGACGGTGGCGTTCAGCGACGAGATCCAGCTCGAGGACATCGACATCTGCGAGGCGGTACAGCTCGGTCTCCGTTCCGCGACCTACGACACCGGGCGCTACTCGCCGCAGCGCGAGAACGGCGTGCACCACTTCCACTGCCTCTATCAGCAGTTGATGACCGGCTGACCGCCGCCGTCAGCCGCGCAGCCGCGCGATTCGCCCGAACACGGGGCAGGTCTCGTCGTGCGCGCCCGGCAGATAGCCGATCGACAGCAGGAACGACCCGGTGATCTCGCCGCCGGTGAAGACGAAGGTGCGTTTGAACAGTTTCACCCACTCCTCCTTCGCGCGGGGGTGATGCTCCGCCAGCCATGCGGCGAACGAGCCGTGCGAGCGCTGCAGCGCCACGATCCGCTTCGCGTTCTCGATGGCCGCGTCGACCTTCAGGCGGTTGCGGACGATCCCGGGGTTCTCCAGGAGCCGCGCCCGCTTGCGTGCGTCGAAGCGCGCCACCTTCGCCACCACGAAGCCGCCGTACGCCTCGCGGAACGCGTCGCGCTTCTTCAGGATCGTCAGCCACGACAAGCCGGCCTGGTTGATCTCCAGGACCAGTCGCTCGAAAAGGCGGTCGTCGTCGGTGACCGGGAACCCGTACTCCTCGTCGTGATACGGGCCGTGATAGGGGTGCCCCGGGGCGACGTCGCAGTAACTCATCGTTCCCGTTCATGCTGACACAAAGTTTTTCCTTGCGCGCCCCGGCTGGCATGCACACACTGACACCAGGAATGGGTCCACTCCAGATCGTGATAGCGGTAGCTGTGGCCGCGGTGTCGGCATCGGTGGTCCTGCGCCAGTTCGCGGCCATCCGCGCGGCGCGGGAGCTCGACGACACGAACCGCTTCGCCACCGAGATCATCGACAACGCCGGCGAGGGCATCGTGGTCTACGACCGCCAGCTCCGCTACGTCCTCTGGAACCGCTTCATGGAGGAGATGACCGGCCTCCCGGCCGCCGACGTCGTGGGGCGCAACGCGCTGGAGCTCTTCCCTCATCTCACCGAGCAGCACGTCGACGACCTCCTCCGCCGCGCGTTCGAGGGGGAGACCGTCTCCTCCCCCGACGTCCACTACTACATCCCCGGCACCGACCGCACCGGCTGGGTCTCGTCGGTCTACCGTCCGCACTTCGACGAGGCAGCGAACATCGTCGGCGTCATCGGCCTCATTCGCGACATCACCCAGCGGAAGGAGGCGGAGCAGCAGATCGAGTATCAGGCCTACCACGACGCGCTGACCGGCCTCGCCAACCGCCGCCTGTTCCAGGAGCACCTCTCGCTCGCCCTCGCGCTCGCGCAGCGCCGCAAGTCGGCGGTGGCGGTGCTTTTCCTCGACCTCGATCACTTCAAGCTGGTCAACGACTCCCTCGGCCACACCGTCGGCGACCAGCTCCTGCGCGAGGTCGCCCGCCGCCTCAAGGGCGCCGTGCGCGAGGGCGACACCGTGGCCCGCGTCGGCGGCGACGAGTTCACCATCGTCCTGCAGGAGCTGTCGAGCGGCGACGCCGCCGCCGTCGTCGCGCAGAAGGTGCTGCGCACCATCGCCGAGCCGATGGAAGTGAGCGGCCACGTTCTCTACGTCACCGGCAGCATCGGCGTGACGCTCTTCCCCGACGACGGCGACGACGCCGAGACCCTGCTCAAGAACGCCGACACCGCCATGTACCGCGCCAAGGACGCTGGCCGGAACATCTACCACATGGCCACGCGGGAGCTCAGCCGCGCCACGCAGGAGCGCATGGTGCTCGACAGCGGTCTCCATCGCGCCCTCGAGCGGGGAGAGCTGGAGCTGCTCTACCAGCCGCAGGTCGAGGTGGACGAGGCGGAGACGACGATCGTGGGGATGGAGGCGCTGCTGCGCTGGAACCATCCCGTGCGCGGCGTCATCACGCCGGAGCACTTCATCGGCCTGGCCGAGGAGCGGGGGCTGATCCTGCCGATCGGGGAGTGGGTCATCCGCGAGTCCTGCCGCGCCGCGCGCCGCTTCCGCGACCACGGCTTCCCTCACTTCCGCGTGGCGGTGAACCTCTCCGCGCGCCAGTTCCGCGATCCGTCGCTCTTCTCCATCGTCGAGACGGCGCTCGCCGAGACCGGCATCGACCCCCGCACGCTGGAGCTGGAGATCACCGAGACCGTCGCGATGGAGGACGTCGAGCTGACCATGTCGACGCTGGCGCAGTTCCGCAAGCGGGGCGTCACGATCGCCATCGACGACTTCGGCACCGGCCACTCCTCGCTCAGCTATCTCAAGCGCTTCCCGATCGACGCGCTGAAGATCGACAAAGGGTTCGTCAGCGACCTTCCCGACAAGTTCGAGGACGCGGCCATCGTCAGCTCCGTCATCCAGCTCGCCAACGGCCTCGGCCTGCGCGTGATCGCCGAGGGGGTGGAGCGGCGCGAACAGCTCGACTTTCTGCGCGACGCCGGCTGCCGCGAGGTGCAGGGCTTCTACTTCAGCCATCCCGTGCCGCTCGAGCAGGTGGAGAAGCTGATCGCCGAGGGCGTGCCGGTTCCGGGCTGAGAGCCCGGCACTCCAGAGAGCACGTTGTCGTTTTCGTCTCCTTCCGGAGCGCCGGGCTCTCAGCCCGGCGTCAGCGCAGCACTTCCCGCGCGGTGCGGTACCCGCTCTCGATCGCCCCCGCCACCGTCCCCGTCTCGTCGCTGCTCGTCGCCTCGCCGGCGAAGAAGAGCGTCTTCCGGAGCGGCTTCGCCAGCATCGCCGCCGCCTCCTTGCCGCCGACCGCGGCGTACGAATAGGCGCAGCGGCTGAACGGGTCGCGCTGCCAGTCGTGCGTGTACGTCGCGACCAGCAGCTCGTCCAGCCTCCGCCGCGGCACGCCGAGCGCGGCCGACATCGAGTCGAGCGCGCGGTCGCGCAGCGCCTCTTCCCCCTCCGCCAGCAGCGCGTCGGCCGCCTGGCCGCCCGCCCAGCCGGTGAGGATCGGGGAGCGCAGCGGCGCGGAGGTCCACCAGGTCGGCAGGAAGCGGTCGTCCGAGTGGAGGAAGTTGATCGAGGGCCAGAACTGTTCCCGGAAGCGGAAGGCGATCTTCACCACGTGTCCCGGCTCGAGCAGCGACAGCGCCCGCTCCTTCTCCCGCAGCGGCGGGTCGAACTCGATCGTCCCCGCTTTCCAGACGCCGATGGGGATGGTGATGACGAGCGCTTTCGCCCGGATGCGCTCCCCGCACTCGACGGTCACGTTGCCGGGCGACCACTGCACGCGCGTCACCGGACGGCCGAGGCGGAGATCGGTGCGCTCGGGATGCAGCCCCGCGCGGAGCCAGGCGAGGAGCGCGTCCTGCCCTCCGGCGAGGCGGAACTGGCGATTGCCGCCCGGCGCCTCCTCCTCCTGTTCGCTGTCGGCCGCGCGCAGGACCTGCGCGCTGATGCGCTCCGTGTGGGAGGCGTGGTAGCCCTCGACGAAGCTGTGCGCGAGCTGCCGCAGGCGCGGCGTCAGCTCGCGATGCGAGCGGAGGAACTCCGCGAACGAGACGTCCTTTCCCGTCGCCGGGATCTTTGCCCGCACCCGCTCGATTTCACCCAGAAGTCCTCGACCACTTCCCACTGGCCGTCGCGCGACCACCAGTGGTCGTCCGGCAGCTCCGCCGCCACGAGCGCCGCGCTGTCGACGATGGAGAAGGTGGAGGCGCTCTCGCCGTGGATGAACTCCGCGCCGAGCTCGATGGGAAGCGGGAGGTCGGGCAGGTGCAGCGAGAGGACGCGTCCACCGGTGCGCTCGCGCGCCTCGATGACGCACACCCGCTTCCCCGCGCCGGTGAGCGCGCGCGCCGCCGCGAGCCCCGCCGCGCCGGCGCCGATGATGGCGACGTCGTATTTCACGCGTCGCGCTGGTGCGGGGAGCGTGCCTCTACGCCTCGCCGACGATTTCGCTCCAGGGCAACTGCCGCACCTGCGCTACCTTCTCGTCGATCTCCTTCTGCGTGGCGCGCTCGCCGAGGACGCGGCGGAGGTAGTCCACCTCCGATGACACGAGCTTGTTGTGCTTCGGCAGCAGACGCACCGCGGCGCTCTGCAGGTTGCGTTCGGAGACGGACACGAGCTTCGGCGGCTTGCTGGTTCCAGCGTGCATGCTGATTCCAACCCCCTTTCGGGCCGGAATCATCCTGACGCTGAGCTCACCGTTTTCGCGTACCGGCCTCGACCCGCGTCGGCAACGCGGTCCGGAAGCCGAGTTTCTCCTGCACGAACGTCTGCCGCTCGGGGACGCACCCGCAAAGGGCACAGCGCATTCCGTCGAGGTGCGCCGCGTTGGAGTGACCGCAGTGCTGGCAACGCTTCATCTTGTGCCTCCGCAGTTATTTGTTAGATCAAAAACAATGCCGGGAGTTAGTTGCGTGTTGCGTGTTGCGGGTCTAAGGGGCTTTTCTGCCTGGACCCCCCGCGTCACATTCCCCCAGGTCTCAAAGCCCCCGGAGACCCGCAACCCGCAACCCGCAACCAGCAACCAGCAACCAGCAACGAGCAACCAGCAACCAGCAACCAGCAACCAGCACAGTACCGCCCGCTCCCGCCTCACCGACGTTTCCCCAGCCCGCGTAGAATCAGCGGCACCCGTGACCGACGTGCTCGTCAACCCCGCCGCCCCCCTCCTGGGGGAGCAGAACGCCGTCGTCACCGGGCGCGGCGTCCGGCGGCACACCGTGCGATTCACCGGTCCGCTCTCGATCAAAGGGGTAATCGCCGGGAGCGCCACCTGGGAGACGCGGGAGGGGCGGTACGAGCTCGTCGCCGGCGCGGTGCTGCTGCTGAACGACGGCGAGGAGTACACGCTCACCATCGACGCTCTGCAGCCGGTAGAGACGTTCAATTTCTTCTTCCAGCGCGGCTTCGTGGAGGATGCGTTCCGCACCGTCACCACCTCCAGCGCCCGGCTGATCGACGCGCCGGAGCCGCCGCGGATGACCTTCGCCGAGCGTCTCCACTTCCAGACGCCGCTCGCCCGCGAGCTGCAACGGGCGCACGCCCGCCTGCACGCGGGGGAGCCGCTGGCGGAGTCGTTCTATGCCGCCGCGCTGCAGCTCGCCGAGGCCGAACGCGACGTGCGCGCGCGCATCGCGAGCCTCCCGGCGCTGCGCGCCTCGACGCGCGAGGAGCTGGCGCGGCGCGTCGCCGCCGGCACGTCGTTCCTGCACGCGAGCCTCGACCGCCGCGTCACGGTCGCCGAGGCGGCGCGGGAGGCCTGCCTGTCGCCGTTTCACTTCCACCGGCTCTTCACCAGCTTCCACGGCACGACGCCGCACTGCTACCTGACCCGCCTCCGCCTCGAGCGCGCCCGGGCGCTGCTGCGGGCGACGGAGCGCGACGTGGCCGAGGTGGCGCTGGCGTGCGGGTTCGAGAGCGTCGGGTCGTTCACCACCCTCTTCACGCGTGCCGTCGGCATCCCGCCGGCGCGGTTTCGCAGGATTCGAGAAACCGCCTGACGCGGCCGCGCGCTACGATCTCTCCATGAGCGAAAACGTGACGCCGATCCTGATGGCGCTGTACCAGGGGAAGACGGAGGAGGCCCGCCTCCTCGCCGAGAACGCCCCCCGGCTCTCCTTCGGCGAAGCCGCCGCCCTCGGCGACCTCGCGCGCGTGCAGTCACTGCTCGCCGAGGATCCCTCGCTCCTCGACTCGCGGACCGCCGACGGCTACCCCGCCCTCGGCCTGGCGATCTTCTTCCGCCAGCCGCACGTCGCCCGCTTCCTCATCGAGCAGGGGGCCGACGTGAACGCCGCCGCCGACAACGCCCAGCGCGTTGCCCCGCTCCACGCCGCCGCCGCCGTGCAGGACCGGGAGTCGCTGGAGCTCCTTCTCGCCCGCGGCGCCGACGCGAACGCGAAGCAGCAGCTCGACTACACCCCGCTCCACGGCGCCGCCAGCCGCGGCGACGTCGAGATGGCGAAGCTCCTCCTCGCCCACGGCGCCGACCGCAACGCGCGCGGCACCGACGGCAAGACCCCAGCGGAGATCGCGGAGAAATACGGCAAGCCGGAGTTCGCGGAGTGGCTCCGGCTTACTTCGTGACGAACGGCGGACGCCGCACGTCCTTCATGCACGTGGTGTCCAGCGCCGCGACGCTCCCCTCGCGAATGAACTCGCTGAGCACCTTCTCGAGGCAGCCGCCGGTGTCGCCGGAGTGGCTGCCGGCGGGGATGACGACGTGCAGCGACTTCGCGAGCCCCTTCGCCACCTCGTCGCCGTACTCCGGCGGCGTCACCGGATCGAGCTCGCCGGAGACGAGCAGCGTCGGGATCGAGGAGCGCACCGGCGCGAATGAGGCCGGATCGACCTCCGCGCGCGGCCACACCTTGCACGCGCCGAGCTGCTGGTCGAGCCGGTAGGTGCCGAGGACCGTGCCGGCCGAGCCTCTGCGGATCTGCTGCTCGTCGACGCGCGGCAGGTCCTCGGCGCAGGTGACGGAGAGGAAGAATCCGAGATCGACCGCGCGGATGCTGCGCGAGTAGCGGCCGGCCATCTCGGCATACGGCGCCCAGTCGCCGTGCGCCGCCGCATGGATCGCCTTCGGCAGCTTCACGTACACCTCGGGGGAGTAGAGGAAGTTGCGAAACGCCTCGCCGAAGTAGCCGCGCCCGAGCGGCTCCTGTTCGATGGTGACCCCTTTCTTGGCGGCGGCGAGCATCTTCTGCAGGTCGGCGTCGAGGCCGGGATAGGCGGTGCGGCAGGCCTCGTCCGCCTTGCATAGGTCGAGGACGCGCTGCAGCGTGCGCTCCGAGTACTCGGCGTAGTTCGCCGGCATCGCCAGCGACGGCGGCACCACCCCGTCGAGAATCACCGCCCGGATGCTGTTCGGGTAGCGGCGCATGTACTCCTGCGCCACCCGCGTGCCGTACGACGTGCCGTACAGCGTGACCTTGCGATAGCCGAGCTTCTTCCGCACGACCTCTAAGTCTTCGACGACCTGGCGGGTCGTGTACTGGGTGAGGTCGGCTCGCTTCGCGAGCTGCTCGCGACAGGCCTCGATGCGCGCCAGCTCCCACAGGTCGCCGTACGCGGTGGAGGGAGGGTCGCACTTCAGCGCGTTCGAGCCGCCGGTGCCGCGCGCGTCGACGAGCACGAGGTCGCGCTCGCCCGCGGCGAACGTCTCGACCGCCCACGGCGTCATGTTCGTCGCGCCGACGCCGGGGCCGCCGGCGAGGACGAAGACGGCGTCGCGATGCCGCTTCTCCGCCCTCACGATCGCGATCGACAGGTCGATGCTGCGGCCGCCCGAGACGCGCCGGTTCTCCGGCACCGGGACTTTGCCGCATTCCGCGGCCACGCCGCGCACCTCGCACAGCTCCAGCGTCAGGACGGCGGCGAGCAGGGTTGCGATCATTTCTTCTTCCTCCTGGGTGGCTTGCAGCCGGTGTAGGCGAGAAACTGCACGGTGAGCTCGTCCACGAGCTCCTGCTCCGACAGCCGCGCGAGATCGGACACCGGCTGCCCGAACAGGACGGCCTCGCGGAGCACCGACATCATCGAGAGGATGCCGAGGTTGACGCGGGTGGCGCTGGCGCCGGGGCAGCGCTCGAGGATGGCACCGCGCAGCCGCTCGTGCAGGGCGAGATTGAAGCCGCGGACGCGCGCGCGCAGCGTCTCGTCAGTGCCGGTGCGCGTGGCAACGTACACCGCCCGCAGCAACGAGCGGTTGCGGCGATAGAGCGCCGCCGCGGTGGCCATGTAGCGGCGGACGACGTCCTCCGCGCCCGCGTCTCCGTCATCGATGATGTGCGCGGCCTGCTTCTCCAGCTCCTCGAACACCCGCTTCCCGGCCACGAAGACCGCCAGCGCCTCCTTGCTCGGGAACCGCGCATAGAGGCCGCCGATGGAGACGCCGGCATGCGCGGCGATGTCGGCCATCTTCATCTCCTCCATCGAATGCGTCTTCAGCAGCTCACGCGCCGCCGCCACGATGCGCTCCTCGGTGTCCGCGCTGCGGGTCTGGCGGGCGGTGTGGTGAATGTCGGTCATGGCCGTTTCTGAGTACGAATACGAATCTGATTCGGATTAGTGCGCCAGTGTATCCGAGGACGGCGGGGAAAAGTCGAGTCCGTGTCCCTCCCACCTCGCGAGGAGGGCTCCATGATCCGCTCACTGTTCTCTCTCCTGGTGGCTACCGCTTTGTTCGTTCCCTGTGCGCTCGCCGATGCGGCGACGCTCGCGCCCATTACGTTGCTGTTGGATGAAGAGCGCGAAGTGGCCGATGCGCCGGCGGGAAGCGCGGGCAGCAGCAGCAATACAGACGCCGTCGAGGTGAAGGCGAACTCGCGCACCCTGGTCGCCAAGGCTCCCGGTAAGGCCACCGTCACCTTCTCCGGCGGCGCGGCCGACGCAACGGTGGAGGTGACGGTCGCGAACGTCACGCCCGTCGTGCGGCTCGATGGCAAGGACGTCGCGCTGTCCGGGCAGACCGTCGTCTATTCCGGCAGAGACCTGCCGCTGCAGGTGCAGGCGCCGAAAGCGGACGGCACGTTGAAGGAGATCACCGGCGACGTAAAGGTGACGTCGTCGAACCCGGGTGTCATCGACTACGACAAGCCGAACAAGAAGCTGCAGATCAAGGTGCCGGCGCACGCCGACCTGATCGACCCGCCGGCACCGGCGGTGCGCATCGACCTGAAGTTCGGCGACCAGACGATCCCGGTCAACTTCATCGTGGCCGAGGCGCCCACCGCGGCAACCGTCGAGTTGCCGTCGCGGATCCAGGAGCAGTCGTCGAAGCTGACGCAGGTGAAGGTGACGGGCGCCGGCGGCGGCACCTATCCCTCCACGAGCACCCGGTTCGCCGGCCTCTATCAGTACAAGTGCTCGGCCGATGGCGGTGTCGCACGGATGCAGGCGGATCAACGCACCCTGGAGGTCGACAAGCTCGCCGACAATCAGTCGACGGCGCCCGTCACCGTGAAGTGCAACATCCTCGCGGTGGACGGCTCGCCGCTTCTGCAGCAGGGGATCTCCAAAAATGTCGTCGCCTTTCAGTCGGGCGGCACGATCGTGCTCACGCCCAACACGCTGTCGCTCTTCGCCGGACAGAACTCGAAGGTCGAGGCCAGGCTGCTCGGCCGCGACAGGAAGGAGATCACCGACCGGGCGGTCGAGTTCTCCGTCGACAACGGCGTGGACGGGGCCACCGTCGCGAAGCAGGGCGACCGCGCGGCCATCGTCACCGTGTCGAAGGACCGGAGCAAGCTTCCCGCGGGCGGCCAGATCAACGTCACGGCGAGGGCGGTCACCGAAACGGGCGCGGAGGTGACGGCGACGCTGCCGGTGACGATCGTCAACGCGGCCGGGTTCACGCGCGTGCGGGGCGGCCTGGAAATGATCGACTACGAGACGGCGAAGGACCTCTACGGCTCCCGCACCGCCGAGGACTTTTACATCGCGAAAATCACCCTCCTCAACGATCTCGGAGGCGATCACGCCGGTGCCTCCATCCTCGTCTTCAGCAGCTCCCTCGGCATCGGCGTCAACCTGCAGAAGGCTCCGTTCGTCGGAAACAAGATGCGCAAGCGGGACGTCAAGAAGCTGGTCGACGAGGAGCAGTGGAAGCCCATCACCTACGGCGACCTGCGCAAGCTCGGACTCCCGATCAACTACCCCCTCGGCGTGAACGAGGTGCCCCACATGTCGCATCCCGGGTCGCCGGGGCTGGGTATCGACAAGGAGATCGTCTACACCTGCGACGACATCTGGTACGCCGAGCAGGCCGCGGAGGCGTTCGAGCTCACGGCCGACGAGGCGAAATTACCGAAGGAGGACCGGGAGCGAATCATCCAGGAGAAGAGGCGCCAGCGCGACGAGCGCGCCGCCGCGGCGCGCCTGCGGCAGCTCCGTTACCGCCCCTATCCCTACGACATGGTCATCAAGAGCTTCGATCCGCGCGACAACCGCACCGGACGCTCGCGAACCTTCCGTGCACTGACGTTCGCCGGCTCGGTCGCCTCCTTCATCACCGGCGTTCCCAACTTCGGCGCCACCTCGCAGTTCATGGCCGTCAGCGACAAGGTGGCCAACGTCCTCATCCCCGGTCTGGCCGTGTACTGGCCGTCTCTGCGCGAGACGCAGCGGCAGAACCTCATCGACGACACCATGCATCCGATCGAGGAGATCCCGTACGGGTCGAGCCTCACCAAGATGATCTTTCTGCCCAAGTACCCGTTCCAGGGGCTGCAGGCGGACCACTGGTTCCGCATCTCCGAGATCTGCCCCTTCGACTTCCAGCTCGAGGTGGCGATTTCGCACAAGGAGCGGCAGATGGTGCCGGTCAGCCCGACGGCGAACTGACCGCGAGCTCGAGCCGCACGTCCGGGAACGACCCGCGCGAGAAGAACACGTGCTCCGCCAGCCCCCGCAGCGGCGGGAGGCGGAGCAGCGTGAACGCGAGCTCCGCGAGGGCGGGGGTGGCGGCGAGGTTGAGCGCGCGGCGCATCCAGCGGCGGGTGAGGAAGCGCGCCCGGAAGCGGTCGCCGGAGTACTGGCGCAGCACGGCCGGGTCGCCGCGGTCGAGGTAGGCGATGGCGACGTCGGCGGCGAGGGTGGAGAGGCGCATCGCGCCGTCGAGCCCTCCCGCGGTGAGGGGGGAGACGGCGCCGGCGGCGTCGCCGACGAGGAGGCCGCGCTCGCAGGCGATGCGGCGCAGCATGCCGCCGACCGGGATGAGGCCGCCGCGGCGCTCCAGCGGGCGTCCGAGCGCGAAGGGGAGCGACGCGCGGAACTCCTGCAGCGCCGCCGCCGCGTTCCAGCCGGCGCGGTAGCCGGCCACGCCGACGTGCGCCTCCTCGCCATCGTTCGCCACCCAGCCGATGTAGCCGGGAGCGAGGCGGGGGTCGAGGAAGCAGTGCAGCACCGGCTCGCGCGAGACCGGCGGGACGATCTCCTCGACGCCAGTCAGCAGCTCCCGGTTGCGGTCCAGGCCGAGCTGGCCGGCGACCATCGAGCGGGCGCCGTCGGCGCCGATGACGAAGCGGGCGGCGAGGCGCTGCTCGCGCCCGTGGCGGACGTACGCGACGCCGCCGTCGCCGCACGAGACGACGCGCGCCGACGGGATCCACTCCGCGCCCGCCGCGACGCATTGCTCGAGGAGGTGCAGGTAGAGCCACGACATGCGTCCGACGCGGAACTCGTCCCGCTTCGCGTGCAGCGCCAGGCGGCGGCGAGCGGGGGAGTAGAGGACCACGTCGCGGATCGGAGGACCGAGCTGCTCCTCCGGCAGCGGAAAGTCCTCCCACGTCTTCCGCACGAAGATCCCGGTGGTGTGCACCGGCCCCGCGAGCGAGGACTTGCGGTCGAGGATGACCACCCGCAGTCCCCGCGCGGCAAGGAGGCGCGCGCAGCGAAGCCCGGCGAGGCCGGAGCCGATGACGGCGATGTCGTAGCGTTCCATGGCGAGAACTTTACACTGCAAAGAACGTGCGCGGAAGAGTGGGATTCTGGTGGTTGCGAGTTGCCCAGCGGTTGCCGGTTCCCTGTTGCCAGTTGCCGAGGAGAGACGTTGCCGGCAACCGGCAACCGGCAACCGGCAACGGCCAACAAAGCCCGGTCAACGCGCTACACGCAACACGCAACAAAGCGCGGCAGCGCGCCCGCCTACTCCGGCTTCGAGAAGATCAGCGTCGCGTTCGTTCCGCCGAAGCCGAACGAGTTCGAGAGCACGTGCCGCAGGCCGGGGATCTCGCGCGCCTTGTTGGGGACGTAGTCGAGGTCGCACTCCGGGTCGGGGTTCTCGTAGTTGATGGTCGGGGGGACCATGCCGGTCTTCACGGCCATCGCCGCGATCGCCGACTCCAGGCCGCCGGCGGCGCCGAGGAGGTGGCCGGTCATCGACTTCGTCGAGCTGATCGCGACCTTGTAGGCGCTCTCGCCGAAGACCGTCTTGATGGCCGTCGTCTCCGTCTTGTCGCCGATGGGAGTGGAGGTGCCGTGCGCGTTGATGTAGTCGATGTCGGCCGGCTGCAGCCCCGCGTCCTTGAGCGCGCGCGCCATGACGCGCGCCATGCCGCCGCCGTCTTCGGCGGGGGAGGTGATGTGGAACGCGTCGCTGGTCATGCCGTAGCCGGTGAGCTCGCAGTAGATCGTCGCGCCGCGCGCGAGGGCGTGCTCCCGCTCCTCGAGGATCAGCACGCCCGCCCCTTCGCCCATGACGAAGCCGTCGCGGTTCGCGTCCCAGGGGCGGGAGGCGCGCTCCGGCTCGTCGTTGCGGGTCGAGAGGGCGCGCATCGCGGAGAAGCCGCCGACCGCGAGCGAGGAGATGACCGCCTCGCTGCCGCCGGCGAACATGATGTCCGCCTCGTCGTGGCGGATGATCTTCATCGCGTCGCCGATCGCGTGCGCGCCGGTCGCGCAGGCGGTGGCGGGGGCGGAGCTCGGCCCCTGCGCGTTGAAGCGGATGGAGATGTGTCCCGAGGCGAGGTTGACGATCAGGCCGGGGATGAAGAAGGGGGAGATGCGCGTCGGGCCGCGCTCGAGCAGCTTCTTGTGCATCTCCTCGATGAGCGGCAGCCCGCCGATGCCGGAGCCGATGATCACGCCGACGCGGTCGGGGTCTTCCTTCGACTTGTCGAGGCCGGAGTCGTCATACGCCATCTGCGCCGCGGCGATGGCGTAGTGGATGAAAGTGTCGGACTTCTTGACCTCTTTCTTCTCGATGAACTCCTCGGCGTTGAAGCCGGGGACCTCGCCCGCGATCTGCGCCGGGTAGGCGCTGGCGTCGAACTTCGTGATGCGGCCGATGCCGGAGCGTCCCTCGAGCAGCCCCTGCCAGGTGGGCTGGTTGCCGACGCCCAGCGGCGAGATCATTCCGATTCCGGTCACGACGACGCGACGTCTGGTCAAAACGGTCCGCTCCTTCAGAAACGTAGGGCGGGCACTCGCCCGCCCCCAGGGAAACCACGTTCGACGGCGCTGCTATTGCGCCTTGGCGCGCTTGTCGATGTACTCGACGGCGTCGCGCACCTTGCGGATCTTCTCCGCCTCATCGTCGGAGATCTCGACGCCGAACTCTTCCTCGAACGCCATGATCAGCTCGACGGTGTCCAGCGAGTCCGCGCCGAGGTCCTCGACGAACGACGCTTCTGAAGTCACCTCTTCGGCATCCACGCCGAGCTGCTCGACGATGATGGATTTGACCCTATCCTCAACCGACATCGGAATTCCTCCCTCGTGTTCTCGCACGAATGCAAGGCGCGTTTTAGCACAAGGCCGCAAACGGTTGCCACTTGCGATAGATTCGCCGTCCGTGGCGAAACGAATCTTCACCTACGAGGAAGCAACCGCGCTGCTGCCGGCCGTGCAGCAGCTCACCACCGAGGCGGCCGAGCGGGTGGAGGCGATACAGTCCGAAGATCCCGCCGACTACCAGCGCGTCGTCGGCGAATGGGCCGAGGCCGTGATGGCCCACGGCATCGAGGTCAAGGGCCTCTGGCTCATCGACTTCGACAGCGGCGCCGGCTACTACTGCTGGAAGTATCCCGAGCCCGCCCTCGAGCACTTTCATGGATACGACGAGGGGTTCTCGGGAAGGGTGAAATTGAACTGATGTTGCTGGTTGCTGGTTGCTTGTTGCTGGTGACCCGCGACTCCCGGCCAGGCAATACAGCACGAGCAACCAGCAACGAGCAACCAGCAACATGATCCAAGCCATCGCCTTCGACCTCTGGGAAACACTCATCACCGACACGCCGGAGCTCTCGCGGCAGCAGGAGCGGCTGCGGCTGACGCGGATGGAGGAGATCCTGCGTGCACGCGGATATGCCGCGGTCGCCGAGCGCATCGAGCATGCGTACCGGGCGCTGTGGCATCGCTGCCACGATCTCTATTGGTCGTCCGACGTCGACATCCCCTGCCGCCGGCAGATCGAGCACTTTCTCGAGGAGCTGGGACTCGAGCCGCAATCGTTCGGCGAGGAGGCGCTGGGGGAGCTCGAGGAGGCTTACGCGCATGCGGCGCTGGAAGTGCTGCCGGCGCTGGTCGACGGCGCGGCCTCCACGCTCGCCGAGCTGAAGTCGCGCGGGCTGGGGGTGGGCCTCATCAGTAACACCGGCCGCACGCCCGGCTCCGTGCTCCGCCGCATCCTCGACGCCCTCGGCGTGGCGAAGCTGATCGACGTCATGGTCTTCTCGAACGAGCATGGCCACTGCAAGCCGCAGCCTTCGATCTTCGAGGAGCTCCGCCGCGGCCTCAGCGTCGACTACCGCGAGCTGGTCTTCGTCGGCGACAACCTCTACGTCGACGTCCATGGCGCGCAGCGCTGCGGCATGCGCGCGGTCCACTTCGTGCCGCCGGTGCGGGGCACGGCGGTGGCACCGCCGGTCGAGCATGGGCTGGAGATCGTCGCCGACGCGCGTGTGACGTCGCTCGCCGAGGTGGTGCGGGTGGTCGACGAGCTGAATGGACGATAAAGAGCTCTTCCGCCTTCGCACCGAGCACTTCCTCATCGAGGGGCGCTCGCGGGCGGGACACGAGACCTGGTTCCGGGTGCGCGACCTCAACATCGCGCTCGACATCGGCCGCTGCCCCGACGAGGTCGTGTCGATGCCGCACGTCTTCATCACCCACGCGCATCTCGATCACGCGGCCGGGATCCCCTTCTACGCCGGGCAGCGCCACCTGCAGCGGCTTGACGAGGGGACGATCTACGTCCCGGCCGAGGCGAAGGAGGACGTCGAGGCGCTGCTGGAGGTGCAGCGGCGGCTCACCGGCGGCCGCTTCGAGGAGGTGCGGATCGTCGGCGTCGCGGTGGGGCAGGAAGTGCGCGTCGGACGGACGCTCGTCGTGCGGGCCCACGCGGCGCCCCACCGGGTGGCGGCGCGCGGCTACGAGATCATCGAGCGGCGGCACCACCTCAAAGAGGAGTACTTCGGCACCCCGCCCGAGACCATCGCCCGTCTGCGGCAGGAGGGGGTGCAGGTGGAGGAGGAGTACCGCAAGGCGATCCTCTTCTATACCGGCGACACCGACCGGGGGATGCTGGAGACGTGCGACGCCCTCTTCCGGGCGGAGGTGCTGATGATCGAGTGCTCGTTCGTGGCGGAGGGGCACCAGGACCGCGCGGAGAAGTACCGCCACATCCACGTCGACGACCTGGCCGAGTTCGCGGAGAAATTCGCGAACGACCTGATCGTGCTGACCCACTTCTCGCGCCGCTACTCGCGGGACGAGATCCGGAACAGCGTCCGCCGCAGGTTGCCCGCTTCGTTACACGACCGTATCCGCCTTGGATTACCGGAGCCGTACCAGCGCCTCTCGTAGCACCAACTTTGCACTATGCTCGCGGCAATGACTGTCCGACCCCGGCGCCTGGTCGCGCTCTTCGCCATCCTCCTCGTCGCGCTGCTGACTCTCACGGCCGACGCCCAATCGAAGAAGAAGAAAAAGACGGCAGCGCGCAAGAAGGCGCCCGTCACCCGCAAGGCGGCGCCGAAGAAGAAGGCCGCCGCTCCCGCTCCCGTGGCGGCGGCGCCGGTGGGGCGGACGTTCGAGGAGCGGCTCGCGTCGCTGGTGAACGGGTCGGTCGCCAGCAGCGCCAACACCAGCATCCAGATCGTGGAGTTGGAGTCCGGACGCGTCGTCGCCGAGCGCAACCCCCACATGGCGGTGTCGCCGGCGTCGAACATGAAGCTCTTCACCACCGCCGCGGCCATCGACATGCTGAAGCCCGGCTTCGAGGTCACGACCGCGGTCTACGCGCGCGGCGACGTCGACGCGAGCGGCACCCTGCGCGGCGACCTCAAGATCGTCGGGCGCGGCGACCCGACCATCGGCGGCCGCTTTCACGACGGCTCGGCCACCGCCGTCATCCAGCAGTGGGCCGCGGATCTCAAGCGCGCCGGCGTCAAGACCGTCACGGGCGACCTGATCTTCGAGTTCGGCTACTTCGACACCGACTACATCCACCCCACCTGGCCGGTCGACCAGCTCGTGGCCTGGTACGAGGCGCCGATCGCCGCCTTCTCCATGCAGGAGGGCTGCGTCGAGGTGCGGGTGCTGCCGAGCAGCCCGGGGCAGCCGTGCGTCGTGCAGCTCGAGCCGCCGACCAGCTACCTGCAGGTCGAGAACAACTGCCGCACCGGCGGCGGGCTGCCCTACATCACCCGGCGGCGGGGGACGAACACCGTCATCGTGCGGGGAGGGGTCCCGGCGCGCTCCGGCGCCACCGAGGTCTTCATCACCGTCGAGAACCCGGTGCACTACTTCGCGCAGGTGACCAACGAGACCTTCCAGCGCGCCGGCATCGCGGTGCAGGGGAAGATCTCCCTCGTGCCCCGCGACACGCGCCCCGACTGGCGGATGGTCTCCAAGCACTCCACGCCGCTCAGCATCCTCATTTACGTCGTCAACAAGAAGAGCCAGAACCACTACGCCGAGCAGGTGCTGAAGATGATCGGCGCCGAGAAGCGGAACCAGGGCTCCTGGGCCGCCGGCAACGCGGAAGTGAAGGAGTGGCTGACGACCAAGATCGGCGTGCCGGCGCACGAGTTCCATCCGGTCGACGGCTCGGGCATGTCGCGCGACAACCGCGCCTCGGCCAACGCGTTCATCTCCCTGCTCCGCTACATGTGGAAGAGCCCCTGGCGGGAGGAGTTCGTCAGCTCGCTGCCCTACACCGGCGACCCCGACTCCAAGTTCGGCAACCGCCTCAAGCGGCCGCCGTACGCGCGGCAGGTGTACGCCAAGACCGGCTACATCTCCGGCGTGATCGGGCTGTCAGGGTACGTCCACGCCCAGAGCGGCAAGGTGTACGCCTTCTCGTTCCTCTTCAACCGTTACCGGGTAGGGGTGTTCGCCGTCTACAACCTTCAGGACGCGATGCTGAAGGAGATCATCACAAGCGGGTAACTCCGCTCCCGCCCCGAAGATCGCCACGAACGCCGCCAGCCTCATCGAGCGCAATATACGGACCTCGGGTGTGCCACCGGTGAACTCGGCGTAACGGATCGGGTGGCGCCCGGCAACGGTGTTTGGTAAGCGGTTACCTGCGCGTTTTGAATAGTGTTGCTGGTTGCGCGTTGCTCGGGCTTTTTCGCCTGACCGGTACCTCACGAGTAACCAGCAACCAGTCACCAGCAACGAGTAACCAGCAACCAGCAACCCGACCGATTACAGCTTCAACTGCTGGCTCGCCGGTGTGAACTGCAGCGTGTAAACGCCGCTCGCCTTGCGGACGGTGGCCACCGCCTGGAACCCGGGGAACTTGAGGACGGCGCCGATGAGCTCGGCCTCGTCCTTTCTGATGTAGAGGCGGACCGCGTCGTCGATGTTCTCGGCTTCGACGGTCACGAATTCGACGTTGTTGCCTGCCACCACAGGGCGCCCGTCGGCCTCTGTCAGATGACGCTCCTCGATCGTAAAGCGAATGGTCACGCCCACTTCCGCGTGCAATTCCGGTGCATGGCCTCCCGTTCTATACTCAAATTCGGAGGCGGACATGAGTGACGAGCGCGCTGTGAAGGACATCCCGGTCATCGGCCGAGTCGAGTTTCACGAGGTCGAGAGGCCGGAGCCGCTCTCCGCCGACCGCTTCGCCGACCCGATCCCGCTCGCCCTCACGTTCGACGACATCCTCCTCAAGCCGATGCGCTCGGAAGTGCATCCGAACTTCGTCGACGTCTCCACCCGCCTCACCCGCGACATCCGCCTGAACATCCCCATCATCTCCTCCGCCATGGATACGGTCACCGAGGCGCGCCTCGCCATCGCCATGGCCCAGCACGGGGGCCTCGGCGTGATCCACAAGAACATGCCGATCGACCGGCAGGCGGAGGAAGTCGACAAGGTGAAGCGCTCGGAAGCGGGCATGATCGTCGACCCCGTCACCATGCGCCCCTGGCAGAGCATCGCCGAGGCGCTGCAGGTCATGGAGAAGTACAAGATCAGCGGCGTGCCGGTCACCGACGCGAACGGCAAGCTGGTCGGCATCCTGACCAACCGCGACCTCCGCTTCGAGACCCGGTTCGACCTCCCCATCGCCGAGCGGATGACGAAGGAAGGGCTCGTCACCGTCCCGGTCGGCACGACGCTCGAGCAGGCGCGCGAAGTCCTCCACCACCACCGCATCGAGAAGCTCCTCGTGGTCGACGCCAACGGCGACCTCAAGGGCCTCATCACCGTCAAGGACATCCAGAAGGCCCGCCGTTACCCGCAGGCCGCCAAGGATCCCCTCGGCCGGCTGCGCGTCGCCGCCGCGATCGGCGCCGGGAAGGACGGCATCGAGCGCGCCCGCGCCCTCATCGACGCCAAGGTCGACGTGGTCGTGCTCGACTCCTCCCACGCCCACTCGAACGGCGTCCTCGACACCGTCCGCCAGTTCAAGAAGCTCTTCCCGACCACGCCGCTCATCGCCGGGAACGTGGCCACCTACGAGGGGGCGATCGATCTCTGCGAGCTCGGCGTCGACGCGATCAAGGTCGGCATCGGCCCCGGCTCCATCTGCACGACCCGCGTTGTGGCGGGGGCGGGCGTGCCGCAGGTGACGGCGGTGATCGAGTGCGTCCGCGCCGCGGAGCGCTTCGACATCCCGGTCATCAGCGACGGCGGCATCAAGTTCTCGGGCGACATCACCAAGGCGCTGGCCGCCGGCGCGCACACCGTCATGATCGGCTCGCTCTTCGCCGGCACCGACGAGGCGCCGGGCGAGACCATCCTCTACCAGGGGCGGACGTTCAAGGCCTACCGCGGCATGGGCTCCATCGGGGCGATGCAGGCGGGGTCGAAGGACCGGTACTTCCAGGAGGAGACGGACGAGGTCACGAAGCTCGTCCCCGAGGGGATCGAGGGGAAGGTGCCGTACAAGGGCTCGATCGCCGCGATGATCCCCCAGATGGTCGGCGGCCTCCGCTCCGGCATGGGCCTCGCCGGCGCCAAGGACATCGAGGAGCTCCGCACCCGCACCCAGTTCGTCCGCATCACCGCCGCCGGCCTGCGCGAGTCGCACGCCCACGACGTGGTGATCACGAAGGAAGCGCCGAACTACCGGATCGAGAACGACTGAGGGGCGCGCGCGCCCCGGTTCCTCGGAGTTCCTCGGAGTTCCTCGGTTCCTCGGCGGTCGCGGCCGTCTGCTTCCCACCCCGAGGAACGCCGAGGAACCCCCGAGTAACCCGAGGAACTCAGCCGCGCCGCTTGCACCTCCCGCCGTTATCCCATACCATCCATGCGGTAACGACATTTCCGCTCCTTTCTCCCTGGAGGTAGAAGTTGCGCAAGGTGCTGCTTCTCCTGCTGTTCTCTCTTCCGGCGGTGGCGCAGGATCGGCTGCTCGTCCTTCCCGTCGCGCCGACCACCCGCACGCCGGTCGACCTGCGCATCTATCTCGCCTGTGCCCCCGGCCCGGCCTCGGTGACGGTCGCCGGCTCGGTGATCAAGCTCCATTTCGAGCACACCGGACACCTCTGCGCCGATCCCCCGATCCCGTATCCATACACGGTGCGCGTCCCCGGCCTGCTGCCGGCCGGGGAGTACCGCGTCGAGGTGACGGCCGATCCGGAGGATGCGATCGCGGCCACGGCCGCGTTCGTGGTCCGCGACGCCGAGGAGCGGGCGTTCCGGGTCGAGCCCGCGGTGGTGCGGCTCGACTGGCCGACGCCTCCGGTGCTGGCCATCGACGCACTGCAGTCGCTCTGCGTGACGGCGGCGAACTGCCGCGTTTTCGTCGACGGCCTCCCGGGGACCGGGGTCGCGCTCCACGGCCGCGTCATTCTCTTCACCGCTCCGCCGCTCGACGCCGGCTTCGCCGACGTCCGGGTCGAGCACGGCTCCACGTTCGTGACCGTCCAGAAGGCTCTGTACGTCGTGGGCGGCGACGCGCAGGACGCCGGCATGTCGCTCTTCGAGCCGGTCCTCTTCCCGCTGCTCCTCGACGCGCCGGGCGCGAACGGATCGCTCTGGCGCACCGAGGCGGTGGTCGCGAATCTGGAGTCGTGGCTGGTCTACTCCTGGGAGGGAAGGCTCCTGAATCCTGGCGAGGTGGCCCGCCTCGCCGGCGGCGACTATCCCCGCGGTCTCGTCCTGCGCATCCCGCGCGACCAGGCGCCGCACGTCGCCTTCGGTCTCCGCGCCCGCGACGTCTCGCGCGTCGAGGACGGCTACGGGACGGAGATCCCGGTCGTCCGCGAGCGGGACACGTTCTTCGACACGCCGTTCACGCTGCTCGACGTGCCGGTCGAGAGCGGCTATCGCGTGAAGTTGCGCGTCTACGCGCTGACCGCGACGACGCAATCCGCCGCCATCTCGGTCGCTCCCCGTTCGGGTCCGATCGTCACGACCTACGTTCGCCTCGCCCCCGTCTGCGACGATTCCGGATGTCACTCCTACGCCGAATTCGACCTCCCCTCGACTGCAGCGGAGGGAGCGCGCGCCGACGTGACCGTCACGCTGCCCGACGTCGCGACGTGGGGCTTCATCACCGTCACCAACAACGAGACCCAGCAGGTCACGGTCGTGACGCCGGGCGGGAAGGGAGGCCGGCCGTGAGCCGCCGCCTCGCGCTCGCGGCAGTCCTCATCCTCGCGGCGGCGTTCCCCGCGGCGGCGCTGGATCTGGTCACGTTCTCGCCGCAGGTCATCCGCACGGGCGAGAAAATTGAGGTCCGCATTCCGAACGCCTGCAGCAACTCCCCGGCGCCGGTAGTGACCCGCTCCGGCTTCGAGGTCACCATCCGCCTCACCCGGCCGCAGCCCTGTACGCCGGAGACGCGCGTCCTCGAGCTCGGCCCCTTCCGGCCGGGCGAGTACAGCGTCGGCGTTTTCGACGGCAACGCTCCCTGGGCGTTCGGCGCCTTCCGCGTCCTCGGCGAGGGCGAGCAGCCGTTCGAGGTGCGTCCGTTCGGCCTGGCGGCGACCGGCGGGGTGGAACTGCACATCCGGTTGCAGGACCTCGCGTTCAGTCTCTGCCCCCAACTGAAGTGCGCGATCCGCATCGGCGGCGTCGAGGCCATGACGAAGAGGCAGGGGAGTCATCCGAACGAGATCGTCGTCATGGCGCCGCCGACGGCGCCGGGGCTGCACGACGTCTCGATCGCGAACGGCGGCTCGACGGTGACGCTGCCGGGCGCCGTCTTTACCTTCGGCCCCGGCGCGCCCGACTTCACGCACGTCGAGCGCATCCTCTTCCCGCTCAACTTCGACGCGCCCGGCGCGCACGGCTCGCTCTGGCGGACCGAGAGCGCGATCGCGAATCCGCAGCCGTGGCCGATCGTCACCGTCAACGCCATCGCGCCGTTCGTCTGCCCCGCCGTGGTGGGCCCCTGCACGGAGCTGTTGCAGCCGCACTCGAAGCTGGCCTGGAACGGCGGCACCTACCCGCACGGCGTCGCGCTGCTCGTGACGCGCCGCGACGCGGAGGACCTCGCGTTCTCGCTGCGCGTGCGCGACGTCTCGCGCGTGGCCGAGGGGTTCGGCACCGAGGTGCCGGTGGTGCGGGAACGGGACATGGATGTGGGGACCATGACGCTGCTCGACGTCCCGCTCGATCCCCGCTACCGCGTGAAACTGCGCATCTACGCCTTCGGCGCGGCGCACGGCGACACCGGCTTCGTGCGGTACGGCGGGCGCCACGTCAACTACACCGTGACGCGCCACTGCGACAGCTACGAGAGCTGCGCCGCCACGCCGGCGTACGCCGAGCTGGACCTGCCGGCCGGCGAACCCGGCACGCGGGAGATCGTCTCCGTGGTGCCGCCCGGCAACTCGCTCGCATGGTCGTTCGCCTCGGTCACGAACAACGACACGCAGCAGGTCACGCTCGTCACCCCCGACGGCACCGGCGGTTTTCGATGACGTTCACCCGGGAGGAGCTCGAGGAGTTCCCGATGGTCGACGACTTCCTCGTGCGGCTGTTCGACACCGGCGAGGGCGGACTGCACGTCGAATTCGCGAGCGCCTCGCAGGGGCGGCTCACCGACTTTCCGGCGTGGGACCACGCTGACCGCGACCTCCGTCACTTCGTGCCGATGGACGTGCCCCTCGGCAGCATCGCCGAGCCCTACGACGACCGCGACGAGGGCTGGCGCATCCTCATCTTCCTGGAAGGGGAGTGGGTGTACGTCGCCGTCGGTGACGACGCCAACGCCGTCGACTTCACGAGCATCTTCCGCGTGCGGCGCGAGCGCTACCTGCAGGCCTGGGCGGCGCTCGTCGATCGCTACAACCCCATCAAACCATTGGACGACCCTTCATGAGACGACATCTGCTCGCGGTCCTGTCGCTGTTCCTGTTCGTGACCGCCGCGTCGGCGGAGATCGTCTTCGACCCGCCGCAGGTGCGCGAGAACGAGGCCTTCGACATCCTCATCCGCGGCGGCTCGCCCACCAGCCCTCCTCCCGGTCTTCCCTACCTGCGGGTCGCGCCGGGACAGATCACGATCGACCTGATGCGGGGGAGCGGCATCCTCCTCACGCCGTCGTGGTGGGGAGAGCGTGTGCGCGTCGACGGCATGCCGGCCGGCACCTACCGCGTGGTCGTGCGCACCGTGCACGAGACGCTGCAGGAGACGACGCTGGTCGTGCTGCCGAAGCCCTTCTCGGTCGCGCCGGGATTCGGTGTCCGCGGCACGCAGGTGCTGATCGAAGGGATCCGCGGCTGCGAAGTCGACCGCTGCACGCCGGTGGTGCGTTTCGGCCGCCGGGAGGCGGAGGCAGTCGACGTGACCGGCACGGGAGATCTCGAGGTGGTGACGCCGAGCGTCGTCGGCGAGGTCGACGTCACCGTGACGATCGGCGCCACGACGCTGACGCTGCCGGCGGGGTACTTCGGCATGACCTCCGGCGACCATCCCGGCGTCGCGCGGATGGAGAAGGTGCTGCTGCCGCTCAATTTCCGCGGCGAGGGGGCGCAGGGGGCCGACTGGCGCACCGAGACGGTCGTCCGCAACGACGCGCCGATCCCCGTCCCGACCGAGCCGCTCTTCTCTTTCTCGGACCTGGCGGGCGTCACGCCGCTTCCGCCCGGCGGGCACGTGCCGTTTCCGCAGGAACGGGTCGAGGGGGGCGTCTACCTCTTCGTCCCGCGCGGGCTGGAGAGGTTCCTCACGTACAAGTCGCACATCCTCGACCGCTCGCGCAGCGCCACCGACCGCGGCACCGAGCTGCCGGTCGTGCGCGTCGAGGACACCTCGCCGGTGATCCGGCTGATGGACGTCCCGCTGCGCTCCCTCTTCCGCGCGCGGCTGCGCGTCTACGACTTCGACACCGTCGCCGGCCGCGAGGTCAACATCCTGGTCACCAACCAGGAGGGGCTCGCGGTGCGCCTCTCCGCCGTCACGCAGCTTCCGTCGTGCGTCGTCGACTGCGAGACCTACCGCTCGCCGTTCGTCGCGCTCGACCTGTCGTCCATCGCCGGGCTGGCGAACGCGGGGGAGGTCGACATCACCCTGCGCGCGGCCACGAACGACGCGCGCCTCTGGGCGTTCGTCAGCGTCTCGAACAACGAGACGCAGCGGGTGACGCTCTACACGCCACAGCATAAGACCCCCGGAGCGACGCCATGAAACGCCTCTTCCTGCTGCTGTTCCTCGCCGCTGCCGCTCCTTCGTTCGCCTGCGAGGTGGGGAGCTTTACCTTCGAGCACGAGCGGGTGTACTCCGACGAGCGGGTGGAGGCGGTCATGACCGGGACCTGCGGATCGACCGCCGTTCCGCTCCGGCCGCTGGTGCGGGTGGAGGGGACCACCGTCACCATCGACCTCGCCGACGGCGGCGGTGGCCTGACCATCCCGGCGCCGTGGGGCGAGCGGGTGCGGCTGCCGCGGCTCTTCCCCGGCCAGTACACCGTCGTCGTGCGCATCGGCGGCGAGGAGAAGGCGCGCCGGACGCTCGCCGTGCACGACCGCCCCTTCCGCATCACTCCCGAGTTCGGGGAGCCGGGACAGAAGGTGCTGATCGAGGGCATCCCCGTCGGCCAGGTCTGCCCGCTCATCCACTGCGCGTTCTTCGCCGTCTTCTTCGGCGGCGTGGAAGCGGAGACCGAGGAGATCGGCGATCAGCAGGTCGTCGCCACCGTTCCGCCCGGGAGCGGGCGCGTCGACGTCAGGGTCGAGCTGCGCTTCGGAGACCCGCTGACCCTGCCGGGCGGCTTCAACTACGGCATGCCGGCGCAGAACGACTGGGAGCGGGTGCTGTTCCCGGTGAACTTCATCGGCGGCGGCGCGCACGGCTCGCAGTGGGTCACCGACAGCCGCATGCACAACGACGGCGTCGTGGAGGTGGCGACGGTGCCGAACATCTGGATCGACCCCGCGTCGCCGATCCTGCCGATTCCGCTGCCGTTCATCCCGCCCCAGGGTCGCGCGCGCTTCACGATGCGCCAGCGCGACGGCGGCGAGTTCCTCTACGTGCCGCGCCGGCTCGACGCGCCGCTCCGCTACACCGCCCACATCGTCGACCTGTCGCGCAGCACGACCGACCTCGGCGCGGAGATGCCGCTCGTGCGCGCCGAGGATACGGCGAACACGATCCGCCTCCTGGAGGTGCCGGTCGAGTCGCGCTACCGCGCGCGCCTGCGGGTGTACGACTACGACCTCGTCAACGGACGGGAAGTGCTGGTCGTCGTGCGCACGAAGGAGGGGACGGCGCTCCACACCCGGTGGCTGACCCTGACCGTTGCCTCGTCGTGCGATACGGTGTCGCCGTGCCTGTCGGAGCGTCCGGCGTTCGCGGTGCTCGACCTCGACCAGATTCCCGAGCTGCGCGGCGCCGAAGTGGTCGACGTGACGCTGAAGTCGCGCACCAACGAGGGGCGCATCTGGGGCTTCGTCAGCGTCACAAACAACGACACGCAGGCGGTGACGCTCTACTCCCCGCAGCACCGGACACGCGCGCAGTAGAATGCGCGGTCCGTATGGCCGCTCCCTTCGACTCCTCGCGCCGCTTCGCCCACGATCTCGTCGACCTGCTCTTCGACCACGTGGAGCGGGTGGGCGAGGGGCCGGTCGTGGAGTGGACGCCGGCCGGCGAGCTGCGCGAGCTGGTGCGCATCGGTGAGCCGGCGGAGCCGCTGGAGCTGGCGAGGCTCGTCACCCGCTACTCCAATCACCTCCATCACCCCTCGTACATGGGCCACCAGGTCTGCCCGCCGCTGCTCGACTCCGCGACCGCCGACCTGCTGATCTCCTTCACGAACAACTCGACCGCGGTGTGGGAGATGAGCCCCATCGGCACCGTCATCGAGAAGGAGGTCGTGCGCTGGCTCGCCGACCTGGCCGGCTATCCCGTGACCGCCGAAGGGACGGCCGTGTCGGGCGGCTCGGTCGCGAACCTCACCGGCCTGATGGCCGCCCGCGCGCGCTTCATCGCGGATGGCACCGGCAAGCGGCCGGTCATCGTCACCTCGTCCGACGGCCACTACTCGATCGCCCGCGCGGCGGCGATCATGGGCATCCCGGCTGTCGACGTGCTGAAGGTGCCGACGGACGACGACCACCGCATGGACGTCGGCGCGCTGGAAGAGGCGCTGGCCGCCGTCGAGGAGCGGGACGACGCCGCGACGCTGGCCATCGTCGCCACCGCCGGCTCCACCGCCACCGGCGCGTTCGACCGGCTCGATGAGATCTTGCTGCTCCGCGACCGCTTCCGCACCTGGCTGCACGTCGACGCGGCGCACGGCGCGTCGGTGCTCCTCAGCGACCGGCTCGCGCACCTCGTGCGGGGACTCGAGCGCGCCGACTCGTTCTCCTGGGACCCCCACAAGATGATGTGGATGCCGCTCTCCCTCGGCACGATCCTCGTGCGCGACGGCATCTGGCTGCGCCGCGCCTTCGAAGCCGACGCCCCCTATCTCTTCCACGCCGGCAGCGACAACCTCGGCGAGATGACGATCCAGTGCTCGAAGCGCGCCGACGCCATCAAGCTCTGGCTCGTCCTGCGCTCGCAGGGGCCGCGGCCGGTCGTCGAAGCGCTCGAGCGCGTCACCGACCTCACGCGCTATCTGTACGACCGCCTCGCCGCATCGGACGACTTCGAGCCGGTGCACCAACCCGACCTCAACATCCTCTGCTTCCGCCGCCGCGGCCACGACGACGAGCAGACCGCCAACCTCCGCGACCGCCTCAACCAGAGCGGCCGCGCCTGGATCACGACGACGATCTTGCGCGGCGAGCGCGTGCTCCGCGTGACGATGATGAACCCCCGCACCACCGAAGCAGACATCGACCGCATGCTGGAGGCGCTGCGGGAGGAGTAGCGTGTGGCGCGTGGCGCGTTACCCGGGCCTTTCCGTCCAGGTGACACTGCCCGCGCAACGCGCTACACGCAACGCGCAACGGATGGCCCGCCTCCGCATCGTCCTCGTCGAGCCGAAGGAAGCCGGCAACGTCGGCGCGGCAGCGCGCGTGATGAAGAACTTCGGCTTCGACGAGCTCTGGATCGCCGGCGAGCACCCGCAGCTCCTGCCGGTGTCGAGCTGGTGGGCCAGCGGCGCTGACGATCTCCTCGAACGGCTCCGCTTCGCGCCGTCGCTGGCCGAAGCGATCGCGGACGCGCACGTGACGGTGGCGACCACCTCGATGCGCGGCCGCACCACTCCCGTGACCTTCGCGCCGCGCACGCTCGCCGAAAAGTTCGCGTCAATGGCAGAGGAACAGACGCTCGCACTCGTCTTCGGCCGGGAGGACAGCGGCCTCACGCGCGAGGAGCTCGTCCTCTGCCAGCACACCGTCACCATTCCGACGAACGACGCCTTCCCTACGATGAACCTGGCGCAGTCGATCTGCGTCTTCTGCTACGAGCTCTCCTCGATCCAGCCGGCGCCGCACGCGCGCGAGCTGCCGGACGCCGCCACCATCGAGCGGATTCACCAGCGGGCGCGCGACCTCCTGCTGGAGGTCGGGTTCCTGCACGACAACAACCCCGACCGGATCTACGACGACCTGCGCGCCATCGCGGCGCGCGCGGAGCTCGACGCGCGCGAGGCCACGATCGTCCTCGGCATCATCCGGCAGATTGAGTGGAAGATTCGGTCCGCTCCGCGGGGTGAGAGCGATCCAGGCACTCCGCGATGATCCCGATGAACGTATCGAGGTCGAACGGTTTGAGGATCGAGTTACAGACGGAGTTGGGCGGGATCTTGTCGACGCCCCGCTTGCCGGCGGCGGTGAAGACGATGATGTGCGGACGCTCGGAGTGGATCTCGCCGACGCGGTCGATGAACTCGTACCCGTTCAGGCGCGGCATCATCAGGTCGAGGAGGATGAGGTCGTACGCGCCGTTCTTCTGGATCTTTTCCAGACCGTCGGCGCCGTCCTCGGCCAGCTCGACGCTGAACTTCATCCGCTTGAGAACCGCCTGCAGGAGCACGCGGATCGCCAGGTCGTCGTCGATGACCAGGATCCTACGTCCGGTGCCGTCGAGCTTCTGTGCAGGCATAGCGCTGAGGGTTGTTAGTCCTGTAATGCGAACGGGATACCGACCTGGAGCATTCCTTGTTCTCTACAGAGTACGGCTTTCGGGACGGCCTGCGCAATGAGCAATGGTCATTCTCTTACAGCTCACGAAACGGTCGCGTTTGCCTTCCGCCCCTGGGTCCGCCGCGCCGGCTTCTCCATCGTGGTCGTGGCCCTGCTCATCACGGCCGCCATCGCCCTCACGCTCGTCACCTCTCCCCGCGCCCGCTACGGCTGGATCGGGGAGCCGTTCGTCTGGGTTTACATCGGTACGCTCTGGCTGGGGGGGATGAAGGTGTGGCTCGGCACGCGCCGCTCCGTCGCCGAGGTGGCGGAGGAGACCTTGACGCTCCGCCCGCTGCACCAGTTCCGCTCCCGCGTCATCCGCTGGGACGACCTCCGCGGCACCGAGCAGATGGTCGGAGGCGACAGAATGATCGTCTACTTCGATACGCCGCGCGGCATGCGCTTCGTGGCGATGAACCTGAACCTCATCAAGGGGCGCCGTGACTTCGTCACGCTCGTCGACACCCGCCTCCGCGCCCTCGGCTTCGTGGAGCGCGTGGTGGACCGCTCGCGGTATCTTTCGCGTCAGGCATGAAGCGCGAGATCGAGAAGCTCCGCCGCGAGCTGGAACGCCACAACCGCCTCTACTACGAGGGCAAGCCGGAGATCAGCGACTACGACTTTGACCAGATGCTGCGGCGCCTGGCGGAGCTCGAGTCGAAACACCCCGAATACGACGACGAGAACTCGCCGACCCGCCGCGTCGGCGGCGCACTCATCGAGAGCTTTCCCACAGTCATCCACGACCCGCCGATGCTCTCGATCGAGAACGCCTACTCCCTCGACGAGCTCCGCGAGTGGCACGAGCGGGTCCTCCGCGGCCTCGGCACCGAACAGGTCGAGTACGAGGCCGAGCTGAAGATCGACGGCGTCTCGATCGCCTTAAAGTACGAGAACGGCGCGCTCGTCCAGGCCGCCACGCGCGGCGACGGCGTGCGCGGCGACGACGTCACGCCGAACGTGCGCACCGTGCGCGTCCTCCCGCTGCGGCTCACCGAGCCGGTGAGCCTCGAGGTGCGCGGCGAGATCTACATCTCCAAGCGCGACTTCGAGAAGATCAACGAGGGGCTGGACGAGGAAGAGCGGCTGGCGAACCCCCGCAACGCCGCCGCCGGCGCGGTGCGGCAGAAGGACCCGAAGCTCGTCGCGCAGAAGCGGCTCAGCGCCTACATGTACCACGTCGTCGGCGTGAACGGCCGCCAGATCGACTCGCAGTGGAGCGCCTACGAGACGCTCGACCGCCTCGGCATCCCCACCAATCCGCAGCGCGCGCTCTGCCCGGCGCTGGACGACGTCGTCGCCTTCATCGAGCACTGGCGCGAGCACCGGCACGACCTCGACTTCGAGATCGACGGCATCGTGGTCAAGGTGAACCGCCGCGAGGAGCAGCTCGAGCTCGGCGCGACCTCCAAGGCGCCGCGGTGGGTTGTCGCCTTCAAGTACCCACCGGAGGCGGCGCAGACGGTGGTGCGCAACATCAACATGTATGTCGGCCGCACCGGCAGCGTCACGCCCGTCGCCGAGTTCGATCCGGTCCGCCTGGGCGGCACGAAGGTCGTCAACGCGTCCCTTCACAACTTCGAGGAGCTGGCGCGCAAGGACGTGCGCATCGGCGACACGATCATGGTCGAGAAGGGGGGCGACGTCATCCCCAAGGTCATGAACGTCGTTCCCGAGAAGCGGCCGGAGGACGCGACGCCGTTCCCGGTGCCGGAGGCCTGCCCCGTCTGCGGCCAGCCGCTGCACAAGTTCGAGGACGAGGTCGCGATCCGCTGCATCAACCAGGGCTGCCCCGCCATCGTGCTGCAGTCGATCACCCACTTCGCCTCCCGCAAGGCCATGGACATCGAGGGGCTCGGCTGGCAGACCGTCCAGGCGCTGCTCGACACGAATCTCATCCGCGACTACTCGTCGATCTACGAGCTGACCGAGGAGCAGGTCGCGAACCTCGAGCGGAAGGGGGAGAAGTCGGCCCGCAAGCTGATCGAGCAGATCGAGGCGTCGAAGACGAAGGAGCTCTCGCGCCTCATCTTCGGCCTCGGCATCCGCATGGTCGGCGAGCGGGCGGCGAAGATCCTGGCCGAGCATTACCGGACGCTCGACGCGTTCATGAACGCGACCACCGAGGAGCTGGTGGGGATTCACGAGATCGGGCCGAAGGTGGCGGAGTCGATCACCTTCTACTTCTCCGTTCCCGCCAACCGGGAGCGGCTCGAGAAGATGAAGCGCCTCGGCGTCGCCCCTACGCATGTCGCCAGCGCCACCGGAGACCGGCTGGCTGGGAAGACGGTCGTGGTGACGGGCACGCTCTCCCGCTACTCGCGCGAGGAGCTCCACAAGCTGATCGAGCGGGAGGGAGGGAAGCCGGGGAGCTCCGTCTCCTCGAAGACGAGCTACCTCGTGGCAGGGGAGGCGGCGGGGTCGAAGCTGGAGAAGGCGCGGACGCTCGGGGTAACCGTGCTGACCGAGGAGGAGTTTCTGGAGCTGGTCGGCGTCTAACGCCAGGCGTAGACGTCCACGTTGGCGCGGGCTCGCAACTGGCCCGTCCACTTCCCGATTTCTTCCTGGAGGCGCGTCGCGCGCACGGCGGTGCGCACTTCCTCGCGGACGGTCTCCAGCGGCGGGATGGCCAGGCCGCGCGCGCGGCGCTGCGCGGTCCAGGGGCCGCGGTAGTACTCGGCGATGTCCTCGTTCGAGATGAAGACGAGCGGCGCGAAGCGCTCCTGGATGTAGGCCTCGACCTGGAGCTGCCGCTTCACCAGCGCGCGCACCTCGTCGAGCGTCAGCTCCGCGCGGGCCACGGCGGCGTTGAACTCCGTCTCGTTCGGGAAGCGGCGCTGGATCTCGACCAAGCGCGCCTCGATCGTGTCGCGGGGGATGTCCTGCGCGCCGAAGCGCTCCACGTCCCGGAAGCGGAGCGCCTGCGCGATCAGCGCGTCCAGCACCTCGCGGCGGTGGCCGTCCTCATCCTCGGCGGTGCGGGGGAAGAAGCGGATCCCCACCATCTGCGACACCTCGCTCACCGTCAGCACCTGCCGGTCGATGACAGCGGCGATGCGGTCGACCGTCACGGCCGTGGCGGGGAGGGCGAGGATCAGGAGCAGCGCGAGGTGGCGCATCGTCGTCCGATACTAACCTTTCGCTTGCGGCTTCGTATGTCCAGACATGCGCATCCGACTGCTCGCGTCCGTCCTCCTCGCCGCCGCCGTCGCCCTGATCGTCGTCGCCGCTCCCCGCTCCACGGAGTCCACCTACATCTACAAGCGGGGCGACAGCACGTACATGCGCGGCAGCCTCGACGACCTCAAGGCGCTCTCCGGCCGCCACGGCGGCGAGTTCGTCTGGACGCGGCAGGGAGGACGGGAGTACGTCATCACCGACCGCGCGGTCCTCGACTCCGTCCGCGCCGCCTTCACCCAGCTCGACGCCCTCGAGAAGCCGCTGAAGGAGATCGAGCGCCGCCTCGATCCGCACGAGCGCGAGCTGGAGAAAGTCGAGCGCCGCATGGACCGCCTCAGCGACCAGCTCGACGACGAAGACCTCCCCGAATCCACCCGCACGAACCTCGAGCGCCAGATGGAAGCGGTGGAAGAGGAGATGCGCCGGATCGAAGACCGCATGCGCACAGTCGAGCGGGAAATGGAGCGCTTCGAAAAGGAAATGGAGCGCGCCGAGGAAGCCGCCGAGAAAAAGTTCGAGCAGATCGTCGCCCGCGCCATCGCCACGGGGAAGGCGAAGCGGGTGGATTGAGGACTGGGGCTAGTGGGGCGCCTGTTCCAGCCGCTCCACCCGCGCCTGCAGATCGGCGACGCCTTCTTCGAGCGCCCGCAAGCGGCGGGCGAACTCCGCATAGGAGAACCTGTTCTCCAGGCGCTCCGCGCTCGCATCCAGCAGCCGCTTGAAGTCCTGCTCGTCCATCCTGCTTAGCTGCCTCCTCCGCCGCCCTGCACCAGCTTGATCATCGACCGGAGCTCGGCATCTCCCTCGTCGATCTTCTCATCGAGGCGGCGCGTCTCACGGTTCAACTTCTCGTCGAGATACCCGACGGTCTCTGCGAGGAGGCGCCCGTTCGCTTCCATCCGCTCCGCGGTGGCATCGAAGTGACGGCGCATTTCCTCGACCGCGTTGTCGATCTTGCGGTCCACACCGTGGAACCGCTGGTCGAACCGCCGGTCCATTTCCTCGAACCGTCCGTCGATCCGCGCTTCCATCTGCCCGAGGGCCTCGTCCAGCAGCCGCTTGAAATCGTTCTCGTCCATACGTCCTGAACCAATGCTACGTCTGTTTCGTGGCGTCGTCGCCGCCCCGCACCAACTTCATCATCGATCTTCTCGCCAGGGCCTCGCGGTTCATCTTTTCCTTGAAGAGCCCGACGCGCTCCGCCAGTTCGTGCCCGATGGCTTCGATTCGTTCCGCCGCGGCATCAAAATGGCGGCGCATTTCCTCGACCGCATCGTCGAGCTTCCGTCCCAGCTGGTCGAACCGTTCGTCGATACGGTCGAACCGTTCGTCAATACGGTCGAACCGTTCATCAAGACGGTCGAACCGTTCGCCAAGACGGTTGAATCGTTGATCCATACCGGCAAACCCGATTCCGCCCTCAATCTTACCTCGGTGACATATTGACAGTGCCTCCCCCTGTTCCTACAGTCTGCCTGGCACTCGGTCCGCGTGAGTGCCAGTGGGACTGATGGCGCAGAAACACGAGCTTCACGAGCACGATCTCGACCCGCGGGCACGCGAGGTGTTGCGGGAGATCATTCTTCAGCACATCGACAGCGGCGAGCCCATCGGGTCGCGCACCCTCTCCAAGTGCGGCAAGTTCCAGCTCTCCCCGGCCAGCCTCCGCAACGTCATGGCCGACCTCGAGGACCACGGCCTCCTCCAGCAGCCGCACACCTCCGCCGGCCGCATCCCCACCGACCGCGGCTACCGCTTCTTCATCAACCACCTCATGAAGTCGCGCGCGCTGTCGCTCCGCGACCGGGAGACGATCGAGAAAGAGGTCGGGGCCGCCACCGAGATCGACCAGGTCCTCCAGCACGCCGGAAACCTGCTGTCGAAGATGAGTGACCAGGTGGGCGTCGTGTTCATGCCCACCCTGCTCCAGTTCGCCATCCGCTCGATGGACTTCATCCTCGTCGGCGAGACCCGCATCCAGTGCGTCATCGTCGGCGTGAACGGCGTGGTGGTGAACAAGATCATCGACACCCGCTTCGTCTTCACCCGCGACGAGCTGGAGAAGATCAGCCGCTACATCACCATCGAGTTCGCCGGCTCGACCCTCGACATGATCCGCCGCCGCCTCATCCGCATGACCGAGCAGGAGCGCGCCCTCCACGACCAGATGCTGCAGAAGACCATCTCCCTCGGCATCGAGGCGGTCAACGACGTGGCCCCGTTCGAGCACGAGCTCTACGTCGAGGGGGCGGCCTCGATCCTCAACAAACCGGAGTTCGCCGACGCCGCCTCGTTGCGCAGGACGTTCCTGGCGCTGCAGGAGAAGGAGAAGCTGGTCGACATCCTGGAGACGTGCCTCGATGAAGAAGGGCTGCAGATCCTCATCGGATCCGAGAGCGACTTCACACAGGTGCACAACTTCAGTATCGTCGCCCGGCGATACGGCTCGACTTCTGCGCCGCTCGGCATGGTCGGCATCATCGGCCCCATGCGCATGGAGTACGCCCGCATGGCGCCCCTCGTCGACTACCTGAGCCGCGCTCTCAGCCGCAAGATCGAAGAAGAAGAGGAGCACGGCAGCTAATGGACGAGAACAAACCGCGCGGTGCCGAAGACACCGACGATACCTACGTCATCGAAGACGCCGGGGGCTCGATCGAGGAGATCGAGCGCGAGATGCGCGAGACCGCACAGGAGGCCGTCGCCGAGGACAACCCCGACGCCGGCGCCACCGCCGGTCCGGCCGACGCCGCCCTTCGCGAGGAGAATCAGCAGCTCAAGGACCGTTACCTCCGCACGCTCGCCGACTTTGAAAATCTGCGCAAGCGCACCGAGCGGGAGAAGGCCGACTTCTTCCGCTACGCGCTCGCCGGCGCGATGAAGGACATCCTCCCGGTCCTCGACAACTTCGACCGCGCGCTCGAGCACGCGGAGGAAGGCGACGAGTTCCACAAGGGCGTGCTGCTCATCTACAAGCAGCTCTACGACACGCTGCAGAAGCACGGCCTCAAGCCGATCGACGAGGAGTCGGTCCACTTCGACCCGAACATCCACGAGGCCGTGGTGCGGGAAGAAGACCCGGACGTCCCCTCTCAAACGGTGGTGGCGGTGCTGCAGAAAGGCTATTTCCTGCACGACCGCCTGCTGCGTCCCGCGCTCGTGAAGGTGGCGGTCGGCGGCCCCGACCGCACCGCGTAGTAGTCTTACCCCAAACACGGAATGCCCAAAATCATCGGAATCGATCTCGGCACGACCAATTCGTGCGTGGCTGTCGTCGACGTGACGGCACCTCAGGTGATCGCCAACCGCGAGGGGAGCCGCACCACCCCCTCCGTGGTCGGCTTCACCGAGGACAGCGAGCGCCTGGTCGGCCAGATCGCGAAGCGGCAGGCGATCACGAACCCGTTCAACACGGTCTTCGCGATCAAGCGGCTGATCGGCCGCAAGTACGAGTCGGACGAAGTCGCGCACGCGAAGTCGGTCCTGCCGTACAACATCGTCCCCGCCTCGAACGGCGACGTGAAGGTGAAGATCCGCGACCGCGAGTACTCCGCCGAGGAGATCTCGGCGTTCGTGCTCATGGAGATCAAGGCGTTCGCGCAGGACTTCCTCGGCGAGGAGATCAACGAGGCGATCATCACCGTCCCCGCCTACTTCAACGACTCGCAGCGGCAGGCCACGCGCGACGCCGGCAAGATCGCCGGCCTCGAGGTGCTGCGCATCATCAACGAGCCGACCGCCGCGGCGCTCGCGTACGGTCTCGAGAACCGGCAGAACCAGGTCATCGCCGTCTACGACCTCGGCGGCGGCACGTTCGACGTCTCGATCCTCAAGCTCGAGGACGGCCTGTTCGAGGTCCTCTCCACTTCCGGCGACACCTACCTCGGCGGCGAAGACTTCGACAAGCGGGTCATGGACTGGCTGATCGAGACGTTCCAGCGCGACACCGGCATCGACCTCCGGGACGACCGCATGGCCCTGCAGCGGCTCAAGGAGGCGGCCGAGCGCGCGAAGTGTGAGCTGTCGATCGAGCAGGAGTCGCGCATCACGCTGCCGTTCATCTCCGCCGACGCCTCCGGCCCCAAGCACCTCAACACCGTGCTGACGCGCAGGGAGCTCGAGCGCCTGGTCGAAGACCTGGTGCAGAAGACCATCGGGCCGGTCAACGACGCGCTGCGCGCCGCCGGCGTGACCGCCCGCGACGTCGACGAGATCGTGCTCGTCGGCGGCCAGACGCGCATGCCGCGCGTCGTCGAATCGGTCAAGCAGGTCTTCGGCAAGGACCCCAACCGCAACATCAATCCCGACGAGGTGGTCGCGGTCGGCGCCGCCATCCAGGGAGGCATCCTCCGCGGCGACATCAAGGACATGGTGCTCCTCGACGTCACGCCGCTCTCCCTCGGCATCGAGACGCACGGTGGCCTTTTCACCAAGCTGATCGACCGCAACGCCACGATTCCGACCAAGAATTCGCTCGTCTTCACCACCGTTGCCGACAACCAGAACAAGGTCACGGTGCACGTGCTGCAGGGCGAGCGCGAGTTCGCGCGCGAAAACAACTCCCTCGGCAAGTTCGACCTGGTCGGCATCCCGCCCGCGCCGCGCGGCGTGCCGCAGATCGAGGTCACGTTCGCCATCGACTCGAACGGCATCGTCAACGTCACCGCGCGCGACCAGGCCACGGGGCAGTCTCAGGGCGTGCAGATCAACCCCGCGGGTGGCCTCTCGAAGGACGAGATCGACCGCATCATCAACGACGCCTCCGCCCACCAGCGCGCCGACTCCGCGCGCCGCGAGATGCGCGTGCTCCAGAACAAGCTGGAGGGGATGATCTACACCAACGACAAGGTGTTCAAGGAGTTCGGGAAGCTGCTGAACGAGGGCGACCGCGACCGCGTGCAGAAGATCATCATGAAGGCGCGCGAGTCGGTCACCGCGGACGACAAGCAGAAGATCAACGACGCGATCTTCGAGCTGCAGAACGCCTCGCGCATCCTCACCAGCGTCATGCTGTACAACCCCATGAAGAGCATGTCCACTTCGGAACCGACTTCGTAAATGGCTACCACCGAGAAACGCGACTACTACGAGGTGCTGGGGCTCTCCCGCACCGCTACCGTAGACGAGATCAAGAAGGCGTACCGCAAGCTCGCGGTCAAGTACCACCCCGACAAGAATCCCGGCGACTCCGAGGCCGAGGAGAAGTTCAAGGAGGCGGCGGAAGCGTACGGCGTGCTCTCCGACGAGGAGAAGCGCGGGCGTTACGACCGCTACGGACATCAAGGGATGTCCGGCATGGGCGGCTTCGACCCGAACCAGTTCGCCGACTTCGGCGACATCCTCGGCGACCTGTTCGGCTTCGGCGACTTCTTCGGCGCCCGCGGGCGCAAGGGCACGCGCCCGGCGCGCGGCAACGACCTGCGCTACGACCTGCAGCTCGAGTTCCTGGACGCGGTCTTCGGCAAGGAGATCTCGTTGAACGTGCCGCGCACGATCACCTGCGCGACCTGCACCGGCTCGGGCGCCAAGTCGGGCACGCAGCCCGTGACCTGCACCGGCTGCGGCGGCCGCGGCCAGATCCGCTATTCACAGGGCTTCTTCGCCGTCGCGCGCACCTGCCCGCAGTGCGGCGGACAGGGGAAGGTGATCAAGGATCCCTGCGCGACCTGCGGCGGCGCGGGACGGGTGCGCGAGGAGAAGAAGATCTCGGTCAAGATCCCGGCGGGCGTCGACGACGGCTCACGGCTGCGCGTCGCTGGCGAGGGGGAGGCCGGCTTCAACGGCGGACCGGCGGGCGATCTCTACGTCTTCCTGTCGGTGAAGGAGCATCCGAAGTTCCAGCGCCGCGACTACGACATCCATTGCGAGCACGCCATCAGCTTCACCAAGGCCGCCCTCGGCGGCGACGCCACCGTCGAGACGATCGACGGCAGCGACTCACTGAAGATCCCGGCCGGCACGCAGCCGAACCAGGTCTTCCGTCTCCGCGGGAAGGGCGTCCCCTTCCTCGACGGCACCGGCCGCGGCGACCATTACGTGCACACGGTCGTGCGCATCCCCACCACGGTCAACGACGAGCAGCGCAATCTGCTCGAGCGGCTGGCGACGATCGAGGGGGAGAATCCGCCCGGGGAGAAGGGCGTGTTCGATAAGGTGAAGGAGTTCTTCTCGTAGCTCCTCAGCGTGCGCCGAGGAGCTCTACCGCGAAGACGAGCGTCGCATTCGGCGGGATCACGCCGCCGGCGCCGCGCGCGCCGTAGCCGAGGTCCGGCGGGATGACCAGCGTCCGCTTCTCGCCGATCCTCATCGCCGCCACCCCTTCATCCCACCCGCGGATGACGCGCCCTTGGCCGAGCGGGAACTCGAACGGCTTGTTGCGGTCGCGGGAGCTGTCGAACTTCTTTCCGTCGGTGAGCCAGCCGGTGTAGTGGACCGACACGATCTGTCCCGGCTGCGGCTGCGCGCCGGTGCCGGGGCGGTCGATCGAGTACTGCAGCCCCGACGCGGTGCTCTGCAGGTTGGTGGGCATCGCGAAGGTGTCGCCTTGCTGGGTCGTCATCCTGGTCTCCGGTGCGGAAGTGGCGGGGGCCTGGTCGCTCGTCTGCGAGGTGCAGGCGGCAAGCAGCAGTATCGAAACGGCGGCGAGAGCTCTCATCCGGCGGATTCTATCGGCGAACGCGTCTCACGCGGCAGCGTGCTTCACGAACGAGAGGATCGTCGCCGGCGGCAGGTTGCGCATCACCCGCCGCGTGCCGACGAGGCGCAGCCCTTCCGGCGCGAACCCGTCCCACGCGGCGCGGGAGTAGGTGAACTGGATGTACACCGCGCGCGGGTCGAGGAGGCCGCAGACGGCGTCGAGCACGCGGCGGCGCATGGCGTCGTCGAAGGAGAGCATCGGCAGGCTGCTCAGCACCGCGCCGACCCGATAGCCCTTCGGGATGAGGTCCTGGGCGATGGTCGAGACGCAGGTCTCGGCGACGTCGACGCGGGGGAAGCGCTGGCGCAGCATCGCCGCGAGCCGCGCGTTCTTCTCCACGGCGATGATCCGGTTGCGCGGCCAGGCGGTGACGATGGCGCGGGTGATCGCGCCGGTGCCGGGACCGAGCTCGATGATCACGTCCCGTTCGCCGAGGCGGGGGACGCTCTCGGTCATCGTCCGCGCGAGCGCCTTGCTGCTCGGGATGATGGCGCCGATCGAGCGCGGGTGGCGCGCGTACTCGGCAACGTGGCAGAGCATGTCCGCGAGCGTGTCCATTTCGAGGAGGCGGATGATAGCAATAGAATCGCCCGCGGAATGGCCCAGCCGACGTTTTCTCTCTATCGCCCCCATCCCTGGCACGGCCTCACGGCCGGCGCCGACGCCCCCCGCGTCGTCAACGTCTTCGTCGAGATCACCCCGTTCGACCTGATCAAGTACGAGGTCGACAAGCAGTCGGGCTATCTCAAGGTGGACCGCCCGCAGCGCACCTCGTCGCAGCCGCCCGCGCTCTACGGCTTCATCCCGCAGACGTACTGCGCGGAGGCGGTCACGCGGCTCTCGCCCGTCGCCTCGAAGGGGGACGGCGATCCGCTCGACATCTGCGTGCTCAGCGAGCGGCCGATCTCGAAGTCGGAGATTCTCGTCGCCGCGCGTGTCATCGGCGGGCTGCAGCTTCTCGACCGCGGCGAGGCCGACGACAAGATCATCGCCGTGCTGCAGGGCGACTACGTCTGGGGCGACGCCGAGGACATCGCCGACGTGCCGCCGGTGCTGGTCGAGCGGCTCGAGCACTACTTCAGCACGTACAAGCTCGTGCCGGGGGAGGCGCAGCGCATCCGCGTCGCCGGCACGTACGGCTACGAGCATGCGGCGGCGGTGGTGCAGGCGGCGATGGAGGACTACCGCACGCACTTCGGAACCGGGGGCGCGTGAAAGACTTCATCCTCGAGCTGTCGTTCGACGCGCGCGAGGCGGCGCTCGAGGAACTGTTGCAGGCGCGCCTGTTCCTCACCGCGTCCACCGGGAGCACGTCGTCCGAGGTGAACGGGACGGCCACCATCGCGGCCTACTTCGACTCGCCGGAAGACCGCGCCGCCGCGGCCGAGGTGCTGCGTGGGCTGGGGGAGGTGGAGTTTCACGAGACGGAGCGGGAGCGTCTCGACTGGCTGGACGTCTACCAGCAGTCGCTCACGCCGCTCTTCATCGGCGCCCGTTTCGTCGTCGCGCCCGACGTCTCGCTGTTTCCGGCGGACTCCGACCGCCTGACGATCGTGGTGCCGCAGGAGCAGGCGTTCGGCACCGGCTCGCACGAGACCACTTGGCTCTGCATCGAGCTGCTGGAGACGATGGACGTCGCCGGAAAGCGCGGCCTCGACGTCGGCGCCGGCAGCGGCATCCTCGCCCTGGCCATGCACCGCCTCGGCGCGCGCTATGTCGTCGCCTTCGACAACGACACCGACGCCTACGGCGCACTGCGCGACAACCGCATCCGCAACGGCGTCCCCGAGGCGGCGATGCCGCTCTTCATCGGCAGCGTGGAGGCGCTCCGCGCGGGGGAGTTCGACCTGGTGACGATGAACATCATCCCCGAGGTCATCCTCCCGCTCCTCGCCGACGTCGTGCCGCGGCTCGCGCCGGACGCGCGCCTGATCCTCAGCGGCATCCTCGTCGTCAAACGCGACGACGTCGTCGCCGCCGCCCGCCCGCACGGGCTGACGCTGGTGGCGGAGCGGATGAAGGGGGAGTGGTGGGCCGGGGTCTTCGAAAGGGGCTGAGATGTTCGAGAACGTGACGCCGATCTTCTACGTCCGCGACCTGCCGACGAGCATCGACTACTACGTCCGCATCCTCGGCTTCACGATCGTGTTTCACGAGCCGGGGATCATCGCCTCCGTGGCCCGCGACGGCTGCCAGCTCTTCCTCACCGAAGGCGACCAGGGCCACCCCGGCACCTGGGTCTGGATCGGCGTGGACGACGTGGAGCCGCTCTACGCCGACTACGTCGCCCGCGGCGCGAAAGTCCGCCACCCGCCGACGAACTACCTCTGGGCGTTCGAGATGCAGATCGAGGACCCCGACGGCCACGTCCTCCGCATCGGCTCCGAGCCAAAGGACGGCCGCCCCATCGGCCCCTGGCTCGACATGCACGGCACCCTCTGGGAGCACACCGGGGAAGGCTGGCGGCGGGTGGTCGTTCCCCCTGGAGAGCCGGGCTCTCAGCCCGGCTGATGTCGCGGCAGGTGAAGCCTCGACGGGCTGAGAGCCCGTCGCTCCAGAGAGCACCACGGCGCGAGGCGGCGGCGGCTGGCGGTTGCCTAGATCGGCGGAGCATCACCCCGGCGCGCATGCCAGAACGCAACGACCTCCACGCGCTCCGGGTCACCCACGACGTGGTAGTAGACGTGGTACTTCACGAGCGGCAGATACACGCGCCGCACGTCGGGCAGGGCGACGTTCGTTGCACGCCCGCCGCTGCGTGGATGGGCGGCGATGAGCTCGAACGCTTGCTGCAACCCCTGCCGGATCGCGTTCGGCGCTCCGCTCCGGTTCAGCCGCCACCACGATTCGGCCTCACGAATCTGCCGTGCCGCCAACGTGGTGACGTGGATCGGCAGCGCCTCGCTCATTCGCGGCTGCGCATCTCGCGAAGCAGCTCCTCGGCGGGAATCGTTTCGCCCCGCCGGCCTTGAGCGATCGATTCGAGCAGCACGGCTTCGAGCTCAGGGGTGACCTCGAACGTCTCCTCGTCGTTCAGCGCGATGAGGGTGACGTCAGCTCCCTCCGGAAGCTCCGCGTCGACGACTACATGCCCGTTGACGACTTTTCCGGAGGCGATCTGCATCCGCCGATTTTACCGCGTCGCCGGGTAATCCCGCCGCGTCGCCCCCGTGTAGATCTGCCGCGGGCGCGCGATCTTCTGGTCCGGGTCCTCCAGCATCTCCTGCCATTGCGCGAGCCAGCCGGAGACGCGGGGGATGGCGAAGAGGACCGTAAACATAGCGGTCGGGAAGCGCATGGCCTGGTAGATGAGGCCGGAGTAGAAATCGACGTTCGGGTAGAGCTTGCGCTTCACGAAGTACTCGTCCTCGAGGGCGATGCGCTCCAGCTCCAGCGCGATGTCCAGCAGCGGGTTGCGGCCGGTGACCTCGAAGACCTCGTCGGCGACGCTCTTGATGATCTTCGCGCGGGGGTCGTAGTTCTTGTAGACGCGGTGGCCGAAGCCCATGAGGCGGCCGCCTTCGCCGCTCTTCACCCGCTTGATGAAGTCGGGGACGTTGCTCACGCTGCCGATCTCGTTGAGCATCTGCAGCACCGCCTCGTTCGCGCCGCCGTGCAGCGGCCCGTAGAGCGCGGCCGCCGCGGCGGCCACGGCGGAGTAGGGGTCGACGTGTGAGCTGCCGACCGCGCGCATGGCGTTCGTCGAGCAGTTCTGCTCGTGGTCGGCGTGCAGGATGAAGAGGACGTCCAGCGCACGCTCGAGCACCGGGCTCGGCGTGTACTTCGTCTCCGTCATCTTGTACATCATGTTCAGGAAGTTGCCGGTGTACGAGAGGTCGTTGTCCGGGTAGGCGTACGGCATCCCGATCGTGTTGCGGTAGTTGAACGCCGCCACCGTGATGATCTTGGCGATGATCCGCTCGATCTGCTTCTGCCGCACTTCCGGGTCGAAGATCTCCTTCGCCTCGGGATAGAACGTGCCGAGGGCCGCCATCGACGAGATCAGCCGCCCCATCGGGTGCGCGTTGTAGCGGAACGAGTCGATGAGGTGGCGGAAGTTCTCGTTGAGGATGGTGTGGTGGGTGATGGTGTGCTGCCACTTCGCCAGCTCGTCGGCGTTCGGCAGCTCCCCTTCCAGCAGGAGATACGCGACCTCGAGGTAGGTGCTCTTCTCCGCGAGCTGCTCGATCGGATAGCCGCGATACTCGAGGATGCCCTTGTCGCCGTCGATGAAGGTGATGGAGCTGCGGCACGAGGCGGTGTTCATGAACGCCGGGTCGTACGTCATCATCCCGAAGTCTTCGTCCGACACCTTGATCTTCCGGAGGTCGATGGCCTTGATCGTGTCGTCGGTGATCGGGACTTCGTACGTCTTCCCGGTGCGATTGTCTGTAATCGTGAGAGTCTCGGCCACGAACGCTACCTCCAGAAAATAGGGGGCGTAATCTACTACAAGTCACCAAAGCGGGAAGCGATGACCGCCGCAGCCACGATGGCCGCCGTTTCGGCTCGCAGACGGCGCGGACCAAGCCGCTCGAACAGGCATTGCTGCTCGCGCGCCATGCGCAGCTCTTCGTCGCTCCAGCCGCCTTCGGGGCCGATGAAGATTGTTAGTTCCTCGGGGTTCCTCGGTTCCTCGGGGTTCCTCGGTTCCTCGGCGTCGAAGAGGATTTTCAGGCCGGGTGTAGCGACGGCTTCGGCGAACTTCACCGGCTCATGGACGGGTGGGACGCGGCTGCGTCCCGACTGCTTCACCGCCTCGAAGACGATCTTGTTCCAGCGCTCCATCTTCCCGGCGTAGCGCTCGGCCCGCAGCTCGATGCGGTCGGTGACGAGCGGGACGATCGAGCGGACGCCGAGCTCGGTCGCCTTCTGCAGCACCAGCTCGAACTTCTCGAGCTGGATGATCGCCATCGCCAGATGCATCACCAGCGGCGACTCCCGCGACGGCAGCGGCTCGCCGGTGACGATGACGGCGCGGTCGCGCTCCAGAGCCTGCACCGTGCCGCGCGCCGCGTTGCCCTCCCGGTCGAAGAGCTCCACCTCCTCGCCGGCGCGCAACCGGACGACCCGCACGGAGTGATGGAACTCGTCGCCGGTGACGACCACGACGGGGGAGAGGGTGTCGGTGAAGATGCGGTGGCGCATGGCGAGTCGTACAGTCGTACAGTCTTACAGTTGTACAGGAGGAGGAGACGTTTCCGCTGTTGCGAGGCGCTCGCGGAGCGGCAGCAGGAGCAGGAGGCCCGGGAGCGCCAGCGCGGCGGTGAGCCAGTAGTAGCGGGCGAAGCCGAGGTCCTCGGCGACGAAGCCGCTGAAGGAGAATGCGAACGTCCGGCCGAGGCCGAAGAGGGCGCTGAGCATCGAGTACTCGGTCGCGGCGTTGTCGCGGTCGCAGATGGCCATGAGGAACGAGAGGAAGGCGGCGGTGCCGAGGCCGCCGCAGAACGTCTCCACGATCGCCGCGCCGTACATCGCCGGTCGGCCGGCGCCGGTCATGGCCACGAAGGCGTAGGTGAGGTTCGAGAGCATCTGCACGACGCCGAGCGTGAGCAGGCCGCGGTAGATGCCGAAGCGGGTCACGAACGCGCCGCCGGCGATGGCACCCGCGATCGTGCAGATCATCCCAAGGGTGGTGGTGACGTTCCCGATCTCGGTCGCGCTGAAGCCGCGCTCCACCCAGTACGGCCGAATCATCGCCGTCAGCGCGTTGTCCCCCAGACGATAGAGAAGGATGACCGCGAGCAGCAAAAGCGCCTGCGGCTGCCGCAGCCACCGCCACAACCCCCGCAACGGATTCTCGCGACGCGCGGACTCCGAGGAACCCGAGGAACCCGAGGACCCCCGAGGAACCCAAAGAGCCACCATCCCAAAAACCACCAGCGGCACGGTAGCCGCCGCGAAGAACGCCCCCCGCCACCCCATCGCCGTATCGGCGAGCATGGCCACGCCGCCGCCGGCGAAGATCATCGCGCCGCGGTAGGCGGCCACGCGGGCGGAGTTGACGGCGCCGAGGAGGTCGCGCGGCGTGAGGCGGATGACGAGCGCGTCGATGGCGATGTCCTGGGTGGCCGAGGCGACGACCAGCAGGATCAGCGCGGCGGCGAAGGCCCCTCCGGCCGGCGGGACGATCCCGAGGGCGGCCAGAGAGAGCGAGAGCACGAGCAGCGCGCCGAAGATCCAGAGCCGGTAGGTGCCGGCGACGTCGACGAGCGGTGCCCAGAAGAACTTCAGCGTCCAGATCAGCCCGACGGAGCCGGTGATGCCGATCGTGCCCAGCGAGACGCCGGTGAAGGAAAGGTAGAGGTTGACGGTCTCGTTGACGATCCCGAACGGAAACCCTTGAGAAAAGTAGAGGATAGCGGCGAGCGCGGGTATGGCGATTCTTGTGTTATTCGGAGTCACTCGGCTCGATCCTTGCTCCTGATTCTGGCTGAAGGAGGAGTGAAATGCGAAGAGCTACTTTGGTGCTGACGGCCCTGATGCTGACGGCCGCCTGTGGATCGATGGGCGGCGACGGAGGGGGCCTGGGCAGCATTGGCGACATCATCCTCGGCAGCCCGTCGAGCACGACGACCTCGGACGTGCGCGGTGAGGTGAGCTACGTCGATACGCGCGAGCGCCGCATCGACCTCAACGTCACCTACGTCAACAACCTGCGCGACAACAACAACGGCCAGCGCGGCTCGATCTACTACGACGACCAGACGCGGGTGGTCTACCAGAACAACAACTACAACGTGACCGACCTCGAGCGTGGAGACGAGATCTCGGTCGTCGGCGTGAACGACAACGGCCGCTACGTGGCCCGCACGATCACGGTGACGAGGGACGCGACGTAACGCGCCGCGCTTTGCGCGCCGCGTTGTTGCTGGTTGCTGGTTGCTTGTTCGTGGTGATTCGCGGGTGGAGTCACGAGCAACTAGTCACCAGCAACCAGTAACTCGCGGTAGCGCGTGCGCTACCGCGACGAATACACCGTCACCGGAAACTTCAGCCGCCCCACCGGCGTCTGGTAGTACGCGTTGCCGCGGATCTCGTATCGCGCCCGCTCGCCGCGCACCACGTCGACGATCTCGTTCCAGAGCGCGCGCACGTTCTGGTAGCCGATGCGGGTGCGGAGCTGCACGTCGCCGCGGCCGTTCGCCGGGATGTTGATGTTCTGCTGGCTGATCGAGTCGAGCACGCGCGAGTTGTTGATGAAGAGATTGAAGTCGACCTGGTCGAGGCGGAGGCCCACCGAGTTCGGATTGTCCACTTCCAGGTCGAAGTCGATATCGATCGAGGACGCCGAGAGCGGCAGCGCGATGTCGACGCGCGGGTGGATGTTCCGGATGCTGTAGCGGGGATTCTCGATGTTCAGCGCCCGCTGCAGGGACGAGCATCCCGAGAGAAGCAGGGCCACTCCCGCCGCCATGCTGAGGAAAGCGAGGAAACTGCCGAGCGTCAGTGTGCGTCTCATGACCAGCCCGGTTCTGCAAAGGGCGTGTCAAAAAAGTCGGCTAGAATCCCCGTGGTCCACCGGTTGCACCGATTCACAGGTTGAGGAACGCCAGTCCCGAGGGAGAAATCCGAGTGAGGATTACCGCGATCGTAGCGGCTTACAACGAGGAGAAGACGATTGCTGCCGTCCTCCGCGCTCTTACCAGCAGCCCGCTGATCGACGAGGTCATCGTCGTCAGTGACGGCTCCGAGGACCGGACGGTAGAGATCGCCCGCACGTTCGACGGCGTCCGCACTGTTGCTCTCCACGACAACCACGGGAAGGGCTACGCCATGGCGGTCGGCGTCGCCACTGCCTCCAACGACACCTTCTTCTTCTGCGACGGCGACATGTACAACGTCACCGAGGAGCACATCGCCGCGCTGGTGATGCCGGTCCTCCGCGGCGAATGCGACATGAACATCGGCGTCCGCGACCGCGGCGAGCTCGCGAACTTCTTCCACCTCAAGCTGAAGTGCGGCCCGGTGCTCTCCGGCATCCGCGTCATGCGCCGCGCCGTGTTCGAGACCGTCCCGCCGCAGTACCAGTCCCACTACAAGATCGAGGCGGCGCTGAACTGCTTCTGCTCCCGCGCCGGCTATCGGCAGCAGGAGACCGTGATCTACGGCCTCAGCCACGTGATCAAGGAGAAGAAGATGGCCCTCGCCGACGGGCTGCAGGCCCGCTGGCGCATGTCCCGCGAGGTCGTGCTGGTGCTCTTCGACCTCTACGTCTTCGAGACCTGGCGCTGGGCCGAGCCGGTCGAGCTGCCGGTCGCCGAGTACGATCTCTTCGAATAGCCAGTAGCCGCGTTGCGTGTGGCGAGTTGCCCGGGCAGTCTCGCCTGAGCGACCACCTTCCGTCCGGGCGACGAGGCCCGGCAACGTGCTACTCGCAAGGTCCTCCGGCAACCGGCAACGGTCACCGAAAGGTGAATGGTTTCGCGTGACGCGTAGCGAGTTGCCCGGGCAGTTTCCGCCTGAGCGACCACCTTCCGTCCGGGCAACGAGGCCCGGGCAACGCGCTACTCGCAAGGTCCTCCAGCAACCGGCAACGGTCACCGAAAGGCGAATGGTTTCGCGTGACGCGTAGCGAGTTGCCCGGGCAGTCTCGCCTGGTGACCACCTTCCGTCCGGGCAACGAGGCCCGGGCAACGCGCTACTCGCAACACGCAACGACCGGAAGGTCACCCTCTTCGAGTAGTAGCGCACGTTACGCGCGGAACCATAGTTTCGCGGAACTGTCGCGGCGGGCGCCGCCGGCGAACCATGGTTCGGCTGCGCGAGCGCGGCAACCTTCGCCACAATGTGGCGGACACTGCGCCAACACCATGGTTGCGTGTCCGGATGGGGGCAACGCCGCGCGAAGAACCATGGTTGCGGCCGCCGAGAACCATGGTTCCGCGGGGCCGCGCGGCAGGCACCGGCGACGAACCATGGTTGCGACGCCGCGCGATGGCAACCTCTGCCCCAAATGCGGCAAACCCTGCCGCGCAACCATAGTGCTGCTGCGACGCCGCGGCAGGCGCCGCCGTCAAACCATGGTGCGCCGGGCGCACGCGGACGGGACAAGGCCCGGCCAACGCGCTACGCGCTACGCGCGACGTCCTCCGGCAACGGGCAACCGGCAACCGGCAACGTCACCGGAAGGTGACCATCATGATCTTCCGGAACGCCCCCGACGGCGCTTCAAAGTACGCGATCGCCCTGATCGACACCGGCGCGTGCGCGTCGACCGAGTCGCGGCTGCCGGTCGCCCGCGCGCGGGCCCAGAGCGTCGTCTCGTCGGTCGCCGAGGGCGCCACCGCGCGGTTCAGCGTGTAGCGGTCGCGCAGCACGACGTACGGTCCGCCGGGTGACGCCGGCTCCAGCGCGAGCTGGTGGAGCGTCACCGGCTCCTGCGAGCGGTTCCGCACCCGGATCCCGTACTGCACCTCGAAGCGCCCGAACGGGAAGTTCTGTTCGGCGGGCCCCTTGAGCTGCACCAGCTCGACGTCGACCAGCGTGTTTTCCGTACCGGCGGAGCTGCAGGCGAGGACCATCAGGCAGGCGGCGACCGTCGCGAGTTTTCTCATGCGGACAGTCTATGGCGTTGCCATTGCTTTGAGCGAACGCATGCATTTTCACGACGCGATCGACCGCATCTCGCCGACGCTGGAGCCCGATCAGCAGGTGTTGATGCACCAGAACTGGCACCACCTCCTCTTCCTGCACTGGGAGGTGCCGGCCATGGAGCTGCAGGCGCTGCTCCCGCCCGGCCTCACGCTCGACACCTATGAGGGGAAGGCGTACGTCGGCCTGGTGCCCTTCACCGTCACCGGCGCCCGCCCCATCCTGATGCCGCCGCTCCCCTGGATCTCGAATTTCCACGAGATCAACGTGCGCACCTACGTGCACGTCGGCGGGCGCGATCCCGGCGTCTGGTTCTTCAGCCTCGACGCCTCGAGCACGGTCGCCGTCACCGCCGCCCGCGCCGCCTACAAGCTCGCCTACTACGCCGCCACGATCGGCTTCACCGCCACCGGCGACACCTCCCCCTCCATCGAGTTCCACTCCGAGCGCACCGACGAGCGGGGCGCGCAGCCGGCGAACGCCCACCTCCGCTACGCGCCGGTCGAGGGGCCGGTCTTCCACGCGCAGCCCGGCACCATCGAGCACTTCCTCCTCGAGCGCTACATCCTCTATTCGCTCGACGAGAGCCGCCAGCTCCACCGCGCCCGCATCCACCACCAGCCGTACCCCGCGCAGCGCGCCGACGTGACGCAGCTCGACGAAACGCTGATCTGGGCCGCCGGCATCAAGCGCCCCGAGCAGCCGGCGCTGCGGCACTACGCGCGGGAGGTGAATGTGAAGGTGTACGGGCTGGAGAAGGTGTAGGGCGCGCCACGGCGCGCGCGGTGTCGGGTGTCCGGTGTCAGGTATCCGGGGCTGGTCCCTCGAGCGTAACACCGCGGACACCCGACACCCGATACCCGACACCACGAATATACTTGCGCGGAAAAGGTCCCGCGTGCCCGACATCCCCTCGTTCCGTCGCAAGTCGTCTCCGCACGTCGATGCATTGCTGCGTGAGACGGAACGGCGCCTGCGCCGGCAGAACACGGTCCTGGTCGAGCTGGCGCGCCGCCCTTCGCTCCATTCGGGCAACCTGGCCGAGGCGCTGGCCGACATTGCGCACGCGGCGGCGGAGACGCTCGAGGTCGAGCGCGTCGGCGTCTGGTTGTACACGCGCGAGCGCCAGGCCATCCGCTGCGTCGAGCTCTACGAGCGCACCGCCGGCATCCACTCCGGCGGCGGCGAGCTGACCGCGGCGCACTATCCCGTCTACTTCAGCGCGCTGGAGACCGAGCGGGTCATCACCGCCGACGACGCGCGCCTCGATCCCCGCACCAGCGCCTTCACCAAGACCTACCTCGGCCCGTTCGGCGTCACCTCGATGCTCGACGCCCCCATCCGCCGCCTCGGCCAGATGACCGGTGTGATCTGCTTCGAGCACACCGGCGCCCAGCGCGTCTGGACGCCCGAGGAAGAGAACTTCGCCACCTCCGTCGCCGACCTCGTGGCCATGGCCATGGACGCCATGGAGCGCCGCCAGACGCAGGAGGCGCTGCGCCACCGCGTCGCCTTCGAGCAGCTCATCGCCACCATCTCCTCCCGCTTCATGAACGTCGCCGACGAGGAGCTCGAACAGGCCATCAACGAGGTCCTCGGGCAGGTCGGGCAGTTCATCGGCGCCGAGAGCTGCCACATCCTCCTCATGTCGGAGGACGGCCTCAGCGCCCGGATGACCCACGAGTGGGACGCGCCCGGCATCCCCCGCCGCCAGGAAAAGTACGGCGACCTCCCGACGGCCTCGTTCCCGTGGGGTTTCGACCGGCTGCAGAACCGCTTCGAGAGCCTGGTCGTCCACTCGCTCGACGAGCTGCCGGCCGAGGCGGTCAACGAGCGGCGCATCTTCGAGCGGCAGGGGATCCAGAGCGTCCTCTTCGTCCCGCTCGTGGTGAAGAAGACGATGATCGGCACCGTCGGCGCGACGACGTTCTCGCGCGAGATCACCTGGAGCGACGAGATCATCTCGCTGCTGCGCATCGCCGGCGAGATCTTCGCCTCGGCCATCGAGCGGGGACGCACGCTCCGCGCGCTGCGCGCCAGCGAGAGCCGCCACCGCCTCCTCTTCGAGCGCAACCTCGCCGGCGTCTACCACAACACCGTCGACGGCCGGATGCTCGAGTGCAACGACGCGCTGCCGCAGATGCTCGGCTACGACTCCAAGGAGGAGTTCCTCGCCCTCAACGCGCGCGACCTCTACGTCAACCCGGAGGACCGCGAGGCGTTCCTGACCACGATCCGGGAGCAGGGAGGCATCCGCGGCATCGAGATCTGCCTCCGCCGCAAGGACGGCCGCCCCGTCTGGCTGCTCGAGTCGGTGCACATCCTCGCCGGCGATTCCCCCGACGCGCCGCAGCTCCTCGAGGGGACGCTCATCGACATCACCGACCGCAAGCTCGCCGAGACGGCGCTGCGCGAGTCGGAGGCCCGCTATCGACTGATGGCGGAGAACTCGACCGATCTCATCGCGCGCAACACCGCCGACGGCGTCTTCGTCTACGCCTCGGACGCGGTGCGCGTACTGCTCGGCTACGAGCCCTCCGAGCTGGTCGGCCGCTCCGTCTTCGACTTCGTGCTCGAGGACGACCACCACGTCATCCACCGCACCGTCGCCGAGCTGCAGGACGGCGCGCACGCCTCCCGCACGTTCAGCTATCGCGTGCGGCGCAAGGACGACTCCTGCGTCTGGTTCGAGACCACCAGCCGCGCCATCCGCAATCCGGAGACGGGCGCCATCGACGAGATCGTGTCGGTGTCGCGCGACATCAGCGAGCGCCGCCAGGCCGAGGCGCAGATCGAGTACCAGGCGTACCACGACGCGCTGACAGGACTGCCGAACCGCTTCCTCTTCCGCGACCGCCTCACCATCGCCCTCGCCCACGCGAAGCGGCAGCAGACGCCGCTCACGGTGATGTTCCTCGACCTCGATCGCTTCAAGTACGTGAACGACACCCTCGGCCACAGTCTCGGCGACGAGCTGCTGCGCGCCGTCGCCGCGCGGCTGAAGGCGGTGCTGCGCGAGGGGGACACGATCTCCCGCATGGGCGGCGACGAGTTCACGATTCTCCTCGGCGACGTCTCCTCGGCCGAGGATGCCGCGAAGACGGCGCAGAAGCTCCTCGACACCGTCGCCCATCCGCTGCGGGTGGAGGGGCACGAGCTGTACGTCACCACCAGCATCGGCATCGCCATGTACCCCGAGGACGGCGACACCGCCGACGCGCTCCTCAAGAACGCCGACAGCGCGATGTACCGCGCCAAGGAGACGGGGCGGAACGGCTACCAGCTCTGCACGCGCGCCATGAACAGCCGCGCCGCCGAGCGGCTGTCGATCGAGAACGCGCTCCGCCGCGCCATCGACCGCGAGGAGCTGGTGCTCCACTACCAGCCGCTCATCCACCTGGAGTCGCGCGAGCTGGCGGGGATGGAGGCGCTGCTGCGCTGGAACCGCCCCGGGCACGGTCTCGTGCCGCCGGTCACGTTCATCGGCATCGCCGAGGAGACGCGCATGATCGGCCCGATCGGCGAGTGGGTCCTGCGCCAGGCGTGCAAACAGGCGAAGGCGTGGCAGGAGTCGCGGTATCCGCATCTCCGCATGGCCGTGAACCTCTCGCCGCGGCAGTTCCAGCAGGCCGACCTCTGCGACATCGTCGACGCGGCGCTGAAGGAGAGCGGCCTCGCGCCGCGGAGCCTGGAGCTGGAGATCACCGAGGGGACGGCCATGCTGAACACCGAGCGCACCATGGCCACGCTCGCCGAGCTTCGCTCCCTCGGCGTCCGTATCGCCATCGACGACTTCGGCACCGGCCACTCCGCCCTCAGCTACCTGCGCCGCTTCCCCATCGACCGCGTGAAGATCGACCGGGAGTTCGTGCAGGAGATCGCCACCAGCCGCAGCAACCGCGCCATCGTCTCCGCGATCACCGCCATGGCCCACGGCCTCGACCTCGTCGTGACGGCGGAGGGGGTGGAGACGGAGGAGCAGGTAACGTTCCTCGAAAATGCGGGGTGCGAGGAAGTGCAGGGATTTTTGTTCGGGCGGCCGGTGCCTGCCTAGTTGCCGCCTAGTTGCCAGTTACCGGTTGCCGGTTGCCCGCCACGGTTGCGTGTGGCGCGTGGCGCGTTACCCGGGCGGTTCCGCCTGGACGACCAGGCCCGGGCAACTCGCAACACGCAACGCGCAACCACCAGCAACCAGCAACCAGCCACCAGCAACCAGCAACCAGCAACCATTAACCAGCAACCAGCAACCAACGTAATCCCGCCACAATCCCACCACCCCCTTGCCAAACGCACCGCATACACTGCACGGCGTGATGAACCGGCTCGCCTGCGCGCTTCTTTTCCTGCTCACGACCAACACCCTCTTCGCCGCGAATACGCTGCGCGTCGTCAGCGTCGGGCCGGTGGGGGAGACGGCCACGCTCGCGGAGGCGAACGAGATCCGCGTCGTCTTCTCCGAGCCGATGGTCACCCTCGGCAAGATCCCGCAGCCGGTCACCGCCCCCTTCTTCAGGATCGAGCCGGCGGTGAAGGGGACGTTCCGCTGGTCCGGCACCACCACCCTCATCTTCACCCCCGAGAAGTCGCTGCCGTACGGCACCGAGTACGCCGTCACCGTCGACCGCACCGCGAAGTCGGTCGCCGGCAACACGCTCGACCAGCCGTACCGCTGGACCTTCACCACCCCCACCATCCGGCTGATGCGCATCGACCACTACCGCCGCCCGAACGGCGCGCTGGTGATCGGGCTCTGGTTCAACCAGCCGGTCGAATCGGCGACGATCGCGCCCCACCTCAAGCTGCGCACGCAGGCGCACGAGATCGAGCTGCCGCCGGTGCCGAAGGAGGGGGAGGCGAAGGCCGCCAAAGCGCGCGCCGCGGCGGCCGCCGACGGGCAGCCGATCCTCTCCTTCGTCGCCACCGACTGGGACAAGGAGCGCTTCATCCCCGGCAAAGAGCTGGTGGTCCTCGAGACCAAGCCGGGGATCGCCCCCGACAGCCGCCTCGAGATCGTCCTCGACGAGAAGCTCGCCCAGTCGCCGAGCCACGCGCGCGCCGGCCGCGTGCAGACCTTCACCATCGACGTCGAGCCGACCTTCTTCGTCTCGAACCTCGAATGCACCAAGCAGTGCGATCCCGAGTCGCGCAACGTCATCAACTTTCGCACCGGCTCCGGCGTCAGCTTCGACGAGGTGCGCCGCGCCGTCACGCTGACCGACATCACCGACCCGGCGAAGGAAGTCGTGGTGAAGCCGAAGGCCGTCACCGCGGAGTACGACTATCCCTCCTGGGGCTACGGCCTCGACGAGCTGGGATACACCATCGCTCCCGGTCACCGCTACCGCCTGCGCATCGATCCGTCCCTGACGGCCGCCGACGGCCAGAAGCTCGGCTACCCCTTCACCGCCACCATCGACTACTGGCAGAAGTCGGCCTTCGTCAGCTTCGGCTCCGGCCACGGCGTCTGGGAGTCGTCCGGCGGCCCGGTGCTTCCCTTTCACGCGCGCAATTTCAAGAGCGTGAAGCAGTGGCTCTCGCCGCTCGGCATCGAGCAGCTCATGCCGGCGATGCTCCGCCTGCGGGAGTCGGGCTTCAACGTGACGCCGGAAGGCAAGCCGACCACACGCACGCTCACCATCGCGCGCGACAAGATCGCCGCGATCGGCCTCGACCTGAAGCCCGTCCTAGGCGACGACAACATGGGACTGGCGTGGGCGGCGATCCAGCCGGGCGAGGCGCTCCCGAGGTCGCGCGTCTACGATCCCGCTCCCGTCTCCACGCTCGTCCAGGCCACGAACCTCGGCATTAGCGTGAAGGACAGCCCGCGCAACACGGTCGTCCTCGTGACGCGGCTCGACGACGGCCGCCCGGTCGAAGGGGCCAAGGTCTCGATCCGCACGAAAGACAACAAGGTCTTCTGGAGCGGCACCACGAACGCGCAGGGCCTCGCCATCGCGCCCAACACCGATCTGCGCCGCAAAAAGGAGGCGCCGAAAAGCGAGGATGAGTGGGAGTCCGAGTGGACGAACCTGAACGAAATCCACTTCGTCGTCACGGCGGAGAAGGAGGGGGACCTCGCCTACGTCGGCAGCGACTGGAATGAAGGCCTCCTGCCGTGGGACTTCAACGTCCGCTACGACCTCAACGAGGCGGAGCCGCAGTTGCGCGGCACCGTCTTCGCCGACCGCGGCGTCTACAAGCTCGGCGAGGAGGTGCACTTCAAGCTCGTCGCGCGCGCCGACACGCCGGACGGCATGCAGCTCCTCGCCCCCGGCACGAAGGTCGAGGTCACCCTCCGCGACGCGCACTCCCGCGATCTCGACACGCGCACCGTCGTGGTGAACGCCTGGAGCAGCGCGGAGTGGACCTTTCGCATCCCGCAGGAGGCGCCGCTCGGCACCTACTCCGTGCAGGCCACGACCGCGAAGCATCGCGGCACGGTAGGCGGCGAGCTGCTCGTCGCCGCCTACCGCCGCCCCGACTTTCGCGTCGACACGACGCTCACCTCCGACAGCAGCCTCGCCGGCACGCAGCTCGCCGGCCGCGTCACCGGCCGCTATCTCTTCGGCGCGCCGATGTCGGGCAAGAACGTGAAGTGGACGTACTCGAAGCGGGAGCTGTTCGACCCGCCGCAGAAGGTCACCGACCGCTTTCCGCTGGAGCGCTGGGAGTTTCTAGGGCGGGACTGGGATGCGCCCGAGACCGGCGTGACCACGATCTCGCAGGAAGAGGGGAAGCTCGACCCGAAAGGCGAGCTGCGCCTGCCGCTCGCGACCGACAAGGCCGCCGGCGCGCCGTTCGAGTACCGCCTCGAAGGCGTCGTCACCGACATCACGCGCCAGCAGATCGCGGGCCGCGCCTCGGCGCGCGTCGATCCCGCGCCCTGGTACATCGGCCTGCGCCGCCCCCCCTTCTTCGCCGACGCGCCGAAGGGCATCGACACCGAGGTGATCGCGGCGGGGCTGGACGGCCTCGCGGTCGCCGGCGTGAACGTGAAGGTGGAGCTGAAGCGCATCCAGTGGACCAGCGTCCGCCAGGCGGAGGGGCACGGCTTCTACGACTGGGAAAGCGAGCGCAAGGAAGTGTCGGCGGGGGAGTGGAACGTCGTCACGAAGACGCAGCCGGTGCCGCTGCACATCCCCATCACCGAGGGCGGGCAGTACCTCCTCGTCGCACGCGCGGAGGACGCCGAGGGGCGCTCGACCACGACGCGGAGCTGGTTCTACGCGGTCGGCCAGGGCTACACCGCCTGGGCGCGCGAGGACCACAACCGCATCGAGCTGGTGCCGGAGAAGAAGACCTACCGCCCCGGCGAGACGGCGCGCATCATGATCAAGTCGCCGTGGGAAACGGCGACGGCGCTGCTCACCACCGAGCGCGAGGGCGTGCGCACCTGGCAGCCGTTCGCGCTGACCTCCACGCAGCAGACCATCACCGTGCCCATCACCGAGAAGGAGATCCCGAACGTCTTCGTCTCCGTGCTGCTGGTGAAGGGACGCACGAAGCAGGACGCCGGCGTCGACGGCAGTGATCCCGGCAAACCCGCCTTCCGCCTCGGCTACGTCGAGCTGCAGGTCGAGGATGCGTCGAAGCGGCTGACCGTCGACGTGAAGGCGAACCGCGACGAGTTCCGCCCCGCGGCGAAGGCGCAGATCGACGTGAACGTGAAGGACACGGCCGGACGTCCGTCGCAGTCCGAGGTCACGCTCTGGGCCGTCGACTACGGCGTGCTGTCGCTGACCGGCTACTCGACTCCGGACGTGCTGGAGTCGATCTACCTCGACAAGGCGCTGCAGGTCTCGAACGCCGACTCCCGCCAGCGCATCATCAGCCGCCGCGTGCTCACGCCGAAGGGCGCCACCGACGGCGGCGGCGGCGGCAAGGACGCCGGTCCCGGCACGCTGCGCAAGGACTTCCGCGTGCTCGCGTTCTGGGTCGGATCGCTCGTCACCGACGCGAACGGCCGCGCGAAGGCCGACGTGACGCTGCCGGAGTCGCTGACCACGTACCGCATCATGGCCGTGGCGGGCGACCGCCAGTCGCGCTTCGGCTGGGACGAGGCCGAGATCCGCGTCAACAAGCCGCTCATGCTCACGCCGGCCTGGCCGCGCTTCATGGCCGTCGGCGACAAGGCGCGGTTCGGCGCGGTGGTGCACAACCAGTTGACGCGCGCCGGGAAGGCGACGGTGTCGATCGAGTCGCTCGATCCGGCGATCCTGTCGGTGTCGGGCTCGCAGTCGGTGGAGCTGAAGCCCGGCACGAACGCCGAGGTGCGCTTCGAGGCGAACGCGCACGCCGTCGGCGACGCGCGCATCCGCATGCGCGTGCAGATGGGACGCGAGAACGACGCCTTCGAGGACGTCATCCCGGTGCGCGTGCTCGTGTCGCCGGAGACGGTGGCGGCGTACGGCGAGGCGAAGCCGAATGCCACCGAGCAATTCGAGCTGCCGCGGAACGTCGTCCCCGGCTACGGCGGACTGCGCGTCGATCTCTCCTCGACCGCCATGGTCGGTCTCGCGGAGAGCGGCCGCTATCTCGTCGAGTATCCCTACGGCTGCGCGGAGCAGCGCGCCTCGAAGTCGCTCGCGCTCATGCTCGCCGCCGACCTCGGCGAGGCGTTCAGCCTCCCCGGCATCGACCCCGCCAAGGCGAAGACCTCGGTGCAGGCGAGTCTCCTCGAGCTGACGAAGTACCAGTGCAGCGACGGCGGCTTCTCCTTCTGGGCCGGCGACTGCACGTCCACCTCGCCCTACCTCACGAGCTGGGTCGTGCACGTGCTGCAGCGCGGCGCGAAGCTCGGCTACACCGTCGATCGCGCGCTCCTCGACCGCGCCTACACCTACCTCGACGGCCGCCTCTCCGAGCCGCCGCCGCCGAACGAGGGCTGGATCCCGGCGTACAACGCCTGGCAGGCGTTCGTCATCAAGGCGCTGGCCGAGGGCGGTCGCAACACCGACAGCCACTTCAACCGCGTCTACGAGTACCGCGACCGGATGCCGGTGTTCGCGCTGGCGTTCCTGCTCGACGCCGCACAATCGCCGGAGACGAAGACCGAGCTGCGCCGCCGCATCAACAACTCGATCCTCACCGAGGGAGGCACCGCGCACGTCGAAGAGTTGAAAGACCCCTATCTGGAATGGCTCTGGAGCTCGAACGTCCGCTCCACCGCCATCGTCCTCGGCACGTACGTGCGCCAGGGTCAGGATGAAGAACTGGTCAAGCGGATGGTCCGCTGGCTGATGCAGGTGCGCAAGCACGGCCGCTGGGACGACACGCAGGAGAATGCCTGGGCGCTGGAGTCGCTCGTCGACTTCTACCGCAAGTACGAGAGCGAGACGCCCGACTTCATCGCCACGCTCAGGCTCGGCGACCAGCAGCTCGCGCAGGAGACCTTCCGCGGCAGATCGACGGAGGCGAAGTCGCAACAGTGGTCGATGGCCGACCTGCTCAAGCGCGGCGTCACGAACGCGCCGCTCACGTTCAACCGCGAGGGCACCGGCACGCTCTACTACATGCTCCGCCTCCGCTACGCCGCGAACGTGCTGCAGCAGCAGGCACTCGACCGCGGCTTCCACCTCGAGCGCGACTACGTCCTCTCTGGACCGCCGGGCTCTCAGCCCGGCGCCCCCGTTACCAGCTTCAAAGCCGGCGACCTGATCACGGTGACCCTCCGTATCCGCGCCACGAAGGAGCGCCGCTACGTCGCCATCACCGACCCGATCCCCGCCGGCACCGAGCCGGTCGAGACCTGGTTCGCGACCACCGCCTCGGCGCTCGTCGAGCAGCAGAGCCGCCAGGAGCGGGTGAGCTGGGCGTGGTGGGAGCGCAGCGGCTTCGATCACGTCGAGCGCCACGACGACCGGGTGAACGTCTTCGCCACCCGCATGCTGGAGGGCGATCACACGTTCACCTATCTCGTGCGCGCGACGACGTCGGGCACGTTCATCGCCGCCCCGACGCACGCCGAGGAGATGTACGAGCCGGAGGTGTTCGGCAGGACGGCTACGACCACGGTGAACATCCAATGAAGTGGCGCGTCGCGGGTTGCGCGTTGCTCGTTGCCGGCGCCCTCTGGCTCCGCCTCGGGCCGATCGACGAGTCGCTGCTGCGGCGCTCGCAGTCGGTGACGGTCGTCGACCGGAACGGCGAGGTGCTGTACGAGTCGCTGGCCGGCGGCACGCGCGGCGAGTCGCTGCAGACGGCGTCGCCGCGCCTGGCCGAGGCGACGCTCGTGGCGGAGGACCGGCGCTTCTACAGGCATCCCGGCATCGACCCGATCGCCGTCGCGCGCGCGTTCGTGCACAACGTCCGCGCACTGCGCGTGGTCGAAGGCGGCTCGACGATCACGCAGCAGGTGGCGAAGCTGCTCCTCCAGTCGCGCGATCGCGGCTTGCCGCAGAAGGCGCGCGAGGCGGTGCTGGCGCTGCGGCTCGAGCATCGCTTCACCAAGCGCGAGCTGCTGGCGATGTACCTCAACCTCGCGCCGTACGGAAACCGCATCACCGGCGCCGCCCGCGCCAGCCGCGCCTACTTCGGCGTGGCGCCGGAGCAGCTCACGCCCGCGCAGGCGGCGTTCCTGGCGTCGCTGCCGCAGCGTCCGAGCGCGTTCAACCCGCTGCGCGATCCCGCCGCCGCCCGCGCGCGCCAACTGTCGATCCTGCAGCGCATGTCGCTGTCCCGGCGGGAGCGCGAGGCCGCGCGCGCGGAGCGGCTGCAGTTCTCGCCCGCCGCGCAGCCGGTGCTGGCGATGCACTACGTCGAGCGCGTCCTCGCGCGCGAGAAGGGGCCGCGCATCGTCACCACCCTCGACGCCGGCCTGCAACGCGACGTCGACGGCATCATCTCCGCGCATCGCGCGACGCTCCTCCGCCACGGCGCGAAGAGCGTGGCTGTGGTCGTCCTCGACAATGTGACCGGACAGTGGCTGGCGTGGGAGGGCTCGGGCGACTACTTCGGCGAGCAGTTCGGCGGCGCCATCGACGGCGTCTCCACCGCGCGCCAGCCCGGCTCGACGCTGAAGCCCTTCACCTACGCGCTGGCCTTCGAGAGCGGCCACTCCCCCGCGACCGTGCTGGCCGACGTCCCCTCGCATTTCAAGACGGCGGAGGAGGGGATCGTCTACACGCCGAAAAACTACGACGGCCGTTACCGCGGACCGCTGCGCGTCCGCGCCGCCCTCGCCTCCTCGGAGAACGTGCCGGCGGTGGCGATGCTCGAGAAGCTCGGGCCGGAGTCGCTGCTGCGCCTCCTCCGCAACGCCGGCTTCACCGGCCTGGAGAAGACCTCCGACTACTACGGCCTCGGCCTCACCCTCGGCGACGCCGAGGTGACGCTCGAACAGCTCGTGCGCGCCTATGCCGCGTTCGCGCGGGAGGGAAGGGCGGTGGACGGCCGCCGCATGTTCTCGCCCCGCACGGCGTTCTGGATCACCGACATCCTCTCCGACGCCGACGCGCGCGAGGTGGCGTTCGGCACCGGCGGCGCGCTCGACTTCCCGTTTCCCGTGGCGGTGAAGACCGGCACCTCGCAGGCCTACCGCGACAACTGGACCGTCGGCTACACCCGCGACGTGACGGTGGGAGTGTGGGTCGGCAACTTCGACCGCTCGCCGCTGCGCGGCTCGAGCGGCATCACCGGCGCCGCCCCGATCTTCAACGCCGTCATGCTCGCCGCAATGAAACGCGCCAGAGGTACGCTGCCGGTCGGCGACACGGCTCCGATCGTCGCGCAACCCCCCGACGTCGAGCCGGTCGAGATCTGCGCCCTCTCCGGCCTGCGGCCGTCCACGTATTGCCCCGCCGTCCGCAAAGAATGGCTGCGCACCGGCGAGGCCGCCCGCTTCTGCTCCTGGCACCACGACGGCACCATCGACTGGCCCGCCGAGTACCGCGCCTGGGCCGCCGTCCCCCCCCGCCCAACGCAGCACAGAACGCGCGAAACCCTGCGAATCACCAGCCCCCCCGACGGCGCCACCTACCTCATCGACCCGACGCTCAGGACAGAGTTCCAAACGCTGAAACTGCGCGCCACGGCGAAGGTGAACTGGCAAATCAACGGCCGCCAGGTGACCGAGGAATGGCCCCTCACTCCCGGCCGCCACGTCGTGACCGCGACCGACCCCACCGGCCGCGCCGACACGGTGCGAATTTACGTGAAGTAGCGAGTAGCGCGTTGCGCGTTACCCGGGCAGTACCCCCCAGGCGACCAGGCCCGAGCAACTCGCAACACGCCACGCGCAACACTCAGGCAACCAGCAACCAGCAACTACAACTGCCACTTCACCATCACGCTCGCCCGATCCCGGAACCGGTGCGAGAACGAGCGCTCGTTCCACTGCGCCAGCGTCCACTTCTCCGCGCCGTGAATGTCCTGCTCGAACGCGCGCGCGAGCTCCTCGGCCACGCCGGCGTCGTACATCGCCACGCTGATCTCGTCGTTGATCTTGAAGGAGCGGGGGTCGAAGTTCGTCGAGCCGATCGTGCACCACTCCCGGTCGATGATCAGCACCTTCTGGTGGATGCCCGACTTCGTGTACTCGTAGACGGTCGCGCCGGCGCGGAGCAGCGGGCCGTAGTAGTAGTGGCTCGCGTGCTGGACGATCGGGAAGTCGCTGGTGCGCGAGGTCGGCAGCATCAGCTTCACCTCCACCCCCCGCGCCACCGCCTCGGCGTACAGGCGCACGGCGTGGCGGTCGGGGATGAAGTAGGGGTTCTGCAGGATCACCTCCCGCCGCGCCGAGGCGATGGCGAGGTAGTAGAGCCGCTGCACGGCCGATGGGGTCTCGGGAGGGGCGGCCCAGGCGACGTGCATCGGGATCGTACCCGCCGGCTCGAGTCGCGGAAAGTAGGCGTCACCGAAGAGCGCGCTTCCCTTCACCTTCAGCCAGTTCTCGAGGAAGGCCATCTGCAGCTCGCCGACGACCGGCCCCTCGAGCCGCGCCGCCGTGTCGCGCCAGCCGGAGTGCGGCCCCCACATGTCGGCGATGCCGTGGCCGAACGTGTAGCCGATCCGGCCGTCGATGACCACGATCTTGCGATGGTCCCGGTTGTTGTACCAGCCGAGCTCGCGCGGCCGCGCACGGTGGTAGACGCGGAAGTCGACCCCCGCCTCCCGCAGCGCCCGCCACGTCTCCGGCGAGGTGGTCTTCCCGCCCCGCTGGTCGACCAGCACCCGCACCTCCACCCCCCGTCTCGCGCAGGCGCGCAGCGCCTCCACCACCCGGTCGGAGACGACCCCGTTCATCCAGAGAAAGGTCTCGAGATGGACGTGATGCGTGGCGCGAGACGCGTCATCGAGAAACGCATCGAAGAACCCCGCATCCTGCACGATCCGGACAGCGTTCCCCTCGACGAGCCGCCCCTGCGTCAGCGCCGCCATCGACCGCATCAACTCCTCCCGCCCCAGCCCCTGCGGCAGATCGAACCGGACATGCTCCCTCCGGGTGCGGGACCAGAGCACGAAGGCGATGAAGGCGGCGAGGAGGAGGGCGGCGGCGAGGAGCAACGGGGCTGAAGCTGCAAAAGCGGTGTCAGGTGTCAGGTATCAGGTGTCTGGGGTGTGTGGCCCGAGGGAGAAAGCCCGGACACCTGACACCCGATACCCGACACCCCAATACAGGCACGCATCCAGCAATCTCATCCATCGTGGCAGCACAGAAGAGGAAACGCCGCTTCCTCCCGTACTGGCTGACCGGCCACGAGGAACAGTGCGCCGGCTGCGGGCGGATTCACTCCGCGGCGGTCGAGGCGCGGTGTGTGGCGTGCGACCGGGTGCAGTGTCTGGTCTGCGCCGTTCATGTGGGGGACGAGGTGTTCTGCTCCGAGTGTCAGGAGGAAGGAGGGCGCAAACGTTGGCCGCGCGCGCGATCTGGAAAGGCGTCGTAAAAGTCGGCACGCTCGACGTGCCCGTCAAACTCTACTCGGCCGTGCAGGACCGCAAGGTCCACTTCCGGCTGCTCCACAAGACCGACCACGAGCCCGTCAAACAGCAGCTCGTCAGCGATGATACCGGCGACACGGTCGAGTACCAGGAAGTGAAGAAGGCCTTCCCGCTCACCCGCGGGCGGATGATCCTCCTCGAGCCGGAGGAGCTCCAGAAGCTCGAGCCGGAAGACTCGCGCGACATCGAGGTCACCCGCTTCGTCGACCCCGCCGAGATCGACCATCGCTGGTACGAGCGCGCCTACTACCTCGGACCCGACGGCGACGAGAAGGCCTACTTCGCCGCCGCCGCCGCGCTGGAGCGCAAGAACAAGGAAGGCGTCGCCCGCTGGGTCATGCGCGACAAGGAGTACGTCGGCGCGCTGCGGGCCGAGGGCGGCTACCTGATCCTCATCACGCTGCGCCACGCGGACGAGATCATCGCCTCCGACGCGCTGAAGCCGCCCGGCGGGCGCGAGCTGTCGGAACGCGAGCTGGAGATGGCCGAGCACCTCCTCACCGCGCTTCACGGCGACTTCGAGCCGGAGCAGTTCAAGGACGAATACCGCGCGCGGGTGATGGAGCTCGTCGAGACCAAGGCCGCCGGCAAGAAGCCGAAGGTCGTGCAGTTCCGCCCGAAGAAACAGAAGGACGACCAGCTCGCCGACGCGCTGGAGGCCAGCCTCGCGGGCATGAAGAAACCGGCCAAGAGGAAAGCCAGTGGCTGAAGAAGACGACGATCTCGACCAACCCTCCGGGATGCGGCCGTTCTGGAGCGGCACGATCTCCTTCGGACTCGTCACCGTCCCGGTGGCGCTCTACTCCGCCACCCGCCCGCGCGGCATCTCGCTGAAGATGATCGGCCCCGACGAGGCGCCGGTGCGCCGCCGCTACGTCTGCTCGAAGGACGGCAAGGCGCTCGACCCCGACGACATCGTCCGCGGCTACGAGATCGAGAAGGGGAAGTTCGTCGTCGTCACGGACGAGGAACTGGAGGCGATCGAGCCCCGCAAGTCGCGCGAGATCGACCTGCGCCTCTTCGTCGACCGCGAGCAGATCGACCCGATGTTCTACCAGCGCGCCTACTTCCTGGTGCCGACCGGCGGGACGAACAAAGCCTATCGCCTCCTGGCCGAGGTGATGGAGAAGCGGAAGCAGGCGGGCATCGCCACGTTCGTCATGCGCGCCAAGGAGCACCTCGTGGCAATCATCGCGGAGAACGGCATCCTGCGCGCCGAGACGCTCCGCTTCGCCGACGAGGTCCGCAAGCCGGAAGACGTCGGCCTCCCGGAAGTCGCCAAGGCCTCACCGGCGGAAGTGAAGAAGTTCGAGGCGGCCATCGCGAAGAAGGCGAAGAAGCTCGACATGCACGAGCTGGTCGACGACTACGCCGAACGCCTCGAGAAGCTCGTCGCCCAGAAGGAGCGCAAGCAGCAGGACATCGTGAAGGCGCCCGCCGAGACCAGCCGCGACGCCGATGAAGGCGGCGGCGAAGTCGTCGATCTCCTCGCGGTCCTCAGCCGCTCCCTCGGCCAGACCGGCACGAGCGCCGCCCGCAAGCCGGCCAAGAAGAGCGCCGCCAAGAAACCGGCCGCCAAGAAGAAGACGACGACGTCGAAGAAGAAGTAATTGCCTCCCGCGGACACGCGGATGCCTGGTCGGTGTAGCCAATACGCTACACCCGACAGTCACGAACGCCTCCCACGGGGGCGTTTTTGCCTCCGCGTGTAGCGTGGACGTGTCACCGCCGTAGCGTGGACGCTACACCCGACAGGCGTTGACGCTCCGCACACCTCCATGTTCGCCCCCGCGCTTACCAATATTGCTAGGCGAGTGTAGCGAAGACGCTACACCGGGAACGCGCCGGCGCCTCCGAGGGGGGCCTGCGTAACCTTTCGCGCGGTCATGCGTCCAATTGGATAGGACGTGGTCGCGCCGCGTTCGCCGGAGGGAGCGAGGACCTGCCGAATGGGCGGCAGCTCGCACCCGGCAGACGTCTGAGAGAGAGGGAAAAATGAAAGATCCTGATCAAGGAATCGAGGGCGGCGGACCGACCGCTGACGCCGTCATCGAACAACTCAGGGCGGTCGCACACAAGCTGACGCCGGCGCAACGCCTCGGCGTCGTTCGTATCATCCGGGACGGGATGACCGAGATGGTCCCGCCTGACACCGATCCGCGCCTCAGAGCCCGGATCCATGTCGCGCGCGCGACCAGTCCGCAGGTCGTCGACTCCATGGCCAACGCCCTGGAGCCGTGGACGAAGTGGCAGCAGTCGGCGGACACCACGCCGGAGGCGCTGCGCGGTTACCGTTCTTTCGAAGAGCATCGTCCGCTGTACGAGGAGATCGTCGTCTTCGGCAAGATCCTCGACTTCAATCTCAGTCTCAATCACTACGAGGCAGTCCGGAAGACGCGCGAGGCCTACCGGACCGGCCGCAACCTGGGTGGACACGAAGGCCTGTCCATCCAGCCTCAACTCGATGCCCTCGCGCCGGGAATCGCCTTCGGGCGCCGGAAGAGGAAGACCCAGCCGCCCGCGGACCCCGCCGCGGCGACCCCCAAAAAGTAACCCCCACCCCCGCGGCCCGGAGCGCGACACCGGGCGGCGGGGGTGCCCAGGCGCTCGTATAGTGCACGCGTGAGAAATGCATTCGTCGTCGCTATCGCCTTCGCCCTCCTCGCCGCCTGCTCCGCTCCCACGAGCGACACCGCCGAGCCGCCCGCCGCGCAGCAGCCCGCCGCGACGGCGACGTCCGCCCCGGCCGCTCCCGCCTCCGCCCAGGAGCCGGCGCTCTCGCAGCAGTGCACCAACGAGCGTTACGGCTACACCGTCTCCTACCCGGCCGGGTGGCACACCAACAGCGGCGAGGTGATTCCGGCGTGCAGTGCGTTCGATCCGGAGCCGGTGCAGGTGCCGGCGCAGTCGGAGATGCCGTTCGATGTGGCGGTCGTGCTCAACGTGCAGGACATGAAGTTCGAGGGCAGCGTGGCCGACTCGCAGTTCGAGCGGGTGATGGCGTCGGAGCGGCTGACGGTCGGCGGACGGCCTGCTTTGCGCGCGGAGGTGGAGGCCACGGGGGAGGGGCTGGCCGACCGCGGCATGCGCACGCTCCGCTACACGATCGATCTCGGCAACGGGCGCACCCTCACCGCATACACGAACCGCACCGGCGAGCAGTACGAGGCGGAGAAGGAGATCCTGCGGCGGATGGTGGAGACGATTTCCCTGCGCTGACGTGTTTTACAATAACGCGATGACGGGCTGGCGAGACAGGCTCTCCTCGGATCCTGAGATCTGCCACGGGAAGATCTGCATTCGGGGGACACGCATCTTTGTGTCGGTCATTCTCGACAACCTCGCGGCGGGGCTTACGGCAGAAGAGATCGTCGCCGACTATCCGACCTTGACCGTGGAGGACGTACACGCCGCGATCGCGTATGCGGCAGAGCTCGCGCACGAGCGTATGGTCCCGATTCCTACGCCGGCTTGATGCAGTTCAAGATCGACGAAAACTTTCCGGACGCGCTCGTCGCCTTGCTCGTGGAGAAGGGGCATGGGCTCCGCGGCGTCCTCTCTGGAGTGCCGGGCTCTCAGCCCGGCACCACGAGCCCGGCACCACGACGGGCTGAGAGCCCGTCGCTCCAGAAGGAACGGGGATCAACCGGTGTTGCGCATCCCCGCCGCGATGCCGTTCACGGTCACGATGAACGCGTCGCGGAGGGCGTCGTCGGGCGATTTGCGCAGGCGGCGGAGGATGTCGGCCTGTACGACGTTGATCGGGTCGACGTAGGGGTTGCGGACGTCGATCGAGCGGCGGAGGGCGTGGTTGGTCTCCAGCAGGCGCTCGTGGCCGGTCACGCGGCGCACCAGGTCGACGGTGTGCAGGAGGCGGGCGCGCAATTCTTCGCCGAGGTCGCCGAGGTCGTCGGGGACGAGCAGGCGGTCGTAGTAGGCGGCGATGCGCGCCTCCGCCTTCGCCAGCACCATCTCGATCAGCTCGATCGTCGAGCGGAAGAAGGGCCACTCCCGCATCATCGCCGCGACCGTGGCCGGGTCACCGGAGTCGAGTGCGTGGTCGACGCCGAGCCACGACGGCAGGAGGAGGCGGTTCTGCGTCCAGGCGAACTGCCACGGAATCGCGCGCAGCGACTCCACCCCTTTCTTCGCGCCGCGGCGCGCGGGACGGCTGCCGATGTTGATCTCCCCCAGCTCCACCTCCGGCGTGGCGGCGCGGAAGTAGTCGACGAAGCGCGGCGTCTCGTAGACGACCGAGCGGTAGCCGCGCGCGGAGGCGTCCGACATCTTCTGCATCGCCGCGCGCCACTCCTCGCGCGGCGCCGGTGAGGGCGCGAGCGTAGCGTCGAGCGTGGCGGTCGTGTAGACCTCCAGCGTCCGCAGCGCGATGCCGACCATGCCGAACTCCGCCTGGATCATCTCCCCCTGCACGGTCACGCGCAGGCGTCCGTCGACGGAGCCGGGCGGCTGCGACCCGATGGCCAGGTACGTCGGACCCCCTCCTCGGCCGACGCTGCCTCCGCGCCCATGGAAGAGCGTCAACTCGACGCCCGCCTTCACGCAGGCGGAGACGACCTGCTCCTGCGCCTGGAACAGCTCCCAGGCGGCGGTGAAGCGGCCGGAGTCTTTGGAGGAGTCGGAGTAGCCGACCATCACTTCCTGCCGTCCGCCGATGAAGTCGCGATACCACTCGAGGTCGAGCAGCTTCGCGATCGTCTCGCCGGCGCGGCGGAGGTCGGCGATGGTCTCGAAGAGCGGCACGACGCGCAGCGGCTCGGCGACGCCGACCTCCTTCTGCAGCAGCGCCACGGCCAGCACGTCGGAGGGGTTGCCCGCCATGGTGATGACGTACGCGCCGAGGGAGGTTCGGGGGATGCGGGCGATGGCGCGGAAGGTGTCGAGATCGGCGCGCGCGTCGTCGTCGAGCTCGAGGTCGCGCGGGAGGAGCGGCCTGCGCGAGGCGAGCTCGCGAAGAAGGAACTCCTGCCGCTGCTCTTCGTTCCACTCGGCGAAGCTGCCGAGGCCGAGCTGCCGGGTGATCGCGTCGAGGAGCGCCGTGTGCCGCGCCGAGTCCTGACGCACGTCGAGGCGCACCAGCGTCAGCCCGAACGCCTGCACGCGACGGATGATGTCGAGCAGGCGTCCGTCGGCGATGATGCCGTTCCCGGTGGCGTGCAGCGAGCGGTGGCAGCGAAGCAGCGGCTCGAGCAGGTCCTCCCGCTCCAGGACGATCGGCTCGCCGCGCCGCGCCAGCGCCTCTTCGATGGAGACACGCGTGGCGAGCAGGCGGTCGCGGACTTCGCGCAGGACGGCACGGTAGGGTTCTTCGAGGGGGACGGTTCCTCGGTTCCTCTCGGTTCCTCGGGTCCTCGGGGTTCCTCGGGGTTCCTCGGCGGCGGGAGTCTGGGTGGTGGCCGAGGAACCCGAGGAACCCGAGGAACCCGAGGAACCCGAGGAACCCGAGGAACCCGAGGAACTCCGAGGAACGAGCTCGTCGGAAGCCGACTTCATCGACAGCTCCGAGCGGAGCGCGTCGACCTCGCGGTGATAGAGGTCGGCGGCCACCCAGCGCGCGAGGAGGCAGGCGTCGGCGGTGACCTCGGCCGTGACGTTCGGGTTGCCGTCGCGGTCTCCGCCGATCCAGGAGCCGAAGCGGATCGGCGCCGCCTCCAGCGGCAGCGGGCGGCCGGTGTGCGTGCGCAACGCGCCGTCGAGCGTGCGGAGGTAGCGCGGGAGCGCGTCCCAGAGCGTCTGCTCGAAGATGAAGAGGCCGCCCTTCACCTCGTCGAGCGGAGTGGGGCGGGTGTGGCGCACCTCGTCGGTCTCCCAGGCGGAGGTGATCTCGCGGCGCAGCTCTTCAACGACCTCGCGCTGCTCGGGGATGGTGAGGTCGCCGCGGTCGCGGCGCGCCAGCAGCTCGGCGATGCGCGTGTATTTCTGGAGCAGCGTCCGCCGCACCACCTCGGTCGGATGGGCCGTGAGCACCAGCTCGATCTGCAGCGAGGCGGCGCGCTCGAAGAGCGTTTCCTCGCTGATGCCCTGCTCGCGCAGGCGCGCCAGCACCTCGTCGAACGAGCCGGGCTGCGGCTGCGCGTTCGGGTCGCGGAGGTAGTCGCGGCGGCGGCGGACGCGGTGATGCTGCTCGGCGACGTTGGCGAGGCTGAGGAAGTGGGCGAACGCGCGCGCGACCGGCAGCGCCTCCGCGGTCGGACGTGCGGCCAGCAGCTCCGCGAGGCGGTCGAAGTCCTCGCCGTTGCCTCCGCGGCCGCTCTTCGCCAGCGCCCGCACCCGCTCGACCATCTCGAACAGCTCGTCCCCCTCCTGCGCGCGCAGCGTCTGGCCGAGGAGGTCGCCGAGGAGGTGAACGTCGTCACGGAGAGGCGACGTGTCGTTGCTCATCGGGTAAGGGTAGCGTGTTGCGGCGTCAACGCCCGCGGTGTGAGCGCTGACGGGCGAACGCGAGCGCCATCCGTGGTCGCGCGCGCTGGAGGCGGATCGCGACCGGGCGCTTTCAGACGTTCGCGGGGCCGGAGAAAAAGACAGTGGAGCGCCGCATCGACCTCGCCACCGGGCGCGGCGAGTCGGACGGTCCGTGCCGCAGTGGAAGTTCGGGCCGTATCTCGTCGACGGGCGCGCCGTGCAGTTCGCGGGGGAGCTGGTGCTTCACTTCGTCGATCGTCTCGACGAGCGCTGACGCGCGAACGCGAGCGCCACCCGTTGCCGCGCGCGCTGCAGGCGGATCGCCACCGGGCGCCAGCGGCGGCTCTCCGCGAGGTCGTCGAACAGCGAGTAGGCGACCGGCGTCACGAGGAGCGTCAGCAGGAGCGAGAGCGACTGGCCGCCGATGACGACGATGGCGATCGAGCGGCGCTCCTCCGCGCCCGGACCGGTGCCGAGTGCGAGCGGCAGCATGCCGGCGACGAGGGCGAGCGTGGTCATGAGGATGGGGCGGAGGCGGTCGCGGTTCGCCTGCAGGATGGCGGCGTCGCGGTCCATGCCGTGCGCGCGGAGGTTGTTCATGTGGTCGACCTGCAGGATCGAATTCTTCTTCACGACGCCGAAGAGCACCAGGATGCCGAGGGCGGAGTAGAGGTTGAGTGTGCTGCCGGTGAGCCACTGCGAGAGGAGCGCGAAGGGGATCGCCAGCGGCAGCGACAGCAGGATCGTCACCGGGTGGATCGTGCTCTCGAACTGCGAGGCGAGGATCATGTACATGAAGACGATCGACAGCAGGAACGCCCAGAGGAACTCGTTGAAGGTGCGCTCCAGCTCGCGCCCGCGGCCGGTGACGGTGGTGGTGTAGCCGGGGGCGAGCCCCATCTTCCCGATCTCGGCGCGCATGGCCTCGATGCGGTCGGCGAGGGCGAAGCCGGGGGCGACGCTGGCGCTGACCGTCACCTGCCGCTCGCGGTCGAGGCGGTCGATGCGTGAGGGGCTGACGGCCCGCTCGATGTTCACCACGTTGTCGAGGCGCACCAGGTCGCCGCTGCCCGCGGGGACGTAGAGGCGGCCGATGGCGTCGGGATCGTCGCGGTTCGCCAGCTCGACGCGCAGTTGCACGTCGTAGTCCTCGTTGACCGAGGCGTCGCGATAGCGGGTGACCTCCTGGTCGCCGCCCACCATGACGTTGAGGCTCGTGGCGATGTCGGAGGTGGAGACGCCGAGGTCGGCGGCGCGGGCGCGGTCGATGTTCGCGCGCAGCTCCGGCTTGTCGAGCTCGAGGTTCGTGTCGACGTCGTTGAAGCCGGGCAGCTTGCCGGTGCGCGCCACCAGCTCGTCGGCGTACGCGGCGAGCTGCTCGATCTCCGGCCCGCGGATGACGAAGTTGATGTCGGAGCGGCCGCCGGGGCCAAAGTTGAAGGAGGGCGGGTTACGCGGCGCGACGCGGATCGGCGCGAAGCGGCGCGTGCGCTTGCGCACCTCCTGCATCACGTCCTGCGCCGAGTAGTTGTCCTGGAACGCCTTCCACGGCTTGCCTTGCTTCAGCGAGTGCCAGAACTTCGTGAAGGAGAGCGTCCGCTCCTCGTGCGGCGCGATGCGCACGTACGCGCTGCCGTTGGCGGTCGAGCTGAGGAAGCCGCCGCCCGCCGTCGCCAGCACGAGCTCCACGCCGCGCGTCTCCATCAGCACCTTCTCGATCTCCATCATGGCGTCGTTCATCGCGGCGAGGCTGGTGCCCTGGGGCGCGTTGACGCTGACGTCGAACTCCGCCTCGTCGACGTTGGTGGGGATGAACTCCTGCTTGACCGCCTGATACAGCGGGATGCTGGTGAGGATGACCACCACGCCGACGATCGCCACCGTCTTCCGGTTGCGCATCGACAGCTCGAGGAGGCGCATGTACACCGCGTCGATCCGTCCGTAGAAGCCGGTGCGCGAGCCATGTCCCCCCTCCGCGTCCTTCGCGTTGAGCAGGCGGGAGCTCATCATCGGCGTGAGGGTGAACGACACCAGCAGCGAGACCATGATCGCCACCGCGGCGGTGATGCCGAACTGGTAGAGGAAGCGGCCGGAGATCGAGGACATGAACGACACCGGCAGGAAGATGACCACCAGCGAGAGCGTGGTCGCCAGGACCGCGAGGCCGATGTCCTTCGTCGCCGCGGCGGCCGCCTCCATCGGGCGCATCTTCTTCTCCTCGATGAAGCGGAAGATGTTCTCGAGGACGACGATGGCGTCGTCGATGACGATGCCGACCATCAGCACGAGCGCCAGCATGGTCACGCTGTTGAGGGTGAAGTCGAGCGCCCACATCATCCCGAACGTGGCGATGACGGAGGCGGGGATGGCGATGCCGGCGATGATCGTGGAGCGCCAGGAGCGCATGAAGATCAGCACGACGATGCAGGCCAGCAGCGAGCCGAGCACGAGGTGGAGCTTGATCTCGTGCATGGCCGCCTCGATGTAGCGCGACTGGTCGCGGATCACCTGCAGCTCGACGCCGGCCGGGAGCTGCGCCTGCACGTTCGGCAGCGCCGCCTTGATGCCGTTGATGACGGCGATGGTGTTGGCGCCCGACTGGCGGCGGATCTCGAGCGTGACGGTGGGGATGCCGTTGAGGCGGGCGAGGCTGCGCTGTTCTTTCGTGCCGTCTTCGACGCGGCCGACGTCGCGGATGCGGACCGGCACCGCAGCGCCTTCGGCGCTGTTGCTTGTTGCTGGTTGCTGGTTGCTGGTGGTTTCGGTGCTGCTCGTTCGGGTCGCGATGACGAGGTTTTCGAAGGCCTGGGGCTCGGTGTAGCGGCCCATCGTTCTGAGGGTCAGCTCCTGGCGGTCCGTCGTGACGTTGCCGCCGGGGAGGTCGGCGTTCTGGCGGTCGAGGGACTCGCGGACGGCGGTGATGGGGAGCTGGTAGGCGGCCAGGCGGTCGGCGTCGATCCAGACGTTGATGGCGCGCTCGAGGCCTCCGACCACGCTCACCTCGCCGACGCCGGAGGTGCGCTCGAGCTGCACGCGCACGGTCTTGTCGGCGAGCTCGGTGAGCTCGCGGAGGGAGAGCTCGCCGGAGAGGGCGATGGTGAGGACGGGGGAGCTGTCGTTGTCGAACTTCGACACGACCGGCGGCGTGGCATCCTCGGGGAGCCGGCGGACGACTGTCGCCACGCGGTCGCGCACGTCCTGCGCGGCGGTCTCGAGGTCGCGGTCGAGGCGGAAGGTGGCGATGACGTTGGAGGTGCCGGGGCCGGAGACCGAGCGCAGCTCGTCGATGCCGTCGACGGTGTTGACGACCTCCTCGACCTCCTGCGTGATCAGCGACTCGACTTCTTCCGGCGAGGCGCCGGGGAGCTGCGTGCGGACGGTGACGGTCGGCAGGTCGACCGAGGGATAGCGGTCGACGCCGAGCTGCGAGTAGCCGGCCGCGCCGACGACGACGAGCGCGAGCACGATCATCGAGGCGAAGACCGGGCGGCGGATGCAGATTTCGGCGAGCTTTTGCATTAGATGTTGTCGGTTGTCAGTTGTCGGTTGTCAGTGGTTTCGCCGGCGCCGGGCAGTTGCTGGTTGCTTGCGACTCGGTGCGATGAGACAGGAGCAACGAGGAACCACAGACAACCGACAACCGATGACCGACAACACTCACTTCGTCACCACCGCCTGGCCGGAGCGCAGGTTCACCGGATTGAGGACCACTTCGTCACCCGCCTCGACGCCGTGCAGGATCTCGACGACGGCACCGAGGCGGCGGCCGGTCGTCACCGGCTTCTCCTTCGTCTTCCCCTGCGCGACGACCATCACCTTCTCGATGCCGGCGAAGGTGACGAGCGCCTCTTTCGGCACGGTGAGGGCCGCGGCGGCGGTGTCGGTGACCACGGTCGCGCGGGCGAATGAGCCGGCGCGGAGGGTGCCGTTCGGGTTGGGGATGTCGGCTTCCATCTGCAGGACGCGGGTGCGCTCGGTGATGGTGGGGCTGAGGCGCGTGACGCGGCCGGTGACGGTGCCGGGGCTGCCGTCGACCGCAAGCTGCACGGTATGTCCGATCCTGATCTGCATCGCGTCCCGCTCCGGCACCTCGGCGCGGAAGCGGAGGGGGTTGACCTTCACCAGCTCGACCACCGGCGCGCCCGCAGCGAGGAACTCGCCGACCGAGGCGATGCGCTGCTGGACCACGCCGTCGAACGCGGCGTAGATGCCGGTGTCGGCGAGCCGCTGCCGCGCCAGCGCCACTTCCGCGCGCCGCTGCGTGGCGACGGCCTGGCGGTTGCGGATCTCTTCGAGCGCGTCCTGGTAGCGCGACTCGGCCACGCGCGACTGCGACAGCGCGGCGTCGAGCTCGGCCTTGGAGATGACGCCGTCGGAGTGGAGGGCGGAGTAGCGGGCGCGGTTGGCCTTTGCTTCTTCGAGGAGCGCGGCCGCCTCGCGCACCGGCGGGGTATCGGAAGGATCGACGCTGTCGCTCGCGCCGCCGGGCGGGAGTCCGAGCCGTACGCGCGCCTGCGCCAGCGCCGCCTCCGCCTGCTGGAGCTGGATGTTGTAGTCGGTGGGATCGATGCGGGCGAGGAGCTGTCCGCGCGAGACGCGGCTGCCGAGATCGACCGCCATCGACTGGACGCGCCCGGCCACCTTCGCGCCGGCGGTGGCGCGGTCGTAGGCGTCGAGGGTGCCGTTGACGAGGACGGTCGTGCCGAGCATCTGCTCTTCGACGCGCGCCGTGCGGACGGACTTTGGCGCCTCGTCGCCACCCTTCTTCTCCTGCGCCGCCGCGGACGAGGACGACTCTCCGCCGCAGCCGGCGAGGAGGAGCACGGCGGAGAGGAGAACGCTGCTGCTGAGCTTCGAGGCGGCCATTCCTAGCAAGAAACCTGCTCCATTCGGCGGAGGTTCCGGCGACGGCACGAATGGCACGTGGGTGTCACGAGTTGCACGGCAGGGGCTGGTTGTGGAGCGGCGGGCTTCAGCCCGCCGGTGGATGGATGGACGATTTCGGCGGGCTGAAGCCCGCCGCTCCACAGGGACGCCTACATCAGCGGCGGCACGTACGGCAGCGTGTAGGCCATCAGCCAGCAATAGACCAGCACCAGCGGCGTGTGGAAGAGGAGCTGGAGGATCGAGTAGCCGGCCAGGTCGCGCGCGCGGACGTTGAGGATGCCCATGAGCGGCAGCATGAAGAAGGGGTTGAGGAGGTTGGGGAGCGTCTCGGCGGCGTTGTAGGTCTGCACCGTCCAGCCGAGGTGCATGCGCAGCTCTTTGGCAGCCTCCATCACGTACGGCGCCTCGACCACCCAGAGCCCGCCGCCGGAGGGGATGAAGACGCCGAGGACGAAGGAGTAGATCGTCAGCATCGGGTTGAAGGTGTCGGTGGAGGCGATGCGGACGAAGAGGTCGGAGAGGACGGTCTGGATGCCGCTCTTCGAGATCAGCCCGAAGATGCCGGCGTAGAAGGGGAACTGCACGAGGACGCCCGCTGTCGCGGGGACGGCGCCCGAGACGGCGCGCAGGAAGGCGCGCGGCCGCCAGTGCAGCAGCATGCCGAGGGCGAGGAAGAGGAGGTTGAAGTTGTTGAGGTCGAGCGTCGCGGCCAGCCCCTTCGCCGCGATCTGCTGGCCGAGGAAGGCGAGCATGAGCGCGACGACGGCGAGCGTGAGCAAGGGGCTGTGCTCGATCTTCTCCGCGGCCGTGCGCGGCGGCTCCTCTTCCGCGGTCATGTCTTGGAAGGCCACGCCCATCGACCGCGCGGTGCGGACGCGGTGGCCGGCCGGCGCGGAGAAGTAGGCGATGGCGACGGAGAGGGCGATGAGCAGCGCCGCGAGGAGGATGCTCTGCCAGAGAAAGATCGTCTGCGTGAGCGGGATGACGCCGGTGACCGGCAGCAGCGCCGGCGGAATCGACGACCGCGTGGCCATCATCATGGCGGGCGAGGAGGAGAGGCCGAGCGACCAGACGCTCCCCAGTCCGAGGTACGCGGCGCCGCCGAGCGCGCGGAAGTCGACGTGCTCGAGCCGCCGCACCACCGCCCGCACCAGGAGGCCGGTGAAGATGAGCGAGAAGCCCCAGGAGAGGAGCGAGCTCACCATCGAGAAGAGGGCTACGAAGGCGACCGCGCCGCGCGCCGTCTTCGGGATGCTGGCCAGCCGGTCGATGACGCGGGCGCAGGGGCCGGAGGTGGCGACGACGAAGCCGGTGATGATGATCAGCGCCATCTGCATGGTGAAGGGGACGAGCACCCAGAAGCCTTCACCGAACGCGGTGACGAGGGTGCCGGGCCGCTCGCCGAGCGCGAGGCCGAAGGCGAAGACCACCAGCACGGCGGCGAGTGCGAAGACGAAGGCGTCGGGAAAGTAGCGCTCCGAGAGGTCGGCGATGCGGCTCCCGAGGCGAGCCAGCGGCACGTCGTCGCGATGGTCAGCCATCTTCGCGCGCATGGTAGCCAATCACGGCAGCGGCCGGAACGTCCCGCTTCGCCCGCTGATCTCGGCCCAGAGGGCGGCCACGCCGGCGTCGCGATCGCGCGTGCGGTTCACCCATTCGACCGGCGGATCGGCGCCGGGGCGGAAGCGGATGCCCCACACCGGCTCGTAGCGGTCGTTGCGGAGCGAGTAGCGGGCGTCGCCGATGACCGTCGGATCGGACGGCGCGCGGGCGAGCCAGCCGTCGGAGAACCAGGTGAAGCGGTCGAAGTCGCGGAGCAGCCGGCTGTCGCTCCACGCCACCTCGCGCGTCACGCGCGGGACGGTGGTGACGGGCGCATACGTCGCGCCGCCGAGCCAGGGGGTGCGGATGCGGTCGATGCGCAGCGCGCCGTTGGTCTCGTAGACCGACCGCCAGACGAGCGTGTTGCCGATGGTGGGAAAGACGGCGCCGCGGTCGAGGCGGTCGCCGCGCGCGGCGGCGAGGCGGACCTGCGCCGCGGTGGCCCGCTCGCGCTGCACGAAACCGCCCGCGAGCCAGGCGACGCCGAGGGAGAGCGCGACGAGAACCACGCGGCGGCGGCCTTTCATGGCGCCGATCAGCGCGGCGAGCATGAGCAGCGTGAAGAGCGGGTCGATGATGGAGATGACGTCGAGGCCGACGCGGTAGCGGAAGAAGGGCCAGAAAAGCCGCGTGCCGTAGGTGGTCGCCGCGTCGAGGAGCGCGTGCGAGAGCCAGGCGAGGATGCCGGCCAGGAACGCGGTCGAGCGTGGCCGTCCGCGGAACGGGAGCGCGGCGAGGATGCCGCCGATCGGCGCGAACACGAAGGAGTGGGTGAAGCCGCGGTGGTGCTCGATGGCGAGGAGCGGATCGGCGTCGCTCCGGATGAAGACGTCGAGGTCGGGGAGGAGGGCGGCGGCGGCGCCGATGAGCAGCGCGCGCCGTCCCAGGCGTTCGCCGCCGGCGGTCCAGGCGAGCGCCGAGCCGACGAGGGCGTGCGTCAGCGGATCCACGGCGTGAGTCTACTTGTTCGGCGGGCTGAAGCCCGCCGCTCCACCGGGACGGACGTATTCGCGCAGTGCGTCGTGCCACGGCCGCATCGGACGCAGCCCCAGCCGCTCGGAGAGGAGGCAGCGCATCGGCGTCCACCGCGGGCGGGGTGCCGGCCGGCGATGTTCGGCCTCGGAGGCACTGTCGATGAGCGCGTGCGCCGCCTCGTCGCTCAGGCCGAGGATGCTCGCGGCCTCGCGTGCGAAGGTCTCGTACGAGCAGACGCCGTCGTTCACCAGGTGGAACGTCCCGTAGTGGCGGAGCCGGACCAGTTCCAGCAGCCGCTCGACGAGATCCGTCACGTACGTCGTGCTGGCGAAGGTGTCGTTGATGGCCTGCAGCCGCTCGCCGCGCGCGAGCTTCGCGGCGGCCGTGCTGAGGAAGCTGGCCTTCCCCTGGCCGAAAACCCAGGAGGTGCGCACGACGAGCGCGCGCGAGCAGGCGGCGGCGACGGCGCGCTCGCCTTGCAGCTTCGTGACGCCGTAGACGTTGACCGGGTGCGCCTCGTCTTCGATGGTGTACGGCAGCCCGTCGGTGCGCCCGCCGTCGAAGACGTAGTTGCTGCTGAAGTGGACGATCGCCGCGCCGGCCCGCTCCGCCGCCGCGGCCAGCCGCACGGGGCCGGTGACGTTGATCCGCTCCGCCAGCGCGCGATCGGCCTCGCAGTCGTCGACGCCAATCACCGCGGTGTTGAAGATGACGTCGGGACGAACCCGCTCCACGACCTCGTCGACCGCACGCGCGTCGGTGACGTCGAGGTCCCGATGCCGCAGTGCGACCGCGCCGTCGCCGTACGCGGCGGCAAGAGACGAACCGACGAGGCCTCCGGCGCCGGTGATGAGGGCGCGTGACATGCGGGGGACTATAACGGCGGGGCGGCGACGCCGGTTCCTCGGGTTCCTCGGG
>DASWNW010000011.1:0-4456 GCA_036399015.1 Thermoanaerobaculia bacterium | reverse complement strand
AGGTTCTGGTCGGTGCCGACGTCGGGCTGCTCCCGATTGCTGACTCGATCTGGTCGATCAGGTTCAGTTCCGTTCGCATCGGCTATCTCGATGAAGTCAAACGAGCCGCGGTGAACCGACGTCCAACCACGACGCAAGACTAACGAGTCACCGGGCTATGGAAGGTGCCGAGCTGTGGAAAGCCGCGATGAGACCGCGCCTTCCCACAGCTCTTGGAAAACGCCGATCAAGCCGGCGTTTCCCACACCTCCCACAGCCCCTGCCAGCGACCGGAAACAGATCCAGACGAGGTGGTCTATCCTTTCAACACTGTCCTCGATGTCTCCGGTTTGTGTCCTCGATGTCTCCGGTACGTACACCCCGCAAGCGGGGCGAAGGGCAACGCGGCTGGCGCATTGGCCAAGCGAATGCGTTCTACTTAGATCCTCACCTGCGCCCCCAGCTCGATCACCTGGTTCGGAGGCAGCGAGAAGAAGGTCGAGGCGCTGCTGGCGTTGCGGTTCATCCAGACGAAGAGCTGCTCGCGGCAGAAGCGGCGCGCCGGGATCAGCGTCTCGCGCCCCAGGAAGTAGCTCGTGCTCATCGCGTCGTAGGGGAACGGCCCGGAGATCCGCGCGAGCAGCGACGGGAGGTCGGGGTCCTCCATGAAGCCGAAGCGGACCACGAGGCGGTAGATGCCCTCGCCGTGGTCGAGCCACTCCGCCCGCTCGCCGTCGTCGAGGTGCGGCGTCTCCTCCACCTGTACGCTGAGCAGCACCACCCGCTCGTGCACCACCTTGTTGTGCTTGAGGTTGTGCAGCATCGCCGTCGGGATGCCCTCCTGCTGCCGCGTCATGAAGATCGCGGTGCCGCGCACGCGGTTGATCCGGCCGGCGGCGAGCTGCGCGACAAAGTCCTCCACGGTCAGCGCGCCGGATTCCATCGTCTTCGTCAGGAGGCGCCGTCCGGCGAACCAGGTGGTCATGAGCGCGAAGATCGTCGCGCCGACCACGATCGGGAACCAGCCGCCGTCGGCGATCTTGAGGATGTTCGCGCCGAAGAAGGCGAGGTCGATGACGAGGAACGGCACCGCGAAGGCCAGCACCGCGGGCAGCGTCCAGCCGAACCGCTCGCGCGCCACCACCGCGAAGAGGGCGGTCGTCACCCCCATCGTCGCGGTGACGGCCACGCCGTACGCGCCGGCCAGCCGCGACACGGCGCCGAAGCCGATCACGAGGCCGATCGCGCAGAGCATCAGCAGCCAGTTCACCGAGGGGATGTAGATCTGGCCGATCTCGCGGGCCGAGGTGTGGATGACGCGGATGCGCGGCAGATAGCCGAGCTGCACCGCCTGCCGCGTCAGCGAGAACGCGCCGGAGATCACCGCCTGCGAGGCCACGGCGGCGGCGAGCGTCGAGAGGATCACCAGCGGCCAGAGCGCCCACCGCGGCGCCATCAGGAAGAAGGGATCGCTCGCCGCGGCGGGATTCACCAGCAGCAGCGCTCCCTGCCCGAAGTAGTTGAGGAGCAGCGCCGGGAAGACGGCCGCGAACCAGGCGATGCGGATCGGCCGCGCGCCGAAGTGCCCCATGTCGGCGTACAGCGCCTCTCCGCCTGTGACAACGAGGAAGACCGCCCCCAGCACGAGGTATCCGGGCAGCGGGTTCTCGACCAGAAAGCGCACGGCCCACGCCGGCCCGATCGCCGCCAGCACCTGCGGCGCGCGGACGATGTTGGAGACGCCCAGCAGCGCGAGCACGCCGAACCAGACCAGCATCAGCGGCCCGAACAAATTGCCCACCCTCGCGGTGCCGTACTTTTGCACCGCGAACAGGGCGACCAGCGTGACGACGGTGAGCGGCACCACCGCCGGCCGGAACAGCGGCGTCACCACGCCGACCCCTTCCATCGCGCCGAGGATGGTGATGGCCGGCGTGATCATGCCGTCGCCGTACAGGAGCGCGGCGCCGAACAGCCCCACGCCGATCAGGAGCGAGCGCCGCACGCCGCGCCGTCCCGCCGCCGCCGGCCGGACGAGCGACATCAGCGCGAGGATGCCCCCTTCGCCGCGGTTGTCCGCGCGCAGGACGAAGAGGAGGTACTTGAGCGAGATCACCAGGATGAGCGACCAGGCGATCAGCGACAGCACCCCCAGCACGTTGTCGTGCGTCGGGATGACCCGATACCCGTGATGCGCCGTGAAGCACTCTTTGAGCGCGTACAACGGACTGGTGCCGATGTCGCCGTACACCACGCCGAGCGCGCCGAGGGAGAGGGAGAAGAGATAGCGGCGGGACATCGACGTCGTTGTAGCAAGCGGGAGGGGGGAGGGACGGGATCTTTAGGAACTCTTTATCGAGTTGCGCGTGGCGTGTTGCGCGTTGCCCGGGCCTTGTCGTCCAGGCGGTACAGCCCGGGCGACTCGCAACGCGCAACACGCAACGTCTCGACACGATACGGCCGCCGTGCTACCTAACACCCATGCGTACCGGCCGCTGGCTCCCGGCGATCCTCGGCCTGACGGCGTCGGCCGGCGTCACGGCCGCGTACAACTACTTCTTCATCCCGCCGGTGCACACGTTCCGCATCGCCGACCCGCGCAACTGGGTGGCGCTGGCGGCGTTCCTTCTCTGGTCGCTGCTGGTGACGGGCCTCGTCGTGATTTCCCGTCGCCGGGCGGCGGAGGCGGAGCGGCGGCGGCTGGAAGGGGAGGCGAGCTCGCACGTGGAGCTGCTGCAGCAGAGCGACGCCTTCAAGACCTCGCTGCTCCGCGCCGTCTCCCACGACCTCACCACGCCGCTCACCGCGATCCGCATCCAGACCGAGGCGCTCAAACGGCATGCGGCGGCGACGCCGGAGCTGGCGGAGGCGGTGCAGGCGATCGACGACGAGACCGCGCGCCTCCACCGCCGGATCGACAACCTGTTGACCATCGCCCGGCTGGAGGCGGGACGCTTCCGCCCGCATCCCGAGCCGACGCCCCCCGCCGACGTCTTTCGTGCCGTACGCGACTCCCTGCCGCTCGTCTTCTCGGCGCGGCCGGTGACGGTCTCCGTCGACGAGGACTGCCCCGACGCCTGGGTCGACCCGTCACTGCTTCTGGAGATCCTGGTGAACCTGGTCGAGAACGCCCACCGCGCGTCGCCTGGCGGCGCTTCCATCGAGCTGGCGGCGCGCGCCGTGGAAGGGCGCGTGCACCTCGAGGTCCGCGATCGCGGCCCCGGCATCCCCGCCGACTCCGACGTCGCCCGCCGCGGCCTCGGCCTGGAGATCGCCCGCGGTCTCACGGTCGCCAGCGACGGCTGGTTCACGCTCGAGAACCGCTCCGGGGGAGGCGCGGTCGCGCGCGTCGAGCTTCCGGCGGCGGTCCTCGAGGCGGTGGAGGAGCGGGAGTGAGCGAGGAGCCGTCGGTCCTCGTCGTCGATGACGACCCAGGCATCCGCGAGTCGCTCTCGCGCGAGCTGCGCGCCGCCGGCTACGACACCATCACCGCCACCGACGGCCACACCGGCCTCGCCTCGTTCCGCCTGCATCTCCCCGAGTTGCTGCTGACCGACCTGGCCATGCCGCTGGCCGACGGCTTCGAGCTGATCGCGGCGGTGCGGCGCTTCTCCCGTACGCCGATCATCGTCCTCTCCGTCCGCGGCGCCGATGCCGACAAGATCCGCGCCCTCGACCTCGGCGCGGACGACTTCGTGACCAAGCCCTTCTCCGTCCCCGAGCTGCTGGCGCGCGTCCGCGCGCAATTGCGGCGCAGCGGCTCGGTCACGACCACGCTCCGCTTCGACGGCCTGACCATCGACCTCGAGCACCGCCGGGTCGTGCAGGGGGAGCGGGAGGTGAAACTGACGCGCACCGAGCTGGCGCTGCTCGAGCTGCTCGCGACGCACGCCGGCAGACCGGTGCTGATGGAACAGATCATCGCCCGCGTCTGGGACTCCGCGCCCGGCACGACCCACGACACGGTCCGCGTGCACATGAGCGCCCTGCGGCGGAAGCTGGAGCCCGACCCCTCGAACCCCCGCTACATCGTGACCGAGCCGTGGGTCGGCTACCGGTTCATCGCCGAGCCGTCATGAGTACGGTGACGTACAGACGGCAGTCGAAAACAAGCACGATACTCGCAGCACTCAATGGCACTTGTGCACGATTCTGCCGATCTGGAGCGCCTGCTGCTCTTCATCTGCCGTGAGGCGAGCGTCCTGCGTCAGGAGCTGGAGGCGCTGGCGACCGAGCTACACGCCGAAGAGCGCGACCGCTTCGAGGGAACGCTCGCCGACATCGAGCTGCGGACCCACGCGCTGCTGTTCGCGATGCCGGAACCGGCCACGGTGCACTAGGAGCCTGCGCGGCAGAAAAGCGGTAGCGCGGCGTAAAATTGTGCATGCCGACGAACTACCGGACGTACCAACCGGAGCAGAGCTATCTGCTGCCGCCATCGCCGAGCGAGTGGCTTCCCGAAAATCATCTGGCGTTC
>DASWNW010000010.1:0-45495 GCA_036399015.1 Thermoanaerobaculia bacterium | reverse complement strand
AGGTTCTGGTCGGTGCCGACGTCGGGCTGCTCCCGATTGCTGACTCGATCTGGTCGATCAGGTTCAGTTCCGTTCGCATCGGCTATCTCGATGAAGTCAAACGAGCCGCGGTGAACCGACGTCCAACCACGACGCAAGACTGACGAGTCACCGGGCTATGGAAGGTGCCGAGCTGTGGAAAGCCGCGATGAGACCGCGCCTTCCCACAGCTCTTGGAAAACGCCGATCAAGCCGGCGTTTCCCACACCTCCCACAGCCCCTGCCAGCGACCGGGAACAGATCCAGACGAGGTGGTCTATCCTTTCAACACCGTCCTCGATGTCTCCGGTTTGTGTCCTCGATGTCTCCGGTACGTACACCCCGTCACGGGGAGAAGGGCACACTCATTACGTCCCCGCCACGCTCACGTTTTCGAACACCAGCGTCGGCGTGCGCATCGAGGAGTAGGGGAACGGGTCGTTCCCGAGCGCCACGAGCTTCATCCAGAAGTCGAGATGGTTGCCGGAGAGGTTCATCTCCGAGAGCGGCTCCGCGATCTCGCCGTTGCGAACGCGGAAGCCGACCACGCCCAGCGAGAAGTCGCCGGTGCCGCTGTTCGAGTTGCCGCCGATGAAGCCGGTGATGAGCAGCGCGTCCTTCGCATCCCCGAGCAGTTCCTTCTGCGACTTCGTGCCGTAGCGCCACGAGAGGTTCGACAGCGAGCCGCTGGTCGGCGCCATCTTCAGCTTCTTCGCGTAGTACGTGTCGAGGTTGTAGCTCTTCAGCACCCCGTCGGCGAAGAGGACGCGCGGCTTCGCGGCGATGCCCTCGTTGTCGAAGCGGCGGGAGCCGAAGCCCTTCGGCACCAGCGGATCGTCGGTGATGGAGAGGAGCGTGCTGGCCACCTGCTGCCCGAGCCTCGCCTCGTAGAAGGAGCGCTTCTGCTGCAGGTTAGCGCCGCTGAGCGCCGCGGCGAGCATGCCGGTGAGCCGTCCCCCGGCGCGGTTGTCGACGACGATCGTCATCTCGGACGTCTCGCCCTTCTTCGCGCCGAGGCGGCTGAGCGTCCGCTGCGCCGCGCGCGCGCCGATCGCCGCCGGGTCGCCCACCGAGCCCCAGAAGCGGGAGCCGGCGTAGTCGTACTCCTCCGGACGGCGGCCGTCGCCATCCTTGGCGCTCACTTCCGCGGCGAGGAAGAAGGTGGTGCCGCGGTTCGTACCGGAGAAGCCGTTCGACGTCACCATCCAGGTCTCCACCAGGCTGGAAGAGAACTGCGAGCCGACGCTGGTCAGCGAGTCGCCGCCCTTCACCGCGCGCGCCGCGTCCTGCATCGTCTTGCAGACTTTGCGCGCCTCATCGGCCGTCACCTCGGCGTACTTCGGGTCCTCGAGCTGGAGATCGGCGCTCGACTGCCCCTTGTACAGCGCGGCGTCGGGGAGCGCGCGGAACGGATCGGGCGCGATCGCCTTCGCCACGGCGATGGTGTCGGTGATGAAGGTCTTCAGCGCATCGGGACGCAGGTCGCTCGTGGAGACGGTGGAGTAGCGGCCGTCGACGAAGAGCTGCAGCGCCACGCCGCGCGTGGTCGACTCCTGGATCTTTTCGACGCGGGAGTCGCGGTAGTCGAGCGACACCTCGCGCTCGCGGTACGCGCGCGCCGAGGCTTCCTTCGCGCCCGCCTTCTTCGCGATGTCGATGCACGACTGCGCGACGGCGAGCATGTCCTGTTCTTTGGTTTTGGTCGTGGTCATGCTTTCTTCTCCGCCCGTCCGCCCACGGTGATGGCGGAGACGCGCACGGTCGGCAGTCCCTGGGACACCGGCACCATCTGCCCGTCCTTGCCGCAGGTCCAGCCGCCTTCGTCGATCTTGAGGTCGTCGCCGACCATGTCGATGAGCTCGAGGATCTTCGGCCCGTTGCCGATGATGTTCACGTCCTTGATCGGCTTGGTGAGCTTGCCGTCCTCGATGAGGTAGCCGTTCTTGACGTAGAAGGTGAAGTCGCCCGCCCCGATGTTGACCTGGCCGTTCGAGAAGAGGTCGCAGTAGATGCCGTTCTTCACCGAGGCCACGATCTCGTCGTGCTTGTGCGGGCCGGGGAGCATGTAGGTGGAGCGCATGCGCGGCAGCGGCGCGTACTCGTAGCCCTGGCGGCGTCCGTTGCCGGTCGGCTTCACGCCGTAGTGCTTCGCGGAGATCTGGTCGTGCAGGTAGCTGGTGAGCGTGCCGTTCTCGACGAGCATCGTCCGGCCGACCGGGTTCCCCTCGTCGTCGATGTTGATCGCGCCGCGCGCCCCCTCCTGCGTCCCCTCGTCGACGATGCTGACGAACGGCTTGGCCACCGGCTTGCCGATCTTGTCGGAGAAGATCGATACGTTCTTGCGGTTGAAGTCGGCCTCCATGCCGTGGCCGATCGCCTCGTGCAGCAGGATGCCGGCCGCGCCCGCCGCCATGACGACCGGCATCTCACCGGCCGGCGGCTGCACGGCGTCGAAGAGGACCATGGTCTTGTCGATGACCTGCTTGACCATGCCGTCGAGCCGCTCCGGCGTGTAGTAGCCGATGTCGGCGCGCGCGGCGCGGTTGACGCTGTTGTTCTCCCGCTTGCCCTCGTGCTCGGCCACGACCGAGAGGTACATCTGCGTCATCGGCTGCGCGTCCTCGACGATGCGGCCGGTCGAGTCGGCGATGAGGATCACGCTGCCCTGGTCGTTGAAGCCGAGGTTGACCTTCTTCACCCGCGGGTCGGCCTTGAACGTCTTCTCGTTCAGCACGTTCAGCATGCCGAGCTTCTGCGCGGGACGGATGTCCTCCCAGCGCACTTTCACCGGGTAGCGGTTCGGCTTCCCTTCCGTGACGCGGAAGCGCACCGGCGCCTCTTTCGACGGGCCGTCGGCGATCGCGGCCGCCGTCAGCGCCGCCCGCTTCAGCCCCTCGGCGGTGATGTCCTCGGTGAACCCGTAGCCGGTCTGGTCGCCGCGCAGAACGCGCACGCCGACGCCGAGCGCCACGTTTGCGGTGGCCTTGTTCACCGCGCCGTCTTCGAGCGAGAGCTGGTTCGAGACGCGGTGCTGGAAGAAGACGTCGGCGTAGTCGCCGCCCTTCGAGAGCGCCGCCGCGAGCGTGCCGCGGATGAGCTGCTCGGTGACGCCGAACCGGGAGAAGTAGCCGATCCCCGCGGTCGGTCCGCTCTTCGCGAGCGCGTCGGAGATGGAGAAGAGATCGGAGACCGCGGCGGTCGCCAGTGCAGCGGCGCCCGCGCCGATCACGGTACGGCGGGTGAGGCCCGATGATTCATCGGCCATGCGTGAAATCCTCCTGTGGTTGCTGGTTCCTCGGAGTTCCTCGGGTTCCTCGGGGTTCCTGGGGTTCCTCGGTTGACGCCAGGCAGGCGCCGAGGAACTCCGAGGAACTCCGAGGAACTCCGAGGAACCGCGTCCTGTCTGATTGCTTCGTATTGAACGAGTGAAACACAATTCGGTTCGTTACGGACAGGCAACGTTTCGTACATGGGCGCCGTCGCGATCTTCACGCGCTCGCCGCAACGGCAACGTTTCGCACTCCGCTGCCGTACCATCGCCCGAGACCGTCATGCGACAAATTTCGATACTTCTGTCCCTCATCTTTTCGCTCTCCGCCTTCGCTCAGACCGAGACGGTAGAGATCGTGTCTCCCACCGCGATCGGGGAGGATCTCACCGCAACGTGGACGGTGATCGTGACCAATCCCGCCTCGGCGCCGTCCGCGCAGGAGGATGTGAGCGTCGTCATCGCGTCCTACCCTCCGCTGGAGGGACAAATCGTCAGTCTCCCCGCCGGCTGCCGCGCGATCAGTGCGCAGCAGTCCGCCTGCACGATCGTCCTCGGGGCGGGGGAGCGCCGCGAGTTTCAGTTCCGCGTGCAGTTCAACCGGCGCCACGGCATCGTCCAGGTGGACGCCAGCTTCGGCACCGGCCCCATCCGCGCGTTCGCCACGAACCTCTTCCCGAGGCTCTTCGCCGTCAGCAGTACGGCGGACAGCGGTCCGGGCTCCCTCCGGCAGGCCATCCTGGACATCAACCAGACCTGCGCCGAGCCTTTCGAGCCGTGCGGGCCGGCGTTCCGGCTCGACGGACCGGCGCCGGTGGAAGGGTGGTTCACGATCCGGCCGTCATCGCCGCTGCCGCCGCTCACCGCCCCGTACGTCGTGGTGGACGGACGGTCCCAGACGCTGCATACCGGCAACACCAATCCCGCCGGACCCGAGATCATGCTCGACGGCTCGTCGAACTCCTCCGGTCACGGCCTCGAGTACAACGGGTCGCACCTCCGCGTCACCGACATGGCCATCGGCAACTTCCCCGGAAACGGCATCAACAGCGCGGCGACGGACCAGACCATCATCGAGCGCTGCCATCTCGGGATGAACCCGGCCGGCACCGGCAGGGCGCCGAACGGCACCCGGGGCGCGCAGATCGCGGGCGGACGCATCACCGTCACGGACAGCCTCCTCGCCGGGAACTTCCGCTCCGGCGGGTGGTTCGAGACCGTCAGGGGCCTGCTCCTCACGCGCAACCGCTTCACGGACAACGGCGCCAGCGGCTTCTACGCGAGGACGCCCCTCGCTCCCCCCGGCAACACGAACTTCGTCCAGGTGGAGCAGAACGTCATCTCCGGCAACGCGCACGCCGGGATCTCGCTCGACCGCGCATCGGTGGGCAACTACGCGCAGAACACCTTCCTCGGCAACCTCGGCCGCGCCATCGACATCGGCATCGACGGCCCGACGCTGGCGGTGGTGCCCGGCCTTCCGGGCGGCGGGGGCATCGTCGGCGCGCCGGCGATCGTGTCGGCGCGGTACGAGAACGGCGAGACGATCCTCGTGGCCCGCATCGCGCCGCGCAGCGGCACGAACGTCTTCGCCGCGGAGACCGTTTACTTCTATGCGAACCCGGCCGCGAAAGACGGCGGAGAGCTCCTCGGCGCCGGAACCACGGAGAGCCACGGCAACGAGCTCTTCACGCTGCGCGTGCCGCGCGATCTGCGCGGCCAGCGGGTGAGCGCCGCCACGTTCATGACCTACATCTACAACTTCGACGACACGGCGCCCGGCACGTCGGAGGTAGGCATGCCGCGGCTGGTGGAGTGACCGGATGCGTATCCATTCGATCCTCCTGTCCTTCTTCGTGACGGCCTGCGCGCTCGCGCAGACCATCGAGATCGTCCCCCCGGCCGCGCTCGACGCCGGCAACACCGGTACCTGGAAAGTGATCGTCTCCAATCCCGGCATGGAGCCCACGCGACCGCGCGAGGTGCGCCTCGACTTCACTCCGTTCGAGCCGCTCGACGGGGAAGTCGTGTCGGTCCCGCCGGGCTGCCACGTGGCGGACAACGGCCGGCAGACCGCCTGCGTCCCGACGGTGCTCGAGCCGGGCGAGAGCGAGGTCTACGAATATCGTTTCCGCCTCACCGGACCGTACGGCGCGGTGTTCACGTATGCGACCTACGGGTACGGCATCGGCGAAAGCTACGTGCCGGACGTCAGCACCACGAACCTGGTGGAGCTCCGGCGGCCGTTCCCGGTGACGAACACGAACGACAGCGGCCCGGGGTCTCTCCGTCAGGCGATCCTGGAGATGAATGCGGTGTGCAACACCGACGTGGTGTGCGACGTGCTGTTCCACGTCGAAGGCCCCGTGCCGGTGGAGGGGTGGTTCACGATCCGGCCGCTGACGCCGCTGCCGCGGGTGACGGCGCGCTCGTTCCATCTCGACGGGGGGACGCAGACGGCGTACACCGGCGACACGAATCCCGCGGGACCGGAGCTCATGCTCGACGGCTCGCTGGTGACGGAGTGGGGACATGGCCTCCAGCTCGAGGGTGGCGTCTTCGCCACCGTCACCGACCTCGCCATCGGGAACTTCGGGGGCAACGGCATCGCCAGCACGGGACTGTGGGAGACCCGCATCGAGCGATGCCACCTGGGTATGAACCCGAGCGGCACCCTCCGCGCGCCGAACGGCCTGCGCGGCGCACAGCTCGTCGGCGGCACGATCGTCGTGACCGACAGCCTCCTCGGCGGGAACTTCCGCTCCGGCGGCTGGTTCGAGACCAGCACGTTCCTGGACGTCTCGCGCAACCGCTTCGTCGACAACGGCGCGAGCGGCTTCTACGTGAAGCTCGTGCCGGTCCTCTCGAATCACGGGGGCGCCTCCTACAACTACATCGCCCGGAACGCGCACGCCGGGATCTCGGTCGATCGCCTGTCGGCGGGCCGGTTCGCCGCGAACGATTTCGAGGACAACCTCGGGCGCGCGATCGACATCGGCATCGACGGTCCCACTCTGGCCATGGTGCCGGGTCTGCCAGGCTTCGGAGGGATCGTCGGCGCGCCGGTCATCACCTCCGCCCGCTACGACAATGGCGATACGATTCTCGAAGCCAGCCTGGCCCCCCTCACCCCGCACCCGCACCTGGATGACCTCATCTACTTCTACGCCAGCCCCCACTACAAGGACGGCGGAGAGCTCCTCGGCTACGCCATGCGGACGGGATCGACCTTCACCCTGCGCGTCCCGCGCGACCTGCGCGGACAGTGGGTGAGCGCCGCCACCTTCGGCATGTACGTCTACGGCTGGGACAGTGTGACGACGGCAACGTCGGAGGTGGGGGAGCTGCGGCTGGTGGAGTGACGTTCGACGCCGTGCCGGCGCGTATCATCGAATCGTGGAGATGGCGCTCGCCGGCGCGGCGATCATCGTGGTGGCGTTCTGGGCGCGCTTGCGCGCGGTGAAGCGGCTCGTCGGCCGGTGGCGGGTGCTCGAGCCGCGGGGATGGGCGACGGCGCTTCGCCCCGCGCGCCGCGCCTGGCCGTTCAACTGGTTCGTGTTCGCACGCCGCATGGACTTCCCCTTACGCAGATGGACGCATGAGACGCCGGAGTGGGCGGCGGGCGATGCCGTCGCGAAACGGGCGCTGTGGATGGTGCGCCTGACGCCCTGGATCGCCTTCGCCGGCGTCGGTTTGCTCGTCTTAGCGATGAACGGGTGACGTTTCGCGGCGCCGCGCCGTACCATCCGGCAGACCCCATGCGCCCTCTGACCCTCGCCCTGCTCCTCCTCCTCCCGCGCTTCGCCTCCGCCCAGACCATCGAGATCATCCCGCCCGCCACCATCGGGGAGGACCTCACCGCTACCTGGACGGTCGTCGTGACGAATCCCGGCGATCAGCCGACGGAACCGCAGGTGCTCGCCAGCGCGTTCGAGGTCACTCCCGGGACGTCGATCCTGAGCGGCGTCCCCGCCGGCTGCACGAATCAGAGCACCGTCTCCTACTGTTTCGGCTTCACCCTCGCTCCGCACGAGCGGCGGGAACTGCAGTACGCGGTCCGCTACAGCAGCCGCTTCGGCACCTTCTTCGGCGTCTCGGAGCTCGGCGCCGTCAGGGGCCGCGCGAAGCTCGTGCAGTCGCACGAATTCGTCATCACCGGCACCGCGGACGAGGGGGCCGGCTCGCTGCGTCAGGCGATCCTCGACATGAATGCCGCCTGCACGGATGACGCGGAGCCGTGTGCGCTGGTCTTCCGGATCGACGGGCCTCCGCCGGTCGAGGGCTGGTTCACGATCCGCCCGCTGACGCCGCTGCCCCCGGTCACCGCCGCCTTCTCCATCATCGACGGGAGGACGCAGACGCGGCACAGCGGCGACACGAATCCCGCCGGACCGGAGGTGATGATCGACGGCTCGGCCCTCGTTTCGGGACACGGGCTGGAGCTCGCCGGGAAGGACGCCTTCCTCTCCGATCTCGCCATCGGCAACTTCCCGGGCAACGGCATCTCCGGCGCGCCGCTCTACCGGACGGCGATCGAGCGTTGCCACCTGGGTGTGGATCCGAGCGGGACGGGACGCGCGCCGAACGGCTCGCGCGGAGCGCAGATCGAGGACGGTTCGATCAGCGTGACCGACAGCATCCTCAGCGGGAACTTCCGCTCCGGCGGCTGGTTCGTCACCGGGAGCGAGCTGGTTCTCGCCCGCAACCGCTTCACCGACAACGGCGCGAGCGGGTTCTACGTGAAGTCGTTCGCCGGCATCAACAACCGACCCGTGGCGTTCGACAACGTCATCGCCAACAACGCGCACGCCGGGATTTCGCTCGACCGGGCGTCGATCGGCAACTACGCCGACAACGACTTCTTCGGGAACCTCGGGCGGGCGATCGACATCGGCATCGACGGCCACACCGAGGCGATGGTGCCGGGGCTGCCGGGGCGGGGCGGGATCATCGGCACGGCCGTCATCACCGCGGCGCGCTACGAGAACGGCCAGACCGTCATCGAGGCGCGCCTCGCGCCGCTCATCCCGGTGACGCATCTCGCCGACTTTGTTTATTTCTACGCCAGCCCGGTGCCGAAAGACGGCGGCGAGCGGATCGGCATGGTCGACGGCAGGTCGAGCATCAACCGCGGTCCGGACAACACCTACACCCTGCGCGTGCCGCGCGACCTGCGGGGGCAGTGGGTCAGCGCCGGGACGTTCTCCATCTACATCTTCAACTGGGACGACCAGGCGCCCGGCACCTCGGAGATCGGGCTGCCGCGGCTGGTGGAGTAGAGGGCGCGCGTCACCTCGCGGTGGCGGCGCTCTCTTCCTCCATCTCCCGCATCAGGAAGAAGTTCAGACCCGTCCGGATGACGGCGATCGCGGCGAGCTTCCCGATCGCCTCCCACGACGGCGCCACCGCGGTGGAGAGGATGTCGGCCGCGAGCTGGAACTCCAGCGCCAGCGCGAGGTAGCGCGCGAGCTCGAGGCGCACCGCGTGGAAGTCGCGCTTCCCGGAGGAGCGGTCGGTGCCGACGCGGAGCAGCCGGACCAGCGCCGCGACGACGCCAACGGCGATGATCAGCGCCCCGATCGCCTCGACGCCGAGCCGGAGCCAATCGACGCCGAGCGTCAGCAGCTCTTCGGCGCGCTCCATGCGGACCTTTCAGTTCCCGCCGCGGCGCTCGTCGCGCCTCAGGATCGTCACCCGGTCGGCGTAGATGACGTCGCGGTCGAGGTCTCCCTCGACGCGGATCGAGTCGCTGTTCTGCAGGTCTTCCGGACGGGCGCGGCGGCCGTCGAGCCAGCGCACGCGCGTCACCGAGCTGGCGACGATCGGGTAGCGGTCGCGGTGCAGCCGGATCGTGACGCCGTCACCGGTGCCGGAGATCTCGCGGATCTGCCCTTCGAGCTGGATCGGATTCCTCCGCTGCGGGCTGTCCCCCGACGCCGGCGGGGACGGCAGGAAGGTGAGCGCTGCTGCGACGGCGAGGACGAGGCGGAGCGTCTTCATGGCACTAAAGTACCGCGTCCGCACGGCAATTGCATCGGATGGCTCCCGTGCGATTCACCGTCGAGCAGATCTTCCTCACCACGCCTCGCGGCGACCGCCCGGCGCCACATCCCGAGTACCACATCGTCGAAGCCGACACCGTCGACGCGGCGCTCGCCGGGTTCCTCGCCCAATCCTCGGCGACGCTGGTCGGGCAGGTGCAGAAGTTTCCCGGCTTTCAGGCCGTGGCCACGGCGCGCGTCGACGACACCGTCTTCGCCGTGAATCTCCTTCCCGGCAGCGACATCTTCCACCGCGGGAGCTGAGGCTCTCGCCCTTCTCAGCGCGCGCCGGCAGCCGGCGCCGCCACCCGCACCGCCTCCAGGCGGGCGCGCACCGCGCGATCGGCCTTCTCCAGGGCCTGCTCGTCGTTGCGCAGGTGGTAGGCGAAGTTCGCCCCGAAGAAAAGGGAGTTCAGCTCGAACGCGAGCTGCGCCGGATCGACGTCGCGCTCGAGGTGCCCCTCGTCCTGCGCCATCCGGATGGCCCGTTCCAGCGCCCCGATCCAATCGTTCATCAGCCGCCGGATGAAATCGCGCACCGCGCCGGGACGGCTGTCGAACTCGAAGGAGGCCGCGGCGAAGAAGCAGCCGCCGGGGAAGACGCCGCGCTTGATGTAGGCGAGCCAGGCGTCGCAGATGGCGATCAGGCGGGGATAGCCGCGCGGGGCCTGCAGCGCGGGCCTGAAGATCTCGGCGATGTAGCGCTGCGACGCCGCCTCGACGGTCGCGAGCTGCAGCTCTTCCTTCGAGCCGAAGTGGGCGAAGAGGCCGCTCTTCGACAGCCCCAGCTCGTCGGCGAGCCTCCCGATCGTCAGCCCCTCGAGCCCCTCGAGCGAGGCCAGGTCGACCGCCCGCTCGAGGATGCTCTGGCGCGTCCGCTCACCTTTCATGCGACCCGCATTATGCGTACGCCGGCAGGTCTTTGAGTAGCTCGGCGTGGCTGTGCCGGAACTCGCTGCTCCACCGGGAGGGGCGGTGCGTGGCCGGATCGACGTTCACCACCACCCGCTCGCCGCGCGCGTAGGGGACCCGCCCGTTCTCGCTGGAGACGAGGAAGCCGTAGGTGCAGGTGTAGTCGTCCAGGTCGTTCACCCAGAGCTCCACCCGCAGAACCGAGGCGTCGAAGAGGGGGTTGAGCGGCTCGATCGTGGCGCCGCCGCCGACCGGCGCACGCCCGTCGAGGGCGATGATGGCGCGGTCGACATGCTCGGCAAGCTGCCGCTTTTCCTCGACCGGCGTCGTGACCGGGGAGAAGAAGGTGAACTTGGGATTGAGGTCGAGGCCGTCGGTGAGAGGGGTCGCGAACGTCGTCATCGGTGTACTCCTTTGTTACTGAGTCAAATTAGTACGAACGTTCGTTTTCGTCAAGGTGCGCATGCTGCGGAACGGTAAACGATCGGCCGGAAGCCCGTTCCGCGTTCCGTGTTCCGCGTTCCACGTTCCGATCACTCTTTATAGATGCCCACGTGCGGCCGCCCATCCGCCCCAATGTGCCCCCGATACATCCCCTCCGAGTTGAACGGCGTCGCGAAGTTGCCGTTCCGGTCGAGGATGATCACGCCCCCCTCTCCCTTCACCGGCACCAGCTTCTTGTGGATCACCTCGTCGCCTGCCTGCTGGACGGTCATGCCGCGGTACTTCATCAGCGCGGCGATGTCGTAGGCGACGTTCCAGCGGATGAAGAACTCCCCATGCCCCGTCGCCGACACGGCGCACGACTCGTTCTCCGCGTACGTCCCGGCGCCGATGATCGGCGCGTCGCCGACGCGGCCGTACTGCTTGTTGGTCATGCCGCCCGTCGACGTCGCCGCCGCCAGGTTGCGGGCCTGGTCGAGCGCCACCGCGCCGACGGTGCCGAACTTCTTCTCCTCGTCGCCCGAGAAGTCGAGCACCGCCCGCGGCTGCTCCTTCTGCAGCTCCTTCTGCAGCGCCTTCCAGCGCCGCTCGGTCCAGAAGTACGAGGGGTCGACGATCTCCAGCCCCATCTTCGTGGCGAAGAGCTCCGCCCCCTTGCCGACCATCATCACGTGCTCCGACCGCTCCATCACCGCCCGGGCCGCGCTGATCGGGTTGCGGATGATCGTGACGCCGGCGACCGCTCCCGCCTTCTTCGTCTTCCCCTCCATGATCGAGGCATCGAGCTCGTTGCGCCCCTCGTGCGTGAAGACGGCTCCCTTGCCGGCGTTGAAGAGGGGAGAGTCCTCCATCACGCGCACCGTCGCCTCCACCGCGTCGAGGCTGGAGCCCCCTTTCGCGAGGATCGCGTGCCCGGTGCGCAGCGCCAGCTCGAGCGCCTCCCGATACTCTTTCTCCAGCTCGGGCGTCATGCTCTGCCGCGTGATGGTGCCGGCGCCGCCGTGAATGACGAGCATGATCTTTTTCCCTGCCTCCTGTCCCGCGGCGCCGAAGACGAACACGAATGTTGCAGTGAGGAGCGCGAGCCGTCTGAACATGATCCGTACACTAACACTGCTCCTGCTGATCGCGGCCTCCGCCGCCGCGCAGTCGCCCGACGAGGCCTGGCGCACGATCGAAACCGCGCACTTCCGCGTGCACTATCCGGCGGAGTACGAGGAGTGGTCGACGCGCGCCGCCGAGCGGCTGGAGTCGATCCGCGAGGCCGTCTCCACGGAGGTCGGCTACGCCCCGCCGCAGAAGGTGGACGTGCTGGTCGGGAACCCGGTCGCGGAGGCGAACGGCGTCGCCTGGCCCTTCCTCGACAGCCCGCGCATGATCTTCTTCACCGAGCCGCCGGGCGCCGACGAGCAGCTCGGCGCGTACGGTCACTGGATCGATCTTCTCGCCGTCCACGAGGTCGCGCACCTCGTGCACATGCTGCGGCCGGCGCGCAACCCGCTCGGGCGGGCGTTCGCGAAGTTCGTGCTGCCGGTGAACCCGATCACGCTCTCCGCGCCCCGCTGGGTGCTGGAGGGCTACGCGACGGTGGTGGAGGGACGCCTCACCGGCGCCGGCCGTCCCACCAGCACGATCCGCGCGCTGATCCTCCGCCGCTGGGCCGCGAGCGGCCGCCTTCCCACGTACCGGCAGCTCGACTCCGACCAGCGCTTTCTCGGCATGTCGATGGCCTATCTCATGGGCTCCGCGTATCTGGAGTGGCTCGAACAGCGCGGCGGCCCCGATGCGCTGCGCAACCTCTGGGCGCGCATGACCGCGCGGCAGCGGCGCTCGTTCGACGAGGCCTTCACCGGCGTGTTCGGCGAGAGCCCGGAGCGGCTGTACGGACGCTTCGTCGCGGAGCTCACCGCCTCCGCCATGTCCGTCGATCGCGGCGCGCCACTGCGCGAGGGGGACCTCTTCCAGGAGACGCCGCGCGCCACCGGAGATCCCGCCGTGTCGCCCGATGGGACGCAGCTCGCGGTCGTCATCCGCCAGCGCAACCAGCCGGAGAAGCTCGTCGTCTGGTCGACCGGCGCGGCCACCGAGGAGGAGCGCAAGTACGAGGAGCGGCTGAAGAAGATCTTCGACCGCGACCCGGAGGACGTCCGTCCCGTGCGCACGAAGCCGCTGCCGCGCAAGGCGGTGCACTCGCTGGTCATGCCCGACGGCGGCGACATCGACCTGCCGCGCTGGACGCGCGACGGCAAGGCCATCCTCTTCACGCACCGCGTCACCGATCCAGACGGCTTCCTGCACCACGATCTCTATCGCTGGGACTTCGAGCGGCTCACGCGCATCACGCACCTCGCCGACGTGCGCGACGCCGATCCGCTGCCGGACGGCAGGAGCGCCGTTGCGGTGCGCAGCCGCTACGGGAAGACGCAGCTCGTGCACGTCGACCTCACCACCGGCGCCGTCACCGAGCGCACCGAGGCGGCGATCGACCTGATCCGCTCGCACCCGCGCGTCAGTCCCGACGGCGCCCGGGTCGCGCACGTCGCCCATCGCACCGGGATGTGGACGCTGCTCGTCGACGATCGCGAGCTCCGCCTGCCGGGCGATGCCGCCTCGCCGGAGTGGCTGTCGAACGAGGAGCTGGTGGTGACGGTGTTCACGCGCGGCTTCGCCGAGCTGCACCGCGTGCGACTCGACGGCACCTACTCGCAGGTCACCAGCACCGCCGGCGGCGCGTTCGACGCCGCGCCGGCGCAGGACGGACGGCTCTTCTTCATGTCGCTGGAGCCGGACGGCTACGTCGTGCGCGTTCTGCCGTCGCTGGAGCCGGTCGCGGTGACGCGCACGTACGATCCGGCGCTCGTGCCGGCGCTTCCGCCGGAGCCGCGCACGCCCGCCGCGTTCGCGGCGCGGAGCGTGACCTCGCGGCCGTACGGAATCGGCCGTCAGGAGCTCGCCTGGTTCACCTCCCAGAACTTCGCGCCCGACCAGCAGGCGATCGAGCTCGGCGTCCGCTTCGGCGACGTCGTCGGCCGTCTCGACACGCTGCTCATCGGGTCGTTCGCGCGCGAAGACGCTCCTTCCGGCGTCGCCCTCGCGAGCGCCTGGCGCGGCTGGCCGGTCGAGGTGCAGGGCCACGCGTATCACGCCGAGGAGGAGACGGGGCTGGAACTGCGCGGCCTCTGGACGCACCGCTTTCCGCGGAGCCGGCTCACGTTCGAGGCGGGCGCGCTGTCCGACGATCTCCTCTTCGCCGCCGGCGCGTTCGGCACGTCCCAGAACTTGGGCCCGTCGCGTCTCAGCGAGTCGCTGCGCGTCGACGTCGACGACGATCACTACCGCGCCACCGCCGCCGTCGCATTCACCGGAGGCTCGCTGCGCGTCGCGGCGCGGTATCAGCTCGACCGCGGTACGAGCATCACCGTCGGCGGCCTGCCGTCGTCGATCCTGCCGCGCTCCGCATACGCGCACCGCGTGCTCGATCCGGCGTTGCCGGTGGCGGTTCTCGCGGGCGACGACTACGATGGATGGCGCATTGAATCCACCGTGCCGGTCCTGCCGCTCACTGCCTTCTATCAGCGCCACGAGGCGGGCGGCGCGCAACTCTCGCTGGTGGGGCTGGAGGCGAAACTGAATTCGGATCCGCTGCCGATCCTGAAGTTCCCGGGGCTCGACTTGACCGCCGGTGTGGCGCGCGTGCTCGACGCGCCGCTGCAGGGCGACACGAAGTGGTGGCTCGGGATGCGGTGGCGCCCATGATCCACCTGCACAACGGCGACGTCGTCGCCACGACCGCGAAGCGCATTCACATCCCGGGCGAGCACGTGGCGTTTCGCGAGTCGCTCGTCACCGGCGCCGTGATCCCGGGACCCGACTGGATCGAGACGCGCGCGCGCACGCTGGCCGAGGCGCACGGGCAGGACCTGTTGCGCGTGCGGACCGAGCTGATGGAACAGGAGCAGGCGCTCGACCGCGCGAAGTCGCAGCCGGAGGTGGTGCTCTGGTTCGAGCACGACCTCTACTGCCTCGTGCACCTCGTCTATCTCCTGCAGCGCCTCGCCGGCGCGAACCTGTCGCTGGTCTGGTGCCCTTTCCCGCTGACGGAGAACGAGGAGCGGGGGATGCACCTCTTGTTCGAGAACCGGGAGGCGGTCACGCCGGCCATGACGTCGATCGCGGCGAAGGTCTGGAGCGCGTACACGTCGCCCGATCCGACCGCGCTCAACGAGTGGCTGCGCCGCGACACGCCGGAGTTCCCCTTTCTCCGCGACGGCATCGCGCTGCACGCCTCCCGTTTCCCCTCCGACACGAACGGACTCGGCGCGATCGAGCAGCGCGCGCTGCGGCACATCGCGAACGGCTTCACCGACTTTCCGACGCTGTTCGAGCATCTGAACGCCGAGGTGCCGCGCTTCGGCTTCGGCGACTCGGAGATCTTCCGCCACCTGCAGGGGATGGCCTGGCGCGCCGTGCCGCTGATCACGCTCGCGGGCGAGCTGCCGAAGGCGATCTGCACCATCACGCCCGCCGGCGAGAATGTGTTGCGCGGGGAGGTCGACGACCTGGCCATCAACGATCCGAACCTCTGGCTCGGCGGCGCGCATCTGACGAGGGACATGCAGTGGCGATGGACCGGAACGAACCTCTCTGCAGCCTCGTGAGGTTCGACGCTACCGACGGGCTCGGGCTCGCCGGTGCGCTCTTCGAGCCCCGCCGCCGCACCTCGCGCGTCGTCGTCTACCTCCACGGCACCGGCGGCTCCTCGGTGTTCGAGTCGAAGCGGACCAATGTTCTCGGACGGTTCTTCACGAGCAACGGCATCGCCTGGTTTCCCTTCAACAACCGCGGCGCGCATGTGATGCGCCGCTTCGGCGAGGTGATGGGCGGCAGCGCGTACGAGCGCATCCGCGACTGCGTGTTCGACATCGACGGCGCGGTGCGGGAGCTGCGCCGCCGCGGCTACCGCGACATCACCCTCCTCGGCCACTCCACCGGAGCGAACAAGATCGCCGTCTACGACTTTTACAAGGAGCGGGTGCCGGTGAAGCGGTACGTCCTGCTCGCCGGCGGCGACGACACCGGCCTGCTCTACGACCAGCTCGGCCCCCGCCGTTTCAAGGCCGGCCTGGAGAAGGCGCGGGCGATGATCGCGGCCCGCCGCGGCGCGGAGCTCGTGCCGGCCGCCCTGTCGTCGCTCCCGATGAGCTGGGCCTCGTTCTACGACATGGCCAATCCCGACGGCGACTACAACGTCTTCCCCTACCTCGAGGTGATGCGCAACGTCCGCCTGGGCCGCAAGCCCCGCTTCCGCCACCTGCGCGGCATCCGCAAGCCGACGCTGGTTCTGTACGGCGAGAACGACGAGTACTGCTTCAACGACGTCCCCCGCTGCGTCTCCATCCTCGCCGACGCCCTCGCCCCCAAGCCGAACTTCGAGCTCGCGATCATGAAAGACGCCGGCCACGGCTTCAGCGGGTTCGAGGAGGAGCTGGGGGAGGTGGTGGTGGGGTGGATGGAGGGGTAGGGCGGGCCGCGGCGGCCAGTCTCAAAGTCTCAAAGTCTCAGAGTCGCAAAGCCGCGAAGTCGCGCAGTGCCCTCTCGGCGGAGCCTCTCTGAGACTCTGAGACTCTGCGACTCTGAGACTGCGCCGCGGCGCGCTACGTCCCCCCGATCACGCTCGCCAGCACCTCGAACGCCTTCAGCTCGTGCCCCAGGAACGCGCGGCTACAGCAACTTCCGGAACGCTTCCTCCGTGACACCGGCATCGCGCACGATTCCACCCATCGTGAAGGCATTCACCGGGTTGTGTCGCGGGATGGTCACGACGCGGACGCCGTCGCTCATCACAATGGGTTTCGATTGACGGACGACGCGAAGACCAGCCTTCTCCAGCGCGCGGACGGCGTCGAGATGATCGATGCCGGCAATCTTCGGCACGCGCTACACCGCGACTTCAACTTCGCGCACCATGCGGCGATCGACCAGCTCGTCGACAGCGGCTAGATACTCGGCGATCGCGTCCGAGATGTTCTCCAGTGCTTCCTCTTCCGTCACTCCCTGCGACCAGCAGCCGGGGAGGCCGGGACAGGAGACGGCGAATCCTTCTTCCGACGGATGCAGCACGACGCGGTATTTCATAGCGACGAAAACAGTACCTCGGCCCGGCGATTTCCTCCTACCCGCATCCCGAGCCTACGTCCCGCCGATCACGCTCGCCAACACTTCGAACGACTTCAGCTCGTGCCCGAGGAACGCGCGGCGGATGAAGCCGGAGAGGGAGCGCACTTCCATCAGCACCTCCAGCGGCAGCCGCTGGGACGCGAACTCCTCGACCGGCAGGCGGAGCGTCTCCAGCGCGGTGGTGACGTCGTTTCCGACGATGAACGCCTCGCGGTTCGCGCAGTCCCCGCAGACGAAGCCTTCGATCTTCTGGTCGAAGCGGAGCGGACGCGCGAGCGTCTCGCCGCATTCGCGGCAGCCGCGCAGCGAGGGGAAGATGCCGGCCAGCCGCAGCGTCCACACCTCGGCATACGCGATCACCGGCAGCGGGCGCACGCCCTCCAGGAGCGCGCCGGTGGTGCGGTCGAGCAGGCGGTACATCAGCTCGGCCGGGTCGTTCGCCGGCGCGAACGTGTCGACCAGCTCCGCGATGTAGGTCGCGGAGACGCTGCTGGCGAGGTTCTGCTGCGCGGGAAAGAGCGACCGCACGAGGTCAACCGACTCGATGCGCACCACCTCCTCCGACTCCCGCTCGCTGTAGCCGATGCGCACTTTCGCCAGCGGCTCGAGCGCCGCGCCGAAGCGGCTCCGGATCGCCCGCGCGCCGTACGCCCATCCCTTGCGCTTGCCGTGATCGGGGGTGAGGAAGACCACCATCTTGTCGCGCTCCCGCGCCGGGAACGTGTGCAGGATGATCGCCTCGGTGCGCTCGGTCTTCACCGTCCGAAGGGTACACTGCGGCCGAAGATGCTCATCCATCCCGCCGAGGCCCGGCGTCAGTTCCGCGAGTACGCGGAAGGCGAGATCACCAACGAGAACCTGGCGCGCGGGGCGCTGCTGATCGCGCTCGAGGAGTACCCCCGGCTCGACGTCGACGCCTACGTCCACCAGCTCGACGACCTCGCCGCGCGCGCCGCGAAACGGTGCGAGCAGGGGGAGCCGCCGGTCTTCCGCCTCGGCCACCTGCACGCCGAGATGTTCGACGTCGACGGCTACTCGGGCGACGCCACGAACTACTACGACCCGCGCAACGCCTACCTCAACGAGGTCATCGACCGGAAGAGCGGCATCCCCATCACCGTCTCCATCGTCTTCCTGCACGTCGCTGCGAAGCTCGGCTTCACCGCCTCCGGCGTCGGCCTGCCGGGACACTACATCGTCAAGGTGCAGTTCGAGCTGAACGAGGTGTACGTCGACCCGTTCCACGGCGGCACGACGCTGACGATGGCGGAGATCGGCACGCTCCTCGAGGAGGTGAGCGGCGGAGCGACGAAGCTGGCGCCGGAGCACCTGCGCGCCTGGACCGGCCGGCAGACGCTCGCGCGTGTGCTGGCGAACCTGCAGAACATGTGGACGCGGCAGGGGGATCCGCGACGCGCCGCCGCGGCGCGGGAGCGGATGGAGATCCTCGCCGCCGGCCTATGAAGCTGTTCGTGACGATCCTCGAGGAGACGTGCGACGCCGCCGTCGCCGCCATCCGCGCCCTGCCGCCGCACCACGACGGCGTGGAGGTGCGGGCGGAGAAGTTCGCCTCCATCGACCTGCAGGCGATTCGCGCGGCGACGGAGAAGGAGCTCATCCTCACGTATCGCGGCGTACGCGCTCCCGACGTGCGGCGGGCGCTCGCCGCCGGCATCGACTACGTTGACGTCGAATGGCACGAAGGCGTCGCGATCGACGTGCCGGAGCGCACCATCCTCTCGCATCACGACTACGAGGGGATGCGCGACGTCGACCTGATCTTCGAGCGGATGCGGGCGCGCCGCTGCGCCTACACCAAGGTCGCCGCGACGCCGCTCAGCTTCGACGACAACCTGCGCCTCCTGGCGCTGCTCCCCGGGACCGTGATCGGGATGGGGGAGCGGGGGCTCTACTCGCGCATCCTCGCGCCGTTCAAGGGCTCGGAGCTCGCGTTCGTGGCGGCGACGAACATCGCCGCGCCGGGACAGCTCACGCTCGAGCGGGCGCTCGAGATCTACGGACGCCACCCGGTCGCGCCGCGAAAAGTCTTCGCCGTGGCCGGTAACCCCGCGGGGCACAGCCTCTCGCCGGTCATCCACAACCGCCTCTTTCGCGAGAAGGGGGTGGCGGCCGCCTACACCATCGCCTCGGTCGATCGCTTCAGCGAGCTCACCGATGCGTTCCTCGCCGGCGAGCCGGCCGGCCTGAGCGTCACCGCCCCTTTCAAGGACGACGCGTACGCGTTCGCGCGCGCGCGCAATTTTGAGATGGCGGAGAACGCGCTCCGCGCGCGCGCCGTCAACACGCTGGTCCATCTCGGCGACCGCATCCTCGCCGACAACACCGACGTCGACGGCTTCGCCGCCCTCCTCCCGCGCGATGCGACGAAAGCGGCGGTGGTCGGCGCGGGCGGCACCGCGCGGGCGGCGCTCGTGGCGCTGGAGAACGCCGGCATCCCCGCCACCACCTACAACCGCACCGCCGCGAAGGCCGACGCGCCGCTGGAGGCATTAGCCGACTTCGACGGAGACCTCATCGTCAATACACTCCCCGCCGGCGCGGAGGTCGCGCTCCCGCCCTCCCGCTTCCTCATCGAGGCGGCGTACGGCGGTGGCAGGACCGGCGGCCTCGAGCTGCTGCACGCGCAGGCGATCCGGCAGCACGAGCTCTTCATGAAGGTATTCGATGGACTTTGACGTCATCCCGGTCGTGCGCGAGCTGAGCGCCGACACGATCACGCCGCTCGTCGCGTTCGCGGCCCTCTCCGGCGAGACCGAGGAGGCGTTCCTCTTCGAGAGCGTCGAGCGGGGGGAGAACCTCGGCAGGTATTCGTTCATCGGCTTCGAGCCGCGCCGCAACCTTCGCTTCGACGCCACCGTCAGCGATCCCGTCCGCCTCCTCAACGACGAGCTCGTGCCGCTGCGCGTAGAAGGGGAGGAGTCGCTGCCCCCCTTCTTCGGCGGCGCCGTCGGCTACTTCTGCTACAGCGTCGCCGGCTGGTCGGAGCTCATCCCCGACTCGCACCCGAACGACCTTGGTATCCCCGACGCGAAGCTCCTCTTCTTCGACAACGTCGTCGTCTTCGATCACGTGCGGCAGCGGCTCTACGTCGTCGCCAACGTCTTCCGCGACGGCACGGTCGAGCAGGCCAACGCGCGCCTCGATCGCGCCGTGGAGCGGCTGCGTACCGCGTCCGTCGAGCCGCTCGCCTTTCCGAAGGAGGTGGAGACGCTGCCGTTCCGCTCCACGCACACGCGGGACGAGTTCGAGCAGATGGTGCGCGAGGCGAAGGAGGAGATCGTCGCCGGCGAGATCTTCCAGATCGTGCTCTCGCAGCGGTGGGAGACCGAGTATCCGACGGGCGATGCGCTCACGCTCTACCGCGCGCTGCGCTCCATCAACCCGTCGCCCTACATGTTCCTGCTGCGGACGCACGAGTGCACGCTCGTCGGCGCGTCGCCGGAGATGCTGGTGCGCGTCACCGGCAACCTCGCCGAGACGCGTCCGATCGCCGGTACGCGTCCGCGCGGCGCGACGCACGCGGAAGACCTGGCGCACGAGCAGAGCCTCCTCGCCGACCCGAAGGAGAACGCCGAGCACCTCATGCTCGTCGACCTCGGACGCAACGACCTCGGCCGCGTCTGCGCCAGCGGCACCGTCGAGGTCGAGGACTTCAAGCACGTCGAGCGCTACAGCCACGTCATGCACCTCGTCACCGACGTTCACGGGCGCCTGCGCGACGGCCGCACGCCGGTGGACGCGTTCCTCTCCTGCTTTCCGGCCGGTACCGTCAGCGGCGCGCCGAAGATCCGCGCCATGGAGCTCATCGACCGCTTCGAGCACACCCGCCGCGGCCCCTACGCCGGCGCCGTCGCCTACTTTGCCTTCAACGGCAACCTCGACTCCTGCATCACCATCCGCACGATCGTGCTGGCGAACGGCCGCGCCTACGTGCAGGCGGGGGCGGGGATCGTCTTCGACTCCGATCCCGCGACCGAGTACGCCGAGACGGAGAACAAGTCGCTGGCGCTGCGGCGCGCGATCAGCGTGGCGAAGGCGATCCTGGCGCGCTGACGAACCGCACCTTCTCGAATCCGAGCGCGTGCAGAAAGTCGGCGAGCTTCTTCTCGCCGTTGTCGGCGGCCAGCTTCAGCACGCCGCGCTTGAGCGCCTCGCTGCGGATGTTCGTCTCCGCGTGCTGGCGCGCGCGCGTCTCGAGGTCGACGTCCTGCCGCCGCAGCACGCCGGTCTTTCGCGTGAGCACGCGCGACTTCGCGTTGTCCACGCGCGTCACCAGCACCTGCGCGGGAGGGAGGCGGACGTTGACCGTCCCGTCGGGAGAGCGCCAGACGTCTTCCTTCTTCAGCAGCGCCAGGTCGAGCCCCGCGATGACGTCCCCCTCCGCCAGGAACGTCAGCTCGTCGCCGGCGATGGCGTTCGGCACGAGCTTGTACGACTGCTTGATCGTCCCGACGTGCATTACGTGCATGGAGGCCGTTTCGAGGCGATTCAGCTCCCGCACCTGCGTGATGAGGATGCTGATGTCGACGACCTTCTCCTCGGGGGTGAAGACCTCGTTGATGACGGTACGCTTCGCCATCCGCCACACCAGGACCGCGGTGGTGACGGAGACGGCGGCGGCGATCAGGAGGCCGCCGAGGGCGATGAGGAGCGTCCGACGTTGCATTTTCGTTACCAGTAGTGGCGCTTCTACTAAATCTTGTGCTAGGCTACGCGCCTCCCGGTAAGGTTCAAGGAAGCGTCCAAGCGGCCCTCGGTGACCCTCCGGCACCGCCCCACCTTCAGACCGCCAGTTCCTCCCCCGTCAACTCCCGATACGCCTCGAGGTACTTCGCACGCGTGTGCTCCACCACGTCCTGCGGCAGTTCGGGCGCCGGCGGCGTCTTGTCCCAAGACGTCGTCTCCAGCCAATCACGCACGAACTGCTTGTCGAACGACGGTGGGTTTTTCCCGACCGCGTACTGCGAAGCGGGCCAGAAACGGGAGGAATCGGGTGTGAGCGCCTCGTCAATCCAGACGATCCGTCCGTCGCGCAGGCCGAACTCGAACTTCGTGTCCGCAATGATGATGCCGCGCGTCAACGCGTACTCGGCCGCCTCGGCGTAGATCGAGAGCGTCAGGTCGCGGAGGCGCGTGGCGAGGTCGAGGCCGACGATGTCCGCCATCCGCTCGAAGGAGATGTTGATGTCGTGGCCGGTGTCTTCCTTGGTGGCGGGCGTGAAGATCGGCTCCGGCAGCTTGCTGGCCGTGGTCAGCCCCGGCGGCAGCTTGATGCCGCAGACCTCGCCCGTCTCCTTGTACTCCTTGAGGCCGGAGCCGACGAGGTAGCCGCGCGCGACGCATTCGACCGGCACCACCTCGCACTTTTGCACGAGGACGCTGCGGCCGCGCAGCTCGTCGTGACGGCGCACTTCGTCGGGAAAGCGGTCGAAGTCGCTCTCGAGGATGTGGTTCTCGAGCTGCGTGAAGCGGCGGAACCAGAAGTTCGAGATCTGCGTGAGGATCGTCCCCTTGTCCGGGATGCCGGGGGAGAGGACGACGTCGAACGCGGAGATGCGGTCGGTGGCGACGAAGAGATACCGGTCGCCGAGGTCGTACACGTCGCGGACCTTCCCGCGGCGGGCGAGCTGGAAGGGGAGGGAGGTTTCAGTAACGGCTGCGCGCATGACGGCGCATTCTACGTGCTCTCTGGAGAGCCGGGCTCTCCAGCCCGGCCCTGCTCGTGGGAGAACGCCTTACTTCTCGATCGCCCAGCCCTTCTCCGTCTTCTTCAGCGACGCGACGCCGCGCCGCTCCGCCTGCGTGCGCACGTTCCGCGCGTACGAGGAGTCGATCTTCTTGCCGAAGGCGGTCGGGTCGACCTTCTTGCCCTTCGCGTAGAGCACGCCGGGGCTGGCGAGCAGCTTCGGCGACTGGTACGTCGGATCGCCGGTCTGAGCGTCGATCGTGGAGGTGTAGGGGAAGACGATCGCGTAGAGATCATCGTCCTCCACGCAGGGGTCGTAGACGAAGAACTCCGCGGTGCCGTTGTCGACCGCGATCGGGAGGCCGTGCTGGATGTGGCCCAGTGGCGGGACGTCGAACGGCGCCTGGTTGAGGATCTTGTTGCCGTCGGCGTCGTAGACGTTGATGTAGATCGTCACCTTGCAGCGGCCGAGGTTCAGCGCGCCGACGTTCGTGCGCCACTTGCCGCCGTTGCGGATGCCGTGGGCGACGGAGCTGATCTTGTCGTACTCGTAGTCGAGGAGGCCGGTCCAGGTGCCTTCGATCGTCTGCCCGAACGTGCCGCTCGGGTGGTTGTTGTACGTGTCGGAGGTGACGAGGAACGAGCGGGCGAAGACGTCGTCCGGCACGCCCGGATTGTCTTCGGCGAACGCCGCCACGAGCAGCGAGCCGCTGCCGCGGTCGACCCCGAAGAGGTCGTGGAGGATGTTGTCCGAGTAGGCGAGGGAGTTCGGCGGGAGGTCGATCATCTCTTCGATCCCCTGCGCGCCGCCGGTCGGCACGAACGTGATGCTGATGCGCAGCGTGTAGTCGAGCCACGGATTGAAGATGCTGAAGCGGGTCATCCAGTGCGTGCCGGCGGCGCCCTGCGCGTTTGCGGCGGCGGGGATGACGTAGGTGTCGTTGACCTGCGCCATCATCGGGACGGACGCCGAGATCAGTGCTGCGAGGAGGAGCAGTCTTGCGGTTTTCACGGGAGCATTCCTTTCGAGGTGGAGCCGCGGGCTCGAGCCCGCCGAGCGCTCCCAGTGCAGTCGCGGTGCCGTGTATTCCACGTTGGAAACAAACGACTTAGCCTCAGCTCGCCTGCACGGAACGGTGACGGCCGTCCGCCTGCAGCTACACTACGTCCATGAATCAGATCAGCGACCGCCTGCGCGGTCTCGTGCAGTCCGACATCCGCCGCATGTCCCGTGAATGCGAGCGCGTCGGAGGCATCAACCTCGGCCAGGGCATCTGCGACCTCCCCACCATCCCGGAGCTGGTCGAGGGCGCGACGGACGCCATTGCGTCGTCCAAGGCCACGTATTCAAAGTTCGAAGGCATCGACCCGCTGCGCGAGAAGATCGCCGCGAAGTGCGAGCGCTTCAACGGCTTCCGCGTCGACCCGGCCACGGAGGTCGTGGTGACGGTCGGCTCGACCGGCGGATTCGCCGCCGCGGCGATGGCCACGCTCAATCCCGGCGACGAGGTGATCCTGTTCGAGCCGTACTACGGCTACCACCTCAACACGCTCAAGGTCCTCGGCATCGAGACGAAGTTCGTGCCGCTGCAACTGCCCGACTGGTCGATCGATTTCGACGCGCTCCGCGCCGCGTTCGGGCCGAAGACGCGCGGCATCATCGTCTGCACGCCGTCCAACCCCTGCGGGAAGGTCTTCACGCGTGAGGAGCTGGAGCGCATCGCCGCCCTCTGCCACGAGTTCAACGCCTGGGTCTTCACCGACGAGATCTACGAGTACATCGTCTACGACGGCCGCCGCCACCTCTCCATGGCCGCGGTGGACCGCGATGTGGCGATCACGATCAGCGGCTTCTCGAAGACGTTCTCCGTGACTGGCTGGCGCATCGGCTACGTCGCCGCCGACCGGCGCGTCACGGGCCCGATCGGGCTGGTGAACGACCTCTTCTACGTCTGCGCGCCGACGCCGCTGCAGTGGGGCATCTCCCGCGCGCTCGACATCGGCGAGGACTACTACCGCAACCTCGCCGCGGACTACGAGAAGAAACGCGACCTCCTCGCCGACGCGCTCCGCGAGGCCGGTTTCAACCCCTTCGTGCCGCAGGGCGCCTACTACATGCTCGCGCAGATCCCGAAGCGCTTCTCCGACTCGCGCGAGGCGGCGATGGGGCTGATCGAGGAGGCCGGCGTCGCGTCAGTGCCGGGTCCGTCGTTCTACGCCAGCGACCGCGGCGACCGCCTCCTCCGCTTCTGCTTCGCGAAGGACTTCGCGGCGCTGGAGGAGGCGGGGAGGAGGCTGCGGGAGCTGGCGGTCACGGCGTAGGCACTGCGCAGGCTTCGACCCTACAGGCGAGGACCTGTGCCGCGTCGCGCGTGCCAGAGCGCTACGACTTCGATCGTGCGCGAGTCTGCTTTCGGCCGGTAGTAGATGAAGTAGTTCACCCTGTTCAGGAAGATGCGCCGAACTCCAGGCAGCCGGACGTTCCGCGCAACTGCGCCGATCCCGGGTGTCGTCGCGATCAGATCGAGCGCAGTCCTGAGCTCCTCTTCGAGAGCATCGGGTGCTTTCACACGGTTGGCGCGCCACCAACGCTTCGCCTCCGCAACTTCGCGAGAAGCCTTCGGTGTGAACGCAACGCCAAACCGCTCGCTCACCCGTGATCTCGAAACGTCCGCAGCACGTCCTCAGCAGGAATCAGTTCGCCGCGGTCCGCTTCAGCCAGCGAGAGCAGTAGCTCCGCTTCGGCCGTCGCGTCGAGCTCAAAGCTCTCGTCAACGTCGCGGGCAAGAACAGTGACGACTGAACCGTCCGGAAGGGGCTCGCCCTCGACGACGATCTGACCCGAAACGACTTTTCCCGACGTGACTCGCATCGGTCGCCATTCTAGCTACTTCTTGTGCGCCGCCCGGAGGTCCTCCAGCACGTCCTCCGCGTGGCGCGCGGTGTCGACCTTCTTGTAGATCTTTTTGATCCGGCCGTCGGCGCCGATCCAGTACGTCGTGCGGGCTACGCCCCAGGTGCGGCGGCCGTAGAGGTTCTTCTCCTTCCAGACGCCGTACATCTTCGCCACGTCGGCGGTCTGGTCGGAGAGGAGCGGGAAGTTGAGGTCGTGCTTCTCGCGGAACTTCTCGTGCGACTCCAGCGAGTCGATCGAGACGCCGAGGACCACCGCGTGCTCCTTCGAGAGATCGTTCTCGTGATCGCGGAACGAGCAGGCCTCGGCGGTGCAGCCGGGTGTGTCGTCCTTCGGGTAGAAGTAGAGGATCACGTCCTTGCCCCGATGCTCCTTGAGCGTGACCTCCTTGCCGCGGGTGGAGGGGAGGCGGAAGTCGGGCGCGACGTCGCCCACCTTCGGTTCGTAGAAGTCCTGCATCGATTCTCCTAGTTGGCCATGCTGCCCGCGCCGAAGAGCGCCTTCTCCGCGAGGAGAACGGCGTTGAGCGCCGAGCTGCGGCGGAGATTATCGCAAACGGCCCAGACCCAGAATCCGGTGCGGATGGCGGGGTCGGGCCGCACCTCGGCGATCAGCACCTCGTCCTTCCCCGCCGCGTCGATCGTGCCGAACTGCTGGTCGCCTTCCGGCAGCGCGAGCGCCGGATTGGCGCGGAACGCGTCGAGGATCTGCTCGCGCGTCAGCGTCTCGCGCGTGCGGATGAAGAGCGAGAAGGTGTGGCTGTGGAAGATCGTCCCCTGCGTCACCAGCATCGCCAGCTCCAGGCGGGGGTCGGTGATCCCGCGCACCTGCGAGACCACGAACTCCTCGTGGCCGTCCACGGCGGGGTAGAGGTTGAAGGCGAGCTGCCGGTCGAAGATCTTCTTCGGCACCGTGGCCACGCTCAGCACGCTCACGGTCTGCGCGGCGAGCTCCTCGACCCCTTCCTGATCGAACTCCGAGGCCGGCTGCACGACGGTGGCGATGCAGCTCTCGATCGGGGAGAGCGTCTGCAGTTGATGGAGGATCAGCGCGATCGGGATGGCGATCGGATGCGGGGAGACCAGCACGTCGTCGCCGGCCCCGATCTCCTCGAGGTTCACGCCGGAGATGGCGAGCTTCCCGTCTTCGGCGGTGGTCGGCTGCGAGAGGTCGACGGCGATGAAGTCGTCCTCCGTGTGACGCGCGATCCAGTCGCGGTTCGCCTCCGCGGGGCCGCAGAAGAAGACCAGGTCGAGGTCGTCGAGCCCTTCCTGCGCGATCGGCGCGACGACGGCCGGATCGGCGTCGATCTCGGTCAGCGCGCCGGCGGATTCGCCGCTGGAATCGAGGAGTGCCACCTTGGCGAAGGGGAACGCGCGCTCTCGCAGGATGGTCTTGATCTCGTTCCCGACGAGCGTCATCGGGTTGACGATGCCGACGCGATAGCCGGCCGCGGATTTGGGGTGCGCCATGCGGCGCCTTGTATCACACGGTCTCGCTGGAGCGGCGGGCTCTCAGCCCGCCGGCGGGACCTCGACGGGAAGGATCTCGACGGGCTGAGAGCCCGTCGTTCCAGGAGGCTTCGGGAAGGCGATCGACCACAACTTCACCAGCGGGCCCGAGGCGAGATAGGTGATCGCACCGGCGAACCAGAACTCGCGCGGCCAGCGGAACGCCAGGCCGAGGATCAGCGCGAACGCGACAAAGTACATGAGGGACCGCTCCTTCTGCAGGGAGAGTCCCTTCTGGCTGCGGTAGCGCACCGGCGAGACCATCGAGAAGGCGGTGGCGATGGTGAGCAGCATGACGATGATCGCGAACTTGCGGTCGGTGACCGGCACCGGCGCGTAGAAGATCATCGACGCGAGCGTGAGCGCGCCCGCGGGACTCGGCAGGCCGACGAAGTAGCGGTAGTCGGTCTTGCCGGTCTGCACGTTGAAGCGCGCCAGGCGGAGGGAGACGGCGGCGAGAAAGAGGAAGGCGATGCCGCCGCCGAGCTTCTCGAAGACGTGCAGGCCCCAGGCGTAGACCAGCACGGCCGGCGCGACGCCGAAGGTGCAGACGTCGGCGAGCGAGTCGTACTCCTTCCCGAACTCGCTGGTGGCGTTGAGCTGGCGGGCGATCATGCCGTCGAACGTGTCGAAGACGGCGGCGATGAGGAGGGAGATGCAGGCGGTCTCGAAGAAGTCGACCGCGGCGCCGGTGCGCCCGAGGGTGGTGGCCTCGATGCCGCGCGTGGCGTAGATGATGGCGCGGAAGCCGAAGAAGATGTTGAGCAGCGTCAGCGAGGTGGGGATGACGTAGACACCTCGCCGAAAGTTCGGCCGCACCGGCTTCATCTATCCGATAGTAATGCAAAGGGGGTTCCGTGGAACCCCCTGCGCGTGCGGATGGTGTGTGGTTCGGGAAGCTGGGTTGCGGGGGAGTTACGCCACTGCGTTGGACGTCTCGTAGGAACGAATGCGCTGGGCCATCTGGTCCTTCAGGTGGAGCTTCCGCTTTTTCAACGTCTTCTCTTCCAACTCCTCATCGGTGCTGATGTCGCTCTTGGCGGTCAGCTCGTTGAGCCGTGACTCGCAGCGGCGGTGCTCGTCCGCCCATTCGCGAAACTCGGGATCTTCATCGGAAAGCAGGCGTTGAATGTCAGCGGTTCGATTCGACATCGATGTTCCTCCTTCGAAGTACCTATCCGCATGCAGGATTCTAGCACTCCGCCTGCCAAGTGGCGCGCCCAGGTGAGTGTGACGTAAGTCACTGCGCGATGGGGCTTTACGCTACAATCCGCGCGCAATGCGCCGCCTCCCGGTCGCCCTCGCGATCGTCCTCGTCTCCGTCTTCCTCTCTCCGCTCCGGCGCGAGCTCTACGTCGGCGACGAGACCAAGTACAGCCAGGTGGTGCGCGAGATGCGCGCCGGCTCGTTCTTCCTCCCCACGCTCAACGGCACCCCCTTCACGCACAAGCCGCCGCTGCACTTCTGGGCGGTGGGCCTGCTGACGCACGTCTTCGGCGTCTATTCGATCTGGCCGTTCGTGCTGCCGTCGCTGATCTCGTTCGCGTTGCTGCTGCTCCTCATGAGGCGCTTCGGAGGCACGGCCGCGGCGTTCGTCTGCGGCACGTCGCTCCTCATGTGGGGCTCGGCGCAGACGGCGCGGATGGACGTCGCGTTCGCGGGATTGCTCGCGCTCTCCGCCTGGTACATCTACCGCGCGAACGGCGCGTTGCCGCTCTCCGCCGGCGTGGCCAGCGGTCTCGCGTTCCTGGTGAAGGGTCCGATGGCGCCGGTGATCACGCTGGCGCTCTTCGCGTTCGAGTCGATCCGGCGCCGCCGGCGTCCGGCCGCGCGCGACGCGCTGGCGCTCTTGCCGATGCTGCTTCTGCCGCTGCTCTGGCTCGTGCCGGCGATCGTCATCGGCGGCGAGGCCTTCTGGAACGAGATCTTCTACAAGCAGACGGTCGGGCGGGCGGTGGGGGCGTGGGTGCACAAGTCGCCGCCCTGGTTCTACCTCGTGCGGGCGCCGCTGACGCTGGCTCCATGGTTCTTCCTCTGCGTGGCGGCGCTGTTCCGGCGCGAGGACGAGCGGGCGAAGTTCGCGCTGAGCTGGATCCTGGCGGTGCTGGTGCCGTACACGCTCCTCTCCTCGAAGCTCGACGTCTACATGATCGCCCTGCTGCCGGCGGTCGCGTTGCTCGTGGGGACGTACGTGGAGTCGGATCACGTGTGGGGGAAGCGGGCGAACCTGATCATGCTCTCGCTCTTCGCGGTGGTCGGCGCGGCGGGGTTGCTCGTGCAGCCGCATCACATCAAGGAGGAGGATGGCGCGCTGGCGGCGCGGCTCGACGTGCGGCTGCTCTTCGCGCTGTTCCTCGTCTGCGCGATCGTGGGGATCGTCGTCACGCTGCGCTCCGATCTGCGCGCCTCGACCATCGCCACCGGCCTCGTGACGGTCGTGGCACTCGGCTACGCCGGGCTGTTCCTGGTGCCGATCGCGAACGAGCTGGCGTCGACGCGCCCACTCGTGCGGGCGCTGCTGCGGCAGGATGCTCCGCCCGAGCAGGTCGCGCTCTTCGTCTCGCCGCATCTCTGGGTGCGCGGGATGCCGCCGGCACTGGAGCGTGCGCGCCACGTGAATGCCGACGAGCTGCGGGCGTCGTCGCCGGAGCTGATCGTGGCCCGGCGCCGCGATGCGGAGAAGATCGCCGGCGTGCTGGGGCGCTACCGGAAGGTGGACGAGCTGCGGATGATCGGGAAGTGGTTCGATGTCTATCGTAGATAAGCGCCGCTACGCCGCGGCGGCGTTCTGCACGCTCCTCATCCTCTCCGTCTTCTGGCCGTCGCCCGTCGTCTCCATCAACCTGCTCTGGATCAACGAGGACATCGAGGTCGACGAGCTGTCGTTCCTCGGCCGCGAGGCGCCGTCGTGGGATGCCGTCTTCTGGTGCATCGCCGGCGTGCTGCTGCTGATCATCTTGCAGAGCGCCGACCCGGTCGCCGATCCGCACGAGCCGGCGCGCCAGTTCCGCGCGATCCGCTTCGAGCGCTCCCTCTGGCGCCGCGACGCCGTCCATCTGCTCCTCGGCACGATCGTGACGGCGCTGGTCTGGCTCTTCCTCGACCGCCCGATGCTCGCCTGGGCGGAGGGCGTCCAGTCGGAGACTACCGAGGATGTGATCCGTCTCCTCAACCGCCTCGGCGGCGGCATGAACCCGGTGATGGTGGTGGCCTTCTTTCTCGTCGCCGGCGTCGCCTATCTCGAGCGGCGCTGGGTCGCGTACGCCATCGCCATGGCCATCGCCGGCCTCGCCGCCGGCCTGCTCGCGCAAATCATCAAACATCTCGTCGGCCGCGCGCGCCCGGAGCTCTGGCTCGGCCCCACGCACTACGCCCCCGGCTCTTCGACGTCCTTTCCGAGCGGCCACACTGTCGGAGCGTTTGCCCTGGCCGGCGTGCTCGTCTTCGGCTCCCGCAGTCCGCTCTTGCGCGCGGTCGCCTTCGCCCTCGCCACCGGCGTCGGCCTGTCACGCATCCTCGCCTTCCGCCACTGGACGAGCGACGTGACCGCGTCCGCCGTCATCGGCCTGGTGAGCGCCTGGATTGTGACTCAGGCGGTGGTGCGGCGCGTAGAATAAAGCCGTGGCCAAGCCCGCGAAACGACCGGCGACGTACGAGGACCTGTTGCAGGTGCCGGAGAACCTTGTGGCGGAGCTCGTCGACGGCGAGTTGTACACCTCGCCGCGGCCGGCGTCGCCTCACGGCCGTGCGGCGAGCATTCTCGGCGGACGCCTCATCGCGAGCTTTGACGACGGCGGCAGCGGCGGTCCGGGAGGCTGGTGGATCCTCGACGAACCCGAGCTCCACTTCGGCGACGACGTCCTGGTGCCGGATATTGCCGGCTGGCGGAGGGAAAGAATGCCGGTGCTCCCGAATACGCCCGCGTTCGAGCTCCCGCCCGATTGGGTCTGCGAGGTCATCTCCCCGAGCAGCCGCGCTCACGACCGCATTCGCAAAATGCCGGTCTACGCCCGCAATGAAGTGGCGTACGCATGGCTGATCGACCCGCTCGACCAGACGCTGGAGGTTTTCCGGCTCGACCGCGGGGTTTGGGGCGCCATCGCATCGCATCAGGGTGAGGACACGGTCCGCGCGGAACCGTTCGCCGAGATCGAGATCCCGCTCTCCTCCCTCTGGCTCCCCACCACGTGATCCCCCTCACATCCTTCCGTCGGGCTCGCCCCTACAATCGCGGGCGGTTCCGAGAGAGAGGTTTGTGCAATGCAGCGACTGTCCTTGATCAACTACGACGTCTTGCGTGAGCTGTGTGACTCCTGCCGCAAGGAGCGCTTTCACTTCGTGCCGCTAGGCGCGGAGCCGGCCACGGGCCCCTGCCGCAAGTGCGGAGCGGAGTCGAAGCTCGCGGAGATGAGCGACACCGCCGTGTGGCGTCTCATCACGCACGCCAACGGGGACGTCGTCGTCGTTCCGATGATCTCCCGCCCCGCCTAACTCTCGAACTCGGCGAAGTTCACCGAAACGAGCCGCGAGCAGCCCGCCTCCTCCATCGTCACGCCGTACAGCACGTCCGCCGCCTCCATCGTGCGGCGGGAGTGCGTGATGACGATGAACTGCGTGTCGCGCGACATGTCGCGCACCAGGCGGACGAAGCGCTCGGTGTTCACCTCGTCCAGCGGCGCGTCGACCTCGTCGAGGATGCAGAAGGGGCTCGGCTTGTAGCGGAAGATTGCGAACAGCAGCGCGATCGCCGTCAGCGCCCGCTCGCCGCCCGACAGCAGCGCGATCGACTGGTTCTTCTTTCCCGGCGGCTGCGCCACCAGCTCGATGCCGCTCTCCAGCACGTCCTCTTCATCGAGGAGCTGCATGCGCGCCGTGCCGCCGCCGAACAGCGACGTGAAGATGGTGGTGAACGACTCGTTGACGTGCGTGAACGCCTCGCGGAACAGCTCGCGCGAGGTGAGGTTGATCTTGCGGATGGTCTGGCGCAGCGACTCGATCGACTGCACGAGGTCGTCGCGCTGCGTGCGCAGGAACGACTCGCGCGTCTCCAGCTCCTGGTGCTCGTCGATGGCCAGCACGTTCACCGGCCCGATCTTCTCGAGCTGGTCGCTCAGCTTCGCGACCTCCGCTTCCAGCGCCGCCCGCGCCTCTTCATCGGCCGGCGGCTCGGCCTCGGCCAGCGCGTCGATGCCGGCGTGAAGATCGAGCGCCACCTGCTCGCGCAGAAGGTCGAACGCCGACTTGGCGCGGTCCACGCGGCGCTCCGCGTCGAACAGCGCGTTCTTGGCCGTGTTCCACTGCTCGCGCGACGCGAGCGCGCGCGCTTCCAGCTCCTGCACGCGCGCGGTGAGATCGGCGGTCTCCGCCTCGAGGGCGACGCGCATCTCCGACACGTCGTGCAGCTTCGCGAGCGACTGCTCGAGCTGCGCTCGCGCATTCTCGACCGCGACGCCGGTGTCTCCCTGGCGTCGGATGAGATTCTCGATCTCCTGCTGCAACTGCGTGGCGCGCGAGCCGAGGGAGACCACGATGCGCGAGAGGTTCTCGTGCTCGCGGCCGATCGCGTTCACGTTGCCGGCCGCGGTCTCGACGTCGACGCGCGCCTTCGAGGCCACTTCCGTGACCTGCTCGAACGCGGCGCGTGCCTCGCCGAGCTGCTCCTCGTGCACGCGGATCTGCTCGTGCAGCTCCGCCTCGCGTGCCTGCAGCGCGTCGACTTCACCGATCGCCGCGGCCTTGCGCGAGAGGAGCTGTTCCTTCTCCTCGATGTACAGCGTCTGCTCTTCCGACGCGACCGCGAGGTCCTTCTCGTAGCGCTGCAGCTCCGCGCCCGCGCGCTCGCGCTGACTCTTCTTCTCGCGCAGCTCCTGCTCCGCGGTGCGGGCGCGCTCCTCGGCGATGATGCGGGCGTCGTCGGCGGCGCGCAGCTCGTCCTCGAGCGTCTGCAGCTCCGCGGCGATCCCGCTGGCGCGCGACTCCTCCGATCCGAGGAGGGCCACCAGGTCGGCGATCTCGCGCTTGATGGAGAAGACGCCCGGCGTCGCTCCCTCGGTCTTGCCGCCGATGACCAGCGGTCCGCGCACGATGTCGCCTTCCAGCGTCACGAAGGTCGCGTTCGGGCGCTCCTGCGCCCGGTCGAACGCCTCGGTGAGTGAGCCGACGATGTAGGCCTCGGGGATCGCCTGACGCACCGCGTCGGCCACCGAGCCCTCACCGATGACCGAGTGCTGCGCGTCGCCACGGCGCGAGCCCTCGCCGCGCGGCGAGAAGTCGAGCGTGATGAACGCGCCGCGGCCGGCGCCCCGCTCGCGCAGGCGGCGGATGGCCTCGTACGCGGTGGCGCTGGAGTCGACGACCATCGCCTTCGACACCTCGCGCAGCAGGTTGTCGAGCGCCGCCTCGAATCCCTCGGCCGCGCGGACCGACTCGGCCGCGGGGAGAGCGTTCGGGATCAGCTCCATGATCGCGCGGCGGACGTTCTCGTCCTGCGCTTCGAGGGAGGCGAGGAGCGAGCGCAGCGAGTCGACCTTGTACGTCGTCTGCGAGATCGTGTCGCGCGCGGAGGCGAGCGACTTCCGTCCCGCCTCGCGGCTTGCCGCCAGCTCGTCGCGGCGCAGCAGCGCGTCGCGCGCGATCTGCTGCGTGGAGAGCAGGTTCTGCTCCGCGTCGCGGACCGACTGCTCCCACTCGTACATCTGCGCCAGCGCGCCGTCGCGGCTCTCGGCCGCCTTGCGCGCGCTCTCGGTGAGCTTGGTCAGGTAGAACTCGCACTTCTCGACCGCGATCTCGATCTGGTGCACCTGATTGCGCGCCTCGGAGATCTTGGCGATGGTGCGCATGAGCGACTCGCGCGACTCCGAGAGCGACTTCTCGTGCCGGCGCACCTCGTCGCCCTTCTCCTGACGGTCGCGCTCGAGCTGGTCGGCGATCTCGCGCAGGCGGTTCCGCTCCGCGCGCGCCGCCTCGAGCTGCTGCGTCTTCTCGTCGAGGCCGGCCTGCTGCTCGGCGCCTTCGCCTTCGAGCGTGGCCACCTGCGCGCGCGCGTTGTCGATGCGCTGCACGAGATCGCCGAGGTTCGTCTCCGACTGCTGGAGGAACGAGCGGAGGCGCTCGACTTCGCCGGAGAGGCCGGCGATCTCCTCACGCACGCGGGACGCGTGATGCGCGCGGTCCGTGTGGATCGTGCGCGTCTCCGCCAGCTCCGCCTCGTCGGCGCCGAGCTGCGCGGAGATCTCGCTCTCGCGCACCTGCGCGTCGGCGATGCCGGCGTTCGCGCTCTCTTCCTCGATCTGCGCGGCGAGGATGCGCCCCTTGTAGAGCGAGCGCTTGGCCAGCGAGAGCTGGTCGGCCAGCTCCTTGTGGCGGCGCGCCTTCGACGCCTGCCGCTTGAGCGAGTTCAGGTTGCGCGTGACCTCGGAGAGCGTGTCGTCGATGCGCAGCAGGTTCTGCTGCGTCTCCTCGAGCTTCAGCTCCGCGGCGCGCCGCTTGGTCTTGTACTTCGTGATCCCGGCCGCTTCCTCGATGAGGCGGCGGCGGTCCTGCGGCTTGTTGGAGAGGATCAGGTCGATCTTCCCCTGCTCCATCACGCTGTAGTTGCGGATGCCGAGGCCGGTGTCCATGAGGATGTCGGAGATGTCCTTCATCCGGACGCGCTTGCCGTTGAGGCGGAACTCCGACTGCCCGTCGCGGAACACGCGGCGGTTGATGACGATCTTCCCGTCGTCGGCGATCGGGTGATCGCTGTCGCCGTTGACCGCGCCGAGGGTGAGCGTGACCTCGCCCATCGACAGCGCGCGGCGGCGGGCCGAGCCCTGGAAGATCACGTCCTCCATCGTCTCGCCGCGGATGTGCGAGGCGCGGTTCTCACCGAGGACCCAGATCAGGGCGTCGCAGATGTTCGATTTGCCGCAGCCGTTCGGGCCGACGACCGCCGTCAACGGCGCGGGAAAGGTGAGCTTGGCAGGGTCGTAGAACGACTTGAAGCCATGGATGTCGAGCTGTTCGAGACGAAACATTTGTAGGTTTTTGGTCCGATGCGGCGCGGATCGTAGCAGGGACGGCGGCGGAGCACACGTTGACACGGACGGTGCGCATTCGTTCCTGTGCAATCATCCCCGCGGCATGACGCTGCGCCCCTTCCTGCAACGTGAAAGCGACCTCGGCTCGTTCCCGAGCGTCTCCTGGGCGATCGGCACCGTCGACGGGCTCGTCGAGACCGGCGCGCTCGGCCACGCGGTGGCGGTGCCGCTGCGCATCCCGGCCACGGTCGACACGATCTACGACTGCGCCTCCACCACCAAAGTGCTCGTGACGACCATCCTCCTGCTGCAGGCGGTGGCGGAGGGGAAGATCGCGCTCGACGACGAGTATCGCGGCTGCACCTACCGCGAGCTGCTCACCCACAGCTCCGGGCTCAAGGCATGGCTGCCGCTGTACGCGCTCGGCGACTACCTGGCGGCGATCGAGAAGGACGGCCGCGAGGCGGCGCGGGGGGAGCAGGTGGTCTACTCCGATCTCAACTTCGTCCTCCTCTATTACGCGCTGACGGAGCTGTACGGCGACTACGTGGCCGCGGCGCGCGCGCGGATCTTCGAGCCGCTCGGCCTGCGCGACTCGTTCTTCATGCCGCCACCGGAGCTGAAGCCGCGCATCGCGGCGACCGAGTGGGGGCAGCGGTTCGAGTACGGCATGTGCGCCACCCGCTCCATCGTCTTCACCGGCTTCCGGCAGGGGCTGATGTGGGGGGACGTCAACGACGGCAACTCCTTCGGCGCTGGTGGTACGGCGGGAAACGCCGGCCTGTTCGCGACGGCGCGCGACGTCTTCCGGATCGCGCAGGCGTTCGTGCGTGGGGAGCTCGTGCCGCCGGAATTGGTCGCCGAGTCGACGCGCGCGCACGTCGAGGATCGCGGCCTCGGCTGGCAGCTCGGCGGGCCGGGACTGTCGGAGCAGTCCTTCGGCCACATGGGCTTCACCGGAACGTCGGTCTGGATCGATCGCGGCCGGATTCTGGTCCTGCTGACGAATCGTATTCATCCATCAGCGGCTCCGATCGGGATGCATCGAATTCGCGGTGAGTTTCACCGTCTCGCGTCCGCCGCTTTGCGATGAGCAAGGCGGCGATCACGGCGGCGGCGACACCGGCGAGGAGAGCCGCGAGCGAGACCGACGAGTAGGTCAACTGGATGCCGGCCGTGGCGGTGTTCGGCGGCTCGTCCGGCGACAGCAGATCGACCTCGATGAGCACGAACGGCGGTTTCTTGCCCGCCTGCGCGAGCAGGCGCCAGTCGGCGAGCAGCGTGTGATGCTCGCCATGCTTCAGGGTACGGGTGACCTTGATCTCGCTCTTGCTGTTCTCGAAGGTCACGCCGCTGCCGGGCGGGATGCGCAGGACCATCGTCACCTCACCGGTGTCGTCGTCGTGAAGGACGGCGCCGGAGCGCTGCATGGAACTGCGGCCGCGGGTCAGGCGAAGCGTGGTCGGGAAGTCGACGAGGCGAACGACGGTCGGTGGAAGCATGCTCCGGTGTCGTGCGAAACGCGCGCCCGCAATCAGAACTGACCCAGTGGGCAGCTTTTGATCCGCCCTTCCTGCTCGTTTTGGATCATTCCTTCACCCATTGCTCGCTAAGTCGTTGATTTCACGTGCGGCATCCCGTCTGCTCTGCTCCCGCCCCACGCGTCAACGCGAAAAAGGAGAATGGAATGATGAAGCGTCTATCCCTCGCTCTCGGATTGGTCGTGGTGTTCGGCTTCGGCATGCAGGCGCAGGAGAATGCACTCGAGTTCAATGGGCGTCTCGCCGAGCGGGCATTCGCGATCGAAGGGGAGGAGTGGCTCAGTCACGAGGCGTTCGTGCAGTCCGGCCGCCGCTGCGTGACGGTGCATCCGTCCACGGGCGAGGCCGAGGCGATCGAGCACAACTTCCGTGAGGCGATGATGTTCAGCCCCGACATCGCCGTCCAGTCGATCTCCAGCCCGGTGTCGATCACCGTCAACTTCCACGTCATCCGCAGCTCGACCGGCGCCGGCGACGTCTCCGACTCGCGCCTCAACTCGCAGATCACGACGCTGAACAACGCGTACGCGAACCGCGGCTTCACCTTCGTGCGCGGCACGACCGACCGCACGAACAACAGCACCTGGTACGGCATGTCCCTCGGCACGACCGCCGAGCGCGACGCGAAGTACTACTTCACCGGCATCGCCGCGAACAACCCCCGCTACGTCCTCAACTTCTACACCGCGAACCCGAGCGGCGGCACTCTCGGCTGGGCCACGTTCCCCTGGAACCTCTCCGGCAACCCGCGCATGGACGGCGTCGTGATCCTGCACTCCTCGATCAACGGCGGCAGCGCGACGAACTACAACCTCGGCGACACCGCCGTGCACGAAGTCGGTCACTGGCTCGGCCTGTACCACACGTTCCAGGGCGGCTGCGGCACCGGCAACAACACCAGCAGCGGCGACTACGTGGCCGACACGGCCGCCGAGGCCTCGCCGGCGTCGGGCTGCCCGACCGGCCGCGACACCTGCAGCTACTCCGGCGTCGACCCGATCATCAACTTCATGGACTACAGCTTCGACTCCTGCATGTACACGTTCTCCAGCGGCCAGACCAGCCGCATGGTGAACATGGCCTCGACCTACCGCGGATCGCTGTAAGCGACCCCGTCGTCCGTGCTGCCGGGGGCCCGCTCCCGGCAGCACACGGTCAGCGGCGTCTCTGCCACCAGAAAACAAGGGTGTCGGAGTCGCGGTCGCGGGGGCCGAGCTCGCGTCTCTTCCCCGTCGGACCCAACCCGAAGTCTCCGCCGCCCTGCCGCACGTTCTCCAGCGCGTCCACCAACTCCGGGACGAACGGCCGCGTGATGCGGATGGTGACGCGGTCCCCCTCGGTCGAGGCGTTCATCTGGCGGATCTCGTCGTCCGGATCGACGACCTCGAGCCGGAGCGCCGCGTACGTCAACAGGTGCGCGTTGAACCCGGTGGGGTCGAGCTTTGGGTCGAGCGGCTTCAACGGAATCGTGCGGTGCACTTCACCCGTGGCGGCGGAGAGCTCGCGAAGGAGGTGCAGCAGCGTGTCGCAGGCTTCCGCTGAGGCGTTGAAGTGAATCCCCTGGTGCGACCTCCTCACCGACTCGTAGCGCCACATCGAGATGTCGGGTCCCTGAAAGCGCCGCTCCACGTTACCGCCACCCCCACTCCTCCGCCTGCCGGCGGAGAGAGCCGGCCCGCGCCGGCTCGCCGTTCGCCTCCGCGAGCACGGAGAACAGGTACAGCGTCTCGGAGAGGAGCGGGTCGCGATCGGTGTAGTCGTCGCGGAAGCGGGTCTCGAGGAGCTCCACATTGTCGCGATACAACCGCAGCGCGGCGTCGCGGTCTCCGGCGCGCAGCAGGATGTAGGCGAGCGCCAGCGACTGGAACTCCTGGATCTGCGGGTACTGCGCGATCTGCGTCTCCATGAGGCCGCGCGCCTCGTCGAGGTCGCGGCCGAGATGGCCGAGGGAGAGGGCGATGCCCTCACGCGCCGCGGGATCGGTCGACTGCCGGTAGGCCTCGATCGCCTCGTCGTAGCGGTGCAGCAGCTTGAGCGCCTCGGCGCGATGAAGGTGGTCGCCGGTGCGGCTCGCCTCCATCACCGCGTCCTCGTACCGCCCCTGCTGGATGAGCTGTTGGACGTTCGTGATCGGACGCTGCGCGAGCATGTAGGCGACGAGCCACCCGATCAGCGCGATGGCGATCAGGAGAGTCCAGAAGCCGATGCTCATCGGCGCTGCGGCTGGGGGGCGGCGGCGGGCCTCGGACCGGCTACGGCCGGGGGAGCAACAGTTCCGGTTGCCGGCGCTGCGCCAGGCGCGGGAGCGGGGGCGGCTCCGGGTGGGGGAGCGGGCGGCGCGGGGGCGATCGCGCCCGGCTCGAGGATGTAGGTGCGCATCGCCTGCGGGCGTCCCTCGAAGGGGAAGTTCAGCTCCGGCAGCGGCCGCGGGCGCGTCTCGTCGGGGCGGTTGGTGAGATCGGTGATCTCGGTGAGCGGGACGGCCGGCGAGTCGGTGACGGCGGTCTCGTTTCGCATCGACACGAACTGGTGGAGGCCGGCGATGATCAGGAAGAGGACGAACGCCGTCACGCCGATGACCGCACCCTGGCGCTGGCGCGCGTATTCGAGCACGCTGGCCGAGGTGGTGGTCTCCTTCGGCTTGAAGATCTCCTGCAGGATCGCCTGCGTGTCCATCCGCTCGCCGGTCTGCGGGTTCGCGCCGCAGTAGGGGCAGAGCTTCGCAAACTCGTCGATCGCGCGATTACAAGCTGCACAGGTACCGCGACTGCTCATCGTCCGAACGATATCTCAACGGTGTACGGCGCCGCGACGGGACGTCCGTTCTCGGTGGCCGGGCGGAAACGCCATCTCTGGACGGCGGAGATGAGCTGCGCGGTCGAGCCGGCGATCGGACGCTCGATGTCGACCCGCTGGACGCGCCCGTCTTCTCCGACCATCAGGTTGAGGCGCGCGGTGCCGGAGGCACCGGGGATGCGCGGCAGCGGCTGCGACTCCGGGACGGGCCGCGTGCGGACGCCGGTTCCCCGCTGCGCGACGGGCGGGGCGGGAGGCTGCTGCTGCGCGGGCGCCGGCGCCGGCTCAGCGCCGGGGATCGGCGGCGGTGGCGGCGCCGTGCGCTGCGCGAGCACGCGACGCTGCGGTGCGCGGGGCGCCTGCGCGTACGCCGGACCGGTCAGAGACCGGGGGTCGACGAGCGCGGCCATCTTCTCTTTCTCCGCGCGGGCGCGCTTGGCGATCTCCGCGTACTCCGTCGAGGAGACGGCGGTGGCGTCGGTGCGCTGGTAGTCGTTCGGCGCCATCCCCGGCTGCGCGGCGACGGGTGCGCTGGTGACCGGCTGCTCGATGCCTCCCGCCTCGTTCGTCGGGACGAGCGGCGTGTCGGCCCGCCTGACGGGACCGGCGGCCTTCTGCGCCGCGTCCTGTTCCTGCTGTTCTTCGACCGTCAGCGGCGCGTCGTCGGGCGCGCCATCCTGGTTGATCACCACCCCGACGCCGAAGGCGGCAACGAGGGCGAGGATGCCGATGCCGGCGAACATCGCGTTTTTCTTGAGATCGAACTCTTTCGGCGGCCGGTAATTCGCCACGGCGGCCGGCTTCGGCGGCTCGACGGCGGGCACGGGCTGGGTCTGGTCCCAGTTACAGAAGGGGCAGATCTTCGACCACGCGTCGATCGCGCGCGAGCACCGCGTACATGGTTTTCTTTCGCTCATTGCAGCGGCTTTTCTGCAACGGACGTACCGTTCCACCACGCGACTCCCGTAGCGGTGAGGGCGTACGCCCCCGGCGCAATCCCCCTGGCGACGACCGAGCTCGACCGGCGCGTGAAGTAGTAGAGCGTGCCTGACGCCGAATCGTAGGCAATCCAGTGCTTTCCGCGGACGTGCACCCGGTCGACCCCGGTGGGGAACTGGGACGCGCGGTTGCCGAACAGCCCCAGCCCGAGGACCCCGCGCAGGAACCCGCGCCCGATCGCCTCGGCCAGCGACTGCGTCCCCTCGGCCAGCCAGACCCTCTTGGCCGAGGGATCGGCGACCGCCAGGATGCGCGCGGTCAGCGCCGTGCCGCCGCCGGCGAAGTCGAGATCGACCGGGACGGCACCGACAGCCAACTCGGCGCTCGCCTTCATCGCGCCGAGGTCGACCGTGCGGACGCGCGCGTCGCGCGGATAGACGAGGTAACCGGTGCTGCCGCTGATCTCGAAGTCGGAGGCGAACGGGGGGACGGTGAGCTGGCGCGTGACCCGGTCGCGCTCGATCTCCTGGAGCGTCCCGGCGCGGGAGTAGACGTAGAGCTTCCCGTTCACGGCGCGGAGGAACGCGGGATCGGCGGCGAGCGGGATGCGCGTCGCGCCATGCTGCAGGACGCGCGCGTCGCGGGCGAGGACGTACAGCTCCGACCCGGCGAAGGCGGCGGCGACCGGCGTCTCCGCCGTATCGAAGCGGGTGGTGCGGCCGGTGGCGAGGTCGGCCACGACCGCTTCGTTGTTGAGCGCGTCGAGGACGGCCACCTGCCTGTCGGAGGAGACGATGGCCGTCGGATGCTCGACGCCGTCCGCGGTCCAGCGGTTGCCGAGCCGGAGCTGGTTGTCGTGCGCGACGACCACACCCTCGGGGGTGGAGGTGAGGAGGGTGAAGAGCAGCGCGAGCTTCACGGCGCTGCCTCCAGGCGCACCGGCTCGAGGAGCAGGGCGTCGCGGTCGCCGGAGCGGGTCACGCCGAGGATGCGATAGGTGAGACGCAGCGGCCGGGTGATGTCGAACGTGCCGGAGAAGATCGTCGCCTCGCCGAAGCGGAAGGGGACGCCGTCGATCGTGCCCGACTCGAACGCGCTGCCCTCGAACTGCACGACGCTCGTGTAGGTGGCCTGGTCGAGCGCTACCCGTTGCTCCGGCGTGAGACGCTCGAAGTTCCCGAGGAGCGCGCGCAGCTCGGCGGCGGACGGCGTAGCCGACGGGAGTGCGATGACTGACGCCCCTTCCGCTTCGCGGCGGAGCGTGCGCAGGGTCTCGTTCTCGGGGAACTTCGCCAGCAGCGCGTCGAGCGACGCCCGTGCCGCGCGGGACTCGCCGCGCGCGAGCTGCGCCAGCGCCTTCCGCACCGCGCCGCCGGTGGTGGCGTCGTCGATCGGCGGAGGCGTGCGGTCGCGCAACTGCTTCTGGTATTCGCGGACCAGCGCCATCGAGAAGGGGTTCGCCTCGAACGCCTCCGCGTAATACCGCTCGCGCTCCCCGTCTGTCCGTGCGAGCCGCGCCAGCGCGTTCAGCGCCACGACGTCGTCGGTGCGTCCGGCGAGCACGCGCTCGTACTCGGCGCGCGCGCGCTCGATGTCCCCGCGCCGCTCGTACAGCGACGCGAGCCGGAGTTGTGCGCGATTGAGCAGCGAGACGTAGGCCGCGACGTCACCGCGCGCGGAGTTGTAGACCTCGAAGGACTCCGCACGTGCGGCCTCGCGCTGCAGCGCCTCGAACTCCTTCGACCGCAGCGACGCCGTGACCGTCACGAGCAGCGTCTCCGCCTCCCGCGCCTCGCCCGCCTCGATCAATGCGGTGGCCAGCGCGTGCTGGTAGACGGCCAGGTCGAGCTTGTCGGTCTTCGTCGCGGCGATGGCGACGGAGTTGCGCGCCGCGGCGATGGCCTTGCGCGGGTAGCCGAGGATGCGCATGGCCGAGGCGTAGAGGTTCCACGCTTCCGCATCGTCGCTCGCGTAACGCGCGGCCTCTTCGAGCAGCGAGAAGGCGTCCGCCTCCCGGCCGAGCTTCGCCTGCGCCAGCGCCGCGTACGAGGTGGCGTTCGCGTAGCGGGTGAGGCTGGAGTCGCGGCGGGCGTCGAGCCGCTCCCGCTGCGCGAGGTCGTAGGCCTTCAGGTACTCGGCGCGCGCGAGCGAGCGCTCGTTCCGCGCGGCGCGCACGTCGCCGAGGTTCAGGCGGCCGGAGAGCTGCGCCTCGAACTCCTTGGAACGGGCGAGCTGCTTCTCCATCTGCGCGATCTCGAAGTCGGACGCGAGCCGCGACTGCGCCGCCAGCGGCAGCGCCAGCAGGACCACGACGAGGAGCCTCATTCCGCGAAATACCCTTTGCGCGCGCTCACGATCTCGACGCCGCGGCGGCTCGCCTGCACGTCGACGCTGCGCCAGCCGCGCTTCGTCCCCTTGCTCTGGTAGATGAGCAGGTAGCGGCTGTTGATGTCGGCGAGGAGGCGCGAGAGCGCGTCGCCGATGGTGGAGGGCGACGCTTCGACGACGCTGCCGCCGGTATTGGCCGCCGCGCGATCGAGGAAACGGGCGTGCGACGAGCCGAGGACGATCGCGTTCACGATGGTGCGCGTGCCGCTGATCCGTCGCAGCGCCTCCTCGTCGGAGAGGACGCTGTTGCGATCGCCGCCATCGGTGATGACGATGGCGTAGGTGCGCTGCTTCGAGGCGACGGAGGCGAGCGCGTCGCGGAGGGACGTGCCGCCCGAGGGGGTGAGCGTTTGCGGCGGCAACGCTTGCGTGCGTGCAATCGGGACAGCCCTGGCCACGTGATGATTGAACGTGACGAGCGACGCCGTATCGCCGTCGCGCAACTGGCGCAGCTCCGTCTCGACGGCGCGCAACGCCGCCTCCAGCTTCCCGTCGTTCATCGACAGCGAGCGGTCGACGATGAAGGCAAAGTGGGCGGCGGGACGCTCGCGGCGGACGTCGCGGACCGTCTGCACGACGCCGTTCTCGCGCACGCGGAGGTCGGACGGCTGCAACGGACGGGAGGCGCGGGCGCGCAGAGGCACTTCGACCAGGTCGACGTCGAGCGTGTCGTTCGCCGTGAGCGCGGCGGTGGTGATGGTGGCGGACTCGGACGACTGGAAGCCGCCGGTCCACACTTTGGCCGTGAGGGTGCGTCGCGCGAGCGTGGTCCCGAAGTCGAAGGCGATGCGGTACGGCTGCTGGCGGGCGACCCCGGCGAGGACGCCGTCGACGAAGAAGTCGACTCGGTCGACCTGCGTCGCGTCGGTCGTCACCTCGACCGCGGTGGGGCCGAGGACCTGCGATCCTTCGAGCGGCGAGACGAACGTCACCGCTCCGCGCGCGGCGGTGGCGAGCAGCAGCGAAAGGATGAGGAGCCGGCGCACGGGATCGAGAACGGGGCGGTGCGCGTAAGGTATTTCGTTTCTGTGGTTTGCCCTCTGGCGTGGACGGACTGTCCCCATTTCCGAATATAGGTATAAAATGTGGCTCTCGGGAACCAATTCAGATGAGCCGCTACGGGATCGACGTCTGCAATCACTGCGATGCGTGTAAGTGGCGTACGGACAGCTTCTTCTGCCAGTTCGACCCTGAGGTGCTGGCCGCCTTCGACAAGATCGCCTTCACGAACGTCTATCCCGATGGGGCGCTGCTCTATGCCGAGGGGGAGGCGCCCGCGGGGCTGTTCATCCTCTGCACGGGGCAGGCGAAGCTGACCATCTCCTCCGGCAGCGGCAAGACGCTCATCAAGCGGATGGTGCAGCCGGGCGAGACGCTCGGGCTCTCCAGCGTCCTCTCCGGCAACGCGTACAAGGCGACCGCCGAGACCGTCACGCCGAGCCAGCTCAAGTTCGTCAAGCGGGACGACTTCACCCGCTTCGTGGCCGAGCACCGCGACGTGCAGTTCAACATCGCCCGCCAGCTCATCGAGGAGTGCGAGTCGGACGCGAACCAGATCCGCGCCCTCGGCCTCGCCAACTCCGCGGCCGAGCGGCTGGCGCAGCTCCTTCTCACCTGGTGCGAGGAAGAAGGGCGGCCATCCGAGAGCGGCATGCGCTTCCCGGTGGCGATGACGCACGAGGACATCTCGCAGATGATCGGCACCTCGCGCGAGACCGTCACCCGTCTCCTCAAGTCCTTCCGGGACAAGAAGATCCTGACGGTGCGGCGGTCGTCGATGACCCTTCACAAGAAGGGTGAGCTCGAGGATCTGATCGTCCTCTGAGACGCCTGCACCTCGCCTTTGTGACCAACGTCACAACGCCCGTGTGCACCCCCCACAACTGACCGGTCCATCCGTCCTGTTGGAAAGCTCCCCCCGAGCGCACATTGCGCACAACACAGGAGGGAGCCATGAACAACATCTTCACCACCAACACCACCAACGAGTCCCCGATCAACCGGTTCTTCCATCTGGTCGCCGCGATCGTCATGATCGCCATGACCGCAGTCAACGCGCACGCCGCCGACGCGGCCTCCGCGAACTCCCGCGAGCTGAAGATCCACAACCCCTACACCGTCCTCGGCGTCCAGGTTCGTACGCACCTGCTGCCGCAGGAAATGTCGTCGGCCTACTCGGTCATGGAAGTGAACGAGGCTTACGGGCCGACGCTGTTTCAGGAAATCGTCCCCTGCCGCTTCATCAGCACTCTCGACGCCGACCAGTATCCGGAGCAGTGGGGCGGCCGGCCGTTCCAGGTCAACGAGACCCGCTCGTACTACGGCACCGGCGTGATGATCGAAGGCGTCTTCGTGAACCCCTGCTCCGAGCGCATCCCGACCGAGTCGGTCGCGCTGGCGGTGCGCATCGTCTCGCACAAGGCCGAAGGGAACGGCAGCATCTATCTCTCGCCGAAGGAGTCGTCGGTGAACCTGCCGGCGCTGGTCTTCAAGGCTGGCGACGACACGCTGCAGGAAGCGAGCGTCATGCTGCGCGACGGCAAGTTCGCGGTGAAGGCGGCCGAGAATGCCACCGAACTGACCGTCGACGTGATCGGCTACTTTGTGAAGGACGAGACCGCGTACGGCGCCGCCGGGCCGAAGGGCGACAAGGGCGACCAGGGCGAGCGCGGCGAGCAGGGTCTCCAGGGCGAGCGCGGCCTGCAGGGCGAGCGCGGTGAGAAGGGCGAGCGTGGCGAGCAGGGTCTCCAGGGCGAGCGCGGCCTGCAGGGCGAGCGCGGTGAGAAGGGCGAGCGTGGCGAGCAGGGTCTCCAGGGCGAGC
>DASWNW010000009.1:0-13343 GCA_036399015.1 Thermoanaerobaculia bacterium | reverse complement strand
CACCGCAACTCGGCACGTATCTCCGGCCGAGCCGTGTTGACCATAAGGCTCTGCTCGCGTTTCTCGCGGAGGGCACTCCTGCAGGTCTGGAAGGGGTGGTCTTCGATCCGACACTCGACTCGATGCACGCCGAACTTCGCGATGAAGCGCGCGAACGGAAGATCGATACCGTCCTCGACACACGTGCGATGGAACTCGCTCTCGAAGGCGGATTCATCGGCGCCCGCCGCGCGCTGCCATGGGCCGCCAACCAGATGCATCGGTGCGAGAGCCTCCGTGGTGTGGCTGGCCGTGACTGCGTGAAACGCATCGCGGAATGGGCCGCGCCGCGGCAGTTCTCCAGTATCCTCGCTCCAACGCACTACCTCTCCGAAGGTGCGGCGGATGAGTGGTTCGCGGTTGATCGCGAGTTGACAATCGCTCTTCGCGAAGCACTCGATGCGGCCGGCCTCGCCGCTGTGCCGATCTACTACCCCCTTGCTTTAAAAGGGGAGGCGTTCTTCGACAAGCAGCAGCGCGAAGAAATCCGCGTCGCGCTCTCATCGCTTCCGATCGACGCCTTGTGGCTTCGTGTGCAGCCGTTCGGGACGCGCAGCGGCGGCAACGTGGTCCGCAAGTACATTCGGGCGTGCGCCGAGCTTCATCGGTCAGCGTTGCCGCTCGTTGCGGAGAAATCCGGCACCACCGGCCTTGCACTGCTCGCGTTTGGTGCGGTGGGCGCCATTGAAAGCGGCGTCACGATCGGGGAGCACTTTGACGCAAACAGTCTGATTTCGTATAGAGACGGTGGTAAGCCGTTCACGCCGCAAGCACGCCTCTACATCGCGGCGCTCCAGACGTTCCTCTCTAAAAAACAGGCGCGCCCCTTCTTCGACAACCGCACGATCCGAACCTATTTCGCGTGCAAAGAGCGTTGCTGCCCGCGCGGCTCTGACGACATGCTCCTCAATCCCAAACGACATTTCGTGCGGCGGCGCACGGGTGAGATCAGCCGCCTTAGTGCATTGCCGCAGACACTACGCGCCTCGCGCTACATGGAAGAAATTCTTCGTCCTGCGACCGATCAAATGGCGAAAGCCGTGAAAGTCGAGCCTCAGCTGGAAACGACGCGCCAACGCCTCGACCTCTTAAGGAGCGTCCTTGGGACCATTCTTGAAGACGCGCAGCCGGTGAGCTTCTCGGCTGTGCCGGAGGGCAAGCGGATCCAGACACGTCGCGGCGCCTGATCTCATTTATCGTCGGCATGAAAAAGGAAGGTTGAGCTAAACATGGCTTCAGCACTTGCAGAACGCCTCGAAAAAATCAAAGAACTCGGGGGCATCACCGGGCGCGACGTCGCGCAACTGCTGGATACGACTCCTGAAACGGTGTCACGTTGGACGACAGGCAAAATCGATCCCCAACGCGAAAGGCTGCAGCGGTTGTTGGAGCTTGAATTCTTCCTCACCGAGCTGTCCGAGTTCTATTCACCCGAAGAAGCGAAATTATGGTTGTTCAGCCCTCACAAGTTGCTGGGCGGTGAAACCGCAGCAGCGCGGATACAAGCCGGAAAAACACAGGACGTGTTTGCGGTCCTCGATCAGCTTCGCTCGGGCGCATATCTTTAATTATGATTTACTCCCCCGACATGCTGGATATCTTGCAATCAGCTTCTGTGTCCGCCTGGTCGGGCACAGTCTATCGTCACATGTTCGGCTCGCACCCCGCCGCGCGGAGCAACACCACTGGCGGGCGCTGGAACGACGTTGGGGTTGAAGCAATCTACACGAGCTGCGAACGCGAGACTGCGCTAGCCGAAGCCGAGTACTACATAAACATGCAGCCGCTCCGGCCGAAAGCAAAACGCACGCTGTATACGATCCGCGTCTCGCTGAAGAACGTGATCGATCTCACCGCCGCCGGCGTCCTCGCGCAACTCGGCATCACCGACTCGTTTCTCGGGGCACCAGACCATTCGCCGTGCAGAACGATCGGAGGTGCGGTGAACTGGTTAGGGCACGACGGGCTACTCGTCCCTTCGGCACGCCGTCCTGGCGGCACAAACCTCGTGATCTATCAACAGGATCTCTCGACCAGTGACTTTGAAGTCGTTGGCGAAGAAGTCATCGCTCCCGACGAGCGCGTCTGATGCCCTGCGCCGATCCGACCGTAGCGGACATTGATCCCGCGGGGCCGAGCAACATTCCGTGAGCTGCGGCCTTCTTCTGCGACCATTTCGAGCCATTGCCGGCCGGTGAGTTCATGGCGATGTGGCATGCTGCCGATGCGTTGACGGAGCCGGGCTGACACCGGATACGACGCACGAGGTGCCGAACCTGCAGATCACCGACGACGACGCGCGCCTGGCATCATCCGACCGGCCATCGTGGTGGGAAGCTCCCCGAAGCAGAGCAGGTGCTCCGCGAAGCAGGTCGGGTGCTTCGCGAAGCAGGTCGGGTGCTTCCGGAAGCAGGGGAGGTGCTTCGCGAAGCAGGACCGGTACTTCGCGAAGCAGATGAGGTGCTTCGCGAAGCAGGGGAGGTACTTCACGAAGCACGGCAGGTGCTTCACGAAGCAGGTCGGGTGCTTCACGAAGCAGGGCAGGTGCTTCCGGAAGCAGATCGGGTGCTTCGCGAAGCAGGACAGGTGCTTCCGGAAGCAGATCGGGTGCTTCGCGAAGCACATCCGCTTACAGCGGCGTCTGGTACCATTATCGCCGGATCCGAATCCGCCCCATCACTGACCGGAGGACCAGCATGCGAGGCCGCTGCTTTGTGTACGTCGTCGCCCTTTCCGTTCTGCTCTCGATCCCCGCAACCGCCGCCGAGGAGGAGTCGCTCGGCACCAAAATCCTCAACGGCGCGGTGTCGTCCGCCGGGAGCAAGGGCGGCGAGTTCGCCGTGAAGTTCGTCGCGGGCTGGATCTACAACATCTCCTGCAAGCCCGAGCAGCAGACCGACGAGGGCTCGAAGGCGCTCTGCTCCGCCCTCGGCGGCGTCTCCGGCAAGAGCGAGGAGGAGTGGAAGGCGAAGGTCGAAGGGCAGCTCCGCGAGATCTCCAGCAACCGCGATGCCGCTCCGGCTGCGGCCCGCGGGACCGGCCGTGCGGCTTACACCAAGGACGTTAGCCCGACGGAAGGGCGTTGGTGTCGTGCGGATCGATGCCGTACTGCGGCCGGTGCGCATAAGACGTCGCCGCGTCCATCATGGATTAGGTGGCGCCGGTGTCGCTCCGAGTTGCTTTCGCTCGCCAATGTCCCTCACTTACTGTTCCGCTTGGCGACTGCCGAAGTAAAGCCGATGACATCGAGCGTGAGTCCGTAAGACCAAGGCAGAAGAGGGGAGGCAAACGCCCATGCGCGCGCGCTTCCGTCTATTACTACTCTTTCAATGCTGTCAAGTCGCTCCATCATCCGGAGGCCGGTCTCATCGCGGGTGTCGGCGTACATCAACGCCGACGTGTCATCGCGGGTTCGTGCACGCGGGAGGTCGGGGGAGTCGGTCCCGTGCCTTCGTCTTTTGAGACCTCCGTCGGAGGCCTACGCTCGCTTCGGGATGTACACGACACCGGGGATATCGGCGAAGTCGGCGTCGCTCGTCACGACCTCTGCGTCGTGAGCTTGCGCTGTGGCCAGCACAATCGAGTCGGCCATCGGTAGCTTGTGCGTGAGACTCAGGTCCGCAGCAACAAGCGCGAGCTCGTCGGTGAGGGGCACGATCCGAGTCTTCTGCATCGCGGCGACCGCGTCAACGGCCTCCTCCTCCGACATTAGGCGCTTCGCGTGTTTGTACACTTCGTAAACGATGATCGTTGGCGTAAGCACGGCGGAGGGCTGACGCAGGTGCTTGGCGTAGTGGTCGGCGAGTACGCCGTCCGTCAGGAACTCGAGCCAGCCCGAGGAGTCGACAACGATCAAAAGCGATCCTTCTTCTCTCGCACGTCTGCGGTCGACAGGCCGCGCAGAATGCCTCGATATGCGGAGATCGGTCGATCGGGAACGAGCATGATGATGTTGCCTTTTCTGATCACCTGCAGATCCTGTCCGGGCCGAAGTGAAAGACCCTCCCGGATCTCTTTGGGGATCACGACCTGGTACTTCGGTGAAACGCGTGTCTTGGCCATCGTCACCTGCTTCGGGGCATCGATCACCAGATGGTAGCACGCGCGTGGCGGCGGCTATGAATAGTGTTACCTGTTGCCGGTTGCCGGGTGCCAGCGGGCATCCGGCGGACGTGAGTTCCGCGGCAACGGGCAACGGGCAACGGGCAACCGATGAGAGCAAACACGACGCACCTCGTGTGATGGTCACGAGCGGTACAGTACCGCGCGAAACGCATGAAGAACGCCGTGGAAAACATCTGGGTTGCCCGCGCTGTCCTGTTTCTGTTTGGCCTCTCATTACTTCTGAGCGGCCTGCGCGAGCTCCTGTTCGGCGACCTTCACTACTCGAAGTACTGGGGTGGGGATGTCTTTGCTCCGGTCGCCGTTCTCATCGGTGCGTTCTTCCTCGGTGTTCTGGTGTGGAAGTGGAAGACGCTCACCACGCCCGAGGAGCGACCGAAGCTCAAAGGTCGTGCTGCACGCCTCGCGCGCAAGGCGGAGGAGACAAAGTTCCCAATCGACGACTACGAGAAGTGGTGATGCGGGCACCGCCGCCACTGCTATCCTGCACGCGTGTACCGGCTCGTCATCGCCGCCGGATTCTGGCTCCTGGTGGTGCATGCGGCGATCGCAGGCGCGAATCGCAGAGTCGTAGCAGCGTTTGCGGCGGCGTGGATTGGCGCCTTCCTCGTTGCGCGCTTCTTCCCGGTGCTGTCGCCCTGGTCGTCCGTTGCGCACGCCATCCTGCTCGTTGCAATGGCGGTATGGCTCAAGGCGAGCGGAGACCTGTAGGCATCGCCGTCACCACGCGGTGCATGCCCGGACCCGGGCATACAGCGGCAGACCTCGGGCATGCATGCCCGGACTCCGGGCATACAGCGGCAGACCTCGGGCATGCATGCCCCGACTCCGGGCATACAGCGGCAGACCTCGGGCATGCATGCCCGGGCTCCGGGCATACAGCGGCAGCCTTTGGGCACGCATGCCCGGGCCCCGCCGCTATGCGCCCGTGCGCGCCCGCAGGAACACGAAGATCCCCTGCGGCTTGTGCCCGTAGATGTGCTCGAGGTGGCGGGTCTGGGTGCGGTAGTCGATGTTCACCCCGGCGCCGGCGCGATAGCGCCCCCCGGCGATGAAGTCGAAGATGTAGCCGCCGGTGTAGTGCGTCGCCGGCTCGACCGCCACGCCCACCGGGAGCTGGATGAGGGGGAACCCGGCTGGGCGGTCGACGTGCTCCGCGCGCGCCATGAAGGTGTGGCGCGTGCCGCGGAACGCGAGCTCGAAGCCGTACGCCGTCTCGGCCACGCGGAGGTTCTCGTGCTCGCGGCGCGTCCAGAGCGCCGTCACCGCCACCATCGGCGCGGCGTAGGAGAGCGAGCCGCTGGTGATCGTGCGCTGCGCCGCCTCCTCGCCGAGGTCGCCGCGGGAGACCTGCAGGGAGAAGTTGTTGGACATAAGCGTGACGCGGGCGGAGTGGGAGTCGATGTCGCCGTTGTCGATCTCGGCGTCCTCGCCGGTGGTGAAGGCGTCGTGGAAGGCGCTCGCCTCGAGCGCGAACGAGCGGGTGGAGAAGCCGGCCGTGACGACGCTGGTGGAGTCGGCGTACGTCTCCTGGATGTCGTACGCGAACGGCGCCTCGGCGAAGTCGACGCCCGACGCGCGCAGCTCCGCCGGCGCCGCGCCGAGGGCCGGCTGGCCGACGAGGGCGCCATAGACGCTGAGGAGGGAGCCGTTGGTCGGCCGCCAGCCGACCTGCACCCCCGCCTCGCCGATCAGGTCGTGCGGGCGCATCCGGTCGATGTGGAGCGGGTTCCCCTGCTCGTTCGTCACGTACTGGAAGAACTGCAGGTACCCCTCTTCAGGAAGCGTGTACTGCTCGAGCGACACCCGGCCGCGGGCGAGGACGAAGGCGCGGTCGCCGAGCGCGCGCTGCGCGCCGACGCCGAACCAGTTCGTCGACATGATCTCGTTTTCCTGCTCCTCGGGACCCGTCTGGCTCGTGTACGTCACGTGCGCGTCGAAGCCGTGGAAGAACGTCCACCCGCCCGTCCCGGACGTCACCCAGGGGTTGAACCCCGGGTTCGCGGTCGTGCCGGACACGTTCCGGAGCGGATCGACCGTCTGCGCGAAGGCGGCGGCAGGCAGGAGGAGCGAGAGGGCGAGTACGGCGCGGGTGATCATGCGCGCGCAGTCTGCAACAGCTCTGCCCGGTTTGGGGAAGGGGGTAAGATGCCCCCACTCCATGAGAACCCTCGCGGCAGCGCTTGTGGTTGCGGCATTCCTTCAACAGGCAGCGCACGCTCAGGAGGCGCCGCCGCTCCCCGATCCGGCTGCCATCGCCGTCCCCGACCTTTCCGGCTCCGGCAACCCGGCGGTGATCCGGGAAGGGGCGAAGTACTTCTTCTTCCGCCAGGAAGGCGTCGCCTTCAGCAAAGCGCACGCGGATCTGTCGGAGTGCTTCCGGTTCCTGCAGCCGTGGGCAAACGTGCGCATGAACCAGTTCGTGCCGTGGGTCAGCAAACCGGGCCAGAGGCCGCTTCCGTGGACGAACAACCACGGCCTCGTCGGCGCGCTGATCCTCGGAGCGGTGCAGGGCGCACTGCAGCATCGCGACTACCAGGCGAAACTGCGGATGTGCATGGAGCCTCGCGGGTACGTCCGATACGGGGTCGCCGAGGGAGTCTGGAAACGGGTCACGCGCCTGCCGCCGGAGCAATCGATCGCCGTTCAGGCGAAGATCGCCTCCGGGCCGGCGTTCGGACAGCAGGTGCAGGACAAATGAAGGCGGTCCTGCTCGTCTTCACCCTGCTCCTGGCTTCGGTCGCGAGCGCCGCATCGCAGAAGCCGGCGGACGAATTCGTCGAGATCCGAGCGGGCGCGCCCGTCACCATCCGCCCCGATCGCGCGTACCTGTTGTTCCGCACGAACTCCAAAGAGAGCCGCGTCTTCCTGGGCGTCAGTCCGGTGTTCCTGCGGATTCCGACGGCAGAGGAGATGGCGACGTACGAGGCGGCGAAAAAGCGCAGCCGGGACCCGTCCAGTTTCGTATACGACGGCATCCGCAACCTCCACTCCGTGACCCTCGGACACGCGCTGGAGAAGCCGCAGGACGGCCGGGTCATGCTCATCGAGGCGCGGCCGGGAGACTACGTTCTCTATGGATGGGGAACGGCGGACGTGCTGTGCACCTGTCTCTGTCTCGGGACCGTCTCCTTTCACGCGGCCGCGGGGAAGATCACCGATCTCGGCACGCTGCTCCTCGACGAGGCGGCCGACCCGTCGCCCATTCCGGAACTGAAATCCGTCACCGGCCTGGGGCGCAGCGTGAACGGCACTTTCGTGCTGTGGGCGTCGGCGATCCGACCCGCCGATGGCTCGACCGCGATCCCGCCGGTGCTCACCGGCAAACCGATCGTACCGGCCGATTACCGCGCGACCGGCAAGTTCGTCAGCCCCTTCGCCCCCGGCATCAATCGTCTCGCCCCGATTCCGGGAGTGCTCGGCTACGACGGCGGCACGGTGCTCGATCTGGTGAGCAAGACCGCCGCAGCCGATCATTATGACCAGGAGTAGCGTCAGCCCCCTCTACTCCTCCCGCCCCACCGGGTACAGCCGCGCCCTCTCGTCGTAGAACGGCGTGCGCTCGTACAGCCACTGCAGGCGCGCCTGGGCGTTGCCGCGGAAGGCGTCGGTCTCGACCTTCTCGTGGAACTCGGCGGCGAGCTTCGGGTCCTCGGCCAGCATGCGCTCGGCCATCGGCTCCATGATGTAGTTCTCGACGTACTCCGTCGGGGCGAGGATGGAGTTGAAGAAGCCCCACTGGAAGAGCGAGTCGGGGGACGAGGGCTCGAGCAGCAGGACGGCGATCGTGCCGAGGGGCTGGTCGGTGGGGACGCGGACGCTGCCGGCGGGGAAGCGCTCGCGGCGGCGCGACGGGGTCGCCGGCGCCGTCACCCGCACGTGCCCCTCGAACTGCGCCTTGCCGTACTCCGGCTCGCCGAAGCGGTACATCGTCACCTCCAGCTCACGCGGCGCGGCGATGCGCTCGTAGCGGATGCCGTGCAGGTCGAGCTTCGCGATGACCTCGCGCCAGGAGGCGGGCACCCAGTAGGCCGACGGGCGGCTGATGCTCGTGGCGACGCTGCCGGTGATGTACGGGATGCGCTGCGTCACCGGACGGCCGAGCCATTCGACGCGCACGCCGCCGCTCACCGGCGAGAGCGTCTCGCGCCGCTCGACGCCGAGGAACTCGATCTCGGTCTTCGGGGAATCGGGGAGCACGCGCCAGGAGAGGGGGACAGGACTCGGCTTTGCCTCCCGCGCCTCCCGCGTCGCCTCCCGCAGCGCCGCCGCGTCGCGCCCAACGAGGCGCAGGCACTGCTCGAGGAAGACGTACGTCGCCAGCACCCGCTGGTCGTACGGCTTGAGGGAGTGGTTCTCGACCAGCACCGTGGCCATGTGCCGCGCGTCGCCGTAGCCGCTGGAGAGGCGCGGGTCGTCGGGATCGTCGCCGATCCCGGTGGTCGGATCGTCGGTGAAGATGAGCGGACCGGGGATGTGTCCCATCTCCTTCAGCGCCGCGTCGATCGCGGGGCGGAAGCTCGCCGTTATCCAGCGCGCGATGGCGGGCGACCAGCCGGTGGCGACGTTGCCGCCGTACGTGAGGTCGTACTGGTAGTCGGCGCCGTCGGTGACGTGCAGGTCGACGTAGAGGTCGGGCTGCCAGGTGTCGAGCGCGCGCAGCATCGCGTGCATCTCCGGCGTGTCGGCCTTCATGTAGTCGCGGTTGAGGTTGTAGTTCTGCGCCGTCGTCCGCCAGCCTCCCTCGACCGGCCCCCGCTGGTTGATGCGGGTGAAGCGGCCGGAGCGCTCGTGGCCGTCGGTGTTGAAGATGGGGACGAAGAGGAAGCTGGCGCGGTCGAGCAGCTCGCGCTTCGTGCCGCGCACGGTCATGTCGCGCAGGAGCATGAGCCCCGCGTCCTTGCCGTCGATCTCGCCGGCGTGAATGCCGGCCTGCGCGAAGACGACCGGCTTCCCGGAGCGGCGCAGCGCCTCCGGCGTGAAGGCGCGGTCGCGCGAGGCGATCACCAGCCAGATGTCGCGCCCCTCGGCGCTCTCGCCGAGGGAGACCAGCTGCAGGTCGCGCGACGCGGCGACGAGCCGCCGCAGGTAGGCGACCGTCTCATCGTACCCGGGCGTGGTGCGGAGCTGGCCGCGCTCCGACGGCGTGATCCAGGGATCGTCCGCCGCCACCACGAGCCTGCGGCTCGCGCCGTCCCACGGGATGGGCGGCGGGAGGATGGCGGTGTCGAGGGCGGAGGCAATGAGAAGCGCCGTCAGCATGACGGCGCTTCTTAACACAGGATCAGTGACGTACCGAACGGCTCCGGGTATCGGGAACGCAGGCGCCGGCCGGGTCGAACGGCGAGAAGTAGGTGAAGCGGGTGGCCGCGGCCTGATCGCCGTTCGCGTTGCGCACGTTGACGACGGCGGGTCCGGTGACGTTGGCAGGCGTCGTGGCGAGGAGCTGCCGCGCATCGACGACCACCACGTTCGTGGCCGGGATGCCGTTGAACGTCACGACGGCGCCCGGCTCGAAGCCCTCGCCGGAGATCGCCACGGCGTTGCCGCCGCCGGTCGTGCCGCACGCCGGCGCGACGCCGTGCAGGCGCAGCGCGCCGCCACCGACGTTCACCGCGCCGCCGATCGACGCCACCCGTCCGGCAGCGTTGAGGACGTGCACCGGATGCGTCCCCGCGGCGACCGCCTCACCGACGCGGACGACCACCTGGTCGAAGCGAAGCGAGAGCGTGTGGGCGGGCTGTCCGCCGATGGCGAACGAGTAGCCGGGGCGGAAGCCGCGGCCGTGCAGCGTCACCTCGGAGCCCGGCAGCGTCGCGGCGGGGCTCACCGAGACGACCTGCGGCGGCGCCGGCTCGACGATCAGGAAAATCGGGCCGGTGGTGGTGACGCGGCCGGCGGCGTCGGTGAGCGTGATGGCGCTCGTGCCGGCCGGCAGCTCCGGGATGCGCACGACGTGCTGGTCGGGGCGGCTGCGGAGCACCGTGGCGCGGGTGCCGTCGAAGTCGACGGCGTCGGTGGTGCGGAAGCGGGAGCCGGCGATCGTCACCGACTCGCCCGGCGCACCGATCAGCGGATCGACCGAGACGATGGAGGCGGCGGAGTCGGCCGCGGTGCTGTAGGCGTACGCCGCGGGGAGCGTGCCGAGTTGCGCGCCGCAGCGGATCGACGTCGCGACCAGCCCGGGCGTGGCGCGCGGCGGCACGGTGGCCATCATCGACGTGGTCGACTCGAACTCGACCGCGGTCGCCGGGACGTCGTCGAAGAAGATCCAGCAGCCGCTCTGGAAGTTCGTGCCGGTGGCGCGGACGAGCGTCCCGCCGGCCGTCGAGCCGAAGGTGGGGGAGACGGCGGCGAGCGCCGGCGGCGAGTCGAGATAGGTAAAGGCGTTGGAGAGGACGAAGGTGGCGGCGCCGCAGGTGAGGAGCGCGTCGACCGTCCCGGCCGCGTGCGGCGGCGTGATGCCGTGGAGCGTCCCGTCGGCGCCGAGCGTGAGGCCGGTGGCGGGAACGCCGCCGAAGGAGAGGGTGCAAGCGGCGGTGAGGTGCGATCCCGGCGCGACGAACGGCGTCCCGCCGGCGGCGGGGCCGGTGGCGGGGCTGATCGAGGCGATGGCAGGCGTCTCCGGCGCCTCGGCGACGGTGATCTCGAGGAAGGCGTAGTCGTTCGACGAGCCGGGCCTCTTCACCTCGAGGCGCGTCGTGCCGGCTTTCAGCGCCTTCACGACGAAGGTGCCGGTGCCGTCGGTGAGGATCGTGACGGCGGCGGGCGCGGAGGCGATCGTCGCGTCGCGCACGTCGAGCCGGAGGTCGAACTCGTTGCCGCTGGCGCCGTCGATGGCGACCTTCACCGGCACTTCCTGGCCGGGGTAGGCGTGGACGGAGCCGGGGTCGAACGTCACATCCTGCGGCTCGTAGACGTGGCCGAGGATGCTCTGCGGGCCGCCGCGATCCGCCGGGAGGTCGGCAGTGACGCGGATGGAGACGCCGACCTCGAGCCCTTCCATGTCGAAGCTGACGCGGGTCGCGCCGGCGGGGATGGTGACCGACTCTGGCACGCGCAGTAGCTCGGGACGGGAGCTCGTGAGCGGCACGACGAGCGGCGTGTCGGAGCTGCCTCCGACCACGAGCGTCGCCTGCTGGATTGCGCCGCGGCGGACGCGGAAGTGGTCGGGAGTGAAGCTCGTGTCGTCGTTGGCGATCGTGACGGTGATCGGGGGAACGGGCCGGACCGGAGTCCCCCACCGCTGCTGAAGGGTGACGGTGAAGGTCTCGTCGGCCTCCGGCACTTCATCGCCGCGGAGTTGGACCGCGAGCGACACGCTCGTGCCGCTGAAGTAGAACGAGCCCTCGTACATGGAGTAGTCGACGTTGCGCTTCGCCGTAACGTCAGTAATGGTCAAGTCGAAGAGCGCGTTGATCGGCGCGCTCGCCGTCAGTTTCAGATGCACGGTCAGGAAGGGTCCGTCGCCTTCCTCGAATACGGAACTCTCGGCGGTAATGCCGATGCCTGGAACCTCGTTCTCCTCGACGACGAGAACCGCGTTGAAGCGCTTGTAGCGGGCATTCGCGCTCGGGGCGGTCAGGTAGATGTCAGCGGTGGTGTTGCCGGTCCAGACGTCGTCGTCGACGATCGGGACATTGAACGAGCGGGATGCCTGCCCCGGCTCGAAAACGAGCTCACCGAAGGTCTCCACAATGCGCGCGCCGGAGCCAGAAGTATTCACGTGATAACCGGTCGACGCACGCGCCGTGAGATCGCCGCTACGCTCGAGCGTGACGATGGCCACACCGGCGTCCTCCTGCACCCGCACGGGATCCACGGTGAAGGCGATGACGGAGACGTCGTCGTCGTCGATCCGCAGGTCGACCGTCTCCGGCAGGATCCGGAAATCGTTCGTCACCTCCCCGGCGACGAGGCTGTAATCGCGACGTCCGGTGTACAGGATGTTGTTCGCCGTGGCGAGCGTGAGGGTGGCCACCGCCTGTCCGGGAGCGAACGTGACGGTGCCGGACACCGGGGCGACGTCGGACGGCGCCGCGCCTTTCTCGTCCACGAGCGTCCAGGGCACGGAGACCGAGCCGGTGGTGTTGCTCCTGGTCAGGGGGATCTGGACCTGCTGCCCTTCGGTGACTTGCTTCGCGGTCCATTTCACGATGCCGTTGGCAACGGCGACCTCGGTCTTCTCGTTGGAGGGGCTCGGGGAGGAGGCGGTGCGGATCGTGGCTGTGATGACGTAATCGCCCGCGGCCGTGTAGGTGTGCGAGACGGTCTCCGCTCCTCCCGCCGTAACGACGGGTGAGCCGTCGCCGAACGACCACTCGACGGTCGCGCATCCGCGTGGGAGCGCGGAGTTCCACGACCTCAGGGTGACCGCGACGCCCTTCGACATCGCGCAGACGCCGTCCGTCATCTCACAGGATCTGGTGATGTCGTAGTACCAGGGGTAGGCGTCATCACACGGCCCCGCGGCGCGCGCGGACAGAGCGAACACAAAGGTGACCAGGCACCACTGCAGAAGGAAACGGCGCATACGCGAACCCTGCTCTCGATTGGTTTTACGGACGTCGGACGGCGCTCATAATAACACGCGCGGCCGCTCCGCTCAGGCGAAGAGCTGGTCCAGCGGGATCGCGAAGCCGGGCAGGAGGGGGGTGGTGAGGGGTTCGGCGGGGGCGGCGGGGACGAAGCGCCCGCCGGCGCGGCGGTAGACGGAGGTGGTGTTCGCGTCGGGATCGATGATCCAGTACTCGGCGACGCCGTGGCGTTCGTAGGTGGCGCGCTTCACCACCCGGTCCTGCGCGCGCGTGTCTTCGCCGGCGATCTCGACGACCAGGTCTGGCGCGCCTTGAATGTTTGCGGCCGTGACGATGTGCGCCCGCTCGTCGGCCACGTACATGAGGTCCGGCTGCACGACGTCGAAGTCGGAGAGCACCACGTCGAGCCGGCCGATGAAAAGCTGACCGCGCGCCGCCGCCGGGTCGTGCAGCGCGAGGAGCAGGCGCATTGAGATCTGCTGGTGGCGCGTGCCGGGCGAGGAGTAGACGAAATGCCGGCCGGCGAGGAGCTCCTGGCGGCGGCCGCTGTCCGGGAGGGTCAGGAACTCCGCGGCAGTCATCGCGAGCGCCGAGTGTACCGCGCCCCACCGTCCCCCCTGGAGCGACGGGCTCTTAGCCCGTCGC
>DASWNW010000008.1:0-86669 GCA_036399015.1 Thermoanaerobaculia bacterium | reverse complement strand
CGGCGTTTCCCACACCTCCCACAGCCCCTGCCAGCGACCGGAAACAGATCCAGACGAGGTGGTCTATCCTTTCAACACCGTCCTCGATGTCTCCGGTTTGTGTCCTCGATGTCTCCGGTACGTACAGGGAGAAGGTGGCCGAAGGCCGGATGAGGCGCCGCGCACTGCCGCAAGGAACGCCCCTCACCCGGCGCTCCGCGCCACCCTCTCCCCGCGTAGCGGGGCGAGGGGCAACCGCTGGCGGACTCAATGCGTTCTGCTTAGCGCGCGATCCATCGGGAGGGCCGGGCCAGGGAGCAGCGAGCGCAGCGTGGCGTCGTGGCGCAGCAGCGGCCGCAGCTCGTGCAGCGGGAACTTGTCGGGATAGAGACGCGCCAGCGCCTTCGCGATCTCCAGGCCCAACGTCACCGAACGCAACGCGCGCCGGTCGGTGATGCGCATCCTGACGCCGCCGCACGACTCCCCCTTGTGCACGCTGGCCGTGGGCGTGAAGCGGACCGGCGTCAGTTGCACGCCTGCCACCTGCACCTCGGCCGCGAGGCGCGCGCCGTCGATGTAGGGGGCGCCGAGGATCTCGAACGGCGTCGGCGTGCCGCGGCCGACGGACACCGCCCGCTCCAGCAGACCGATGCCGGGATAGAGCCCCGCCGCGTTGAGCGAGCGCATGTTCGGCGACGTGTTCACCCACGGCAGCCCCGCCTCGTCCTGCCACTGCTCGCGGCTCCAGTTCTTCACCGGCACGACCGTCAGGTCGACGGCGATCTTCCGTTCGGAGCGGAACTGCTCCGCGAGCTCGCCGACGGTCTTGCCGTGGCGGATCGGGAGCGGGTGCCAGCCGACGAAGTCGGTCGCCCCTTCCAGCACCGGCCCCTCCACCACGTCGCCGCCGATCGGGTTGACGCGGTCGAGGACGATGAACTTCACCTTCGCCTCCGCCGCCGCCTCCATCGCCAGCCCCATCGTGGAGATGTAGGTGTAGAAGCGGGTGCCGATGTCCTGCACGTCGAAGACGAGCGCGTCGAGGTTCGCGAGCTGCGCGGGCGCCGGCTTGCGGCGCTCGCCGTAGAGGCTGAAGACGGGGATGCCGCGATACTGCTCGTCGCCGATCTTCTCGTCCGCGGTACCGCGCAGTCCGTGCTCCGGCGCGAAGATCGCGGCGAGCGTCACGCCCGGCGCGCTGCGCAGCAGGTCGACCGTCGGATTGCCGGTGCGGTCGATGGCGCTCTGGTTCGCGATCAGGCCGATGCGCATCCCGCGCAGCGCCTCGTAGCCGCTCGCGTGCAGGACGTCGATGCCGTTCTGCGCGTCGCCGCCGCCGAGGACGAGGCCGACGCGCCGCTGCGGCCGCTCGAACTTCACGTTCGCGAGCGACTCGGCGACGAGCGTGCCGAGGCGGTGCTGCAGCGTCACCACGCTCCCCCGGCCGTCAGGGTGCACGCGGTTACTGAGGAAGATGTAGAACGTGCGGGAGGCGGGATCGATCCAGAGGAAGCCGCCGGTCCAGCCGGTGTGGCCGTACGAGCCGTGCGGAAAGAGGTCGCCGCGGGGGCGGCTGTAGGCGGAGTCGATGTCGAAGCCGCCGGCGCGCTGGATCGCCACCTCGGCCGGCGTGGCGAGGCGCGTCATCGCGCGCGGCAACGTCCCCCGCAGCACCGCGCGCGCGAACTTCGCGAGGTCCTCGGCGGTGGTGAAGAGGCCCGCATGACCGGCCACGCCACCCATCGCGCGCGCGGTCGGGTCGTGCACGACGCCGTGCAGGCCGTCCTCGGTCGGCGCGACGCGTTCGAGGGCGAGGCGCGAGCGCTTGTCCCCCACCGGGCGGAAGCCGGTGTCGCGCATGCTGAGGGGATCGAAGATGTGTTTCTTCGCGAAGACGTCGAGCGGCCAGCCGGAGACGCGGCGCACGATCTCGCCGAGGAGGATGTAATTGACGTCGGAGTAGCGGAAGACGATGCCGGGGCGATTGAGCGGCCGCTCGGCCAGCGCGCGGCGCACTCCCTCGTCATAGCCGCTCCAGTGGTCGCGGCGGTCGAGGCCGGGGCGGAGTCCGGAGGTGTGCGTCAGGAGATGGCGCAGCGTCACGGAATCGTCAGTGAACTCGGGAAGAATGCGTCGGACCGGCTCGTCCAGGCGGAGCTTCCCGCTCTCGACGAACAGCCAGACCGAGGGGGCAGTGGCGACGACCTTGGTGAGGGAGGCGGCGTCGAAGATCGTGTCGGCGGTCATCCGCTCGACTTTGGGGACGAGCGAGCGGTTCCCGTAGGCGCGCAGGACCCGCTCCCCACGGTGGTCGATGAGGAGGACGCCGCCGGGGATGCGCTGCTCGGCGATGGCGTCGCGGACGGTGACGTCGATCTCCGAGAGCTTGTGGTCCCGGAAGGCGGCGGCCGTCAAAAAGACAAAAACGACGGTGAGGAGCAGCAGGCGACGCACGAAGCGCATGGTATCGCGCCCCTCGCCGCGGAGGGTTTGCCTGAAAAGTAACTTTTACGGTTGACTTACGGACCATCGCCCCTAAAATCACGCCACACAATAAAAACAAGGTCGAATCGAAAAGGCAAAGCCGTCCGACCAGGCGGTGGCGCAAAGCCCCCGGAGCCCGCGACGCGTGTACGCGGGCACAGCCAGGCTACCGAAATTCGATCGCACACCATTGATCGGGGGACTCATGATCAAACGTATCGGTGTATTGGTCGCCGCGGGCGCGTTGCTCGCCGGAGCGGCACAGGCCGAGGTGAAGTGGGTAACCTCTCCGCGTGCGGAGAGGGTGAACGAGGCAGCCGCGCGCCGCTCGGCAGAACCGGCGACGCAGAGCGTGACGCGCCGCGAGATGTGGAAGGGCGCGAAGCCGATCATCTTCGACCAGGAGACGAAGCAGCTCCGCCGTCCGACCTACGCGGAAGTCGCGCAGATGGTCCGCCACCTCCGCCAGATGACCACCAAGCCGGTGCCGGTGATCGCGGGTCGCATCCAGGCCAACGGCGTCCACCAGGGATCGATCGACGGCGAGCATGCGACCGTGGTCGTGGCCCGCGCCACCGCTGACGGGCAGTACGAGACGCTTTGCGTGCAGACGTTCGACGAGGCGGTCGACTTCCTCGGCCTCGTCCGCGTCGGCAACGGCGGCGACCGATAAGAGAAGGAAACGACGACCATGAATAAGCTCAGCCGCTTCCTCCTCCTCTCGCTCGTCCTCATCCTCGCGTCCGTTCCCGCCTTCGCGGCGGCGAACATCTACATCATCAACAACGACGGCCCGGGTGAAGGCTTCAATGACCCGACGCCGGTCGCGCCGGTCGGCGGCAACACCGGCACGACCAAGGGCGAGCAGCGCCAGATCGCCTTCGCGCACGCCGCGGAGATCTGGGCGCAGAACATCGACTCGAACGTCGACATCTACGTCGTCGCCGCGTTCAACCCGCTCGCCCCGAACGTGCTCGGCTCGGCCGGCGCGTGGGACGTCTTCTCCGACTTCGCCGGCACGCCGCCGTATCCCGGCTCGGCGTTCCCGCAGACGTGGTACAGCTCCGCGCTGGCTGACAAGCTGGCCGGCTACGACCACGACACGACTTCGCCCGACCTCAACGCGCAGTTCAGCAGCAACTTCAATTTCTACCTCGGCCTCGACGGCAACCACGGCCCGCTGAACGACCTCGTCGCGGTCCTGCTGCACGAGCTGGGTCACGGCCTCGGCTTCCAGAACTTCGTCTCCGAGGCGACCGGCGCGAACCTGGGCAACTTCTTCGACGGCCCCCGCTTCTACCCGCTCCAGACCGACGTCTACTCGCAGTTCACCTACGACACCACGAACAACATGGTGTGGAGCAACATGACGCAGGCGCAGCGCCAGCAGTCGGCGGTGCGTTACGGCCGCGTGGTGTGGAACGGCGCGAACGTGACCGCCGCGGCGCCGGGCGTGCTCTCCTTCGGCTCGCCGGAAGTGCGCGTGCAGTCGCCGTCGTCGATCGCGGGCGCCTACCAGTTCGGCACCGCCAGCTTCGGCGCCGCCATCGGCAACCCGAACGTGACGGCCACGATCGTCCCGGCGGCCGATGCCGCCAACGCCGCGGGCCCGTCCACGACGGACGGCTGCTCGGCCTTCACCAACGCCGCCGCGGTGGCGGGACGCATCGCGCTCATCGAGCGCGGCACCTGCGGCTTCACGCAGAAGGTGCGCATGGCGCAGGACGCCGGCGCGATCGCCGCGATCATCTACAACAACGCCGCGAACGCCAACGCCGCTCCCCCGGGAATGGCCACCGACCCGGTCTTCGGGCCGACCATCACCATCGTCGCCGCGAGCATCTCGCGCGCCGATGCGCTGAACATCATCGCCGCCGGCAACGTGACGGCGTCGATCGGCGTCGATAACTCCATCCTCGCCGGTGCCGACACCGCGGGCCGCGTGCGCCTCTACATGCCGTTCCCGGTGGTCTCGGGCTCCTCGGGGTCGCACTACGACACCGTGGCCAACCGCAACCTGCTGATGGAGCCCTCCATCAACGGCGACCTGACGCACTCGCTCAATCCGCCGGAAGACCTGACCATGCCGCTCATGCGCGATGTGGGCTGGTTCGCCGACGCGGACGTCGACGGCGTGGAGAACTCCGCCGACAACTGCCCGAACGCCGCCAACGGGAACCAGGCGAACTACGACGGCGACGCGCAGGGCGACGTCTGCGACGCCGATGACGACAACGACGGCGTGGCCGACGGCAGCGACGCCAACCCGAACTCGAACATGCAGCCGACGGTCACGGTCGGCGCCTGCAACTCGGGCGTGGCGAACGTGGTCTTCCCGAACGGCCTGACGATGATGGACCGCATCGCGGCGATCACCGCCTCGAACCGCGGCCAGTTCGAGAGCGCGCTCAGCGTCATCACGAACGAGGCGAAGGCCCTCGGCCTGATCACCGGCGCGCAGAAGGGCGCCATCCACTCCTGTAACTAATCCGGCTCCCCCCGCTGCAGCGCGCGCAATGCCGCGCGCTGCAGCACCGGCTGCGGTCCCCACGCGCAGACGAACGTGCTCACGTCTCCCAGCTCGCGGATGACGTACGGGCTCCCGAACGACACCACCACCGTCTTGTGCGCGTACCGCTGCGCGAGACGCTGCACCTCCTCCGGAACGGAGATCGTGCCGGCGCCGGAGCGCGGACGGATCGCCAGGAGCAGCAGCAGGACCTCGGCGTCGTCCGGAGTGGCCGTCTGCTCGATCCCGATGGCGATCGGGTCGCCGTGCGGAGCGACGACGGTGACGGCGAGCTTCTCCGCGCGCAGCGGGAGGAGGTTGTGCGTGTCGCGCGCGATCTGAATCGCGCGGTCGGCGATGTCGTCCTGTGGAGCGGCGGCCTTTAGCCCGCCGTCAAACGTTCGGCGGGCTGAAGCCCGCCGCTCCACCTTCTTCTTCGCCGCGAGAATCCGCTCCACCGACTCGTCGATCCTCCGCTCCGTCAGCCGCCCGGTGCGCACCGCCTCCTTCACCGCCGCGATCGCGGCGTCGGTGTCGACCGAGAAGAGGATCTGGTCCACCCCCGCCTCCACCGCGCGCACCGCCGCTTCGCCGGCATCGAAATGCGCGGCCAGCCCGCCCATGTCCATGGCGTCGGTCAGCACGAGACCTTCGAAGCCGAGGTCGCGGCGCAGGAGGTCGACGATCGGCATCGACAGCGTGGCCGGCATCGTGGCGTGGCGCGGCACTTCCGCCGCGGCGGTGCCGTAGACGTTCTCGAAGTGCTCGCGTACGGGAGCGGGCGTCGGGTCGAGCGTGGGGACGCCGAGGTGGCCGATCATCACGGAAGACACCCCGACGGCGATGGCGGCGCGGAACGGGACCAGCTCGACCTGCTCCAGCCGCTCGCGCGTGACGTCGAGCACCGGCAGCGAGCGATGGGAGTCGGTGCGCGTGTCGCCATGTCCCGGGAAATGCTTCGCGGTGGCGAGGACGCCCTCCTCCTCGAGGCCGCGCACAAACGCGGCGACGTAGCGGGCGACGTCGTGCGGGTCCTCGCCGAAGCTGCGGGTGTTGATGACGGGGTTGCGCGGGTCGACGTTCACGTCGGCGACCGGCGCCAGGACGTGGTTGATCCCCGCCGCCAGCGCTTCCCGCGCCGTCACGCGCGCCTGCTCCTCGGCGTGCGCCGGATCGCCCGTCGCCGCGAGCGCCATCGCCGGCAGCCACCACTCTCTGTCGGTGAAGCGCATCCCCATCCCCGCCTCGAGGTCGGCGCTGACGAGCAGCGGGACCTCCGCGAGCGACTGCAGCTCCTGGTTCACACGCGCCGCCTCGACGGCCGTGGTCTGGAACCAGATCACGCCGCCGACGTGGTTGTGGCGGACGTGGTGGATCAGGTCGGGGCGCGGTGCGGGGACGACGAAGAGCTGGCCGATCTTCCGGTCGAGATCCACGAGGCGATCATACCGGCGGCGAACGTCGTCAACGAGCCGACCACCGCGTACCACGGCCAGGCCACCTTCGTCGTGAACGCCACCAGCGTCACGGCCACGAGGCCGGCGCACATGCCCGCCAGCGCGGCCGGCGTGGTGGCGCGCTTCGTGGCGCCGAGGAAGAAGACGCCGAGGATCGGGCCGTTGATCAGCGAGGCGATGGAGAGGGCGATGTTGAGCGCCGAGCGGTCGGTGCGCTGCATGGCGATGCCGACGGCGATCTGCGCGACGCCGGCCACGACGGTAAGGATGCGCGAGAGGCGCATGGCGTGACGGTCGTCGCGGGGGCGGAGCAGGTCGGCGACGATCGTGGCGGCGATCGCGTTCAGCGACGACGACATCGCGGCGGCGAGGATCGCGGCGACCACGAGTCCGGAGAGGCCCACCGGCAGGCCGTTGGCGATGAAGTGGGGGAAGACCTGGTCGGGGGCGGCGAACTCGCGGGCGCCGTAGTAGGCGAAGAGCAGCACGCCGATGAAGAGGAACATCACGAACTGCACGAGCACCACGACGCCCGAGGCGATGACCGCTTTCGCTGCGCTGCGGGGGCGGTCGGTGCAGAGGTAGCGCTGCACCATGTACTGGTCGGTGCCGTGGGTGGAGAGCGTGAGGAAGGTGCCGCCGATGAGGCCCGACCAGAAAGTGAACGTCTTCGTCAAGTCGAGCGAGAAGTCGAAGAGGCGGAACTTGCCGGCCGCGGCGCCGGCGGCGAGCGCCTCGTCCAAGCCGACGTGGCCGAGCAGCACCACCATCGCCGCGATGGCGCCGCCGACGTAGATCGCGAGCTGCACCACCTCGATCCAGACGATGGCCTCGATGCCGCCGATGAGGGTGAAGACGATCATGATCGCGCCGAGAGCGGCGATGGCGAGGCCGACGTCGACGGCGGGGAGGAGCGCGGCGATGACGTACGCGGTCAGGAGGAGGCGCACGCCGTCGGCGACGGTACGCATGGCCACGAAGAGCGACGCGGCCAGCGCTTTGACCGAGTGACCGAAGCGCGTCTGCAGCAGCTCGTAGACCGTCACCAGCTCGCCGCGGAAGTACCAGGGCATGAACACCGCGGCGATGATGACGCGCGCGACGAGATAGCCGAGAACCACCTGCAGGAAGCGGAAGTCGCCGCCCTGCGCCCAGGCGATGCCGGGGACGGAGATGAAGGTGACGGTGGAGGTCTCGGTGGCGACGATGGACGCGGCGATGGCCCACCAGGGGACGCCATGACCGGCCAGGAAGTACTGGCGGGTGGTTTGCTGTCTGCGTCCGAACCAGACGCCCGCCGCGATGACCGCGGCGAGGTAGGCAATGATGATGGCGAGATCGATCGCGGGAGTGTATCGCGTGCGGAATGTCGTCGAGAGTGGAAGGCCATGCTGAACGTCACCGATCTCGGCGAGGGGACGCCGGTCGTCTGGGTGCACGGATTCCCGCTGGCCTCGTCGGTCTTCGAACAGCAACTGGCGATTCGCGGCGTGCGGCACGTGATGCCCGATCTCCCCGGCTTCGGGCAGTCGCGTCCGGACGGAGGCGCGCTGACGATCGACGACTACGCCGGGATGATGCTCGACCTCCTCGACCACCGCGGCATCGACCGCGCCGTCTTCGCCGGCCTGTCGATGGGCGGCTACGTCTGCCTCGCCGTCGCGCGCATGGCGCCGGAGCGGCTGCGCGGCCTGATCCTCATCGACACGCGAGAGACGGCCGACACCGAGGAGGCGCGCAAGGGCCGCTACGACTCCATCGAGAAGGTGCGCAAGTCGGGCGTGAAGCCGGTCGTAGACGCGATGCTCCCGAAGATGCTCACCGGCGAGGCGCCGCGCGAGATGCGCGACCGCGTCCGCGAGATCATGAGCTCCTCCACCCCCGAGGGGGTGATCGCCGCGCTGGGCGCGATGGCGAAGCGGCCCGATTCGACGGGAGTGCTGCCGCGCATCCGCGTGCCGTCGCTGGTGCTGGTCGGCGAGCAGGACACCATCACCCCTCCCGTGGATGCGGAACGGATGTCGAAGGCCATCCCCGGCGCCCGCCTCGTCCGCGTCGCCGACGCGGCGCATCTGTCGAATTACGAGCAGGCGGCGGAGGTGAACCGGGTGTGCGGGGCGTTCGTCAGCGGGGTGTGAGGAGGTTGTATGCAACGGCCCACCTGGCTCGCCGCGGCCATGCAATTATTGAGAAGGCGGCGCCGCCGGTCCTTCGATGAGGTGACGGCTGCCGGGGACCTGCTCGTGCCGCTGCCCGCCGACTTTGACATCGACGCGGCGTTGGGGTCGTGGCGCTGGCTTGTGCCGCAACAGGTCCGGCCATTCGCCATGACGGCGTTCGGCGACCTCTTTCTGGTGGACGGCTCCGGTGCCGTGCTGTTCCTCGACACGATCGGCGGCAAGCGGGAAGAAGTCGCGGCGTCGGTCGAGGAGCTGAAGGGGACGCTCCAACCGGCCGAGCGGATCGAGAACTGGTTCATGCCGGACTTTGTGCGCGAACTTCGTGCAGCGGGTGTGCACCTGTCGGCCGGCGAATGCTACTCCGCCAAACACTCGATCGTCCTCGGCGGCCCGTTCCGCGTGGAGAACTGGAGTCCGCTCTCGTGGCGGGTCCATTTCAGCTACATGGGCGCGCTCCACGAGCAGTTGAAAGACGTGGCGCCGGGCACGAAGATCACCGACATCAAGTTCCCCCGTCTCTAGCTGAAACCTGAACGCGGATGCTTCGTTCAAATGGAGGATGCTCCACAAACGCCGATGGCTCCTGGCGCTGGCGATCGCGGTAGTCGTGGGCGTGGCGCTGCTCGTTCTGTTTCGCGACGACCCGCCGACGGTCGACGGCGCGGTGGTCGTCGTCACGGTCAAGCCGCGGCCGGTGCTGATCGAGACCACGGAAACAGGACAGCACGTCAACTTCGACTTCCTCCTCGAGAATCGCAGCGACACGCCGCTGAAGCTCACGACCGTCGAGCTGTCGGTGTTCGACCGCGAGGGGGCCGTGGCGCGCCGCGACTTCGTGAATCTCTACAGCCGCGCCAGCGTGGCCATGGAAGGCGGACGGGTGATCCCGCCGCGCGGATCGATCCTCCTGTTCAACCCCATGCCCGACTTTGCGCCGTCGGTGCCGCTTCACCGTCTCGTGTACGACTTTTCATTCACGGACGAGGAGTACACGGGACACGCGAAAGCGCGCGCGGAAGTGCTTCCCCAGCCGTACCGGACGCGCACGGACCTGATCCTGCCGCTGCGGGGGCGGGTGCTGGTCTGGGACGGACACGATCTGCAGTCGCACCACCGCCGCACCGACTACACCGCCGCCCACTTCAAACAGCTGGGCAGCGATACGAACGCCCAGCGGTACGGCTACGACTTCGTCATCGTGGACGAGCGCGGCTCGATGTCCCGCGGTCCGAAAGTCTTCGACGACTGGTACCGCGGCCCGGTGGACGAGAACGCGGACTATTACGGCTTCGGCGTCGAGGTGCTCGCCGCGGGCGCCGGCACGGTCGCGGCGCTGCACGACGGGGAGCCTGACAACCGCCGGTTCGACCGCGCGGAGCTGGAGACGCGCGAGACCGCGTTCGCCGGCAACTACGTCGTCATCGACCACGGCAACGGCGAATTCAGCTGGTTCGGCCACCTGCAGCAAGGGAGCGTCCGCGTGAAGCGCGGCGACCGCGTGACCCAGGGCCAGCCCATCGCCCGCTTAGGCGCGTCCGGCGATTCCCTCTTTCCCCACCTGCACTACGAGCTGCGCACCGGCATCGGAGCCCGTGGCGTCGAAGGCCTGCCGTCCGAGTTCACCGGTTTCCAGCGTCTCCTCGGCACGACGGTGCTTCCCGTGGACCGGGGCACGGTGGGGACGGGGGAGATCGTGCAGTCGCGACGGTGAACGCGGCTTACCTCCGCGCGTACCTCACTCTCGGCGCCGAAGCTCCTCGAGCACGCGCTCGAACGGAACGGTCTCACCGCGCTCGCACTGCGCGATCGACTCGAGGAGCATCCGCTCGGTCGCTTCGTCGGCTTCGAACGTCTCGTCTCGCATCGTCCGCGATTCTAACGAAGCAACTTCAACAGCCGGACGGGCAGGAGTTGTACGTCGAGACCTGCACCCACGCGCTGCTGGTCGAGCAGCGGGCGTAAAACTCGACCGGGTACGAGTTGTACGGGTAGTCGCATTCGGTGATCAGCACCTGCTTGAAGAGCGCGCTCGATTCCGTCGCGCCGCCCTTGAAGACCTCGCAGTTGCAGTTCACGTCCCGCCACCCGATCTGGGTCTTCGACGATCCGCAGGAGTTGTAATAGACCGTCTCGGAACGGGTCGTCCCGTTTCCGCAGCCAGCGCGCAACTGCGGACCGGAGTACGTGACTGCAAGCGACAGGAGCACGACCGTGAGACCGCGGACAAGCAGACGATGCATGGAGACCCCTTTCGTAACGGAACGACGGAAGTCTATCACGGCCGCGAGCGCACGGTTCACCGGCGAGCCACGCTTGCGTTGAGCTTCAGCCACTCTTCCACTTGTACGACGTAGTCGTTGAACGTCAGCTCGTTCACGCCGAGTTGGAGTCGCTCGCACATCGCCGGCAATTCGGTTCGGAACAATTCGTAGCGGCGCGCGATCGCGGCTCCGCCGGGAATGCGGACTGACTTCGGCGTGACGTTACTCAACCAGTCCCGAACGGCGGTGATGGCCCGCGCCGGTTCTCCCCCATGTGCGGCAATGTCCTGGCCGGCGATGTCGGAGATGAACGGTCAAACGGTTCGCGCCGAGAAACATCCCAGTTCGAGCGGCATGCTGAACCGCGGGAGCCCGGTCGCCGCATTCGCCTCGGTGCGCGAGATATCGTGAATCCCGAAGCGGCACGCGGAGATGATGGAGCCGATCTTCTCGATTCGTACGAGACTCGCGTCGTCTACCTCGAGCGCGCAACGCGCGATGTAGCCGCAGTCATGAATCGCGAAGACAATCGCCTCGAAGAGGTGCCGGTACGCGTCGTCGAACGGGCAGTTTACGAAGACGCTGTACCCGTACGCTGCCGACGCCATCTACTTCCGCGATCGGTCCGCGGCCTTGCGGTCAACACGACGCTCGACGAAGCGACTCTCGCTCGCGTTACGCGACGCGGTGACCGCCCTGGCGGCAGAGGCGACGTCGCTTCGCCTGACGCTTGCCGCGCGCGAAGTCGTTCGGATCGGTCTCAGCTTCGACGTCATCGGCATATCTTACCCGGTCACCTTCCCGCCACGTACCGGTAGTGCCCCGTCACCTCGTACGCGAAGAGCACGTCTTCCTGCCTCGCGCCGTTGCTGATGTTGTGCACCACCTGGCGGGGGCCGGTGACGAGGCCGATGTGGGGGACGCCGGAGGGGAGGCGCCAGGTCACGACGTCGCCCGGCCTGTAGTCGGCGGCGCGGCGGGTGACGGGGAGGGACGCGCCTTTGCGGCGGAAGAACGTGGCGAGGTTGGGGACGCGGCGGTGGTCGATGTTCGGGTCGGGCTTGCGCAGGCCCCCGTTGCGTGGGTAGGCGCTGAAGTGCGCCTTCATGTCCTCGTGGACGAGCACCTGCAGGTCGACGCCGGCGTGGCGGTAGGCGCGGACGATCACGTCGGTGCAGACGCCGGTCTCCAGCGGGACGTCGCCGCCGGGATAGGCGAGGCGGCGGTACGCCGGGTCGTACGAGAGAGTCTTGCCGACCTGGCGCCTCGCTCCCTCCACGACGCGCGAGGCGGCCGGCTGGGCGAGGAGCGAGAGTGCGAGCGCGAGCGCAATCGCGCCCGCGCCCGTTGCGGATCTCATCATCAAGAGAGTCTACGGCTGGCGGTCCTCCAAGGTTACGCGCATGTCGGTGATGCGCAGCGGCGAGGCGGGGGCGCGGCGCTCCGAGCGGCCTCCGACCTCCACCGGGTCGCGCGGCACGATCACGATGCGGATCCGGTCGGCGTTCCGCGCCAGCGCGGGGCCGATCGCGGAGTCGAGCGGGAAGACGAACGACGCGCGGTGCTCGCCCTCGTGCCCCCGCGCCATGTGCTTGTGCACGCCGAGGGCGAAGAGGGCGATGGTGCCGACATGATGGGCGCGGGGGGTGTTCTCGTCGGGGAGCCCCTCCAGGCCGACCCAGACGTCGAAGATCACGCCCGGCTGCTCGGCCGCCTCCACGACGCCGAGCTCGAGGAGCACGGTCTGGCTGCGCGACGTCACCGCCGCCCGCGCCGCGCTCACCGCCTCGGCCGGCATCGTGGCCATCTCCATCGTCCGCACGACCGGCTCCGCGGTGGCGACGATCATCTCCGGCTCCGGGATCGGGATCGGCAGCTCGCGCCGCGCTACCTGCTGAACGACCGGTGCGGCGGCCGCCGCGGCGAGCATCGGCGGACAGTTCTGCGTCACCTGCGACGGCTCGTCCTGGTAGCGGTAGCGGAGCTGAATCGCGGCGTTGAGGATGTCGCACGCCGTCATCTGCACCGCGGTGCCGTTCTCGCGGAAAAAGATGAATCTGCGGCCGCGCCAGGTGGCGTTCCCGATTGGGTTGGAGCGGCCGCCTCCCTGCTTCAGCCAGACGTTCCAGTAACGGTCGATGTTCGCGTGATGCAGCCAGAAAATCGGATCCTGCGCCGCGGTGTTCGGGTCGCCCATCCAGCCGCCGATGGCAACGTGCACCTCGTTGTGCGGGCGCTGTTCGAGGTCTCCCGTGCCGGGGTTGTTGCCGCCGAAGGTGAGCGCGCGACCGGTGAACGCGGTCCGGCTGAGGGCAACGCTCGGACTGACGATCGTGGAGCTGAGCGAGCCGGTGCCGTCGTTGAGGGCGGTCCGGCGGGCGGCAACGTACAGCGGGTTCGTGGCCGGATCCGAGGGCGTGCGGAACATCGCCGGCAGCCTCCTCTGCGCCGGCGCGGCGTAATCCCAGAACGGCAGCGCCCACGTCGCCACACCGGACTTGCTCCGGACGATCCGCTCGAACCAGTAGAGGTACATGCGGTGCCAGGAGAGGAAGAAGAAGTTGCCGTGCTGGCAGGTGTTCCAGGCCGTGCGCGCGGGCATGACTGTCGTGCCGTGAATCGCGGCCTGGTACGCCCAACTCGTCGGATTCGACGCCGGTAGCGCGCGCATGGCGTTGATGGCCCTCTTGTAACCGACGATGGCGGAACTGCTCGCGGTCAGCGAGCCGACGTTCCGCCGCGTAAATGTCGTCTGCGCGAACAACTCCTCGATGTCGAAGAGCGTCGGGCCGGCGATGACAGCGCTCGCGACGATCGCGCCGCGGGTCAGGAACTTCCTCCGGGAGACAGTTCGACGGGCCATCCTTTTCCCCCTCAATTGAATTGTGGTTAAGGATGGAACTTATGTCCGGAGGAACGAAAAGGCTACTGCCGCTCGATGAAAAGTGTGAGGCCGGAGATCCGGATCGGCGCGGCGGGACGGGCGGGCTCGTTCTCCAGCCCGGAAACCGGGACGAAGCGCACCTCGACGGTGGTCGATCCTTTGCGCAGCAGCGCGGCAAGCGGCGCGTCGACCTCGAAGACGAAGTCCTGCCGCTCGCGGAACGCATAAAGCGCCACCGTGCCGACCGGCTCCCCCGCCACCACCACCTCCGCGAGAAAGCCGGGGGCTCGCTCGGCGTCGACCCCTTCGACCTGCAGGACGACCATCTCCGTGGCCGCCTCCGCGGCGCGGGCGAGCTGCCGCTTCGCCGGAGCGACGTCGACGGTGACGATCACCGGCTCGTCGCCGACCGCGAATGCCTCCGTGTGCCGGGCCACGATCTCGCGCCTCATCGGCTCGTCCGCGCAGGCCGCGGCGGCGGAGAGTACGAGAAGCGCGATGAGGGGCATCCGGAACATGGTCTCTTTACACGGTGACTTCCTCGCCCTCCGATTCTTCCTCGATGCGCGCCGGCAGCCAGCCTGCGAACTTCGTCTTCAAATTGTCGGCCACCACGAAGAAGGCGGGCACGACCAGGAGCGACAGCGCGGTCGAGATCACCAGGCCGCCGATGATGGCGACGGCCATCGGACCGCGTGTTTCGGCGCCGGGGCCGAGAGCGAGGGCGGGCGGGACGGCGGCCATCAGGGTCGCGGCGGACGTCATCATGATCGGGCGCAACCGGACCGGACCGGCCTTCAGCATCGCCTCGAGCGCCGTCGACCCTTCCTTCTGCTTCTGCACGGCGTAGTCGACGAGGATGATCGAGTTCTTCTTGGCGATGCCGAGGAGCAGCAGCAGGCCGATCATCGAGAAGATGTTCAGCGTCTTTCCGGTGATGAGCAGCGCGAACGCGGCGCCGGCGATCGAGAGCGGCAGGATCGAGAGCACGGTCACCGGGTGGAGGAACGAGTTGAACTGCGACGCGAGGACCATGTACGCGACGAGGATGCCGAGGAGGAGCGCGAACATGAGCTGCCCCATCGACTCGCGGAAGGCGACGGACGAGCCGCCGAGCACCGCGCGGTAGCCGGGCGGGAGGTCCTTGCTGATCTGCTCGATGTACGCGAGGGCGTCGCTCTGCGACTTGCCCGGCGCGACGTTGCCGAAGATGGAGATGGCGCGCTCGCGATCGCGGCGCGTGACCGACTGCAATGCCGGCCGCTCCTCTTCCTTCACCATCGCCGACAGCGGCACGAGCTCGCCCGACGCCGTGCGCACGCGCAGCCGCGACAGATCCTCGGGGCGCGTGCGCTGGTTGGCCAGCAGCCGCGTGCGGATGTCGATGCGGCGGCCGCCGGTGGAGTACTTGCCGGAGCGGACGCCTCCGACGAGCGCGTTGATGGTGGTGGCGACCTCCTCGACGGAGACGCCGAGGTCGGCAGCGCGGGCGCGGTCGGGGACGATGCGCAGCTCCGGCATGCCGACCTGGTAGTCGGTGTCGACGTCGGTGGCGAAGCCGCTGGCGTTGAGCTTCTCGCGCATCTCGGTCGAGAGCTGCGTCAGCTTCTCCCAGTCCGGCCCACGCACCGAGAACTCGATCGGGAAGCCGCGCTGCGCGCTGAAGCCCTGCTGCGAGAGGTCCTGCACCACGGCGCGCACGCCGGGGTAGCCGTTCATCTCCTTGCGGATCGCGGAGGCGAACTCCTGCTGCGAGCGCTCCCGCTCCTTCGGCGGGACCATGGTCACGAAGAGGATGCCGGTGTTGACGTTGCCGCCGCCGAAGCCGCCGACGGCGCCGAAGACGCGCACGGTCTCCGGCTGCTGCATCAGGAACTGCTCGGCGCGCTGGAAGACGCGGTCCGTTTCCGACAGATCGGCGCCGACCGCCGTCTGCAGGCGGATCATGAGGCGGCTCTGGTCCTGCGAGGGGACGAACTCGCTGGGCAGCTTCCAATAGACGAAGATCGAGGCGATGAAGACGGCGAACGCCATCAGCAGCACCAGCACCGGACGGCGCAGGCCGCGCTCGAGGACGCGGCTGTAGGCGGCGGAGAGCCGGTCGAAGACGCGATCGACGAAGTGGCCGAGGCGCGACTGCCGCTCCTGCCCTGCCTTGAGCATCTGCGCGGAGCGGGCGGGGGCGAGCGTGATCGCCTCCACGTAGGAGAACAGCACGGCCACGCAGAGCGTCACGCCGAACTGCAGGAAGAACTTGCCGATGATCCCCTTCATGAAGACGACCGGCAGGAAGATCGCGCAGACGGCCAGCGTCGCGGCGAGCGCGGCGAAGCTGATCTCCATCGTCCCCTCGCGCGCCGCGGTGACGCGGTCCTTCCCCATCTCGCCGTGGCGGAAGATGTTCTCGAGGACCATGATCGCGTCGTCGACGACGATGCCGACGGCGAGCGCGAGGCCGAGGAGGGTGAACGTATTCAGCGTGAAGCCGAAGAAGTAGATGAAGGCGACCGTGCCGAGGAGCGACATCGGGATCGCCAGGATGACGTTGAGCGTCGCGCCGAGGGAGCCGAGGAAGAGCCAGCAGATGATCGCCGTGAGGATGACGGAGAGCATCAGCTCGAACTGGATCTCGTGCACCGACTCCTCGATGAACTGCGTGGAGTCGAAGTTGATGCCGAGCTCCATCCCCTGCGGGAGGGTCTTCTGGATGTTCGCGATCTCCGCCTTCACGCCCTGCGCGACGGCGACGGCGTTGGAGCCGCGCTGCTTGCGGATGCCCATGCCCTGCGCCGGCTCGCCGTTGACGCGGGAGACGCGGCGGACGTCCTCGAAGCCGTCTTCGACGATGGCGACGTCGCTGAGGTAGATCGGCGCCCCCTGGTCGGTCTTGACCACCAGGCGGCGGAACTCCTCGAGGTCGAAGGCCTCACCGAGGACGCGCACGTTGACCTCGCGTCCGGAGGTCTCCAGGCGGCCGGCCGGGAGCTCCACGTGCTCGGTGCCGATGGCGCGCAGCACCTCGGAGACGGTGACGCGGCGCTCGTCGAGCTTGTCGCTGTCGATCCAGATGCGGACGTTGCGCTGCACCGAGCCGACCTGGATCTCGCCGACGCCGGGGACGGTCTGCAGCCGCTCCTTGACGCGGTAGCGGGCGAAGTCGGCCAGCATCTGCGGCGAGTAGGGACCCGAGAGACCGACCCACATGATCGGCTGGTCCTCGGGGTTGGTCTTGGAGACGACCGGAGGCTCGATGTCGCGCGGGAGGAGGCGCTGCGACTGCGCGACGCGCGTCTGCACGTCCTGCAGCGCCATGTCGACGTTGCGCGAGAGGTCGAGCTCCACGGTGATGTTGCCGCTGCCCTGGCGCGAGCTCGAGGTGACGCTGCGGACGCCCTGCACCTGCATGACCGCTTCTTCGATCGGCTCGACGACGTCGTGCTCGATGACTTCCGGAGCCGCCCCTTCCCACGCCACGCCGACGTTGATGGTCGGAAAGTCGACGTCGGGAAACTGGGAGATGCCGATGCGCGTGGCCGCCACGCCGCCGAAGACGACGGTGGCCGCCATGATCATCCAGGCGAAGACGGGGTTTTTGATGCAGATGTCGGTGATTTTCATGAGCGTTACTCGCCTGGTTGATCCAGAGGACGGTTGAATGAAGAATTTCGAATTTCGAATGAAGAAGTGAGAACACCGGGAAGCGAAGCCGGTCTCAATTCTTCATTCTTCATTCGAACCTCTTCATTCATTGGGTCACCCTCACCTTCGCTCCATCCCGCAGCGCCTCCGCTCCACGAATCACGAGCGTCTCGCCGGCGGTCAGGCCCTCCCGCACTTCGACCTGGCCGTCCGCGGTGCGCATCCCTAATGTAAGGACGCGCTGGCGGGCGACGCCATCATCGACGGTGAAGGCGAGGAAGCCTTTCTCGCTCGGGCGGATCGCGGTCTGGGGGATGACGGGGGATTGGCGGTTGGCGCCGATCGGGACGGTCACGCGGGCGAACGCGCCGGGGCGGAGCTGGGGGTGGTTGGCGTCGACGACGTGCGCGGTGACGTCGACCATGCGCGAGCTCTGGCTCGCGGCGGCGGCGACGTGGGTGATGCGCGCCTGGTGCTGCGTCGCATCCTCGGCCACGTTGAAGCGGGCGATGATGCCGGGGCGCAGCGGCGCGGCCTCCGACTCGGGAACCTGGAAGCGGAGCAGGAGCGGGTCGCGGCGGACGAGCGTCGCCAGCACGGTGCCGACCGGGACGTACTGGCCGGTCTCGACGGTGCGGGTCTGGATGATGCCGCTCACCGGCGCGCGCACGAACGCGTCGCGCAGATTGAGCCGCGCCTGCGCCAGCGCCGCCTGCGCCTGCGTGACCTCGGCGGCGGTGCTCTGCACCTTCGTCCGCCAGGTCTCCACTTCCTCGCCGCGGATCAGCCCCGGGTTCTTCGCGCTGGCGGCCTGACGGCGCGCATAACCCGCCTCCGCCTCCCCCTGCGCCGCCCGCGCCTTCGAGATCGCCGCCTCGGCCGCATCGACCGCGATGCGGTACCGCTCCGGCTCGATCTCCGCCAGCGCCTGCCCCTTTTTCACGAGCTGCCCCTCGGTGAACATGACCCGCTCGATCGCACCGGCGACGCGCGCCGTGACGGCCACCCGCTCGAACGCATCGAGCGACCCGACGGCGTTGATCGCGTACTCGACGTTACGCGACTCGACCGGGCGGACCTCGACGGGGAACTCCATGGCGTTGGGGCGGGAGGCCTTTGCGGAGGAGGGGGCTGCGCCGGGGGTGGGTTGGGCGTCGCCTTTGGAGCAGGACAGAATGAAGAGGTTCGAATGAAGAATGAAGAATGAAGAGACGAGCACGGCGAGGCGCCTGCGCGTTTTTTTGGTTTTCAATTCTTCATTCGAAATTCGAAATTCTTCATTCATCAGTTCTCTCCCATAGGCGCCGTTCCCTGCGCCTCGCGCAATGACAGGTACGCCAGCGCCATGCGGTAGCGGGCCGTTACCTCGGCCACTTCGGCTTCGAACAGGCGCTGGGTCGCGTCGGCGAGCTCCAGGGCGCTGGCGAGGCCTTCGCGGTAGAGGGCGTTCGTCTCTTCGGTGTTGCGCCGCGCGGCGCGCGTCGCGGCGATGGCTTCGCGGAGCGAGGCCTGTTCGGTCGTCAATTGCACGCCGGCGCTGCGCAGCTCGCGCTCGACGTCGCGCAGGGCCAGCTCCAGCTCGAGCTCCTCGCCGCGCAGCAGCGCGGTGCGCTCGGCGTGCTCGGCGCGGCGGAGGCCGGCGTCGAAGACGGGCCAGCCGAACGAGAGGCCGACGAAACCTTCGTTGGTGCGGTCGAAGAGCGGGCCGTCGTTCGTGTTGCGTGTCTGCGCCTGCAGCATCACCGAGGGGATGAAGCGGGCGTTCGGCTCCTGCGCGAAGGCGCGGCTGGCCTCCACGCGGGCGCGCTGCGCGGAGAGGTCGCTGCGGCGCTGCTGCGCGTCGGCGATCACCGCGCCGTCCAGCGCGGGCGGCTCGTCCGCCGCATCGAGCAGGCCGGCCGGCGGCGCGAGCGTCTCGACGTCGGTGCGGAGCAGCGTCTCGAGGTCGATCATCGAGGCCTGCAGGTCGCCCGAGGCCTGGGCCACGCCGCGCACGGCGGTGGCGAGCTCCAGCTCCGCGCGGGTGACGTCGTTGGAGCTGACGAGCCCCGCCTCGAAGCGGGCCCGGACGTCGTCGAGGTTCGTCTGCGCGAAGTCGCGGCGGTGCTCGGCGGCGCGGAGCACCTGTTCGAAGCTGAGCGTGGCCAGGAAGACCGCGGCCGCCTCGTATCCGAGGAGGCGCTTCGATTCGTGGGCGGTAAAGCGGGTGGCATCGCGCTCGAAGCGCTGCGCGCGATAGAGAGGAAACGCGCGCGCGTCGAAGATCGGCTGCGTCAGCAGCGCGCCGGTCGCGAGCGTGCGCTCGCTGCCGTTGCCGTAGTCGCCGGTCAGGTTGCCGCTGACGTCGACGCGCGGGAAAAACGAGGTACGGGCACGGCGCACGCGCGCCTCGGCTGCCTCGACCGTGGTGTCGGCGATCGCGGCACGCTCATTCCGCTCCATCGCCAGGGCCACGGCGCGCTCGATGGTGAGCGGGGCGTCCTGCGCGGAGAGAATGGGAGTCCAAGCAACTGCGAGAAAAACGAGGGGACGAATCACGTCGGCCGATTAGAACACGGGCGTTCGGTTTCCTATGTCCCACCGCTGTCAACGGATCGTAGCGTTTACGTCGATGGTGGTAGTCACGGCGGCGTCCGCTTTGGAGGTGATGCGGATCTGCTCGTGCAGCTCCCCCGGCTTCGCGCGCGCGCCGTCGACGGTGACGGTGAGGCTCTCCTTCGCGTTCGGCGGAATGACGGGCGCGTGCTCGTAGAAGAGGCAGCGGCAGGCGGAGCGAGCCACGGTGATGGAGAGCGGCTCGTCGGTCGTGTTCGTCAGCTCGTACTGCCGCGTCGCGCGCGTGCCCTTACGGACGACGCCGAAGTCGTGCGCCTCGGGTGCGGCGGCGATGCCGGTGGGGATCGGCGCGCCGGCGGGGGCGATGGTGTCGTCGGCCGCGGTCGTACCGCCTTCGGCGGTGTCGGTGCCGGCGGCCGCGACCGGACGCTCCTCCACGACCGTCTCCGCCGGATCGCGGTCGGAGCTGGCGCGCCAGATCAGCCACCCGATGAGCGCGAGCGCGACGAGCGCGGCGGCGAGGATGAGCGGGAGCCGCGAGCGCTCCTCGCCCGTGCCGGGCGGCGGGATGGCGGGAGCGTCGGCAATGGCGGGCTCCTGGCCGCGCCTGGCGGGATGCGTCGACACCTGCGGCGCGGACGGCGCGGAGGGGCGCTGCGCCGCGAGCGGATCGCCGTGCGGCCGCGTCGGCTCGTGCGCCGGCGGCGCGGTCGGCGGCGCCGGAGTCTTCCCCTCGAGCTCTTCGAGCTTGGCGAGGGAACGGTCGATCTCGACGACGAGCCGCGTGTACTCCGCGGCCAGATGCTCGGTCGGAGCGTCGGCGGTCATGCGCTGCAGCGCATCACGATGCTGCCGGTAATGCTGCCGCATCACCTCGATTTCCCGCGCCCGCTCCCCGCGACGGACGTTGATCGTGCCGAAGTCGTCGGATGACATGGTTTGGATCTTTGCAAAAAGTGGGCGACCGGGGCAAATGTTGCTGGTTACTGGTTGCTGGTTGCTTGTGAGTCAGGTACTGAGGCCCAGGCGATGCAGCCCGAGCAACGAGCAACCAGCAACCAGCAACATCGCCCGAATCACAACGGCAGCCAATAAGAAAACTTGATCAGAAACACATCCTGCGATGGCGCGTGTGGCAGCGCGGAAAAGTCGCGGCGGAGTTTGAAGTCGCCGACATCGACGGCTTCCTCGCGGTTCTCGCTCCAGACCACGTACATCGCGGAGCCGGGGCGGAACTCCCAGCGGATGACGGCGCTGCCGCGGACGCTGCGGAAGTTGAAGTCGGGCTGGCCGGCCTCCGCCCTCGCCTGCTCGTTCGCGATCGGCGTGAACTCGTCGTCGCGGGCGCGGGTCAGGTACTTGAAGTCGTGGTACGCGCCGCTCGCGATGAAGGGCTGCAGGTAGAGCTGCATGGAGAGGCGCGAGCTCACCGTCCACTCGCTGCGGATGCCGATGTCGAGCGTCTTCTGGTCGAGCGTGGCGAAGATGTAGCGCTTCCCGTAGGTCGGCTGGTACGCCTCGTCGTCCACCTGCGTCACGTACTGCGCCACCTCGGTCAAATCGCTGTACGTCGGCGTGACCGAGAAGCGCATCGACGGCACCGGGCGGTAGGTCAGCGTCACCGCGTAGTTCACGAACGTCCCGCCGAAGTCGTCCTTCACCCGCTCGGTCGTGAACTCGCCGAAGTACTTCTTCCGGCTGTCGTTGCCGATGCCGGCGCCGTAGTAATGGTGCGCGCGGTAGAGCATGGCCGGGCCGCCGCGCGTGATGCGGTCGTCGAGATGGTCGGCCTGCGTCCCCGCCCACACCCACGTCCGCAGGTAGTTCTTCCACTGCACGAAATACTCGGCCGCGGTACCGCTCGAGATCAGGTCGCGGTCGAAGTTCCAGTTCTGATGTTTGCCCGCCCAGGCGCTGATCTCGCGCGTGTACTTCGTCACGTCGGTATTGAGGTAGTGCACGACGCCGTGCGTGGCGATGTTGTCGGTGCGCTGCAGCAGGCCGACGTCGTTCAGCTCCAGCCCCGGCGAGACCACCTGCACCTGGAAGTTGGGACGCCACTTGCCGGTCTGCTTCGCCAGCATCGTCCGGCCGCCCCAGCCGGTCAGCGACGTGCGCGCCGGATCGAGCTCGATGTGGCTCGCATCGGGCCGCCCGTAATACCGCCCCGGGCTCTCCTGCGTGCTGAGCATCGCCTCTTTCGACCCCGTCACCAGCGACGAGCCGACCCACCAGTCGAAGAGCCACGACTTGTCGCGGAAGCGGGTGTAGCCGTCGATGCCGCCGAAGTAGGCGCTCTCGCGCAGCTTCGGCTCGAGGTTGTCGCTGAGGCGGCGGTTGACCGATGTGAAGAGGAAGCCGGCGCGCGAGTCTTTGCCGTACTCCTTCGCCGCGCGCGCCACGAGGTAGTTCGTCATCGGCTCGACGGTCTGCCGGTCGACGAGCGAGCCGGCGCGGAACCAGGCTTCTTCGTTGTCGGTCAGCGCGTCGAGCAGGCCGACCGTCCAGCCGTTGGCGAGCTTCCCCGTCACCTTCGCCGCGCCGAGGATCGTCGTCTCGACGGGGGCGAGCTCGTGGTCGATCGTGTCGTACGTACCGTTCGGTGCGTCGATGTACGCCGCGTCGACCCAGCCCTGCGGCGCGCGGCCGATGCGGCGCGAGTAGAAGAAGCTGGGGAACCAGACGCTGAAGCCCCAGCGGCTCTGCGCCGGGCCGCTTCCGAAGCGGAAGACGCTCGCCCCCTCGGTGAAGAACGGCCGCTTCTCCGGGAACGACGTCTCGAACTGGCTGAGGTTGAGGACCGCCGGGTCGACCTCGACCTGCCCGAAGTCGGGATTGATCGTGCCGGTGAGCGTGAGGCTCGAGGAGAGGCGGTACTTCACGTCCAGGCCGCCGTCCATGCGGTGCTCGGACGGCGCGATGAAGGGGTTGTCGGCGCGGCTGTAAAGGTCCGTGCGGGCGACGCCGTACGGCACCAGCTCGAAGGCGCGGCGGGGGGCGATGCCGGTGATGCCCGTCAGGTCGGCGAAGCGGGAGACGAAGCCGGTCTCGGTCTTCGGCCAGAAGACGAGGCGCGAGCTCTCCCGAAGGCGCGCCTGCCAGCGGCTCACGTTGAAGCCCCAGGTGTGCACGTCCTTCTTCTGGAAGCTGAGCTGCGAGTAGGGGATGCGCACCTCCGCCACCCACCCCTGCGGCCCGATCTTCGTGGCCGAGCTCCACACCGCGTCCCACGTCGCATCCTCGGAGATGTCGTTGTAGAGCGCGACGTCCATCTGCACGTTCGAGGCGTTGACCAGGAAGCCGGCGCCGGTCTGCCGGTCGTGCGCCGGGTCGAGGCTGATGCGGATGTAGTCGCCGTTATTGAGGTCGCTGTCGCGGCGCGTGAGCTGCTCGGTGACGGGTCCGTCGTCCTCCATCACCGCCCCGAAGTAGATGGCGTCGTCGTCGTACACCACCTTCACCCGCGTCTGATGCTTCGCCGGCTTCCCCTCCTCGGGGTCGCGCTGGATGAAGCCGGTCATCTCGGGCGCCGCGGCCCAGGCCTCGTCGGAGAGATCGCCGTCCACCACGGGCGCTTTCGCGGCCCGGACTGCCTGATATTGTGGAGTAGTTGTCGCAAGGGAGACAGTCGAAACGGCAAGGATCACAGCGACGGACAGCGCGCGCGTGAATTTCATGACTTGCACCTCGTAATTAGGCTTCGTCAGGCAATTACGAAGGGTTTCGGAAAAGGTTAGGCGATCGCATGAAGGTTTTTATCGGGCAGATCAATACGACGGTGGGAGCGCTCACGGCGAACGCCGAACTGATCCGTCAGGCGTACGACGACGGCGTCCGCGCCGGCGCCGACGTGGTGCTCGTCCCCGAGCTCGCCGTCACCGGCTACCCGCCCCTCGATCTCCTCGACCGCCCCTTCTTCGTCGACGCCGCGCAGGCCATCAAGCGGACGCTGGCGGAGATGACCGGCGACACCACACTCATCTTCGGCTGCCCGGTACGCACCGAGAGCTGGTGCGGCAAGCCGCTCTACAACGCCGCCGTCATTGCCCGCAACGGACGGATCCTCCACGAACAGCACAAGGTGCTGCTCCCCACCTACGACGTCTTCGACGAGCTGCGCTACTTCGAGCCGGGGAGGAACGTGAAGTGCGTCGAGATCGCCGGCCGCCGCGTCGGCGTCTCGATCTGCGAGGACTTCTGGTTCGACGACGAGGCCTTCGGCACGAAGCTCTACTGCGGCAACCCGGTCGACGACCTGGCGCGGCAGGACGCCGAGATCTTCCTCAACATCTCCGCCTCGCCGTTCAACGCCGGGAAACGCCGCGCGCGGTGGGAGATCTTCTCGAAGATCGCGAAGCGCTACGACGCGCCGCTGGTCTACGTGAACCAGGTGGGCGGCAACGACGAGCTGCTCTTCGACGGCTCCTCGATCGTCTTCGACAGGACCGGCACGACGATCTTCTGCGCGCCGGCGTTCGAGCCGCACGGCTCGCTCGTGCACCTGCAGGGCAAGCCCTGCGAAATGGTCCTCTCCCTCGGCGAAGAGGAGGAGATCGGCCGCGCACTCATCCTCGGCCTGCGCGACTACATCCGCAAATGCGGCTTCAAGGACGTGGTGATCGGCCTCTCCGGCGGCATCGACTCCGCGCTCACCGCCGCCATCGCGGTGGAGGCGCTCGGCCCCGAGCACGTCACCGGCATCGCCATGCCGTCGCAGTTCTCGTCGCAGCACTCCGTCGACGACGCCCGCGCGCTCGCCGAGAACCTCGGCATCGCCTTCCACATCGTGCCGATCGCCGGCATCTATCACCCGTACGAGACCGCGCTCGACACGCTCTTCAACGAGAAGAAGTTCGACACCACCAACGAGAACGTGCAGGCGCGCATCCGCGGCAACATCCTCATGGCCTGGTCGAACCGCACCGGCGCGATGGTGGTCACGACCGGTAACAAGTCGGAGCTCGCCGTCGGCTACTGCACGCTCTACGGCGACATGGCCGGCGGCCTCGCGCTCCTCGGAGACGTCTACAAGACGATGGTCTACCGCATCTCCCGCTGGTTCAACCGCGAGCGGGAGATCATCCCCGAGTCGACGCTCACCAAGCCCCCCTCGGCCGAACTGCGCCCGAACCAGACCGACCAGGACTCGCTCCCACCGTACGACGTCCTCGACGGCATCCTCAAGCTCTACATCGAGGAGCACAAGGAGGTCGACGCGATCGTCGACGCCGGCTTTGAGCGGGAGCTCGTCGCGCGCATCCTCAAGCTGGTCGACACGAACGAGTTCAAGCGCCAGCAGGCGGCGCCGACGATCCGCGTCTCGTCGAAGGCGTTCGGCAGCGGACGGGACATGCCGATCGCGCAGCGGTGGCGGCGGGAGCCGTCGTTCAAGGTTTCCTGAGGACGACCCGCTCCCACAACTGGTTCCGCATCTGCCACCAGAGCGCGTTCATGAAGCGCGAGCGGTACGGCCGCGGCGCCGCCCACATCACCTCCTGCACCTGCGCGCCGGGGAACTCCGACACGAGGCCGCCGAGGGTCCAGTAGGTGTGCACGACGTCGTAAAGGGTGACGCCGGCGCGCCAGCGGGCGACGTACGGCTGCAGCGCGTCGGGCAGGAGCAGCAGGCCGCGCACGTGATAGTGCGGATCGGGCTTGAAGAGCCAGCGCAGGCGTGCGGGCGTGGTGACCATGCAGATCGCGCCCGGCTTCATGACGCGCATGATCTCGGTCCCGAGCTGCAGCGGCGTCCGGACGTGCTCGAACGTCTCCAGCGAGACCACCGCGTCGAAGCTGTTCGACTCGAACGGCAGCTTGTCTTCCGGGCTGACGGTGATCCCGAAGTTCAGGCCGGTCGCGCTCCGCACGCGGTGGATGTCGCGCACGTTCACCTCGGTCGTGGTGACAGAGAGCTGCCGGTAGTTCGCCAGCCCCGCGGCGACGCCGCCGCTGCCGCCGCCGACGTCGAGGCAGCGGATCGTCCCCTCCGGCTTCAGGCGGTCGAGGAGGTAGGCGCCGACGCCGCGCCCCTCGTCGAGGCGGCCGAGGTTGAAGCCGAGGATGTGCTCGTAATGGCGTTCGCCGGGGGCGATCCATTGCAGCGCCTGCGAGCGGATGTAGTCCGAGAAGCGCGACTTCAGCTCGTCCCACTCGACTTCGATCTTCATCGCACCGCGGCGTCCCGCTCGTACTCCGAGATGATCTCGTCGTGATCGCGCGCCGCCGTCGCGCGGCGGCCGGTGGCCTCGACGCAGAGCACGTGGGGCAGGCTCGGATCGTCGGCGTAGCGCTCGTGGTGCTCGAGTCCCGCGAGCAGCGGATCGCTGCTCTCGCCGTACTGGACGTAGCGCACGTCGGCGAAGCCGGCATTGTGCAGCGTGGCCGTCAGCACGTTCTCATTGTAGAGGAAGTGATGTCCCCACCCGTGGAAGGCGCGGTTGACGACGAAGCAGTCGCGCAGCGCCTCGTCCGGGCTCGTCCAATCGTTCGGCCGGTAGGCGATCCGCCAGACCCAGTCGAGGTTCGGCGTCGTCACCCGCAGCACGCCATCATCGCGCAGCGCGTCGCGGCAGCGGCGCAGGAACGCGGAGGCGTCGGCGTACGTCAGGTGCTCGATCAGATGCTCCGCGAAGATGTAGCGGAGGCCGCGGAACGGGATGCCGCGCTCGAGGCCCCAGAGCAGGTCGATGCCGGGATAGGGCATGTTGTCGACGTTCACCCACCCGGGGAGGATCACCGGGCCGGAGCCGACGTGGAGCTGGATCTCCGCCCACTTCGGCTCGCTGGTGGCGAAGAGGATGGCGGTGAGCGGCGCCTCGCCGCTCCCTTCCGCGAACTCGAACGACGCGGCGGTCAGGCTGCTCGGTTCCGTGGAGGCGAGGTCGAGCGCCGCGCGGGGGATCTGGTCGATGCGGCGGACGGTGGCGAACGAGGCGCGCAGGATCTCCTCGTAGGCGCCCACCTGGTCGTCGGGGCGGGCGACGACGAGCACCTTCTCGTGCTTCACCAGCTCGCGCACCCGCTCAGGCGTCGGGTCGGTCTCGATGGCGACCTCGAAGCGGTCGGCCGGCTCGCTCTCGACGTACTGCACCTTCTCGTAGGACTCGCGGCCGAACGCGGCGATCTTCGGCGAGCGGGGGACGGCGACGACGCTGGCGGCGCCCCGCTCGAGCAGGTGCGCAGCACCGTAGGCCGACTGCGTCCCGCGCATCAGCGTGCGGCGGCCGACGCTGAAGGCGGCCAGGAAGTCGAAGATCGACTCGTAGGCGTAGAAGAGATCGTTCTTCACGACCGGCGCGATGACGCCGCGCGGCACGCCGTGCGCGTAGCGGTGCAGCTTGCTCGTGAGGCGCGTGAGGAACGGTGCGGGGCGGCGCATGCGGCGGGTCAGCTCGCCCCTGCCGCGACACGCCGCGCCTCGTCGAGACGCTGGATCTGGATGGTGAGGAACTCCCGCAGCGGCTGCTCCTGGTCGGGCTGCAGCGCGTTGAAGACGATCGCAGAGCGGAAGACGTACTCGGGGCCGTTCTCGCCGCGGCGCACCTGCACGATCGAGCGCAGCACCTCGCACGGGATGTAGATGCCGCCGTAGCTGGGGAAGATCAGCGTGGCCGCGGCGCCGGCCTTGACGGGCGAGCGGTGGATGACGGCGGCGCCGGTCAGGCTCAGGTCGATCAACTCGCCGTTGACGTCGGAGAGTTGCACCGGAATCGACGCGGTCGGATATCGCTCGGAGCGGCGGCGGTCTTTCCCGGAGGCCATGGGCTAGGCCGGGATTATAGCGACGCGCTGCAGGCGCCGCAGATGCAGCCGCTCCGCCGCGCTGGCGTTGGCGATCGAGATCTCGATGCAGCCGGTCGAGCCGGTGATGAGGAACGGCCCCGGCGCGGCGTCGCCGTAGTTCTGCTCGACGCGGTCGAGGTGGATGTCGTTGACGGTGAGCGCGAACGGCGCGAACGGAATGCGCGCCGCGTCGACGTCGGTGATGACGTTGCCGAAGCGATCGACCGCGACCACCGTCCCGCGCACGGCCGTCTCCTCGTACGAGGGCGGCGTGTAGGAGAGCAGGGTGAGGTCGTCGAGGGGCGGACCCACCTCCTCCAGCGCCAGCCCGTTCGCAAGCGCCGCCGCCACCGGCGCAAACCGGTCGCGCCCATGGAAGGTGTTGCTGCCGCCGGGGAGAAAGAGCGCGTCGTTTTCGACGGAGAACGCGCGTGCGGCGTCGTGCACGAACGTCAAAAGCCCATTGTCCGGCGCAAGAAACACCCGTCCCTCCCCCTCCACCGCCACGATCCGCCGCGTCGTGCCGACGCCGGGATCGACGATGCAGACGAAGATCGTCCCCGCCGGCCAGTAACGCACCACGGTGCCGAGGAACCAGGCCGCGCCGAGGACGTCGTAGGGGGCGACGTCGTGCGTCAGGTCGTGCAGCGGGACGGCGGTGCGCGACGCCAGGACGCCCTTCATCGCGGCGACGTACGGGTCGCGCGTGCCGAAGTCGGTCAGGAGGGCGATCGAGCGCATTTGCCGCAACTATACTCACGCGCGTGTTTGCGACGGTCCCTCCCCCGCCCCAGCGCCTGCTCGTCTTCGCGCGGCTGCCGGAGCTGGGAAAGGTGAAGACGCGCCTCGCCACAGGCGTCGGCGACGAGCGCGCGCTGGCGATCTACGAGGCGATGCTCCGCGACCTCATCGCGAACATCGGCGAGTCGACGCCGGAGACGGAGATCGAGTTCCTCTGGGCGCCGACGCCGGCCGCGAACGGCGCCGCACTGCGCCGCGCCTTCGCCCACCACGGCACCGCGATGCAGACCGGCGAGAACCTCGGCGACCGGTTGGCGATGGCGCTGTCGGAGCGCTTCTTCTTCCACCGCACGCAGAAGATCGTCGTCATCGGCGTCGACGACCCGACGCTCGACCGGGAGCTCATCGACCACGCCTTCGCGCTGCTCGACTCGTGCGAGTACGTCCTCGGCCCCGCGGCCGACGGCGGCTACTACCTCATCGGCTGCCGCGCGCTGGCGTTCGACCCGGAGGTGTTCCTCGGCGTCGACTGGGGCACGCCGACCGTGCTCGCCACGACGCTGAGCAAGATCGCCGCGCTGGAGCGCACCGTGGCGCTGCTGCCGCAGCGCTACGACATCGACGTGCCGGCCGACCTGGAGCGGTATGTTGCGGACGGACAGAGCGGGGAGCTGGCGCGCGTCCTGAGGGAGTGGCAGCCATGAAGATCGTGAACGGGGAGCAGATGCGCAACATCGACCGCCGGGCCACGGAGCGCTTCGGCGTGCCGTCGATCGTGCTGATGGAGAACGCGGCCATCGCCGTGGTCGACGCGATCTTCGATCACTACCCGCAGGCCGACCGCATCGGCATCGTCTGCGGCACCGGCCAGAACGGCGGCGACGGCTTCGCCATCGCGCGGCATCTCGAGAACCGCGGCGTCGTCCCGGCGATCGTGCTCGTGGGGCGGCGCGACGCGGTGAAGGGGGACGCCGAGACGAACCTCGTCATCTGCGAGCGGCTCGGCATCCCGATCTACCACCTCGAGCACGCCGAGGAGGTGGACGAGGCGCTGGCGCACATCGCCGACGCCGACCTGCTGGTCGACGCGCTCTTCGGGACGGGGCTCAATCGCCCGCCCGCGGGCATCTACGCCGACGTCATTCGCGACATCGCGGAGCTGCGCATCCCGGTGGTGGCGGCCGACCTGCCGAGCGGCGCGAACGCATCGTCGCACGAGGTATTCGAGCCCTGCATCCAGGCCGAGGTGACGGTGGCGTTCGCGGCACCGAAGGTCTGCCACATCTTCGAGCCGGCGGCGCTCTACTGCGGCGAGGTGATCGTGGCCGACATCTCCATTCCGGAGATCGCGGTCGACGACGAGGCGGTGACGCTGGCGGTGATCACGCCGCGCGACATTCAGCCGTTCGTCTCGCCGCGCCTCGCGCCGACGCACAAGGGAACGTACGGCCACGTGGCCATCGTCGCCGGCTCGCCGGGACGGAGCGGCGCGGCGGTCCTGGCCGCACGCGGCGCGATCCGCGGCGGCGCGGGGCTGGTCTCCGTGATGACCGATCCGGAGACGGCGAAGCTCGTCCACGCCGGCTCGATCGAGTCGATGACCTGGTCGGGCGGCGATCTCGCGGCCTTCCTCGCCAACAAGTCGGCCGCCGTCGTCGGGCCCGGCCTGGCGGACGACGAGGAGGCGTACGCGAGAACGCGCGCGATCGTCGACGCGGTCGAACTGCCGATGATCGTCGACGCCTCCGCGCTCAACGCCTACGCCGGCCGCCCGTCGGATCTCAATCCGCGCGGTCTCCCGCGCATCATCACCCCCCACCCCGGCGAGCTCGCGCGCCTCCTCGGCACCGACGCCGCCGGCATCAACGCCGACCGGATCCGCGCCGCGCGCGAGGCAGCGCGGGTGACGAGGTGCGTGGTGGTGCTGAAGGGCTACCAGACCCTGGTCGCGGAGCCCGACGGCCACGTCTACGTCAACCCCACCGGCAACCCCGGCATGGCCGCCGGCGGCATGGGCGACGTCCTCTCCGGCCTCATCGCCGCGTTTCTCGCACGCGACACCGACCCCCTCGACGCCGCCTGCGCCGCCGTCTACCTCCACGGCCTCGCCGGCGACCTCCTCCGCGACGCCATGGGCGACACCGGCCTCACGGCCATGGACGTGGCGGAGAAGATCCCGGCGGCGATCCAGCAGGTGCGGGGAGCATGATGACCACGTTTCAGACGAGCTCGTAGCCTGTTTCCGCCACCGCGTTCGCGATGAGGGGTGCCAGGCGCGAGTCGGTCAGCGGCGCGTGCAGAAGCGGTGTTGGCGGAATCGCGCGCGCGGCACGCTCATACAACGCGAATGCGAGCCACTGCGGATTGAGCGACGAGCGGTAGCAGATCCCGTCGATGTCGGGCCAGGCCTCGTGAAACACGCGCGACCACTTACGAGCCTGTTCGCGGTCGCCACTGGCAATCGCCGCGTTGCCACCCGCCCTGATCATCCAACCGCCGGTGAGATCGATCATCGTCAGCGTTTCAGCCAACGCGAACTGCACCAGCCATGGTTTGTTGTAGATGCGGTTGATCGCGCCCCCTGCTTGAAAGAACTCCGCGCAGGCGGCGCTGTAGAGATCGGCGGCATACATGATGCCGTGCCCCGGATGGACGCGCGGCGGCGGATCGACGGGGTGGTGGTCGAAGCGCGACGCGGTCGGGCCAAAGCTCCTGAACTCGTTCCAGCGCACCGGATGCGGACCACCCTCGAGGAAGACGCGCCACAGCAGCGTTCCGACGGGCAGTACGCGCCTGTCGGGCGGCGGTTTCAGCAGAATCTCGGCGGCGGAAGGAGGGTCGGGCAGCCGCTCCAATCAGAGACCGCTCCCGAGCTCCTCCGCGAGCTGGGCGAGCTTGGCCGTGTCGCCTCCGGCTTCGAGCCACTCGACCGGCGAGACGGCGGAGTCACCCAGCACGAGGTCGGAGTGACGCTTCGTGAACCAATTCACGACCTCGACGGGGTGCAAGCCCGGGCTGAGCGATTGGAGGACCGGAGCCAGGTTGCGAACCGGCCTTGCGCCGCGAAACTGAAAGTTCGGCAGGACCCATCCCTGCTGCGTCTGAATGCCGTACAGAGCGCGGTGCCGGACCAGGCGTGTCACCGCGGTGGCGCTGCTTGCCAGGAGCTTTGCCGCGTCCTGCGGGCTCAGGCCACTCCCGAGAATGACATCGAGTTTGCGGCGTTTGACGCCGCTCGTGATCGTCGCGCGCGACGGCTCGAGACCTACGCTTTTCGGCACGACGATCTGTCGTGTCCCCTTCTGCACCCGCTTGGCCAGAACGGCCGCCACCATGACTCCGCTGGCGACGGCACCCGCGGCTTTGACGCGCCGGTTCCGTTTCTTTGCGGCTGGTTCCGCTTTCTTCTGTCGTGCTGCGACCGATTCAAGCTCGCTCATCGTCAGTAGGGATGGCAGAAAGTCTACGCTCGCGGTCTGCCGGGGTCAACAACACCTGGCGACACAAACAGCGTCGGTGGTGACGCAATTCTCGCGCCGTAGAATGCTCGCGCATGACGACCTTCATCTGCCACTCCGAGGAGGAGACCGAGCGCGCGGGGCGGGAGATCGCGCGTACGCTTTCGCCGGATGCCGTCGTGCACCTCGTGGGCGATCTCGGTGCGGGGAAGACGTTTCTGGCGCGGGCGATGGCGGCGGAGTTGGGGGCGCGGGCGGAGGATGTGGCGTCGCCGTCGTTTGCGATCGTGCACGAATATCCGCGGCGCGGGCTGCCGGCCATCATTCACATCGACGGATACCGGCTCTCCGAGAACCGGCGCGAGTGGCTGGAGATCGGGATTCCGGAGCTCCTCTCCGGCCCCGGCGTGAAGCTGATCGAGTGGCCGAAGGAGGCGTTCCGGGAGTTCGAGGAGTCGCACGTCGACGTGCGGATCACGGTGCGGGAGGATGGGGCGCGGCTGATCGAAGTTGACGCGCCGCAAACTGCAGCTTCTCCGGGTTGACGACGCTCACCAGCTCGGCGATGCGGTCGCCGTCGAAGGTGAAGGTGAGGATGTTCTCGACGTTCCCGCCGCGGCGGCCGACGATCGCGGGGGCGCCGTTCGCCTCCGCGAGCGTGATCTCCAGCCCCTCCGTGTACTTGGCCGCGAGGCCGAGCCAGAGGCGCGCGACGGCGTCGAAGCCGGCGATCGGGTGTTTCGCCGCGAAGGCCTTGCCGCCGCCGTCGCCGATGGAGACGACGTCCTGCGCCAGCACGTCGCGCAGCGCGTCGACGTTCCCCGCCTCGAGCGCGGCCATGAACTTCTCGACGATCCGCCGCTGCTCCTTCGGCGACGGGACGAAGCGCCGCTTCTCGGCCGCCACCCGCTCCTTCGCGCGGTGCAGGATCTGCCGCGACGAGGCGGGCGTGATCTCGAGCAGCTCGCCGATCTCGTTGTGGTCGTGGTCGAGCACCTCGTGGAGGAGAAACACCGCCCGCTCCTGCGGCGCGAGGCGCTCCAGCGTGCGCAGGAGGGCGAGCTCGATCCGCTCGTCGCGCGTGGCACGGGCGTAGGGATCGCCGTCGATGCCGGTCAGCACCGGCTCCGGCAGCCAGGGGCCGATGTACTCCTCCCGCTGGTGCTGCGCCGACTTCAGCTTGTCGAGCGCGAGGCGAGTGAGAATCGTGACGAGGAACGCCTTCACGTCCCGGACGACGTCCGTGTCCGCGGAGGCGTAGCGGATGTACGCGTCCTGGACCAGGTCCTCCGCATCCGCGGCGCTGCCGGTCATCCGGTAGGCGATGGAGAAGAGAAGGCCGCGGTAGGCCTCGAATTCGGCGTCGTGGGCGACGATTTTCTGGTCAGACATGAGGATTTACTCGTCCCGTATGACGATTTCGTGGCCGGTGACTGTAATTTTGTCGCCGCTGACAGTAATTTCGTCGTCCGCGACCGCGATCTCGTCACCACGGACGACGATTTTCTGGTCTCCGCTTGTAATTTCGTCCACCGGCACCACGAAATTGCCGCCGGGGGTGACGATTTTCTCGTCACGGGCGGCGATTTCGCCGCCAACCTCCACGAAATCGCCGCGGAGGTCCACGATTACGCCGCCTCCGCCTTCGGCCAGCGATAGTGGACGCCGCGCGACTCGAGCTTCACCGACAGCACCGTGAAGCGGCAGACCAGTTCCTTCACCCATGCCGCCGGCCGGCCGGTGAGCGCGTAGTCGCGCGGCGTGTCGTCCGGCTCGACGAACTGGATGATCCCGTCGTGCCTCCCCAGCGAGATGCAGCGGATGAGGAACCCGAAGTCGAACGGCTCCGCCGTGGCGCCGGTGAGCAGGTCGGCCACGTACGCACCCATCGGCATGGCCACGGCGCAGCCCATGCGCAGAGGGCCGCAAGCGGCCGCGTCGCCGACGGCGTAGATGGAGGGGTCGGAGGAGCGGAGCTGCTCGTCGACCACCACCTGCCCCCGCTCGTTCACCTCGAGCCCCGCCTCGCGCGCGATCGGCGACAGGCGGAACGCTCCGCACCAGACGACGACGCCGGCGAAGAGGTGGCGGCCGTCCGCGAACGTGAGGCCGTCCGGCTCGACCGAAGCGACGCGCGTCTGCTCCATCAGCGTCACGCCGTGATCGTCCATCCACTGCAGGAGATGGCGCCGGGCGCGCGCCGACATGTCCGCGCCGAGGGTGCCGCCGTGGACGAGCGTGACGTCGAGGTGCGGATGGCGCTCCGCGAGCTCCGCGGTCAGCTCGATCCCGGTGAGCCCGCCGCCGACGACCACCACGTGCTTCGCGTCGCGCAGGCGGGCGCGCACGGCGAGCGGGTTGGCGACGCTGACCGCATGCTCGGGCGTGTCGCTCACGCTGCCGAGGGCGTACACCAGCTTGCCGTACGCGAGCTCGCCGGCCGTGGTGCGCACCAGCTTCCGCTCGCGGTCGATGCCGGTGACGCGCGCCTGCACGACCTCCACCGGCAGGTCACGGAAGAGCCGCGCGTAGGGAAGCGGCGCGATTTCATCGCCCGCCGCCACCTGGTGCATCCGGATGCGCTCGACCATCGCCAAGTTCGCGTCCACCAGCGTCACCGGAACCCCCCGCTTCGCGATGCGGGCGGCGGCCAGGGCACCCCCGTAGCCGCCACCGAGGATGAGAATTCGTTCGTTCATGCATCACCTCCGCGCTCTATGACGAGCGAGGCGGGCGGAGTGTGACAACGCGTTGCGAGTTCCATGTTGCCCGTGCCCGGGCCTGGTCCCGAAGCCGGCACTGCCCGGGCAACTCGCCACGCGCAACGCGCAACTCGCTCGCAACTCGCAACACCCACGGGCAACACGCAACGCATAGAATCCCAGCCGCATGCAGATCACCCCCGACGTCATCAAGTCCCACGGCATCACCAACGACGAATACGACCGGATCCTCCAGATCCTCGGGCGCGAGCCGAATCACACGGAGCTGGGGATCTTCTCGGTGATGTGGTCGGAGCACTGCTCGTACAAGTCCTCGCGCGTGCACCTGCGCAAGTTCCCGACGACGGGCGCGCGCGTGGTGCAGGGGCCGGGGGAGAACGCGGGCGTGATCGACATCGGCGACGGGTGGGTGGCGGCGTTCAAGATGGAGTCGCACAACCACCCCTCGTTCATCGAGCCGTACCAGGGGGCCGCGACCGGCGTGGGGGGCATCCTGCGCGACATCTTCACGATGGGGGCGCGGCCGATCGCCTCACTCGACTCACTCCGCTTCGGCACCCTCGATTCCCCCCGCATGAAGTACCTCGTCGACGGCGTCGTGCGCGGCATCAGCGGCTACGGCAACTGCATGGGTATCCCCACCGTCGGCGGGGAGACGTCGTTCCACCCGTCGTACAACGGCAACATCCTCTGCAACGTCTTCTCCCTCGGCGTGACGAAGCGGGAGAAGATCTTCACCGGCACCGCCAGCGGCGTCGGCAACCCCGTCATCTACGTCGGCTCGAAGACCGGGCGCGACGGCATCCACGGCGCGACCATGGCCTCGGCGGAGTTCGACGAGGCCTCCGAGGAGAAGCGGCCGACCGTGCAGGTCGGCGATCCGTTCACCGAGAAGCTGCTGCTCGAGGCCTGCCTGGAGATCATGGACTCCGACGCCGTGGTCGGCATCCAGGACATGGGGGCGGCGGGGCTGACCTCCTCCTCGTTCGAGATGGCGGGCCGCGCCGGCACCGGCATCCGGATGAACCTCGACCACGTGCCGATCCGCGAGAGCGGCATGACGCCGTACGAGATCATGCTCAGCGAGTCGCAGGAGCGGATGCTCATCGTGGCCACGCGCGGCCGCGAGGACGAGGTCATTCGCACGTTCGAGAAGTGGGACCTGAACGCCGCGGTCGTGGGCGAGGTCGCGGACGACGGCTTCGTGCGCCTCTTCTGGCGCGGCGAGGAGATCGCCACGATCCCGGTCGACCCGATCTCCACCGAGGCGCCGCTATACGAGCGTCCGATCGCGCGACCCGACTACGCGGACCGCATCGCGCCGGTGCTGGAGCGTCCGCAAGAACAGGATGGCGACCGCACCGACATGCTCCTGCGCCTCGTCGCCTCGCCGAACCTCTGCTCGAAGCACTGGATCTTCGGCCAGTACGACACGACCGTGCGTACGAACACGATCGCCGGTCCGGAGAAGCGCGACGCGGCCGTGGTGCGCATCAAGGAGACCGGCCGCGCGCTGGCGATGACCTCCGACGTAAACCCGGTCTATTGCTACCTCGACCCGTACGAGGGGGGCAAGCAGGCGGTGGCGGAGGCGGCGCGCAACATCGCCGCGTCGGGAGGGCGGCCGGTGGCGATCACCGACTGCCTCAACTTCGGCTCGCCGGAGCGGCCGGAGATCATGTGGCAGTTCTCGGAGTGCATCCGCGGGATCAGCGACGCCTGCCGCGCGCTCGACACGCCCGTCGTCTCCGGCAACGTCTCCTTCTATAACGAGACCGAGGGGCGGGCGGTGTATCCGACGCCGACCGTCGGCATGGTGGGAATCCTGGAGAGCGATCGCGACGGCTGCGGCCTCGCCTTCAACGACGCCAACCTCGAGGTCATCCTCCTCGGCGAAACGCGCGACGAGCTGGGAGGGAGCGAGTGGCAGCAGATGTACGCGCCCGACGCCCTCGCCGCCGCGCCGCGCGTCGACCTGGAGAAGGAGAAGAGCCTCGTCGAGCTGCTGCTCGACCTGCAGGGCGCGAAGCTGCTCGTCGCAGCGCACGACCTCGCGAACGGCGGGCTCGCCGTGGCGCTCGCGGAGATGTCGATGGACGGGATCGGCGCACACGTCGACCTGGCGGGACATGCGGACGATCTCGACGCCACAGGGCTGCTCTTCAGCGAGTCGCAAGGGCGCGCGCTCGTGGCCTGCCGCACGGGCGATCGCGACCGCGTGCTCGAGCTCGCGCGGAACCGCGGCGTCGCCGCGCAGCGCATCGGCCACACCGCCTTCGGCACGTTTCTCGTCGAGCGCAACGGCACCCCGCTGGTGCGCGTCGCGGCGCAGGAGCTCGCGCGCGTCTGGCGCTCCGCGTTCGCGCTGCTCCTCGGCGGCGACACCATCGACGAGGTGCTCCGCGGCGTGGGCGAAGAGGCGCTGGACGTCATGGCGCACTGAGGCGCAATATCGGCGGCATGAAATCCATCATGCTCGCCGCCCTCCTCGTCGCGGTGGCCGGCTCCGCCTCCGCGGCGCCGTGCCAGGCAAAGATCACCACCTACTATGGGCATTACGCGCTCGACGGCAGCGTGTTCTGCTACTGGGGCGGCACTCCCGTCCCGCCGGACGTCGTCGGGGAGAGCGTCCGCGACTGCAACGGCCAGTTCTCGTCGTGGGGAACCCTCTGCGACGTGTACGAGCCGACCGTCGAATACATCGACTGCGACTGCGATTCCGCCGCGGCGGCCGAGGCGAAACCCGAGGGTCAAAACGAGACCGACGAACGCTACGCGTGCACCGTATATTGACGCAACGGAGCAAAGCGGCAGATCCATTCGTAAGGAGAGCTAATGAAGCGACTCGTTCTGGTACTCGTGTGTCTCGCCGTCGCCCTCATCGCGCCCGGCGCGTCCGCGGCCCCCTGTTTCGCGAAGATCACCACCTACTACGGCCACTACGCCATCGACGGCAGCACGTTCTGCTACTGGGGCGGCAGCCCTCCGCAGACGCCGCAGATCATCGGCGAGACGACGCGCGACTGCAACGGCCAGTTGTCGTCGTGGGGGAACACCTCCTGTGACGACTACCCGCCGACGGTCGAGTACATCGACTGCGACTGCAGAAGCGCCAATGAAACGGAAGACGAAGCGAACCCCGCGGAATGCGCGGCGGAGCGCGCGACCGACTAACCGTCAGATCCATCGGCCGCCGCTTTGCTCCGTCCCATCGCGGCAAGTACCATCTCTCCCATGCCCGTCACCCGGTCCGAGCCCGATCCTGCCCGCGTCGTCCAGATCTCGTTCAACGAAACGCTGCAGGCGGAAATCCGCTTCGCCGATGGCCGCGAGGTGGTCTGGACCGGCGCGCTCGCCGCGGAGCTGCGCCAGACGGTGCAGGCGGCCGTCGCGCGCGGGTTCGCGAGGAAGCGGCGCGGAAGCTCGGGACCGAACTCGATCGCCAACTAGGCGGGACGGACCACGCCGCGGCACTCGCCGAAGCCGATGCGCGGATGCCCTTCCCGCTCGCAATACGCGCGCATGATCACCTCGTCGCCATCCTCGAGGAACCGGCGCGTTTCGCCGGTCGGCAGCTCGAGCGGCTCGGTGCCGCGCCAGGTCAGCTCGAGGAGGCAGCCGCGCGACTCCTTCGCGGTGCCGGAGATCGTGCCGCTCGCCAGCAGGTCGCCCGGCACGAGGTTGCAGCCGTTGGAGGTGTGATGCGCGACCAGCTGCGCGACCGTCCAGTACATGTCGCGGAAGTTGCCGCGGCTGAGCCGCACCGGCTCCGTCATCTTCGCGGTGCGCAGCCAGACCTCGACGGTGACGTCGAAGCCGGTGTCGTCAGCCAGGTACGGCAGCGGCTCCGGATCTCCTTCAGCGCGTGCGAAGGCTTTCGTGCGGAACGGCTCCAGCGCGTCGAGCGTGACGATCCACGGTGAGATCGAGGTGGCGAAGTTCTTCGCCAGGAAGGGGCCCAGCGGCTGGTACTCCCACGTCTGGACGTCGCGCGCCGACCAGTCGTTGACGATGCAGAGGCCGAAGACGTGGTCGAGCGCCTCGCTCGCGGGGATCGTCTCACCCAGCGTGTTGCCGGGGCCGATGACGATGCCGAGCTCCATCTCGTAGTCGAGCCGCTTCGAGGGGCCGAACGACGGTGGCGCGTTCTGGTCGTCGCGCGTCTGGCCGTGCGGCCGGCGCACCGGCGTGCCGCTGACGACGATCGACGACGCGCGGCCGTGATACCCGATCGGCACCCACTTGTAGTTCGGCAGCAGCGGGTTGTCGGGGCGGAACATCGAGCCGACGTTCGTGGCGTGGTGCACGCTGGCGTAGAAGTCGGTGTAGTCGCCGATGCGCATCGGCAGGAGCATCTCCGCGCCGTCCATCGGGACGAGGTGCCGGTCGATGCCGGACTGCAGCAGCTCGCGGATGCGCTGCTTCACCGCGAGCGTTTTCCGCGCGGCCATGAAGGCGTTCAGCACCGGCTCGAGGAGCGACGGCTCGTCGAGCAGCCCCTCGCGCGCGCAGGCGTGCAGGTCGAGGATGCGGTCCTCGATGGCGGTGCAGATGTGCGCCTCGCCGCCGCGGCGGAAGACGCCGAACGGAAGGTTCTCGATCGGGAAGTCGGTCATGGTGCCTGTGGAGCGGCGGCTTCAGCCGCCGGTAAAGAGACGTCGGCGGGCTGAAGCCCGCCGCTCCACAAGCCTATCGCAACCGGTCGAGGATCTGCCCTACCCGATCGCGCACGCTGCCCGGCGCGAGCGACTCGAAGGTGACGGCGATGCTCTCGCGCATCCGCTTCTTGTCCGACGCCTCCGCGGCGCGGTACTTCGCGGAGATGACGTACGAGACCAGCGAGACCTTCGTCTCCGGCAGGTCGGCCAGCTCCGGCAGGTCGCGCAGCAGGCGCTCCACGGGACGCGCCTCCAGGTCCTTCACGAACGACTCCATTTCCGTAAACGTGCGCGCGTCGATTCCGCGCAGGACGACCGAGGATGCACTCATGCTCCACTCTCCTTACGTGTTCTGGTGAGGCCTGGAACGCCTTCGATCGAGAAGAGACTGAAGAGCTGTTCCCATCCGGCGACGGTGATGGTGCCGTCCGGCGAGATGCCGAACGACTCGGTGGCGCTCTCGCGGTCGAAGCCGCCGAGCTCGCGGCGCGTGGCGGCGGTATCGCGCCCCGGCACGAAGTCCTGCACGAAGATGCCGTTGATCCCCTCGGCATTCTGTCCGAGGTACGCGATGGCCTTGCTGTCGGGCATCCAGCGCATGCGGCCGAGGATGGCCAGCGTGCGGCGGACCGGGACGATCGGGATGGCGAAGCCCATGTCCTGTCCATCCGCGAGCCGCACCACCCGGATCGCCGCGCGCGCGGTGCGGCCGTCGGCGATGTAGGCGACGAACTGCCCGTCGGGCGACACCTCGGGGAGCGACGTCACGACGCGCACGAGATGCGTCGCCTGCGACCCGTCCTGGCGCACCTTCCAGATCCCCGCCTTCTTGGGGTTGAAGGAGTTGTAGACGATCCAGCCGTCGGCGGTCGCGGTCGGGTTCTCCGCGTCGTTGCCGTCGCGCGACACCTGCCGCGCCTCGCTGCCGTCCGCGTTCGCGATCCAGATCTCCAGATTGCCGCTGCGGCCCGAGCTCCAGACGATCTTCTTCCCGTCTGGCGTGAAGGCGGGATCCCAGTCCTCGGCGCCGTCGTCGGTGATGCGCTTCACCACGCCGCCCTCGGTGGCGATCCAGAGGTCGAGATTGCCGCTGCGGTTCGAGGTGAAGATCACCGACTTGCCGTCCGGCGAGTAGGAGGGCTGCCTGTCGCTGCTGTTGCCGCGGGTGATCCAGCGCTCGCGCGGGCCGAGCTCGCGCAGGTTGTCGCGCGGACTGCGGACGTCGAGCACGAGCTGTCCGTCGGCGAGCACGTCGAGCAGCGCGCCGTTGTGCGAGGTCCAGCCGATCACTTCCGCGCGGTCGTCGCGGAGGTCGTGGCGGATCACGTGCGCGCTCGACCCGACCACCGCCTCCACCGACTCCGCACGGACGTAGTAGACGGCGTCGCCCTCGGCGCTCCAGACGACGGACGAGATCTCGCCCACCTTGCGCGGCATGGCCAGCGTCTTCGTGGCGCCGCTTTCGGTGTCGACGAGGAGGATCGCCTGCATGACGCGGCCGCCGTGCGGGCCGATCACGGCGAGCTGCTTGCCGTCGGGCGACCAGCGGGGATGCAGCGCGCCGAGGTCGGTGCGGGCGAGCTCGCGGGCATTGGAGCCGTCGGCGTTGGCGACGAGGATGGCGGTGCGGCCGCGGCCGTTCTCCTGGACCGCGCGCGTCAGGGCGAGGCGGGTGCCGTCGCGCGAGAAGTCGGCGCTGGAGACGTCGTCCACCAGCCGCCGCGGCTCACCGCCGACGACCGCGACGCGCCAGAGCGAGGCGGGGCGTCCCTGCTCGCCGTGCAGATAGATGACCGCGGAGCTGTCGGGGGCGAAGCGGGGGAAGTCGTCGACTCCGGCGGTCAACGCCGCCTCGCTGCCGCCGACGACCTGCTTGAGCCAGATGCGCTGCACGCCGTCGCGGTTGGAGGCGAACGCGATCAGCTTTCCGTCGGGCGACGCGGCCGGCGCGTAGTCGTGGCCGGAGTAGGTCAGGTAGCGCTCCTGCGTGATCACGCGCGGCTCCGGCGCGCGCATCCAGGCGGTGGCCAGCGAGCCGGCGGCGAGCGCCAGCGCCACCGCGGCGGCGGCCGGCCAGCGCTTCCTCGCCAGCGACTTCAGCGTCGGCTTCTCGCGCACCGGCGTGGCGACGCCGGTCTCGGTGAAGTGATCGCGCAGGTGTTGCAGGTCGCGCGCGAGGTCGCGGGTCGAGACGTAGCGCTCCTCCGGGTCCTTCGAGAGGCAGCGCTCGACGATCCAGCGCACCGGCGCCGGGATCTGCGGCGCCACGAGCGAGAGCGGAGGCGGCTCATCGCGCACGACCATGAACAGCGTCTCCACGTTCGTGGCACCGTCGAAGGCGCGGTTGCCGGTCAGCAGCTCGTAGAGGATCGCGCCGAAGGAGAACTGGTCGGAGCGGTAGTCGACCTCGCCGGCGCGCGCCTGCTCGGGCGACATGTAGCTGTAGGTGCCGACGAGCATCCCCGGCTCGGACATGCCGGTGTTGCCGCCGGCGACCTCGCGCGAGCGCGCCAGGCCGAAGTCGAGGATCTTCACCACCCCCTCGGAGGTGACCATGACGTTTTCGGGCTTGAGGTCGCGGTGCACCAGCCCCCGCTTGTGGGCGGCGGCGAGGCCGTCGGCGATCTGCGCGGCGATCTGCAGCGCCTTCCGCACCGGCAGTGCAGCGCCGCGGGTCAGCTCGCGCAGCGTCTGCCCGTCGACGAACTCCATGGCCATGAACGTGCGGCGGGAGTCGTCGCGGCCGATCTCGTAGATGGTGACGATGTTGGGGTGGTTCAGCGACGAGGCGTTGCGCGCCTCGGTGCGCAGGCGCGCGAGATGTTCCGCGTCGTCGGCGAGGTGCTCCGGGAGGAGCTTGATGGCGATGTTGCGGCCCAGCTCCTCGTCGTGCGCGAGGAAGACCTCCCCCATGCCGCCGGCTCCGAGCTGCCGGATCGCGCGGTAAGGGCCAATGCAGTCCGCTGCTGCCGCTGCCAGGGCCATACGTCCTCCTCTTTTTCTGAAGCTGAGAGATCGTACGGCCGCGCGGCGCGCGGGTTCGTGACAAGGTTTAGGAGAAGTTGTAGCGAAATTGTCAGGGGGGAGAGATCAAGTCGCCGATCGGTTCCTCGGGGTTCCTCGGTTCCTCGGAGTTCCTCGGTTCCTCGGAGTTCCTCGGGGAGGTCTCACCGTCGCACGGGCAGGAACCCGAGTAACTCCGAGGAACTCCGAGGAACCCCGAGGAACTCCGAGGAACCTGTCACGGGAGCCAATCGAGTGCGATCAAGTCTCCGATCGGTTCCTCGAACGAGCAGGAGCCGAACGAGGTCGCGAAGGTCCTGCGCATCGTCACGATCTCCTCGGTCGACACGCGGTGGCCGCGCCAGGAGGCGCCGTCGTCCTCGAACGTGAAGGCGTGGGGATCGTTCTCCGCGAGGATGCCGTCGGCCTGCTCGACCATCGCGGCGGCGATGAAGACGTTGAGGAAGCCGTGCATCGTGCCGGTCGGCGCGTTCGGCTCGTAGGTGAGCGGCTTCACGCAGCGCAGGGGATGGTGCAGCCCGGCGGTGGCCTTGAACGCGACCCCCTTCGCCTTGCAGGCGCGGAGGAAGGCGGCGATGTTGTCCACCGCGGGGAAGGCGTCGGCGGTGATGCCGCCGGTGCGGATCTTCGCGCGCAGGCCCGCCTTCGCGATCGCGTCGAGGAGGGCGAGGTCGGCGATCTCGACGTAGACGTTGGGCGGCAACTGCGCGATCTCTTCCGCGGTGGTCGCCTTCACCTCGTCGATGCCGAGGATGCTGACCGGGATGTCGGTGGGAACTTCCTGGGCGCGCTCCATCGGCACGATGAACTTGCCGAGGGCCCAGGCGTACTCGCCCTCTCGGTAGCGGGCGTAGTTGCGCACCGCGTCCTGCATGGAGAGCGACGCCGGCGGGAAGAGGCCGGCGTAGTCGATGAGGCCTTCGAGCAGCGCCCGGAGCGACTTCTTCATGGGCGCTCGAAGTTCTTCCGCAGACCGTTCCAGCAGCGCCAGTAGTCGCGCTGCAGCAGCGGCGTCTCGAGGGCGAAGCGGGTGGGCCGGATGATGTGGCGCGACTCGAACATGAAGGCGAGCGTGTCGGCGAGGAAGCGCGGCTCGAGCTTCGCCGTCGAGGCGGCGTCGAACGTCGCGGCGTCGGGGCCGTGGCCCGACATGCAGTTGTGCAGGCTGCCGGCGCCGGGGACGAAACCTTCCGCCTTCGCGTCGTACGTCCCGACGATCAGCCCCATGTACTCGTTCATGATGTTGCGGTGGAAGTAGGGAGGGCGGAAGGTGTCCTCCGCGACCATCCAGCGCGGCGGGAAGATGACGAAGTCGCAGTTGGCGGTGCCGGGGGTGTCGGACGGCGACGTCAGGACCGTGAAGATCGACGGGTCGGGGTGATCGAAGGACACTGTGTTGATGACGTTGAACTTCGAGAGGTCGTACTTGTAGGGGGCGTAGTTGCCGTGCCACGCGACGACGTCGAGCGGCGAATGATCGATCTTCGCCGACCAGAGGCGGCCGTCGAATTTCACCACCAGCTCGAAGTCCCCTTCGAGCTCCTCGTAGGCGGCGACGGGCGTCAGGAAGTCGCGCGGGTTGGCGAGGCCGTTCGAGCCGATGGGGCCGAGGTCGGGGAGGCGGAAGTGCGCGCCATAGTTCTCGCAGACGTAGCCGCGGGCCTCGCCGCCCTGCAGGTCGACGCGGATCTTCGTCCCGCGCGGGATGACGGCGATCTCGCCCGGCTGGACGTCGACGATCCCGAGCTCGGTGGCGATGCGCAGCGAGCCCTTTTCAGGGACGATCAGCAGCTCGCCGTCGGCGTCGTAGAAGTACCTGCCCTCCATCGACCGGTTCGCCGCATAGATGTGGATGCCGATCCCCTCGTTGCCGGCGATGGTGGTGAGGCCGTCGACGAAGTCGGTCGGCTCGGTGGGGACGGGCAGCGGGTCCCAGCGGAACTGCGTCGGCGGCACCGGCAGCTCGTCGAACGGCGTATGCCGCACCAGCCCCTGTTCACGCGGCACGAACGGCTCGTGCAGGACGCTCGGGCGGATGCGGTACAGCCACGACCTCCGCTGCATGTGCCGCGGCACCGTGAACGGCGAGCCGGAGAACTGCTCGGCGTAGAGGCCGTAGTTGACCCGCTGCGGCGAGTTGCCGCGCGCGGGCAGCGCGCCGGGGAGCGCCTCGGTGGCGAATTCGTTGGCGAAGCCGGACTGGTACATGGTCTCGGCGCTGTTTATCACAACCCGCGGACAGGAAGCTGCGAGCGGTCTTCAACTCGCTGCATAGACGGCCGCGACGATGATCGCGTTGTACCCGATATGCGCGGCGATGGCGGGCACGAGGCTACCGGTGACCACCCGCGCCCCAAGTGTGACGAGCGCCATCACCGTGATCGCAACGGTCGCCGGCCAGTACGCAAAGGTTTCCAGCAAATGGAGAGAGATGAAGAGGATCGTGGCCGCCGCACTGCCCGCGGCTACCCCCCACGTGGTGACGAAGCCCTTCAGGAGCAGCCCTCGAAAGAAGAACTCCTCGACGACCGGCGCGATGATCAGGGCGAGCACGGCCCACGCGAGGCGTGTCGCCCCACCTGTCTTCGCGGCCGCGGCCAGCGGGCCGATCGGAGTCGTGGGGTCGAACGGCACGAGCCACTGCACGACGGACAGGTAGCAGACGCCCAGCACGACACCGACGCCGGCCGCAGCGGCTACGTAGCGATAGGGCGCTGGCCTGAACCCGATGCCGTTCGCGCTGCGGTCGAGGACCAGCGGCCATGCCCAAAGACGCGCGATCAGATACACCACCAATACCGAAGCGATCGACGCCGCGAGCAGAGTGACGGCCTGAGTGTCCTGGAGCAGGCGCCCCATCACCTGCTCGTCCGCGATGTTCTCGCCGCGGACAACGGCAACGATCAGCGTGAGGACGATCACGGCGATCCCCACCAGCACCTGACTGATCAACAACAGGAGAAACGAGGCGATCGCTTTGCCCGCTCCGAAGCGGGCGACGGGGGTGGGTTGTTCGGCACCGCCGCCGTCACTCTGCGGAGACACATCGGGATCGAAGTCCGCTGCAGAGTCGCTGTCGAGCGTCAGTCGCTCGTTGTCGTCAGGCGGCGATTCCATTGCACTGTACGCGCGTCTCACGACACCGGCGCACGCGCTGTTTATCACATCAGCCGACGCTGATGAGCAGCGCGTTCCCGGCGCGGGCGACCTCGTCGTAAAAGTGCGCGAACTTCAGCGCCAGTTCGACCAACTCACCTTTGTGCTCCTCGCCGGCGACGGGTGCACGATAGAGCTCCTTCATCTTCGCCGGCCGGTAGCGCGCCTCGAAGTCGGCGGGCGTCAGCAGCGACAGGAACTGCGACACGGCCGCGACTTCGTCGGCGGGGACATAAGTGAAGAGCTGCCACGGCTCGTCGTCGTAGGAGGGCAGGTGCGGCTCGACGCGCACGGAGCCGTCCGGAGCGGGAAACTCGTGGCCTCGCACGGCATATGCGAGCTCCGGCACCGCGGCGTCCGGCGGATTGATGAGGAAGTCGAGCAGGTGCCAGCTCGTGCCGACGATGTACTCCTCCCCGTTCTCGCCGCACTCCCGCCGAAACGCGAAGAGCTCCTGCAGCCTCGCCTCGGCGTCAGGGTTGCCGAGGAGCCGGGAGAGCCGATCCTGCGGCAGCGGGTAGTACCGCGCGTGCAGGCCCATCACGCCAGCATGAACAACGCCGCGGCGATCAGCAACAACACGACCGCCTCCGCGACCACGCACCCCGGCATGATCGACCCGCCGAGGACGTTCGCCTGGAAGGAGGCGAACTCGCGCCGCCTGAGGAGGATGGCCACCGCTGTCAGCACGACGACTGCCGGTCCGAACCACTTCATCTACGCCTCCGCCTCCGCGCAATCGCCGCGCCTCGGGCGGCGTTAGACTATCTGCTATGACCACCATCGAGCTATCAGAACTCGGAGCGATCGCCGAGCGGGTGAAGCGGGGGGAGACCGTGAAGGTGCTGGAGGGCGGCCACCTCGTCGCGACCGTAGTGCCCTACGATCCGATGGAAGTGCGGATGCGGGAGCTCGAGGCGCAGGGGCTGGTGCGGCGCCTCGGAAACGGTCAACCGATTCCGCGGGAGTTCTATACGGAAGAGTTGCCGAAGTGCGAAGGTGAAAGCGTCGTCGAGGAGCTGATTCGCGCGCGTGACGAGGATTGATTGCGGTTCTGGGATTCGTCGGCGATCATCCCGTTGCTCATCGACGAGGCGCGATCTTTCGAGGTGCTTCGGTTGCACGACGAAGACGACGATGTCGTCGCTGCCGCAATCACACCGTTGGAGGTCGTCAGCAGTCTCTGGCGTCGCCGGCACCGCGGAGAGTTGTCGCTCCGTCGGCACCAACGCGCCGAGCTGCGGTTCGCCGTTCTGAGCCAGACGTGGCTTGAAGTCGCGTATTCGGCGAACATCACCGAAATCGCCCGCGACCTCCTCGGCCGTCACATGCTGAGATCGCTCGACGCGCTGCAACTCGCCTCCGCCATCTCGGTGAGCAGTCCGCATCGCGCACTCCCCTTCGTCACGCTCGACGAAAAGCTCGCGGCCGCCGCCCGTGCGGAGGGGTTCACGATCCTGCCGTGACCCCGCCGCTTCGCGCGGGTATCCGTATACTCTCCTCTAAATCCTTTTATGCAGTCCCGGACCGATGCCACATACGCGGGCGTCGTGCGCTGTGCCATTTTCGTCGTGCTCGCCGTTGTCGGCTGCAGGCGGACCCACGCGCCCGACCTCCTTTATCAGGCGTCCGCGGCGCAGGCGTCCCGGCCTGTCGAGTTGCGGATGACCGGGATCGGCTACGCGCCGCGGGCACGGACCACGCGCGGCGACACGGCTGCTTCGGCCGAGCTCGCGTCGACAGCGCGGGAGGTACTCTCCTCGAGCGATACGACCGCGCGGGACCGCGCGTTCGCTTTGCTGGTGCTGGACCAGCGACGGGCGGCGGTGACGCTGCTGCAGAACAGCACCACCACGAACCCGACGGCGCAGACGTGGAATGACCTCGCGGCCGCCCTGTACGAGCTCGGCGCTCCCGAAGCCGACACGGAGACGCTCGTGCAGGCGCTCGCCGCGGCAGATCGCGCGCTGCGCCTCGACGGCAATCTGCCGGAAGCGCGCTTCAACCGTGCGGCCCTGCTCGAGTCGCTCGGCTGGCGGGAAGCTGCCGCCGCGGCCTGGAAGGTTTATCTCGACGCCGCGGAAGACAGTCCGTGGCGCGTCGAGGCGCGGGAGCGGCTGCAACGCCTCCAGCAACCGACCGACTTCCAGCGCTGGCCCGAGGCACGCCGGCGCCTCGAAGAAGCGGCCCGGCAGGGACAGCACGACACCGTCTCCCAGCTCGTGCGCGAGTTTCGGCAGCAGGCGCGGACGACGGCCGAAGGGCCGCTTCTCGCAGACTGGGCGGACGCCCATACCGCCGGGAAAGAGGGCGACGCGCGCTCGGCGCTGGCGGTCGCACGAGCGGTCGGAGACGCCCTGGCCGCGGGCTCCGGCGAGCTGCTGTTGAAAGACAGCGTCAGCGCGGCCGCCGCGCGGCCGGACATCGTCGCTCGCGCGCACCGCCGGTACCGCGATGCACGGCTGCTCATCCGCGACCGGCGGGTCACGGACGCCCTTCCGGCGATCGCTGAAGCCGAAGAGCTCTTCCGGCAAGGGCAGAGCCCGATGGCGCTCGTTGCCGCCTTCTACCGCGCCGGCGTGCTCTTCGACCTGAACCGCCCCGTCGAGGCCCATGCGGTGCTCGACTCGGTCGCGGGGCACGACCTCGGGCGCTATCACGCGCTCCGCGCGCAGATGCTTTGGGAAGAGGCGATGCGGGCGACGCGCCGTGGCGAGAGTTACGCCTCGCTCCCTCCGAGCGCGGAGGCGCTGGCGCTGTTCAGCAGGCTGCGCGAGACCGACAACAGCATACGGCTGCTGGTGAACCGCGCCGCGAGCCTGACGCTTCTCGGCCGCGACCGCGAGGCGTGGGAGCTCCGGGGAGAGCTGTTCGAGCTGGCCGGCCGCTCGGGGAGCCCTGAGGTGGTCGAGTCGGCGCTCCATACGAGCGGTTATGCGGCGATCCAGGAGCACCGCTACGACGTCGCCCACTCGCTGCTGACGGTGCTCGCCGACTCACCGGCCCAATCACCGGTGCGGCGCTTCGACGCCACGCTGTTGCGGATGCTCGCCGGCATCCGCATCGGACTCACCTCACCGGCGGAGCTCCGCAAGCTCGAAGAGGCCGCGCGTGCGCTGCCGGACGAGGAGCTGCGGCGGGACGCGCTCGACGAGCTGAACTCGATCCAGGCGCTGCTCGAGCGCGACCCGGAGGATGCCGCTTCGAAGTTCTCGAGCTCCATCGCCTACCGCGAGCGCAAGCAACTGCTGACACTTCCCGAGACGTACGCGGCGCGTGGAGAGGCCTTCCGGCGGGCGGGCAAAGCTCCGGCGGCGATGCGGGACTTCGCCCACGCACTCTCGCTCTACGAACGGCAGCGGCAACAGATCGGTGAGACCGGAACGCGCGATACGTTTTTCGGCACGGCCGACAGCGCCTGCCGCGCGCTGTTCGAGATCCAGGTGGAGCGAGCCCTGGAGCGGGAGGCATTCGTGACCGCGGAGCGCTGCAGGACGCGCGTACTGGCGGACGTCGTTTCGCCGCGCGGCGCGGCCGCGGCGCCTGACCCGGAAGCTATCCGCACCTCGCTCGCGGAGAAGCAGCGTCTCGTTCACTACTCCGTCCTCGAAAACGCGATCGTCGTCTTCGTGCTCGCGCGCGACCGCTTCGAGATGCGGCGCCTGCCCGGTTCCGCCGCCGCCACCCGCGCGGCAGTGGACGAGCTTCTCGGCGCCGCCGGCCGAGGAGACGAGGCCGCGTTCGACCGGCATGCGGGCAGTCTGCACGCGACGCTGCTCGCTCCGCTGCAGCCGGCGCTGGCGGGGGCCACGGAGCTGATCGTCGTCCCCGACGAGGTGCTGGCGGCGGTCCCATTCGCCGCGCTTCGCAGGCCGGGAGGACGGTATGTCGTCGAGGAGCACGCGCTCTCCGTCGCACCCAGCGCCTCGGTGTACGCGTCGGCTCGGCGCAGCAGCAGAGGGGAGGGCTCGCGCATCACCATCGTCGCGGACCCATCCTTCGATCCGGCCGTCGCCGGCGCTCTCGAGCGCCTTCCGGCGGCGCGCCGCGAAGGCACGCTGCTCGGCCGTCTCTACGCCGGTGCGACGCTGCTCGCCGGCCCCGATGCCACGCCCGAGAAGTTCCTCGACGCGGCGGAAGACGCCGTGGTGATCCACATCGGCGCGCACGCACTCGTGAGTGCACGCGACGCATCGCTGTCGGTCTTTGCATTCGCGCCCGGAGGCAGAGACGGACGAGGCCTTCTGAGTCTCGACACCATCAGCCGGCAGAACCTTCGGCGTCACCCGCTGGTCGTCCTGGCCGGATGCCGGACCGCTGTCCCGGGCCGGGGCCGCGGCTCGATCCGCAGCCTTGCCTTCGCGTTCCTGGCCGCCGGCGCGGGTGGTGCGGTCGGCAGCCTCTGGAACGTGGACGACGGCGCGTCCGGCGTGCTCTCAATCGCCTTCCATCGCCGCCTCCTCGGCGGCGCGAGCGCGACGACGGCGCTGCGCGACGCGCAGTTGCAGATGCTCCGCTCGCCCGATCAGTCGCTTCGCAATCCCACGGCCTGGGGCGGATTTCAGATGTACGGGTCCCACTAAAAGAAGGAGGAGGACAGAACGGTGCCCGAGCTGAATATCTATTTCTTCGGATTGATCTGCCACGTGGACATCAACGACAGCGGGCGTCCTGACTACGCTGCCATCGTGCGCGCCGGAACGCATCAGTCGCCGGTGATCCGGTTCGACGGCGGTAAGGACTATCGCCTGATCGAACATGACATCTCCTTCAAGCACGGCTTCGCTCCACCGGACACGGCGTCGGACTACGATCAGTACGTCCCGAAGCTGCGCTCCATCGTCGGGGGAACCCTCGCCATCGACGAGGACGAAGTGTGGCGGTTCCAGTATCCACGCGCCCAGGGAGGCCGTGCGGAGTTGTCGGTGGCAGACTTCTACGCCAACAACGGGATCCACAGGAGTAAGGGAAGCAACAGGGTCAAACGCGCCGAGGCTCCCGTCGCACGCATCGTTCGTCTGCGGGTTCCCCTGCAGGACAGGGGAGTCACGGTGGTCTTCACCGACGAAGATGGAGTGATCAGAGATGAGAAGCCCATCTCCAGCAACTCATGCATCCTCATTTCCAACCTCGAGTCGCAGTCCCTCCGCGATGCCGGTCTGGACCTCGTCTATGCCGGCGCGGGTCTTCGGACGCTACTCGAGAATTGGATGAAGCAGGACGCGGTCAAGACGGAGCTGACGGGGATCGACGGCGTGCTGGCATTCGCCGACCGCATTCAGTCCGCCGGCTTGAATCTGAAGGAGGCGGCGGAGGTGCACTCTGCTTCTGACCTGAACCACTTCGAGCACTACTCGATGATCGTTGCGGGCGCCGACACCGCGGTCGCCAAGCGTGGGAAGAAGCTCAAGAACAAGCCCGCACCCTCCTTCGCGTGCGACTGGGTAGCCGATCACGTCGGATACGGGGACGACTACTATCCGCGCGGCGCGGCCCGTCCCGAATGCGGGAACACGAACTGGCCCTGACCGGGGCCACCACAAAAGCAGGAAAAGAGAGAGAGACCGATGCCCGAACTGAATATCTATTTTTTCGGATTGATCTGCCACGTCGACGAGAACAGCAGCGGGACCGCGGATTTTGCCGCTCTCGTCCGCGCACCGAACCATGAGCCGAGGATCCTCCTCGGTCCGAAGGAGTCCGAAAGCTTCGAGCTTCAAAGCGACGTGACGTTCGCGGATACCGCGTCGGCAGCAATCGACAAACCCGACTTCGACAAGCATGTCCCCAAGCTCAAGTCGATCCTCGGGGGAACGCTGGAAATCAGCCGGAACGATGCCTGGCGCGTCTACTATCCGCAGGGCGACGGAGCGGGCGCGAAGCTGACCGTAGCCGACACGTATCCCTGTACGGCACGACACAGGAGCAAAGTCAGCAAACAAACGAAGCGCCAAGGGGCGGTCGCACGGCTCGTTCGCCTGCGCGTCCCGCTGAATGCCGCCAAGATTACGGTCGAGTTCAACGGCAAGGCGAGAGAGATCGACAGCGACTCCTGCATCCTGATCGCGAACGTCGAAAATACCTACCTCTTCAACGCCGGTGTCGAGCTCGAGGCCATCGGCAGAGAGCTGAGCGAGCGCGCCGAAAAACGTACCGACATGAGCGAATGGACGGGCTTCGCGAATCGGCTCATGCGCGTCGGCGGGAACATCTCCCGCGCCGCCCGCGCACAGGCAACGCTGGAGCCGAATCACTTCGAGTACTACTCCATGCTGGTCGCTGGAGGCGACACGGCGATCGCCGAACCTGTCAGCGACGCGGAGAGGAAACCGCTCGCGTTGAAGTGCAAGTGGGTGGCGGATATCGTCGGAGAGCTCGAGGAGTGCGACTTCCCCCGAGGCGCCGCCCGTCCCGAATGCGGCAACACGAACTGGCCCTGACCGCCGCGCCTGCCGCCGGCTCCGCCGGCGGCATTTCCCTCCCCTCTTCCCCGTTACACTAGCTCTCACGCATGTTCGACAAACTTCATGAAGAGTGCGGGGTGTTTGGTGTCCTCGGGCGGAGGGACGCGGCGAACCTCGTGTACCTCGGGCTCTACGCGCTCCAGCATCGGGGGCAGGAGAGCGCGGGGATCAGCTCGGTCACCGAAGATGGGCGGATCCTCTCCGAGAAGGAGATGGGGTACGTCGCCGACGTGTTCACCGCTGAGCGGCTGTCGCGGCTGCCTGGCGATACGGCGGTCGGGCACGTGCGCTACTCCACCGCAGGCGGGTCGATGCTCTGCAACGCGCAGCCGATCTACGCCCACACCAGCAAGGGGCCGATCGCGGTCGCCCACAACGGCAATCTCGTCAACGGCAACGCGCTGCGCAAGCGGCTCGAAGCTGAAGGGGCGATCTTCAACTCGACGGCCGACAGCGAGGTGATCGTGCATCTCATCGCCCGCTCCCGCGCCGCCGACGTCGAGGGCGCCTTCCTCGACGCCCTCTCGCAGCTCGAAGGCGCCTACGCGATGGCGCTGCTCACGCCGGGCCGTATCTTCGCCGCGCGCGATCCGCACGGCTTCCGGCCGCTCGTGCTCGGCAAGCTCGAGGAGGCGTTCGCGATCTCGTCCGAGACCTGCGCGTTCGACCTCATCAGCGCCGAGACAGTGCGCGAGGTCGAGGCGGGCGAGGTGCTGGTCATCGAGCGCCAGAACGGCAAGCCGGCCGTGCGGGTGGTCCGCTCCGCCCGCGGCGCCCGCGAGGCGCGCTGCATCTTCGAGCACGTCTACTTCGCGCGACCCGACTCGGTCGTGTTCGGCAACACCGTCGCCGACACCCGCCAGAAGTTCGGCGCCCAGCTCGCCCGCGAGCATCCGGTCGTCGCCGACATGGTCGTGCCCGTCCCCGACTCCGGCGTCTTCGCCGCCCTCGGCTACGCGCTCGAGTCCGGCATCCCCTTCCAGTACGGCCTGGTGCGCAACCACTACGTCGGCCGCACGTTCATCGAGCCGAAGCAGACCATCCGCAGCTTCGGCGTGAAGGTGAAGCTGAACCCGGTCCGCGGGCTGGTCAACGGCAAGCGGATCGTGCTGATCGACGACTCCATCGTCCGCGGCACGACCTCCAAGAAGATCGTGCGCATGCTCAAGGACGCGGGCGCGGCGGAGGTGCACATGCGCATCTCGTCGCCGCCGACCTCCTGGCCCTGCTACTACGGCATCGACACGCCGGAGCGGACGCAGCTCATCGGCGCCACACATTCGCTCGAGGAGATCCGCACCTTCATCGAGGCCGACTCCCTCGGCTACCTCAGCGAGGAGGGGCTCCTGGCCGCGGTCGAGAGAGACGACAACCCGCGGAACCTCTACTGCACCGCCTGCTTCACCGGGAAGTACCCGGTGAAGCACGGAAGCCAGCCCGAAGAGGAATCAGCGGAAGTCGCGGTCGCGGTCGGCTCGTAGCGCCTCTTCACGCGCCTTCACGCCACCGACGTCGGTCGTCGACGGCACCTCGTTCACCCGCGGCACGTCGGCAGGCACGTCGCTGCGGCTCGCCGCGACGGCCGTGCGCGTACCGGCCAGTTCCTCGAACAGCGCGCGGTAATGCAGCATCGCCTGGCGCAGATCCTCGGTGGAGGCGCTTCCGGGCGCTCCCTCCATGACCTTGTGGCCGGCGCGGTAGTGCTCGACGACGCGCGGGTGCTTCACCGAGAGATGCGCGGCGTGCTTCTCGAAGTCGCCCATCGGATAGCCCTGCACGCGCATGATGTCGGCGACGAGCTCGTCCGCCTCGACGACCGCGGTAGTCGGACGCTCGATGAAGTGCTGCTCGACGCGCTGCCATTCGCCGCGGTAGCGCTCCTGCTCGGCAGCGGTCAGCGGCCGGATCTCGTGCCTCTCGACCTCCGCGACGCGCGTCGCCAGTTCCCGCTCCGCCTGCTTGCGGCTGCCGGCCGACTGCACGGCGTGGTCGTACTCAGTGCCGAACTGCTCGCGCAGCGCGTGGCTCTTCGAACGGCGCGCACCGCGCGTGAACAGCCCCGCAATCACGATCAGCACGAGCGCCGCAAGGCCGATCCAGATCCAGGTCGGATCGATGTTGTTCATAGGGCCTCCTTGCCGACGGGGTACGGCAAAGGGCGCACCAGTTCGGCCCGGCTACATCGTCATGCGCGGCTCGCGCGCCACCAGCGTCCGGCGGTCGAGCAGCATCCGGGTGATGTCGGCGGGGTCGGCCGGGCGGGCGAAGTAGTAGCCCTGCGCCTCGTCACAATCCTTCGTGCGGAGGAACGCGAGCTGTTCGGCGGTCTCTACCCCCTCCGCCACCACGCGCAGACGAAGACTGCGGGCCATGCCGATGACCGCCGTCACGATGGCGGCGTCGCCGTCGCTGGTGGTCAGGTCGTTCACGAACGCCCGGTCGATCTTCACGGCCGTGATCGGGAAGCGCTTGAGGTAGTTGAGCGAGGAGTAGCCCATGCCGAAGTCGTCGATGGAGATGCCGACGCCGAGCTTCCGCAGCGCGAGCAGCGTCTCGACCGTCGCCTCGGCGTTCTGCATGGCGGTGGTCTCGGTGATCTCGAGGTCGAGCGACGACGCCGGCAACTGCGTGTCGTGCAGCGCGCTCCGCACCATCTCCACGAGGTCGTGCTGCTGGAACTGCCGCGCGGAGAGGTTCACCGCGATGCGCACCGGGCCCGCGCCGCCGTCCTGCCATGCCTTCATCTGTCTGCACGCGGTGCGCAGCACCCATTCGCCCAGGGGGAGGATGAGCCGCGTCTCCTCTGCGATGGGGATGAACGAAGCCGGCTCGACGACCCCGCGCACCGGATCGTTCCAGCGCACCAGCGCCTCGACGCCGATGGTGCGGCCGGTGACGAGATTCACCTGCGGCTGATACTGCAGGATCAACTGGTCGTCGTTGACGGCGAGACGCAGCCGGCTCTCGACCGCCAGCCGCTCCAGCGCGCGCTTCTTCATCTCGTCGGTGCAGAGCTGCACGTTGCTCCGCCCCGCCTCCTTGGCGCGGTACATGGCGCTGTCGGCGTTGCGCAGCAGCGACTCCGGATCGTGCCCGTCCTCGGGATAGAGGGCGATGCCGATGCTCGCGGTGACGACGATCGGCATGGTGCCGATGGTGAGCGGCTCCTGCACCGCCGCCAGGATCTTCTGTGCGACGCCGACGGCGTCCTCGGGGTGGCGCAGCTCGGCGAGGATGATCGTGAACTCGTCGCCGCCGAGGCGGGCGACCGTGTCGTCGTCGCGAACGCATTCGCGCAGGCGGCGGGCCATCTCCAGCAGCAGCTCGTCGCCCGCGGTGTGGCCGAGGGTGTCGTTGATCGTCTTGAAGTGATCGACGTCGATGAACATCACCGCGACCGACTTGTTGTTGCGCTTGGCGCGGGTGAGGCTGTGGCGCAGCCGGTCGGTGAAGAGCTTGCGGTTGGGGAGGTGCGTGAGCACGTCGTGGTAGGCGTGGAACTCGATCTGTTCTTCTGCCCGTTTCCGGTCGCTGATGTCGACGACGGTGGCATGCACGACGGCCGCGGGCCCGTCGCCGACGAGCGCGAGGTTCTCCAGCACCCAGAGCACGCGGCGGTCGGCGCGGCGCAGCTCGATCTCGACCGAGTTGAGCGTGCCGACGCTGCGCAGCAGTGCGGTCAGCTCCTCCGCCTCGTTCGGGTTGGCGTAGAGCGCGGCCATGTTCGAGCCGACGAGCTGCGGGCGCGCGAAGCCGAGCATCGCGGCGAAGGTGTCGTTGCAGTCGACGATGACGCCGTCGGCGCGGCTGACGCAGACGCCGGCCGCGTTCTGCTCGAACAGCAGGCGGTAGCGGATCTCCGACTCCCGCAACGCCGCCTCGGCCGTGAAGCGGGCGGTGACGTCGCGGAAGCTCCAGACGCGGATCGTCGCCACGTCCTCCATGCGGCGGCCGATCGAGTAGCGCTCGAAGCGGCGGCCGTCCTTCAGCTCCACGATGTCGAAGCTCTCCGCGTCGGGCCGCTTCGCCAGCGCGTCGAACGTGCGCAGGAACTCCTCCGGCGTGACGAGCTGCTGCACGACTTCCTGCAGCGCGCCGCGGTCGTCGCCCTCCATGACCTGCTGCGGGAGGTGCCACATTTCGAGAAAGCGCTGGTTGTACGAGAGGATGCGGCCGCCGTCGCCGATCACGAGGATGCCGTCGGCGGTGGAGTCGAGCGTCGACTGCAGCAGCGTCACCGCCTGCAGCACCTCGCGCTCGGCGCGCTTGCGGTCGCGCATGTCGCGGCCGATGATCACCGCGCCGGCGGAGACGCCGTCGTGCATGACCGGCGCGATGGAGAGCGTGAGGTCGATCCGCTCGCCGGAGGCGGAGGCGAAGACCCATTCGTCATTGCGCAGCGAGCGGCGCTGCAGCTTCGACGAGAGCTCCCCTTCCTGCGCCAGGAGGTCGTCGATGCGCTTCCCGGCGAGCTCGCTCTCCTCGTAGCCGAGGATGCTGGTGGCGGCACGGTTGGCGAACTCGATGCGCCCCTCGCGGTCGCAGACGAACAGCACGTCCGCCATCGTGCTGATGATCTCCTGCGACGCCAGCGACGGCGTGAGCGCGACCAGGTCGTACTTGCGGATGGTGCGGCCGCCGACGATCACGAAGCCGAGGATGGCCAGGTAGCCGAAGGGGTAGGCGGCGATGCCGTACTTCGGCAGGTAGTCGACGCAGCCGAGGTAGGCGATCCCGAAGGCGACGATGAAGGCGCGGATGCGGTGCTGCTCGGCGCCGCGCGCGTGGGGATAGGCGCGCAGGAACTCGATCAGCGACGCGACGAGGTAGCCGAAGAAGAAGAGAAGGAAGGCAATGCTGACACGCGTGTCGTACCGCGGGTAGAAGCCCCACCAGTACTCCTGCACGCGCGGGATCATGATGTCGGTGGCGGAGGCGATGGCGCTGAACGCGGCGGCGAGGCTCCATGCGACGAGGTTGAAGAGGCGCCGCCGCTGTTCGATGCGCAGCACCTCGATGGTGAACCAGTAGATCGCGGCGGGGATGAACGGCACGCCGAGGTAGGCCTTGCGCGCCCAGCGCAGCGCGACCGCCGGATCGGTGGCGGAGTACATGCCGGTGAAGGCGGTCATCCAGATGGCGACCACCAGCGTGAGGCCGAAAAAGGCGGCGCCGGCGGCCGAGAAGCGGCGCAGGACGACGCGGAGGCCGAACGTGACGATCAGCACCGCCGTGACCGCGACAGGGATCGCGGACGGTGAAAACGCGTACACCGCCGATAGAAACGCGGGCATGGATCTCCTGATGGTGGACCGAGAGAGAGCGGGCGTATTGTAGCCGGATCGATGCGGGCGGAGATCGCAATCCTCGGCGGCGGAGTGATCGGTGCGAGCGTGGCGCATCACCTCGCCACGCGCGGAGTGGACGTATTGGTGCTCGACCGCGCCCCCGCGCTCGGCGGCGGGAGCACAGCGCGCGCGACGGGCGGGTTCCGCGCGCAGTTCGACAACGAGACCGAGGTGCGGCTGTCGCTGCTGTCGCGCGAGAAGCTGCTCGCGTTCGAGGCGGAGACGGGCGTCGATCCCGGTTACGCGCAGCACGGCTACCTCTTCCTGGCCTGCAGCGAGGAGGAGCTGGAGCGGTTGCGCGAGGCGCAGCGGGTGCAGCACGCGAGCGGGTTGACGGCGGCGCGGATGGTGTCGGCCGAGGAGGCGCGCGCGCTGAATCCCGCCATCGGCGACGACACCGTCATCGGCGGTACGTTCTGCCGCACCGACGGTTTTCTCCGGCCGCTGAACGTCCTGCGCGGGTATGCCGAGGCGGCGCAGCGCAACGGCGCGCGCTTCGAGTTCGGCGTGGAGCACCGCGGCTTCGTGACCGACGGCAATCGCGTCGTCGCGGCGCGCACGTCCCGCGGCGACGTGCAGGCGCGGCTCTTCGTCAACGCGCTCGGCGCCTGGTCGGGACCGCCGGTCATGCCTCAGCGGCGCAATGTCGCCGCGACCGTCGCGACCGCCATCCTCCCCGAGGAGATGCCGATGACGATCTGGTCGCACGACTGGTATCACCTCCGCGTGCGCGACGGCCGCGTGCTGCTGCTCTGGCCCGACGACCCGCTCTCGCCGCACTGGCTGATGCGCGTGCGGCGCATGACGCGCGAGCGCGTCCCCTGCCTGCGCGGCGTGCCGGTGGAAGAGTGCTGGTCGGGCCTCTACGAGATGACGCCCGACGGCCGCGCGATCGTCGGGCCGTCACCGGTGTACGAGAACGTGATGCTGGCGACCGGCTGCTCGGGCCACGGCGTCATGCACTCGCCGGCGATCGGGCAACTCGTCGCGGAGCTGATCGTGGAGGGGAAGGCGTCGATGGACGTGAGCGCGCTCTCCCCCGCCCGCTTTACGCCAGCGCCCTGATCGCCCTCACGGTCTTCTCCACCTCCGCCTCGGTGTTGTAGATGCCGAACGCGATGCGGGCGGAGGGCGTGCGGTACGGCGTGGTGGAGGCGAGGATGCGGTCGCGCTTCTGCAGCGTCTCCATCACCTGGAACGCGGTCTTGCCGGCGACGTCGAAGCAGACGATGCCGGAGGAGAGCTCGCGCGACTGCGGCGTGTAGAGCGTCACGTGCGGCATCTTTGCGAGCTCGCTCTTCGCCATCGCGTTCAGCTCGTGAATGCGCGTGGTGATGCGCTGGATGCCGATGCGGCGATGCATGTCGATCGCGGCGGGAACGGCCCACCAGTGCTCGAACGCCTGAAAGCCGCCGGGGGTGAACCAGGCGGCGCGCGGCGTACCGGCCGGCGGCTTCTCGTTCGCCCAGCCCTCCCACAGCTCGCCGGAGGAGAACGTCGGGATGAGCGGGCGCATGGTCGCCCAGACTTCCGGCTTCGCCCAGACGAAGCCGGTGCCGCGCGGGGCGAAGAGCCACTTGTGCGTGCCGGCGGCGAACGCGTCGGCGCCCGACGCGGCGACGTTCGGATCCTCGACGCCGATGCCGTGCACGCCGTCGACGACGAGCAGCACGCGGCTCTTCGCGTCGCGGCTCTCGTTCACCGCCGCGATCGCGTCGGCGATGCGGCGGATCGGCAGTTTGAGGCCGCTGCTCGAATGCACCCAGGTCACGCCGACGACACGCGTCTTGGGACCGATCCCTTTGCGGATGCGCGCCACGATGTCATCGGCGCTGATGGCCTTGTGGTCATCCCAGAGGGAGATCTTGCGCCACGTCGCGCCGGCGCGCTCGGCGGCGAGGCGGATCGACTCGTGGTGCACGTAATGGTCGTGCGTCGTGGTGAGGATCTCGTCCCCCGCCTTCAGCGGCAGGCCGTGATAGATGATGGCGAGGCCGGTGGTCGTGTTGTGCGTCAGCGCGACGTCCTCGCCTTTCCCGCCGATGTAAGCGCCGATTGCGTTCGCGACCACTACCGGGTGCGTCTTGTCGTAATGCTCGAAGTCGAAGAGGCCGTGCTCGACCGCGAGAAACGGATTCGCGTCGAGCTGCCGCCGGTAGGTCTCGACCGCCGCGCGCACCGGGCGCGGGTGCGGCGTCATGTAGAAGAGGCTGAGGTGGAGGAGGTCGGGATCGAGGTCGAACTCGCGCCGGACCGCGCTCCAGTCGCTGGAGACTTTCGGGTCGACGGCGATGGCGGTGGCAGCGAAGGCAAGAGAGCCGCTGACGAGGAACCCGCGTCTGGAAAGCATGGGGATAAGGTACAACGGTGAGGAATACGCGTACAGTTGATCCGGACAGGTATTGATGGCTACCGAAACCACGTATACGCACGCCCGGGCGAACCTGAAAGCGTTGATGGACGAAGCGTCGGAGTCGCGCGAGCCGGTCATCATCCGCCGGCGCGGTGGCGACGACGTGGCGATCATCGCCGTCGACGAGTTGCGGAGCCTGATCGAAACGGCGCACCTGTTTCGTTCACCGAAGAATGCGGAACGGCTTCTCAGGGCACTGAGTCGCGCACAGCACGGGTAAAGGGCGTCCACGGTCGTCTACCTGGTCTCCGACACGAGGATCGACTTCCTGCAGGCGCGCTATCACTACTGACGCGCGAGGTTGAGCAGGAGCGAGCAGCAGGTCACGCCACCTTCCGCCTTCGCCAACTCGTCGGCGTCGATGGTGCGGACGTCGAGGCCGTGCGCCTCGAGGCGGGCGCGCGTGCGGGCGAACGCGGCCGGGTACACGAGCTTGTCGCGGAGAAAGACGGCGTTGCCGGCGAACGGCTCCTCCGGATCGACGTCGATCAGCTTCCAGCCGGCGAACGGCGCGACGTCAACCCACTCGCGGTTCACGAGCAGCGTGTCATCGGAGACGCGGGTGATGGCGGTCTTGAGGTGCAGCGCGCCGGCGACGCGGACGCCGGTCACCTCGCGTCCCGTCAGGCGCGCGAGCTGTTCGACCGCGGCTTCGTTCGTGCGCGACGACAGGCCGGCGTAGATGCGGTCGCCGAGGACGAGCACGTCGCCGCCGTCGAGCGTCGCGGGTGCCTCGATGCGCACGAGCGGCCGGTGGCGCGCGAGCTCGTTCGCGACCACCTCCACCTCACCGCGGCGGGACTCGGCGCCGGGGCGCGTGATCACCGCCACGTCATCCAGCACGACCGCGGTGTCTTCGATGAAGACGCAGTCGGGGTGGTTCGGGTCGGCGGGAAGGTCGATGACCTCGCAGCCGAGGGAGCGGAGGAGGGCGCGGTACTGCTCGTGCTGCTCCGCGGCCCGGTGGTAGTCGATCGAGACGCGGTCCATGTGCGTCAGCTCCGCCCGTTCGACCGCCGGGCTGACGTCGCGGGTGATGGCGATCATGACGCCTCCTCGCTGGCCGCATCGACGATCGCATCGCGGATGAGCTCCGCCTCCGACACCAGGCCGTGGTCGCCTTCCTCCAGCACGATGAGGCGGGAGCCGGGCACGAGCGCGCCGGAGGCCTCCCACTGCTGCCACGTCTCCTCGACGACGGCGAACGGCACCGTCTCGTCTTTGCGGCCCATGATCGCCGTGACGCGGGAGGGCGGCGGCGCGTCGTCGACGGAGAGGCTGGCCATCTGGAGGTAGAACGCGCGGTGGATCTGCGCGTCGGCGCTGCGGGCGAAGTTGAAGACGGTCACCGGGTCACCATCGGGGATGCGTGTCTGCCAGCGGCGGGCCACCCCGAAGGCGGGCGCGATGAGCACGAGCGGCACGTGCAGGCCGCGGCGTGCGGTGGCGAGCGCGACGAGCGCGCCGAGGGAGCTGCCGACCATCGCCCGCGGCGGCCTGGCGCGCGACGCGGCCAGCGCGTGCTCGACCATCGCGTCGAAGTCGAGCCGCTCGAACGACGGGACATTGAGGTCGGGCGTGTTCAGTTCGATCCCGTGCGGCTCGAGGAGCGGACGCAATGCGGTGATCTTCGCGCTGGCGGGCGAGGAGGCGAAGCCGTGGAAGTAGAGGACCGACGTCACGGCGCCCGCCGCCCCTCCTCCCCTTTCCGCAGCGCGCGCACGAGCATCCAGAGCCAGAAGCCGCCGACGACCGCACCGGCGATGACGTCGCTGGGCCAGTGGGCTCCGAGACGGATGCGGCCGACGCCGACGACCGCGGCGAGCAGGGCGAGCAGCGCCCACGCGAGCAGGTGCTCGCCACGCCGGCGGGTCTGCTCGAGCCAGAACACGACCAGCAGGCCGTACGCGACGATGGTCTGGCTGACGTGTCCCGACGGGAAGGCGCTGAAGGAGGCGGGCGAGGCGACGCCGCCGCCGATGAAGTCGGGACGCTGCCGTTTCCAGATCGTCCAGCCGAGGACCACCGCCGCGTCGAGAAGCGCGAAGCCGGAGACGAGGGTGAGCGCGGCGAGCGGACGGCGGCGCCACGCCGCGACTCCGGCCGACGCGAGGACGAGCGGCCAGAGGATGATCGCGTTCCCGGGGCTCTCCAGCCAGATCGCCCAACTGAACGGCACGAGCGACTCTTTCTCGAACCAGAGCAGGAAGGGGCGCTCCCACGCCAGGAGGCCGCGGCTGTCGAGCGCGCGGCCAAGCATCACCAGGCCGACGGTGACGGCGAGCAGCGCCACGAGTCCGCCGAGCATGAGCGCGAACCAGCTCCGCTGGTGGCGCGGGTCGAGCGCGTCCCAGCCCTCGTCGACGTGCCACAGCGTCCGCCGCAGGACGTGCACGATGTGCCACTCCCCCTCCTGCTTCGTCGCCCGCTCGTCGGTCATGCGCCGCAGATTGTAGTGACGCGGCAGTAGAATGACCCGCACCCCATCATGACTACGCCCGCGGGCGATCCCGACAAGACCGTCGTCCACGAATCGAGCGAGCGCTCCGCGCCGCGCCAGCGGGGGCGGGAGGCGCAGTTCGCACCGGGAACGATCGTCGCGGGCCGGTACCGCATCGCCGGCCTCCTCGGCGCGGGCGGGATGGGGGAGGTGTACCGGGCCGACGACACGAAGCTCGATCAACCGGTGGCGCTGAAGTTTCTGCCGGCGCGGCTGGCGCGCGACCACACACTCCTCTCCCGTCTGCACGACGAGGTGCGCCTCGGGCGGCAGGTCGCACACCCGAACGTCTGCCGCATCTACGACATCGTCGACGACGGCGGCTCGCACTTCGTGGCGATGGAGTACGTCGACGGCGAGGACCTCTCCCGCCTGCTGCGGCGCATCGGCCGGCTGGCGCACGACAAGGCGGTCGACATCGCGCGCGGGATTGCGGCGGGGCTGATGGCCGCGCATGCGAAAGGCATCCTGCACCGCGACCTCAAGCCGGCGAACGTGATGGTCGACTCGCGGGGCGAGGCGCGGATCATGGACTTCGGTCTCGCCCTCGCCGCCGGAGAGGACGACGGCACGATCTCCGGCACGCCTGCCTACATGGCGCCGGAGCAGCTCGAAGGGCAGCCCGCCACGGTGCAGAGCGATCTCTACGCGCTCGGCCTGGTGATGTACGAACTGTTCACCGGAAAGCGCGCCCACGCCGCCCGCACGCTGCCGGAGCGGGTGCGGGAGCTGACGAGCGACATCGCGGCGCCGTCGAGCGTCGTGCGCGACATGGATCCGTCGGTGGAGCGTCTCATCCTGCGCTGCCTGGCGAACGAGCCGTCGCAGCGTCCGCACTCCGCGCGCGAGGTCATCCACGCGCTGCCGGGCGGCGACCCGCTCGCGGCGGCGCTCGCGGCGGGAGAGACGCCGTCGCCGCGCATCGTGGCGGCCGCCGGCGCGGAAGGCAGCCTGTCACCGCGCGCGGCCTGGTCGATGCTCGCGGCCATCGCGCTGATGCTGGTGCTGTTCGTGACGCGGGTGCAGATGAAGTCGATCTCCAGCCACTTCTCCCTCGAGCGGTCGCCCGAGGTGCTGGAGCAGCGTGCGAGTGACGTCCTGCGCGCGCTCGGCGTGCCGCTGACGGGCGAGCCACGGGCGTATTTCCAGGAGCAGCGGGAGTACACGTCCTGGCTCCACAAGCAGCCGGGCAACAGTTCCGAGGCGTTCCGGAAGGGTCCTGCACCCTTCGTCTATCGCCTCCATTACGGCATCCCGGCGCCGGTCATGGCATTCGCTCCCGACACCGTGAACGCACCGGGATATGCGTTGGTGGAAGTCGATCCGCACGGCCGGCTGCACTCGCTGCTCACCGCGCCCGAGGGACGGTGGCCGGCGAAGCCGCTCGACTGGCGTCCGCTGCTCGACGCCGCCGGTCTCGACGTCCGCCTCCTCAGGCCGGTCACGCCGCGAGCTGCTCCGGCCGCACCGTTCGACGCGCGCGCGGCATGGACCGGTACGTATCCCGGCGACAAGACGCCGATCCGCGTCGAGGCGGCGGCGTGGCAGGGAAGGCCGGTGTTCTTCCGCGTCGGCGGCCCCTGGGACGACTCCGGCGCGAGCAGAAACGTGCCGTTCTACAACCCCGTCATCGAGACCGTCCAACAGGTGCTGATGCTGACGGTGTGGGGAGCGGCGCTCTTTCTGGCGTGGCGGAACCTGCGCCTGCGGCGCGGCGATCGGCAGGGCGCGCTGCGGGTGGCGGGAGTGACGCTCGCGATCCTCGCCGCGCAGTCGCTGCTCCGCACGAACTACTCGGCCGGCGTGAGCGCGCTGACGACGGAGCTGAGCTGGCGCCTCGGCCAGAACCTTTTCAACGCGGGCATCCTGTTCCTGACGTACATCGCCCTCGAGCCCTTCATGCGGCGACGGTGGCCGGAACAGCTCATCGCCTGGGCGCGCCTCGTGGGTGGGCGCGTGAGGGATCCGCTGGTCGGCCGTCACGTGCTGATCGGCATTCTCGGCGGCCTGGCGCACCTGCTGATCGCCGGCAGCGCGCCGGGCGTCACCGAGCGGCTCACGGGCAAGCCGTTCGGGCCGTATCCCTGGCAGCCGCTCCAGCTTCAGGAGGCGTTCGCGGAGGTCTGCAAGTTCTTCATCCAGATCGTCGAGCACGGCTTCACCATGCTGATGGTGCTGGTTCTCATCACGCTGATCGTGAGGAGCAGGCCCGTGGCGGTGGCCGGATTCTTCGTAGTCACGTTCGCCTTCTTCTGGGCGGCGGTGTCGAGCGAGACGACGATGTTGCCGGTCTACATGGCTGTCGCGGCGGTGATCTCGTTCGTCACCGTCCGCTACGGGCTGCTGGCAATCGGGATGACGCAGGCGTCGTTCTTCCTGCTGCTCGACGTCAAACAGACCGGCGCGCCGTGGCTGACGCTCGCGAACGCGGTTCCGATCGTGACGGTGATCGCGCTGGCGATCTGGGCCTTCCACGTCTCGCTGGCAGGTCAGCCGGCGTTCAGCGCGTCGCTGCTGGACGAGTAGAGCACGCGGTAGGCGGCGCCGGCGCCGGGCGGGACGTGCTGGAACGGCTCGAACGCGACCTCGTCGCCCGCCCGCTCGCGGACGGCCTGCGTGACGAGGATCTCGTAGCCCTTCGCGTAGGACTCGCCGAGGATGCAGGCGGAGTTCACTTCGACGCCGAAGACCTCCGCGTCGCCGATGCGCAGCAGGAGTCCGAAGCCGAGGCCGATGCCGAGGAGCACGTGCTCTTCGTTCGGCTTGCCGTCGTTGTACTGGCGGACGGTACGCTGCATCTCGACGGCCGCGTGCAGCGCCTTCTGCACGTTGCGGAAGATGACGAGGAAGCTGTCCCCTTCCACCTTCAGGAGGATCCCGTCGTGGCTTTCCACGACTGGGACGAGGATGCGCTCGGACTCGTAGATGGTCTGGAGGAAGTGGATGATCCCGAACTCCGCCACGCCGCGGGAGAAGCCGGAGAGGTCGGTGGCCATGACGCACCACTCCTCGCCGAAGAGATCCCAGATGCGGCGGTCGACGGCCTCGCGGTCCGCGCCCGGCCGCAGACGCTCGGTCATCAGTTTCTGCAGCCGATCCTCGGACGCGCCATGGACGACGTTGCGGCGGACGGACATGCCGCAGTTTGCGTCGTCACTTCCGGCGGCGCAAGAGGCGGAAGAGGACGAGCGCCCCCTGCACGGTCACGGAGATCGCACCGGTGACGAGGGAGAGGCCGAAGAGCGTCCCGCGCCGCCAGTCGTCGAGGTTCTCGCCGGGGGGATACGTCGGCATGCTGAGCGCGAAGAGAGCGAGGAACGCCGGCGTCGCGAGCGCCGCGGCGACGCGCCGCCACGCGGGATGCGGCTCCGCGTTGGCGAGGATGTACGACGGCAGCACACCGCCGGCGAAGATGCCGAAGAGGAACGCCAGCCAGCATCCCATGGGAGGAGGATACGCGGCTCGGTCAGAGTTTGCGGGGATGGGCGCTTCGCTCCACCCACGCGGTGAAGTCTTCGCGCGTCATCGTCCCCGCGGCGAGGGAGAGGATGACCTGTTCCTGCTCGTCGACGCCGGCGACGAGCTCGTACCCATTGAGGACGAGGGTGACTTCCAGCGCCGCGTGGCCGATGCGCTTGTTGCCGTCGATGAAGGGATGGTTTCGAACGAGGAAGAAGCCGACGGCGGCGGCTTTCTCCACCATCGAGCCGTAGAGCTCCTCGCCGCCGAAGGTCTGGTGCGGCTGCCCAACGGACGATTCCAGTGCGTCGCGGCTGCGCACCCCGTTCGCGCTGCCCGCCTGCGCCACGATGCGGGAGTGCAGCACGAGCACCTCTTCGACGGTCAGATATCGCACTTACGACAGCCGCTCGTACAGGTCGGAGTTCTTCGCGAGCACGTAGTCGGCGGCGCTGGCGAATTCGGCATCGCGGGCGAGCTTCTCGTCGACGCTGCGGCGGATCAGCTCTTCGAGCGACACGCCCTGCTCGCGCGCCGCCCGCTCGAGGCGCGTGGCGACGTCGTCGGGGAGGTGAAGTTCGAGCGTCTTCATGCGCTGAATGTACGCGCTTTCCGCGCCACGACGAAATCCTGGTAGCTGAGCGGGTCGGGGTGGATGGACCAGCCGCCGCGGTGGATCTCCACCACTTCCATCCCCGCGGCGGTGAAGAAGGCGCGGACGGCGGTCTCGTCGTAGGCGATGGCGGCTTCCGGGTCGTTGGGGTTGGCTACGGCGTAGGACGGGTCGGGGAAGTGGGCAAAGGTCGGGTGGACTCTCGGGTCGAGGAGGCGCGCGCGTGTCGCGGGGTCGAAGAGGAAGAACGAGACGACGGCGCGGCCGCCCGGCTTGAGGACGCGTCCGAGCTCGGCGACGTAATGCGCGGCCGGCGCGGGCAGGAGATGCGTGAAGAGCGAGGCGGCGAAGGCGACGTCGACGGAGGCGTCGGCGCAGGGGAACGGGAACTCCTCCGGGGACCAGCGTCCGCGCGGGTTGTAGTGCGTGTTGGCGACGTCGGCGTGGGCGAACCAGAAGTTCGGATGGCGCCGGGAGATCGCGCGGCGGCACCAGCGGATCGCCGCGCGATTCAGATCGAAGCCGGCGTACTCGCCGGTGGTGAGGAAGCGCGTCAGCGGGACGGCCAGCCTGCCGTAGCCGCAGCCGGCGTCGAGCAGGCGCTCGTGCGGCTGCAACCCGCCGGCGTCGCGCGCGATCGTGGCGAGGTGGTTGCCGATCTCGTGAAAGTCGAAGCCGCCGATGCTGTGCACCTGCAGGCGCGACGGCGTCAACGGGCGACGCCGCCGCGTCAGGAGGTCGGCGGCGTCGAGGAACCCGAGGCGGAGCAGTCGGAGGCGGTAGCGGAGTCCGAGGCCCATGCGGGCGTCAGCGTACCGCGCGCCGCCGTCCGCCTACACCACCGAAGAGCCGCGTGAAGACGCGCGCCACGCCGCCCGCTTCAGCCGGCGTGAGGCGATCGTAGGCGACGAGGACCGCGCTGCCGGACGACGCCGCATCGAGCGTGAATGCCGCGTCGTGCGCGATGACGGTGCGCGGAAGCGCGGCCACGCTCTCGAGCGGCGCGTCCGCGTCGAACGAGACAGCGGTCCAGGCGGCGATGCGGTCGTAGCGCGGCGGCGCCGTCTCTGCCTGGAAGGCGAAGAGGACGAACCGATCGCGATGCGCGACGAGATGGGGAATCGCAACCTGGAACTGGCTACTGCCGGTGAGGAGCGGCACGCGGCGCGCCACGACCGAGCCCTCGTCCGTGACGAGCGCCCCCTCGATCTTCACGCCTTCCAGCGGCACCGACCAGGCGACCAGATACCTTCCCCCGTTCCAGGCGACGGACGGTAACGTCGGCCGCAGCTGGGCGTCCTCGCCGACGAGGACGAGCGGGCTGGTGTCGAGCCTCGTCGCGTCGGCGCGCAGGCGAAGGGCGAGGACCTGCAGCCGTTCGGGATCGCTGCACCACTCCATGCACTCCGACCCGTCGACCCAGACCGCGAGGTAGTCGCTGCCGTTCGAGGCGACGGCGATCTCCTGTGGGAGAACCGGCAGCAGCGTCACCGCCGGCTCGACGAGCGGATCGCCGGCGAGGCGAATCCGGCGCGAGCGCAGACAGGCCTCCTCGTCGCAGGCGGCACTCCACACCGCAATGGCGTCCGTGCCGTTGGAGGCCGCGGCGACGTCCCAGCCTTCGCCGATCGCGAACGGAGCGGCGTCGATCCAGGTGCCGGTGGCGGCCATCCTCCGGCCGAGGAGTGACGTGCCATGACGCCAGGTCACGAGGTAGTGGCTGCCGTTCGAGACGGCGCTCACGTTCTGCAGCGCCGTTCCCGCCGGGCCGCTCCCCGCCTCGAGCGGCGAGCCCTGAAGCGTGCCGTCCGGCGCGACGCGGCGCACGAGGAGATGCACGGCGCGGTCGGGACCCTGCTCTACCCAAGCGGTCAGGTAGCCGTTCGCTCCGGCAGCGGTGGAGACGCGCGCCTGCGCGGTGGGACTCTGCGCGACGGCGACCGGCGCGGTGGCGGTCAGGTTGTCGTTGAGGGTCTGCGCGAAGAGGTCGGCGTCGAAGCCGGTCCTGGAACCGCTCGTGACGAGCAGGCGCAGCGAGCCGGCGCTGACGATGTCGTCGCCGCGGTGGCCCGGCCACTCGTCGAGCCGCCGCGACGCGTTGGCGGTGCCGGCGTCGGTCACGAACGCGGCGTGCGTGTAGACCGGCTGGTTGCCCTGGCCCGTCGACCAGATCACCGTGAAGCCGCCGCTCTCGCGGGCGATCCGCACGCGCGTCGACAGATAGGTGTTCGGCTCCTGCTCGTACAGCGACAGCGGGGCGCCGCTCGCGACCCCATTTTCGTCGAGCCGCTGCGCGAGGAGGTGCTTCCTGTCGCGGTCGGGCGTGACGAGCAGCCAGCCGGCCGGTCCGCCTTCGAGCGCCGTCTCGCGATTGGAGTAGATGGTGAGGTCAGGACTGGTGCCGGAGTCGCGGCGCGAGACGATCTGCCCCTGTGCGCCGTCGATGCGGACGGACACCATGGCGGAGACCCTGCTCGGAATGTGCTGCACGCGGAGCAGCACCAGGAACTCCGACCCGCGGCTTCCGGCCACGGCGAGCTCGCCGCGGTCGTCCACTCCGACGAGCGGGAGGTCGCGTGCGATGACGTCGCCGTCTCCGTCGATGATGGACGCGAGCGGCCGCTCGCCACCCTTGAGGAAGAGGATCCGGACACCGGCGCCGCCGTCAGTGGCGTCGGCCCACTCGCCGTTGACATCGAGGATGCGCTTCCCGGCGACGGTCCCGTCAGGGGCGACGAACGCCAGCACCCGCGCACCCTCGTCCGCGAGCGCGACGGCAAAGTGCGTCCCGTTCCAGACCACGCCGGCGACCCAGCCTTTGGAGGAGAGGAGGATGCCGGCGGGATCGAGCACGTTGCCGGCGGCGTCGACGCGCGTCGCGAAGACGCGATCGGTGAGCCGGTCGCGCCCGTCGGTCCAGGCGACGAGCGAGATCTCGCCGTTCGAGGCGGCGACCGGCGTGTGCTGGTCTCCCGTGGCGACGTGAGGGACCGCCTCCGAGACAGGGCGCTCGGGGGAGATCGGCAGCAGGAACGGCGCGGCCTGACCGGCGAGCGCCGGCAGGAGCAGCAGGAGGGAAACGACACGTAACGATTTCATCTTCAAGCTCCTCATCGCACCGCGCGCCGGCGGCTGCCGAAGCCGCCGAAGAGACGCGCGTACACTCGTGACACATTGCCTTCGTCGGGGCCGGAGATCCGGTCGTACGCCACCAGCAGCGCCGAGCCGAACGACGCCGCGCTCAGCGTCTCCACTGCCTCGTCGGCCAGGACGGTCCGCGGGAGAGCGGCCACACCCTGGAGCGATTCGCGGGCGTCGAACGCGACCGCGGTCCAGCGGAGGTACACCGCCAGCGCCGGCGGCAGCTCCGTGTATTCGTAGGTAAAGAGGAGGAACTGATCGCGATGCGCGATGAGGCGCAGCGCCTCGACATGCCCATAGAAGACGTTCGCCACCGGCACGCCACGCTCGAGCACCGCCCCCTCCGCGGTCACCAGTGCGCCCGCGACGTCAACGGCGCCATGTTCGATCATCCAGGCGACGAGATACCGCCCGCCGTTCCACGCCGCGGCAAGCTTCCCCGGCTGGACTTCGTCGTCCATCGAGAGGAGCACCAGCGGAGCGGCGTCGATCTTCGTGGCGTCGGCGCGCAGACGGAGCGCGCGGACCTCCGCAGGAATCGGCCCGATGCAGAGGATCACGCAGTCGGTGAAGCCGTCCTTCCACGCCACGAGATAGTCGGAGCCGTTCGAGGCGATGGCCACCTCGGTCGCCTCGGCGGGGTTGGCGAGCGTGACCACCGGGTCGGCCAGCGGATCGCCGGTCATGCGGATCCGCCGGGACTGGAGGCAGGCCGGGGCGCTGCACTCGCCCGTGTCGCTGCTCCAGACGGCGACGGCGTCGGTGCCGTTGGACGCGACCGCCAGACGGAGCACCATCGCGATCGCGAACGGCCCCGGGTCGAGCCACTCTCCGCTCTGCGCGGCCATGCGGATGCCGTACGCCGCGGTCCCGACGCGCCACGTCAGCAGATAGTGAGTGCCGTTCGAGACGATGGCGGTGTCGTCGATGTCGGAGCCGAGCGGCGCCTTCATCACCTCCGCGTCGGCGCCGACCGGCGTGCCGTCCGGCAGGACGCGGCGGACCATCACGCGCTCGAACGCGTCGGGACCGTGCTCGACCCACGCCGCGAGAAACCCGTTCTGACCGGCGGCCACCGCGACGCGCCGCTGTTCCGTTCCGCTGTACGCCAGCGAGAAGGGCGTCGTGGCGGTGAGGAGGTCGCTGACCGCCTGCGCGAAGACGTCCGTGGAGCTGGCGGTGCCGGCGCGATAGACGGCGGTGAGCAGCAGGCGCTGCCCGGGCGCGCTGGCGATGGCGACTCCCGCCGTCACACCCTGCCACTCCTGCAACTGCCGCGGAGTGGCGGGCGCGCCCTGATCGGGGACGAACGCGCCGAACGTGAACGACTTCCCCGTGGTGCGCGCGGAATGCCAGACGACGGTGAAGCCGCCGTGCTCGCGGACGATGCGCGGACGGTAGTAGTCGTGCTGGTCCTCCGGGTGGTAGTGGTGCAGGAGCAGGGGCGCACCGGAGGCGACGCCCACTTCGTCGAGACGCTGCACCATCACCCGCGGCTCGGCCCAGTACTGACCGGCCAGCAGCCAGCCGCTCGCGCCTCCCTCCAGCGCGGTGTACTCGTCGATCTCCAGCGCGAGCTCGGAGTCGCGCGAGGAGAGGACGCGCCCAGTGCCGTCGATGCGGATCGCCACGATCTTCTCCTGGCCAGGCACACGCTCGGCGCGCAGCAGGACCAGGAACTCCGAGCCGCGGCTGCCCGCGACCATTTTCCGGGCGTGATCGTCCCCTGCCGCCAGCGCGACGTCGCGGGCGAGCAGGTCGCCGTCACCGTCGACGACCGCCGCGTGCGGATGCTCCCCCTGGGTGACGAAGAGCAGCCGGACACCGGCGCCGCCGTCGGAGGCGTCGGCCCACTCGTAGTGATTCGGCACCTCGAGCGTGCGGATGCCGGCCAGCGTGCTGCCATCCGGCGCGACGAACGCGAGCGCCCATTGCCCCTGCTGGTGAATGACGGCCGCGAAGTGCGTCCCGTTCCAGACCACCGCGCGCACCTGCGCCGAGGGATCGCTGCTCAGGATGATGCCGCCGGGGTCGAGGACGCGTCCGGCGCTGTTGATGCGCGTTGCGTAGATGCGCGGCCGGCCGGTGCGGTTGTCCACCCACGCCGCCAGCGCGAGCTCCCCGTTCGAGGCGACGACCGGCGCCGTCTGCGCGCCCGCTGCGACATGGAGGAGGCCATCCGACAGCGGCCGCTCGGGCGAGGCCGGCGGCGGAAACGGTGCGGCCTGAATGAGCAGCGCCGGGAGAACCAGCAGGAGCGAAAATGCTCGCATAGCGATGATCTTATGCTGTTTTGTCATGAAAAGCGAGGATGAATCGTTGCAGGACAGGAACGCTCCGTTCACCACGGCGATGCCTCCGCCGTTCCATGATTTGCGCAACAGGAGGAGTTGAATATGCGCAGATTCACCACAGCCCTCGGCGCCGTGCTGCTGATGGTCACGTCCGCGGGTGCCCAGGGCATCAGCACCCCACCCCCCGGCGACAACCAGAAGTCATCGGTCACGCAGTACATCGGTCTGGTCCGGGTCACCATCGACTACAACAGCCCCGACGTCCATGCGCCGAACGGCGAGGACCGCCGCGGCAAGATCTGGGGGCAGCTCGTGCCCTGGGGCGCGCCCGACACGGCGTTCGGCACCTGCACGGAATGCCCGTGGCGCGCCGGCGCGAACGAGAACACGGTCTTCACGGTGTCGCACGACGTGAAGGTGGAGGGGCAGCCGCTCCCCGCCGGCAGCTACGGCCTGCACATGATCCCGGCGCAGGACGAGTGGACGGTGATCTTCTCGAAGAACTCCGCCTCCTGGGGCAGCTTCTACTACGACCCGAAGGAAGACGCGCTGCGGGTGAAGGTGAAGCCGTCGAAGAGTGACTTCCACGAGTGGCTGACATACGAGTTCATCGATCGGCGTCCGGACAAGGCGACGGTGGCGCTGAAGTGGGAAGAGCTGCAGGTGCCGCTCACGATCACCGTCGACAACATTACCGACCTGCACCTCGCCGCGATCCGCAACGAGCTTCGGAGCTCGCCCGGCTTCACCTGGCAGAACTGGGTGCAGGCGGCGCAGTACGCGCTGCAGGCCAAGCGGCCCGCCGACGCGCTGGAGTTCGCCGAGGTGGCCGTGAACCGGCAGTTCGTCGGGCAGGAGAACTTCCAGACCCTCAGCACGCTGGCCACGGCGCAGGAAGCGGCCGGCAAAATCGAGGAGGCGAAGGCGACGCGCGAGAAGTCGCTCCAGCACCGCACCGCCGGCCCGGTGGAGATCCACCAGTACGCGCGGCAGCTCCTGACGCTCGGGAAGAAGGAAGAGGCGCTGCGGGTGTGGGAGCTGAACGCGAAGCGCTACCCCGGCCAGTGGCCGGTGCACGTCGGCCTCGCGCGCGGCTACTCCGCGGTCGGCCGCTACAAGGAGGCGCTCAAGCACGCGAAGCTCGCGCTCGCGCAGGCGCCGGACGACATCAACAAGCAGTCCCTCACGGCGGCGGTGGCGAAGCTGGAGCAGGGGAAGGATATGAACTCGTAAGGCGCATCATCGCCACGATTCCGAGGAGTGGGCCGGGCGCGAGGAACGCGAAGGCCCACTCCCACCCTACCCTCTCCACGAGCCACGGCATCATGCGGATGGAGACGGTGGTGATGAGGAAGCCGATGCAGGTCTGCAGGGTGAGCGCGGTGCCGACGTAACGCGGGTCGCCGTACTCGGTGACGCAGGCGGAAAACTGCGCGGAGTCGGCCACCACGGTCGCGCCCCAGATGGCCGCGACCACCAGCAGCGCGAGCGGCGCCTTGCCGAAGAGGAAGCCGATGGTGAGGCAGCAGGCGCCGCTGCCGAGCATTGCGGCCGAGGCGACGACGGGACGGCCGATCCGGTCGGCGATGCGGCCGGCGATGACGCAGCCGGCGGCGCCGGCGCCGATGACGGCGAACGACGCGATCTCGGCGAGCCACGGCGCGTCACCGCTCGCGGCGAGGCTGGCGCGGATCATCACCGGCGCCCAGGTCCACATCGCGTACAGCTCCCACATGTGGCCGAAGTAGCCGAAGTTCGCCAGGCGCACGCCGCGGTTGCCGAAGATCTTCGCGAACTGCGACGGATCGAAGGGCTGGTTCGGGAGCGCGTGCGGGCCGTCGGCGACGAGCCAGAGCACGATGGCCGAGGCGGCGGCGGCGAGGAGCGAGGCGACGCCGACGTTGACGCGCCAGCTCTCCGCGCCGATGGCGTTCACCAGATACGGCGAGGCTTTCCCGAGCGTGAGCGCGCCGACGAGGACGCCGAGGGCGAAGCCGCGGCCGGTCTTGAACCAGGTGGCGATGATCTTCATCCCCGGCGGGTAGACGCCCGCCAGGAAGACGCCGGTGAGGAAACGGAGCGCGATGGCGGCGGGAACACTCTCGACGAGCCACGCCAGCAGCGCATTCGTCACGCCGCCGAGGAGCGCGCAGAGGGCGAAGAGATGGCGTGCGCGGATGACGTCGGGGAGGTTGAGGAGGGCGCTGAGGAGCGTGCCGGCCACGAAGCCGAGCTGCACGGCGAGCGTCAGCCAGGCGGCGGTGGAGTCGCTGAGACGCCATTCGACGGCGATGCGGGGCGCGACGGCCGAGACGCCGAACCAGAGGCCCATCGCCAGCAGCTCGGCGAGGGAGACGAGGACGAGCGCGCGGCGGGGCGACACGGCGCGGATGATACGCGCGCGGCGGGGTCAGTCCCGCGAACGGGGGGCGGCGACCGCCTCGATCTCGAGCAGCAGGTCGGCGCGGCAGATGTCGGCCTCGACGTAGATGTTGTTGGGGAGGGTGCCGCCGAGGCGGCGGGCGATCTCGTCGTAATCGGCGGCGCGGCGGACGTAGGTCTTCGCGCTGGTGACGTCGGCGAGCGAGCGGCCGGTCTGCGCGAGCACGGCGTCGATGTTGCGGAGGGTCTCGTCGAGCTGCGAGGCGACGTCGCCGGCGTGGGCGGTGGCGTGGCCGATGACGCTCGAGGTGCCGGAGACGAAGACGGTGCCGTTCCAGACGGTGGCGCGGGAGAACGACGGGCTCTTCACGCCGTACTGCGGCGGGTAGTTGTAGGCGGCGACCTGGCGAGGGTTCTCGACCTGCGTCCCCGGCTCGCGCGCGGCGAGGTAGTAGGTAATGACGCCGCGGCCCGGCATCCCGACGGCGCTCGCCGCGGGGAGGTCGACGTCGTGGTGATAGCCGGCGTCGACGAACGCGTCGTGGCGTCCGGCGCAGAAGAGCTTGTAGCGCTCCTCCATCCCGTCGTCCTCGTTGATGCCGCCGACGTAGTTCCACATCCTCACGAAGTACGGGAACCCCGCCTCGCGCGCGTCGGCGATGAGGCGCCGGTACAGCTCGCGCGAGACCTGCTCCAGCGGTCCTCTCTCCTCAGCCTCGGCCGCGCCGAAGTAGAGGTCATCGGTGGACGCCCACGTCTCGAGCGCCGGCCCGTCGCCGAGGGGGCGGAGCGGGACGTAGAGCGCGCCGGGGCGCCGCTCGCCGAACGAGACGCGGTGTTCAGTGACTGAACTGGATGGAGAAGTGAAAGATGGCATCGACAGGCCGCCCGTCCAACGTTGCCGGGTCGAACTTCCATTTCGCGACCGCCTGCAGCGCGGCCGCGTTCAGCTCCGGCGCCGGCGCCCCCTTCACCACGGAGACGGTGCGGAGGCAGCCGGTCCTGCTGACGATCCCCTCCAGGATGACGACCTGCCGCGGCGGGCCGCCCGTGGCGCTTTTCGCGAAGCGGGGGCTGACGCGGCGCGTGACCACCGGCGGCTTCACGTCCCCACCGGTTTGGTACAGGCCGGGAGGATCTCCGCCCGGCGCCCCTTCGTCGAAACAGGCCTCGCCGGCCGCGCGCACGAGCTGGATCGCCGGAGAGGAGAGCGGCGCGTCGATCGACGACGGGTCGGCGAGGGAGAGCCGGAGCATCGTCTCGACCGCCGTGCGGCAGGCGGGGGTCGTCTGCACGCCTGTGGCGTCGACGGTCTGCACGCGGCCGGTGCGGTCGACGGTCGCGACGGCGGTGCCGAGCCAGTCCGACTTGCATTGCGTCGCCGCAAGCAGTTGCGCGCCGAGGCCGGTCGGCAGCGACGGGTAGAGCCGGAACGGCGATGGACCGACGGGCCGGGAGCCCTCCGACGACGGCGCGGGTGGAAGCGCGGCGAGCCGCTCGTCCTTCAGCGCCTCCTGCTCTTCGAGGCCCAGATGCCGCAGCACCGGCTTGCCGCCCGGGACGCGCGCCCGTCCCTCGACGGTGCGCAGCCAGGCGAGCCACTCCGGACGCGACACCGGCTCGCCGCCGCGCATGCGCCGCAGGACCTCCCGTCCGAATGCCTCTTCGGGCGACGCGCCTTCGACCGCGACGGCGGCCGTCTCCGGCACCTTGTCCGTCTCGACGGCGTAGCGCCGGACGCCATACCAGACGGCCTCCGTGCGGATCGCGGGCGAATCGGCACCGAGCGCGGCGCCGAGCACGCCGGCGTCGAGCTCGAAGTTCTGCTCCTCGAGGAGGGACCGGAGCATCCGCGCATCGCCGGCGCCGACGAGCTGCGCCGCCGCCGCGGTGGCGAGCGACGAGCGTCCCCACAGCGCCAGCCGCACCGCGGCGTCGGGCGAGCGGAGCGACGGGCGGTGCTGGAGGTACAGCGCGGTCCCGGACGGCGCGCCGCGCCGCAGCACCGCACGCGCAAAGTCGGAGTCGAGTGAGGAGGGGAAGCGCGGCAACTGCTTCGCCGCGAGCGCGACGTCGTCCGCGGTGCCGAGGAGCGCCAGCGCACGGACCTGCTCCCGCGCTGCCTCGGCATTGGTCTCGGCGGCGAGCACCTCGCGCAGCGCCGGCAGCGCGTCCGTCACGCCGCGCACCAGGACCACGCGCGCGGCGGTGGCACGCGTCAGCGGGTCGCGGGAGGCGAGCTGTTTCGCGAGCTGCGCCGCGTCGACGGAGGGCTCGTTCACCAGCAGCGCGACGGCGGCGGCGTCCTGCCCGAGGAGCGGCACGGCCAGGAGGGCGAGGAGGAGGAGGCGCGCCACGCGCGCAATGGTACCCGGAGAGTCTCCTCGCCGAGGCGTGACGTTACAATTGCCGCCCTCATGAGAACAGTAATCCGCAACGGTCGCATCGTGACTGCCGTCGACGACTACAACGCAGACCTCCTCATCGAGAACGGCGTCGTGGCGATGATCGCCAACCGCATCGACGTCGAAGCCGACCGCGTCATCGACGCGCGGGGACGCCTGGTCATCCCGGGCGGCATCGACCCGCATACGCACATGGAACTGCCGTTCGGCGGCACGTTCGCGTCGGACGACTTCGAGACCGGCACGCGCGCCGCGGCGCACGGCGGCACGACCACGATCATCGACTTCGCGGTGCAGTCGAAAGGGCAGTCGCTGAACGAAGCCGTCGACGCGTGGCATGCGAAGGCGGAGGGGAAGACCGCCATCGACTACGGCTTCCATCTCATCTGCACCGACCTGCCCGACGAGCGCCTCCCCGAGATGCGGGGGATGATCGACCAGGGCATCACCAGCTTCAAGCTGTTCATGGCCTACCCCGGCGTCTTCCTCGTCGACGACGCCACGATCTACAAGGCCATGCAGGTCGCCGGCACGCATGGTGGGCTGATCTGCATGCACGCGGAGAACGGCGTAATCATCGACGCGATCGTGAAGCAGGCGCTCGCGCAGGGGCACACCGATCCGAAGTACCACGCGCTGACGCGGCCGACGAAGGCGGAGGCGGAGGGGGTGCATCGCGCCATCGCCATCGCCGACATCGCAAACGCGCCGGTGTACATCGTCCACCTCAGCTCGAGCGACGCGCTCGACGAGGTGACGCGCGCGCGAGACGAGGGGATCAACGTCTACGCGGAGACCTGCCCGCAGTACCTCTTCCTCGACTACAGCGTCTACGAGCAGCCGGGATTCGAGGGGGCGAAGTGGGTGATGACGCCGCCGATCCGCGAGCGCTGGAACCAGGAGAAGCTCTGGCGCGGCCTGAAGTTCAACGACCTCCAGGTGGTGTCGACCGACCACTGCCCGTTCTGCTTCAAGGAGCAGAAGGAGCTGGGGCGCGGCGACTTCTCGAAGATCCCGAACGGCGGCCCCGGCGTCGAGCACCGCATGAGCCTCATCTACAACGGTGGCGTGGCGCAGGGGCGCATCTCGGTGAACCGCTTCGTGGAGCTGACCTCCACCGCCGCGGCGAAGATCTTCGGCCTCTTCCCGCGCAAGGGGACGATCGCGGTCGGCTCCGACGCCGATATCGTGATCTTCGATCCGGACGAGGAGATGACGATCAGCGCCGAGACGCACCACATGCGCGTCGACTACTCCTGCTACGAGGGGTTCAAGGTGCGGGGCGTGACGAAGACGGTGCTCTCGCGCGGCGAGGTGATCATCGACGAAGGGGAGTACGTGGGGAGGAAGGGGCAGGGAAGCTTCCTCAAGCGCGGGCTCGCGTTTTCCCCGCGGTAGGGGTGCTTGTGGAGCGGCGGGCTCTCAGCCCGCCGGGCTTTCGATCAGTCGGCGGCCGAAGCGGCCGCCGCTCCACAGGACCGTTTCGCGGCCGTCCGGCATCGCGGCGACGACGGCCTCGGGGGTGATCACGATCACCGGCATCCCGAGCCGGCGCGCCTGCGCGCGGTCGTTCTCCGACGGCTTCGTCTCCCCGCGCGGATGCGTGTGCAGCACCGCCACCGCCCGCTCGGGGATGCGCCCGCGGAACGACGCGCGGCGATGCGCGCCGGCAGGCCACGGCGAGAGCGTGAGCGCGCCGCCGTCCTCCGCGATGAGAAACGCCGCCTTCTCCCGCTCCAGCCTTCCGTAGCCGCCTTCCTCCAGCAGGAACGCGTACCACGAGACCGCCTGGGGAGAGTCGAGAAGGAGCGTGAACAGCAGCGCCGCGAGCATGTCCGCAGGCTGCCCGCCGAGGTGGGGTGAAGAACTGCGGGAAGTCTGGGAAAGACCTTAGACTTGGACGTCATGCGTCTCCGCCTCGGCTCCTTCGTCATCGACACCAGCCGGCGCGAGCCGGCGCTGTCGCCGAAGGCGTTCCTGCTCCTCGAGCTGCTCGTCGAGGCGCGGCCGAATCCGGTCCCGCACGAGACGCTCTACCAGCGCCTCTGGCCCGACGTCGTGGTCGAGCCGGGGAACCTGCACACGCTCGTCTCGGAGATCCGCTCCGCCCTCGGCGATCGCGACCACTCCATCATCCGCACCGTGCACCGCGTCGGCTACGCCTTTACCGCCGCCGGTGCGGTCGAGGAGAGCGTCCGCTGGTCGGTGATCCTCGGCGGCGAGGAGATCCCGCTGAGGGAGGGGGAGAACGTCATCGGGCGCGATCCGCACGATGCGGTCGCGATCCACTCCCCCGAGGTCTCGCGGCATCACGCGCGGCTCGTCGTCGACGGCGCCACCGTCACGCTCGAAGACCTCGGCAGCAAGAACGGCACGTACATCGGCACGCGGCGGGTGACGCGGCCGGAGGAAGTCGGCCCCGGCGACGACATCCTCGTCGGCACCGTGCGCCTGCGCGTGGCGCGGGTGGACGCGCTCGCGACGACCGCCACCGCTACCTGAAGTGGCGCATCAGCACCGCGTCGCGCGTCGACTGCCCGCGCGCGACCGCCAGACGCTTCCCGTCGCGAGAGACGTCGAACGCGAAGATCTCGCCGGAGTCGAAGGAGGTGAGCTGCCGCGGCGCACCGCCGCCGAGCTCCTGCTGCCAGATGTTGTCGAAGCCGCCGCGGGAGTCGACGAAGAGGAATCCGTCGCCGCGCGGATGCCACTGCATGGTGGGCGGACCGCCGTCGGTGGGGACGCCGAAGTAGCGCACCGGCCCCTTCCCGTCCAGCGGCACGACCGCGGTGCGCCACAGCGGGACGCCCGGCTCGGTCGAGCGGAGGCGGCAGAGCAGCCACTTGCCGTCCGGCGAGACCTCCGGCCGGTTCGTGGGAACGTTCGTGATGCGCACGGCCGGGCCTCCGTCGAGAGGCAGGCGCCAGGCGCGCTGACCGTCGTCCATGCGCAGGTAGACGACCGAGCGCCCATCCGGCGTGAACGAAGGCGAGACGGCGCTGCCGTGACTCGTGAGGCGGCGGACGTTGCCGCCGTCGGCGTCCGCCATCCAGATCTCGTTCGCTCCCGACTTGTCGGAGACGAAGACGAGGCGCGAGCCGTCGCGTGACACGTTCAGCCCCCAGGTGGCCATGCTCTCGATGACTCGGCGCGGCGTGCCGCCCCCGGCGTCGACGGCGTAGAAGGCGCCGAAGCCGTTCGCGCTGGAGCTGAACAGCACCTCGCTCCCGCGGAAGCGGACGCCGTTGTAGCCCACCCAGTTGCCGAAGCCGGAGGTGAGCGCCATCGCGTCGCCGGTGCGCTCGCCGAGCGTGTAGACGTAGATGTTGGAGTCGGAGACGTCGCGCACCGCGGCGATCGACTTCGAGTCGGCCGTCGCCGTCACGTCCGTATACGCGCTCACGTCCGAGGTGATCTTGCGCCCTTCGGTTGACCCGGTGGGGACGTACCAGACCTGCGGCGGCTGCTCGCGCTCGAACACGCTCACGAGCGCGCCGCTGCGGTCGGACAGCCAGAGGTAGGTGTCGACGCCGCGGAAGCGGGGCGTCGCCACCGGGGAGAGCTTGCGGGACGCGACGTGCAGCCGGTACAGGGCCTCCCCATCTTTCCGGGTCGCGTTCCAGGCGAAGAAGGTGATCGACTCGCCGTCCGGCATCCACTCGGGAGTGGAGATGAAGTCGGGGTGCTTCCGCTGCAGCAGGACCTGCTCGCCGCCGCCGTCCACCGCGGCGACCGTGAGTCGCGACTCGCGGGTGATCGCGCTGAAGCGGCAGAAGACAATCCGCGTGCCGTCGGGCGAGAGGTCGTAGCGGTACTCGGTGTCCTCGGCGATGCGGCGGGGCTCGCCGCCGAGGAGCGGGAGCTGGTAGACGTGGCCGACGTTCGGCTCCGCGCGGGTGGCGGCGACGTAGTAGGCGTAGTTCCCGTCCGGCGAGACGCTGAGGTTGAAGTGGAACGCCGGGACCGGCCCGGCGATGCGGGTGATGGTGTTGGTGGCGATCTGCTTCACGTACAGCGCCTCGCCTCCCTCCTCCTGCACCGCATGCACGAGGTACTTGCCGTCGGGCGAGATCGCCGCGGTCGTGACCTTGCCCGAATGCGTGAGGCGGGTCATGGTCATGCCCTGCTGCTCGCCCTGCGTGGTCGCGGCGCGGCGGTCGAGCGTCCACCAGGCGCCGATGGTGGCGGCGATGACGGCGGCGAGTGCGAGGGCGATCCACCGGCCGCGGCGCGGCGGCTGCTCCTCGTCGCCGGCGGCCTCGCGCAGGTCGAGGGCGACGTCGCGCATCGAGTCGTAGCGCCGCTCCCGGTCCTTGCGCAGGCAGCGCTGGACGATGCGCCGCAGCTCGCGCGGGACGCGCTCCATCGGCGGATCGAGATGGACGACGTTGTGGATCGTGTCGGCGTACTGCGGCGCGGCGAAGGGATTCGTCCCGGTCAGCAGCTCGTAGAGGACCGTGCCGAAGGAGAAGACGTCGGTGCGGCGGTCGACCGTCCGCCCCTCGATCTGCTCGGGGGACATGTAGGCGGTGGTGCCGACGCGGGAGGTGGGAGTGCTGACTCCGGTGATGGCGGCGCGCTCGCCGAGGCGCTCGGTGAGCTTGGCGACGCCGAAGTCGACGATTTTCGCGCGGCCGTCGCTCGTGACCATGACGTTGTCGGGCTTGAGGTCGCGGTGGATGATTCCGGCGTCGTGGGCACGGGCGAGGCCGTCCGCGACCTGGGCCATCACCTCCACTTTTGCCGCGAGGCTCCGGCGGCGGCGCATCCACTCGGAGAGCGGCTGGCCGTCGATCAGCTCCATCGCCAGAAAGTGCACGTCTCCCTCGGAGCCGGCGTCGTGCACCGAGACGATGGAGGGATGGTTGAGCGTCGACGAGGCGCGCGCCTCCCGGACGAAGCGGGCCACCCGCTCGGGATCGGAGGTGCGGTGCTTCGGGAGGATCTTCAGCGCCACGCGGCGGCCGAGGTTGCGGTCCTCGGCGGAGTAGACCTCCCCCATCCCGCCCTGCCTCAGGAGGGAGACGATCTCGTATCGCCCGACGCGCGTTCCGGCCGGGACGGAGCCCACGGCTGCCATCTGTCACTCATTACTACGGACGGGCCGCCGAAAAGTTGGATAATGGCGCCTCGCATCGAAACCCAAGGAGAGCCCATGTCCCGAATCGTAAAGTGCGGATTGATCCAGACTTCCCTCGCGGCGGACGTCAACGACCCGATCGAGACGATCCGCAACGCGCAGATCGAGCGCACCCTCGGCTACATCGATCAGGCAGGCCGTGAGGGCGTGCAGATGCTCTGCATGCAGGAGATCTTCACCGGCCCCTACTTCTGCGCGGAGCAGAACACCCGCTGGTACGAGTCGGTCGAGAAGATCCCCGACGGGCCGACTACGAAGCTCATGCAGGAGTACGCGAAGCGGTACAACATGGTCATCGTCGTCCCGATCTATGAGGAGGAGGCGACCGGCGTCTACTACAACACCGCCGCGGTGATCGACGCCGACGGCTCGTACCTCGGCAAGTACCGCAAGAACCACATCCCGCACGTGGCGCCCGGCTTCTGGGAGAAGTTCTACTTCCGCCCCGGCAACCTCGGCTACCCGGTGTTCGACACGGCGTACGCGAAGGTCGGCGTCTACATCTGCTACGACCGCCACTTCCCCGAGGGGGCGCGCGAGCTCGGCCTCGGCGGCGCGGAGGTGGTGTTCAACCCGTCCGCGACCGTGGCGGGCCTCTCCGAGTACCTCTGGAAGCTCGAGCAGCCGGCGCACGCCGTCGCCAACGGCTACTTCGTCGGCGCCATCAACCGCGTCGGCTTCGAGGCCCCCTGGAACATCGGCGAGTTCTACGGCCAGAGCTACTTCTGCGATCCCCGCGGCCAGATGCTGGCGGTCGCCGACCGCGACAAGGACGCCCTGGTGACGGCCGAGCTCGACCTCGACAAGATCCGCGAGGTGCGCAACACCTGGCAGTTCTACCGCGACCGGAGACCGGAGACGTACAACGGGATCGTGCGGCTGTAGGCGGGGAGGTCTCGGGCTTCGGGCGTCCGGGAGATGAGCGACAACTCGTCCATCGAATGGACCGACGCCACGTGGAACCCCGTCCGCGGCTGCACGAAGATCAGTCCGGGGTGCAAGAACTGTTACGCGGAGCGATTCGCGGAGCGGTTCCGCGGCGTGCCGGGGCATCCGTTCGAGCAGGGGTTCGACGTACGGCTGGTGCCGCACAAGTTGAACGAGCCGATCGCCTGGCGGCGGCCACGGCGGATCTTCGTCAACTCGATGAGCGACCTGTTTCACGACGACGTTCCTGACCGTTACATCAGGAGCGTCGCCGACGTGATGCTCCAAGCCGACCATCACACCTACCAGGTCCTCACCAAGCGGGCGGACCGCCTGCGCGCACTGCTCGAGACGTCGCTTCGCGACGCGGCCGGGCGGCGGCACATCTGGTGGGGCGTCAGCGTCGAAGACCGGAAGCACGGACTGCCGCGGATCGCGGAGCTCCAGGCGTCGCCGGCGCGGGTCCGCTTCCTCTCGGTCGAGCCGTTGCTGGAAGACCTCGGCGAGGTCGATCTCTCCGGGATCTCCTGGGTCATCGCCGGCGGCGAGTCGGGTCCCCGAGCCCGCCCGATGCGGCGCGAGTGGGTGACCTCGTTACTCGCGCAATGCGAGGCCGCGCGGGTGCCCTTCTTCTTCAAGCAATGGGGCGGCGTCCAGAAGAAACGGCACGGACGCGAGCTCGACGGCCGCACGTACGACGCGATGCCGCTGGTGTGAGCCGGCCCGCCCTCCCCGGCATATCGCTTGCGAACTCCCTCCCCGGAGGCAACTACATGAGCAACCAGAACAATCGCGGCGGCGACGACGCCGCCTCCAGCAACACCCCGGCAGAGCCGGAGCGCAAGCACAAGAGCGGCGGGCACATGGGTGCCGGCAAGTCGGGCGGAAAGAGCTTCGGCGCCGAGAAACCGGAAGTGCGGGACGACAACGGCAGCCGGGAAGCCGGACGCGACTGGGACGGCGATCCCAAGTAGACTCGGCGGGTCATGACGAATGATCCGCGCTATCCCGTCGGCCCCGCGCCGAACCGCACTGAATTGAGTCCGGACGAGCGTCGCGCGATGATCGAAGAGATCGCCGCGGCGCCCGCCCGGATGCGCGAGGCGGTGCGCGGCCTCACCGCCGAGCAGTTCGACACCCCCTACCGCGACGGCGGCTGGAGCGTCCGCCAGGTCGTGCACCACGTGCCCGACAGCCACGTCAACGCCTACTGCCGCCTCAAGCTCGCCCTGACCGAAAACGAGCCGGTCATCCGCCCCTACGACGAGGCGGCGTGGGCCGGGCTCGACGACTCCCGCGACACGCCGGTCGAGGTCTCGCTGACGCTCCTCGAGTCGCTGCACGCCCGCTGGACCGGCCTCCTCCGCTCGCTGCAGGAGGACGACTTCCGCCGCACGTTCCGCCACCCCGATCACGCGGGGACGCAAACCGTCGACTGGCTGGTGGCCATGTACTCCTGGCACAGCCGCCATCACGTCCGCCACATCACCTCGCTGCGCGAGCGGCAGGGCTGGTGATCCGCACCCTCACCGCCGCCGACTTTGACGCCGTCTACGAGGCGTTCCTCGACGCCTTCAGCGATTACGTCGTCAAGCTCTCGCCGACCCGCGAGCAGCTCGCGGAGATGCTCACCCGGCGCGGCTACGTGCCGGAGATGTCCATCGGCGTCTTCGACGAAAACCGGCTGGTCGCGTTCACGCTGAACGGCATCGACGGCGACCGCGCGTACGACAGCGGGACGGGCGTGGTGATCTCCCACCGCCGCCGCGGCCTCGCGCGCCAGGTCATGCAAGCCTGCTTCGAGGTCCTCGGCAGCCGCTCGTACGTACTCGAGGTGATCGACTCGAACCGGCCTGCCATCGAGCTGTATCGCGGATTAGGGTTTCGGGAGACGCGGGGTTTGCAGTCGTACAGTCTCACAGCCGTACAGTCGTACAGCGGCGATGCGGGGGCTCCTGTGCGACTGTACGACTGTACGACTCTCGCCCCCTCCTGGCAGAACAGCGACGCCTCCCTCGCCCGGGCCCGCGACGAGCACGTGACCCTCTCCGGCGGGGGCGGCGAGGTGGTCCTCTTCCCCAACACCGGCGATCTCGCGCAGATGCGGGGGCGGGTGGGGATGGCGCTGCTGCAGGCGGCGCTGGAGCGTGCCGGGAAGCCGCTGCGCATCATGAACGTCGACGAGCGCGAGCCGGGCCTCGGCGACTTTCTGGAGGCGGCCGGCGCGGTGAAGATCGTGCGGCAACTGGAAATGCTGCGGGCGTAAAGCGCTGGCCGGTTTCGTGCTATCTCACCCCGCGAGGCGCCTCGGCATGACGCAGGGCAGGATCCTGGTAGTAGAGGATGACGACGCGATCCGCTCGCTCCTCATCGAAACTCTGAAAGAGTGTGTTCACGTCGTCGTCGACGGCGCACGCGACGGCGTCGACGCGCTCCATCACGCCTCCACCAACCGCTACGACCTGGTGGTTCTCGACCTGATGATGCCGTACATGACCGGCATCGACTTCCTCGTCTCCCTCGAGACGATGACCTCCGACCCGTCGATCCGCGGCATGGACCAGCTCCCCGCCGTCATCGTCATCACCGGCGCGCCGGTCGACCAGATCCCCGACCTCGTGCTCGAAGGACGCTTCCCGTCGATGGTGCGGCGCGTCCTGCGCAAGCCGGTCGACGTGCGCGAGCTGGAAGCCTGCGTGACGGCGGCGCTCGGCGTTCAGCCTTGACGGGCCAGCGCGGCGTCGATCGTGCGGGTGACGGTCTCGCGCGCGAGGTCGCCCTTGTAGAGGACGTCGATGGCCTTGGTGAGGATCTGCCGCTTCTCCTCCTCGTTGACGAAGCGGGAGGTCACGATGATCACCGGGATGGAGGCGGTGCCGGGATCGCTCTTCAGCCGCTGCAGGACCTCGTGGCCGCCCAGGCCGGGCATCATCAGGTCGAGCAGGATCACGTCGGGATGCTCGGTCTGCGCGCGGGCGATGCCGCCGAGGCCGTTCTCCGCCTCCAGCACCTCGGTGCCGGGACGGGCGGCGAACGAGGAGACGGTGTAGCGGGAGGTCTCGTCGTCGTCGACCACCAGCACGCGCAGCCGCGGCTGCGGGGCGGCGGCGGCGGGCGCGTTCGCCGTTCCATCCGTGGAGACGGCCGCATCGCCGGTGTAACGCACCGGGATCTCCGCCCAGAACGTCGAGCCGACGCCGCGCGCGCTGCGCACCCCCACCCGTCCGCCGAGGAGCTCCGCGAGCTTGCGCGTCAGCGGCAGACCGAGGCCGGTGCCCTTGTACTCGCGCTGCAGCGGGTTGTCGATCTGCGTGAACTCCTCGAAGATCCGCTCCTGATCCTCCGGCGCGATGCCGATCCCGGTGTCGGTCACGCAGAACCGCACGACCTCGCCGCCCTGTCCCAGCGTCGCCGAGACCCGCACCTCTCCCGCCTCGGTGAACTTCAGGGCGTTCGAGATGAAGTTGCGAAGGATCTGCGCCACCTTCCCTTCGTCGGTGTAGAGCAGCGGCAGGTCTTCCGGCTCGTCGAAGACCAGCGATAGCGACCGGTTCACCAGCAGCGGACGGAGCATGCCGCGCAGCGCGCTGAAGAGGTTCGACACCTCGAGGTCCGCCGGCCGCACCTCGGTCTTCCCCGCCTCGATCTTCGCCAGGTCGAGGAGGTCGTTCACCAGGCTCTCCAGGTCGGACGCGGCGCGCGAAATCAGGTTGAGCTGCCTGCGCCCCTCGGGCGGCAGGTCGAGCTCCTCGAGCAGCCGCGTGAGCGCCATGATCGAGTTCACCGGCGTCCGGAACTCGTGGCCCATGTCGGAGAGGAACCGCGTCTTCACCTGATCGGCGCGGCGCAGCGACTCCGCCTTCTCGTCGAGCTCCGCGTACAGCGCGAGCACGCCGCGGTTCGTGTCCTCCAGCTCCTGGTTCAGTCGCTCCTGCTCTTCCTGCCGCTGATTCAGCTCGCTGAGCGCCTTGAGCAGCTCCCCGTTCTGCTGCTGGATCTCCTCGAGCGGGCTCTCGGGCCGCTGCCGCGCGAGCGTATCCACCAGCTTCACGACCGCCGGCGGGTCGAGCACCGGCGCCCTCACACCGAGCA
>DASWNW010000007.1:0-11024 GCA_036399015.1 Thermoanaerobaculia bacterium | reverse complement strand
TCTCCGACCTCGCGTCGTTCAACCAGGCAGTGGCGGCGAATCCCGACCTCAAGCCGAAGTCGGGCGAACAGGTCCTGAACCTCTATTCGAAGTACATCGACCAGATGTACGCCAAGCTGCCGCAGCTCTTCGGCCGCCTGCCGAAGGCGAAGCTGGAAGTGCTGCCGGTGCCGGAGTACCGCGCCAAGGGGGCCGCGGCGGCGTCATACGAGCCCGGCTCGCCCGACGGCGCGCGGCCGGGACGCGTGTACGTGAACACCTCCGACGTCACCTCGCGCAGCCTCCTGCCGACCGAGTCGACGGCGTACCACGAGGGGGCGCCCGGTCATCACATGCAGCTCGCCATTCAGCAGGAGCTCACCAGCCTGCCCCCGTTCCGCCAGCAGGGGGGCACCACCGCCTTCGTCGAGGGGTGGGCGCTCTACTCCGAGCGGCTCGGCAAGGAAGTGGGGTTCTACCAGGACCCGTACAGCGACTACGGACGGCTGAACGACGAGATGCTGCGGGCGATCCGGCTCGTCGTCGACACCGGCCTGCACCACAAGCGCTGGACGCGCGAGCAGGTCGTGCAGTTCTTCCGCGACCACTCCGCCATCGACGAGGTGGAGATCCAGTCGGAGACCGACCGCTACATCGTCTGGCCGGGGCAGGCGCTCGCCTACAAGATCGGGCAGCTCAAGATCCTCGAGCTGCGCGAGCGCGCGCAGCAGCGGCTCGGCGCGAAGTTCGACATCCGCGCCTTCCACGACCAGGTCCTCGGCGCGGGCGCGTTGCCGATGGACGAGCTGGAGAAGAGCATCGACGACTGGATCGCTCGTGCCGGAGCTTCCTGAGGTCGAGACCTACACGCGCTACTTCGCGCGGCATGCGCTCGGCCAGCCGGTCGCGCGCGTGGAGGTGCGCGACGAGCGCATCCTCGGCGAGATCCGCAAGGAGACGTTCGCGAAGAAGCTGCGCGGCCGGACGTTCACGGCGGTGCGGCGGCACGGGAAGCACCTCTTCGCCGAGGCCGGACCGCGGCTGTGGCTCCACCTCCACTTCGGCATGTCGGGCGACCTCGCCTACTCGGAAGACACCGCCGGCGACCCCCGTTTTGCCCGGATCGTCTTCCACTTCGACCGCGGCCGGTGGCTCGCGTTCGAGGACATGCGGCTCTTCGGACTCGCGGAACTGATCGAATCGCCGGACGAATTCGTGGAGGCACGGAAGCTGGGGCCCGACCCGCTCGATCCGAAGTTCACGTTCGCCCGCTTCGCGACGCTGCTCGGGCGGCGGCGCGGCGCGATCAAGTCGCTGCTCATGACGCAGGAGATCCTCGCCGGCATGGGGAACCTGTACGTCGACGAGACGCTCTATCAGACCGCGATCGCTCCCCGCCGGCCGGTGGACCGGCTGTCGAAGGAGGAGGAGCGGGCGATCTTCACCGGCATGCGCCGCATCCTGCGCGAGGCAATCGCGCGCCGCGGAAGCGGCAGGGAGCTCCCGCCGCACTACCTCTACCACCACCGGGAGGAGGGGGAGCGCTGTCCAAAGTGCGGGGGGACGATCAAACGGGCCGTGGTGTTCGGCCGCACGACCTATTTCTGCGGTGGGCACCAGAGGTGACGGGGCTCACAACGCTCCCGTAGTAGCGCTGCTAGAATCGCGGGTCTTCTTCTTCATGTCGAACCGCCTGTACGAGCTCGAACGCCAGATCGCGGATCTCATGCGCGGCAACGTGCCGGTCGCGGCGCGTGCCGACGGTGCGCCGGTGGTGACGGCCGACCTCACGCCGGCGGGACGCGCGATGCGCATCGTCCTCAGCGAGCTGCGGAAGGAAGTGCCGTACGACAGTTGCTCCGTGCAGGAGCTGCGGGGGCCGCGGCTGGTCATCGTCGGCGGCGTGGGGTTCGCCGACCTCGACGTGATCCTCGGCGAGTCGTTCGACATCGACAACAGCGACATGCCCAACGGCGAGGTGATCCACCGCCGCCGGCCGTACATCGTCGCCGACGCGGAGCAGTACCGCGCCTTCCGCCGCGGCCTTCACGTCGGTGCCGGCATCCGCTCCTGGCTCGGAGTGCCGATGATCGACGGCGACCGCGTGGCCGGCATGATCGCGCTCGACAAGGCCGAAGCCGACTTCTACACGCCGGCGCACGCGCAAACGGCGCTCGCCTTCGCCGCTCTCGTCGCACGCGCCCTCGGCGAAGCGGGCGAAGAGCAGCAGTCCTACGCGTAGTCGCGGAGGAGGGGAGGCGCCGCCTCCTCTTCCAGCAGCGCCAGCGCCGCCCGCATCACCCGCCGCTGTTCCGCCGCGTCGTGCGGCCTGCCCAACGGATAGCCGTGCGCGTACGGCACCACCAGCGCCCGCGGCGGACGGACCTTCTCCGCGATTTCGCGCAGCAGCATGACGCAGGCGGTGGCAATCCCGCGGCGCTCGATCTCGGCGGCGATCAGGCTCACGGCCTGATTGCACATCGGTCATATGGGCACGAGCAGCACCGCGTCGACCTCATCCCGCGCGAGCGCGTCCGCGACCGCCGGCGCGCTCTCTCCCACCAGCCGCCCCGGCGCCGTGATCGAGCCCATGAAGGAGAAGTGGCGATGGCTCACCGCGCCGACGGTTCCATCGTCCGCCAGCTCGCGCAGGCGGTCGAGGGGGAAGGCGAGATTCGCGTCGGCGTGCACGCCGGCGTGGTCGTACGAGGAGCTGCGGTGCGTATCGACGAGCGTGCTCGTGTCGGCGCCGGCCGGCACCTCGCGAAAGTTCCAGTCACCGCCCCGCACGTCGTTGTCGAACGGCTCCTGCCCCGGCAGGACCAGCCCTGCCGTCGAGACGATCGCCACCTTCGCCTCCGGGAGCGGCCGCTTCAGCGGCGCCCACGGCACCGGGTCGATCCGCCGCCACCGGTAGGTCCTGAGGAACAGCCGGAGAGCCAGCGGCAGCTCGGAGAGTTGCGCCACCGCACGATCATATCCGCGAGTAACCGAGGCGTAATCTGACACCCGTAAGGTGGTAGGTGGAGGACGGGATCCATGAACCCACTGATTCAACTGAGAGGCGTGATCGAGTCTCTGAGCTGTGAACGGCTCGAGATTCAGAAGAAGGAACTACTGACCCTGGTCGAGACGATCGCCCCGGCGAACGGGAACGGCGACGGCACCCACCAGCGTCTGTCGCCGCGTGAGAACGAGGTCCTGAGCATGATCCTGGGGGGGCGGCGGCTGAAAGAGATCGCGGCTCAGCTCGACATCAGCGTCAAGACCGTCACCACCCACCGCTCGCGCCTGCTGCGGAAGCTCGGCATCGAGGACAACCTCGGCCTCTACCGCTACGGCATCCGTAACGGCCTGATCAGCGTCTGATGCATCGCCAGCGGCGCCTCGACTGACGTTCGCCACTTCCCCGGAGGTGGCGGACGTCCGGCGGCCGTTTGACGCACGCACCGGCGCTCGCTACCCTTCCGCGCCGTGACCTTCCTTCGAAGCGCGATCGTCTTCACGCTTCTCTTCTCGCTCAAGATCCTGAGCAGAATCTTCTATCGGCACGATTGGGAGTGGGTCGGCACCATCCCGCCAAACCCCTGGAAAAAGCTGCGGCTGGTCGTCTTCCTCAACCACACCAGCCTCTTCGAGCCGGTCTTCCTCGGCGTCCCGCCGGCGCGTTTCATCTGGCGCCTCGCCGCGCACGGCGTCGTGCCGGCGGCCGACAAGACGACCGACCGGCCGCTGGTGGGGATGATCTTCCGCTTCATCGCCCACGAGGTCATCCCGATCACGCGGCAGCGCGACGACACCTGGGCGCAGGTGCTGGAGACGATCGAGCCCGACTCGATGGTGGCCATCGCCCCCGAGGGAAGGATGAAGCGGGCGAACGGGCTCGATCTGCACGGGAAGCCGATGACCGTCCGCGGCGGCATCGCCGACATCCTCCAGGCGATGGGCTCGGGGCGGATGCTGCTCGCCTACAGCGGCGGCCTGCACCACGTCCAGGTGCCGGGTCATGTCCCGAGCGTCTTCAAGACCGTCCGCCTGCGCATCGAGATCCTCGAGATCGCCGACTACGTCCGCGAAATGTCGAAGGACGGGCAGGAGAACTTCAAGCGCAACGTGATCCGGGACATGGAGCGGCGGCGCGACCTCTACTGCCCTGAAGAGAAGCCGGCCGCCGCGAAGGTGGCGTAGGGGAGGGACGTCAGTTCGTCCGGCCGAGGGTGGCGCGGAGCTGATCGACGGTCATCGGGCGGCTGAAGAGGAAGCCCTGGATGTAGTCGCAGCGGTGCTCGAGCAGGAAGTCGAGCTGCGCGTCGTGCTCGATCTCCTCGGCGATCACCTTCATCCCCAGCTCGTGCGCGAGGGCGATCAGCGCCGCCACGATCGCGCGGCAGCGGCGGTCGCCGGGCAGCGGCTTGATGAACGCGCCCGGCAGCTTGATCCCGTCGACCGGGAAGTGCTGCAGGTGGGTGAGTGCCGAGTGGCCGCTGCCGAAGTCGTCGAGCCAGAGACTGACCCCCAGCTCCTTCATCTTCTGCAGCACGTCCATGGTCTGTTCGGGCTCGTCGATGTAGGAGGTCTCGGTGACCTCGATGTTCACCTTCCGGGTGTCGATGCCGCAGGAGGTGATCAGCGATGTGACCCGCTTCATCACGTTCCCTTCCTGGAACTCGCGGGGGGAGAGATTGACGTTGAGGCGCACCTCGGGATGCTCCGCCTGCCAGGAGACGGCGTCGGTGTAGGCCTTCTTCACCAGGAAGTTGTCGAGCGTGAAGAGCTCGGTCCCGCCGCTCTCCTCCGCCGTCTCGTGGATGATCGACGCCTCGCGCAGCTCGCCCGACTCCCGCCGCTGCCGCAGCAGCGCCTCGGCGCTGTAGATCTCACGCGTCCGTGCGTCGTGGATCGGCTGATACAGGAGGACGAGGTCCTCCTTCTCGTCGAGCGCACGGTCGAGGGCGGCCTTCGCGACTGCGTCCGTCACGCCTTACGGCCGGCTTCTGAAGAACTGCCAGGTGGCGAGGAGCACGCCCATGAGGGCGAGGATGACCAGCAGCTTGTTGCGTTGGATCTGGCCCCAGAACGACGCCTCGGCACGCTGCTGCTCGATCATCTTCATCCGCACCGCCTCGATGCGGCGGCTCGACTCCCGGACCTGGCTCTCGAAGGCGGTGAGCGTGCGCGGCTGCTCCGGCGCGACGGCCATGCCCCGCTGCGTGTCCATCAGCACGGCGCTGGTGACCAGGGGGTGGACGATGCGCTCGCCGCGGTCGTTCCGCTCGACGCGGTAGGCGCCCTGGTCGAAGTACAGCACCGTCGGCCCGGCCTTGGCGTTGCGGGTGAAGAGCACGTGCTCCTCGCCGACCGCGAAGCGGGGGATGCCGACGTACTCCTGCGCGATGTCGCCCACCACCCCACCGGGGGTGACGATGGTGGTCTGCGGCGCCTGCGCGCCTTTCAGCGTCTTCTCGACCTGGATCGTGGAGTAGGTGAGGATGCGCCGTCCGGACTCGTCCCAGCGCGACTGCTGCGCCACGACTTTGCCGACGACGATGGCGGCGGCGTTCTCGACCTTGTCGTCGAACTGCATCGCCCGGGCGATCGTCGCCTCCGCCACGACCGGCACGAAGGTGACCGCGGCGGCAAAGACGAGAGCGAGTCGAGAGTTATTGATAGGCATCCTGGGGGCTCAGTAGCAATTAGAATGCCCCGATGCAGAAGTTGCTTCCCGTTCTCCTCTCTATCTTTGCTTTCTTTTTCGCCGGCGCCGTTTTCGCCGCCCCCGCGGAGTCGCAGAAGCTCCACAAGCTCCTCGAGGAGGAGTGGGAGTGGCAGCTCCGCGACAACCCGGAGGGGGCAACCACCCTCGGCGACCGCCGCTACGACGCGCTGCTGACCGATCGCTCCGCGGCCGCGTTCGCCAGGCGCCGCGAGCACGACCGGGAGACGCTCCGCCGTATCAAGGCCATCGACCGTTCGAAACTGAGCGCCGACGACCAGCTCAACTACGACCTCTTCCTCCTCCAGACCGAAAGCGCCGTCGAAGAGGGCCGGTTCCCGAACGAGGTGGCGACCGTCAACCAGATGGAAGGCCTCTACATCACGCTGGGCGAGCTCGCCCAGCACATCCCTCGGGACACGGTGAAGGACCACGAGAACTTCATCGCCCGCCTGCGCGCCTTCCCGAAGGCGGTCGACGACACGATCGCCCTCCTGCGCCAAGGGGCGGCCAGCGGCGTCACGCCCGCCCGGGTGATCGTCCGTGACGTGGCCGAGCTGATCGGGCATCAGGTCGTCGACGATCCGGTCAAGAGCCCGATCTACGAGCTCGCCTTCACGAACTTCCGCTCCTCCATCCCCGCCGCCGAGCAGACGCGGCTGCAGGGCGAGGCGCAGCGGGCGCTGCGGGAGAGCGTCCTCGCGGCCATGCGCAAGCTGCACGAGTTCTGGGTCGGCGAGTACTACCCGAAGACGCGCGAGACGATCGCCTGGACGGCGGTGCCGCAGGGGAAGGAGTGGTACGCCTTCAACGTCCGCCGCGAGACCACCACCGATCTCACTCCCGACCAGATCCACAACCTCGGGCTGTCGGAGGTCAAGCGGATCCGAGGGGAGATGGAGAAGATCAAGACCTCCACCGGCTTCACCGGCACGCTCGAGGAGTTCTTCACCTTCCTGCGCACCGATCCCCGCTTTTTCTACAACACGCGCGAGGAGCTGCTGGTCGCCTACCGCGACATTTCCAAGCGGATCGATCCCGAGCTGACGCGCCTCTTCGGCGTGATCCCCCGCCTCCCGTACGGCGTCATCCCCATCCCGGCGTACAGCGAGAAGACGAACACCACCGCCTACTACAGCGCCGGCTCGCCGGAGTCGCACCGGCCGGGCTACTACTACGTCAACCTCTACGACTTGAAGTCGCGCCCGAAGTGGGAGATGGAGGCGCTCTCGCTGCACGAGGCGGTGCCCGGCCACCACTTCCAGATCGCGCTGGCGCAGGAGCTCGAAGGCGTCCCCAACTTCCGCCGCTTCGGCGGCTTCACCGCCTTCGTCGAGGGCTGGGGCCTCTACGCGGAGTCGCTGGGGCCGGAGCTGGGGATGTACACCGACCCCTACTCGGCGTTCGGCCAGCTCACGTATCAGATGTGGCGCGCCGTCCGCCTCGTCGTCGACACCGGGATGCACGCGAAGGGGTGGACGCGCCAGCAGGCCATCGACTACTTCGTCGCCAACTCGAGCAAGTCGCTGCTCGACATCGAGGTCGAGATCGACCGCTACATCGCCTGGCCCGGCCAGGCGCTCGCGTACAAGATCGGCGAGTTGAAGATCAAGGAGCTGCGGGCGAACGCGGAGAAAGAGCTCGGCGACAAGTTCGACGTCCGCGCCTTCCACGACACCCTCCTCGGCGCCGGACCGCTGCCGTTGTCGCTGCTCGAGACGAGGATGGAGGAGTGGGTGAGGAAGCAGCAGGGAGGGCGCAAGGCCACGGTCAAACTACGCGTTCGATGAAGGCCTTCACCGCCTCGGCCTCCTCCATCGCCACCTGGTGCGCCATCGGGTACTCGTGGTACTCGACGTCGAGGCCGCGCTCTTCGAGGACGAGGCGGGCCCGCCGGGCGTAGGAGACCGGCACCACGTCGTCCATGGCGCCGTGGGCGAGGAGCACCGGCGCGCGGGTGAGCGTGGCGGGGAGGTCGGGCTCGTACAGACCGCCGCTCATCGCGATGATGCCGGCGCACTCGTGGCGGAGGCCGGCGTCGAGCGCCATCATCGCCCCCTGCGAGAAGCCGGCGATGACGAGCGAGGTGGTCGGGTGCTTCTCCGTGATCTCGTCGATGAACGCCAGGAGCACCTCGCGCGACGCGGCCACGGACTTCGACTCCGGGGGCCAGCCGTCGAACCAGGTCCAGCCAAAGGTCATGCCGGGCGAGGCCTCCCAGGGGCGGGGGGCGTTCGGGAAGACGAAGCGGCAGCCGCCGGCGGGGTCGAGGAGCGGCGCGAGGTCGGCAAGGTCGTTCATGTCGGCGCCGCGGCCATGCATCATGACCACGGTCGGGAGGGGGGCGGAACCGTCGCGGCCGGACGGGATTTCGATGCGGTGGCGCAGCATGGAACGCGCATTGTAGTCGCGCATCGGAGATGACCGCGGACCCGTTCGCCCGCCCCTTGGCCGACCAGCGCGCCCAGACGTTCGCGGAGCTCCGCACCGCCCTCGCGCAGGCGGAGGACCCGGTCCTGCGCAAGCTCGCCGTCGACCTCGTGCCGCCCCTCTTCCGCAACGACTACCACGGCGAGGCGGCAGCGGCGGGAGCGCGCTGGGCCCACGCCTACGCGCGGCCGCGCAACACGGCGCTGCCGACGTTCCTCGTGCGCGTCCACTCCGGCCCCTTCTCGCCCGACGACGCCGCGAACCTGCGCATGACGATGGACGGCGCGAACATCAAGCAGGCCGCCCTGGCCGTGATCGGCGCCGGCGCCGCGCTGCTGCCCGACCTCCGCGCCACCCTCGGCCCCGCCGTCCCCTGGCTCCTCGACACCGACGGCCTCGTCAACCTCATGCTGAACGCGAACCTCGGCGTCACCACGCGGGTGTACGAGACGAAGTGGATCGACGCCGAGTACTTCCGGTCAGCGTAGCTGCCGGAGCAGCCGCCCGAAGTCCAGCTCCGCCCACGACTCGGCGATCTTGCCGTCCGCGATGCGGTAGATGACGATGCCCGTCAGCGAGACGCGGCGGCCGGTCGGCGGGATGCCGACGAACGTCCCGCGGTGAACGCCGGTCGTCTCGACGCGCAGCACGACCCGGTCGTTCTCGGCGATGAGGTCCTGGATCGCGTAGCGCACGTTGCCGAATGCGGCGGCGAATCCCCGCTCCAGGCGCTCCAGCTCCGCGCGGTCCATGTCCTCACCGCCCCCGGAGTGGCCGGTGTAATCGTCGGCGATGAATTCGCCGAAGTCGCCATCGAAGCCGCCTTCTCCGAAGGCGAGCCAGCGGCGGATCAGTTCCCTGTTGCGGTCGGTATTCATGACTGGAGGTGCTAAAATCAACCTCTTGCGATGCCGCTCCGAGGTGACCCTTGCATATCAATGATCTCCTGAAAATTGCCGCCGAGCGCCGTGCCTCGGATCTCCACATCAAAGTTGGCTCTCACCCCGTGATCCGCGTCGACGGCGAGCTCGTGCCGCTCGTCGAGCTCAAACGGCTCATGCAGGAAGACACGATCGCGATGGCCTTCTCGATCATGTCCTCGCGGCAGAAAGAGAAGTTCAAGAACAACTACGAGATCGACATCGCCTACTCGGTACCGGGCCTCGGGCGCTTCCGCTGCAACATCTTCCAGCAGCGCGGCACCGTCGGCATGGTCCTGCGCGTCATCCCGGTCAAGATCCTCTCCATCCGGGAGCTGATGCTGCCGACCGTACTCGAGAAGATCGCCGAGGAGCGGCGGGGGCTGATCCTCTGCACCGGCACCACCGGCTCCGGCAAGTCCACGACGCTCGCGGCGATGATCGACTACATCAACGCCCACCGCACTGAGCACATCATGACGGTCGAGGACCCGATCGAGTTCCTCCACCGCGACAAGAAGTCGATCGTGAACCAGCGCGAGGTCGAGGTCGACACCAAGTCGTTCTCGCAGGCGCTGCGCAGCGCGCTCCGTCAGGACCCCGACGTGATCCTGGTCGGCGAGATGCGCGACTACGAGACGATCGAGACGGCGCTCACCGCGGCGGAGACGGGCCACCTCGTGCTCTCGACGCTGCACACGATGGACGCCACCGAGACGGTCAACCGCATCATCTCCGTCTTCCCGCCGCACCAGCAGAAGCAGATCCGCCTGCAGCTCGCGGCGGTGCTCAAGGCGGTCGTCTCGCTGCGTCTCCTGCCGCGCGCCGATGGTCTCGGACGCGTGCCCGCGGCCGAGGTGCTGATCTCGACCGCGTACATCCGCGACTGCATCGAGAACAAGGAAAAGACGAAGCTGATCAAGGACGCGATCTCGCAGGGCACGTCGCAGTACGGCATGCAGACCTTCGATCAGTCGCTCTACACGCTCTACAAGAACGGGCTGATCACGCTCGACGAAGCGCTCCGCCGCGCCACCAACCCCGACGAGTTCCGCCTCAAGCTCTCCGGCATCCAGTCGACCGCCGACATGTCGAAGGAAGAGATGGACTCGAAGCTCACGATCCACGGGACGGGGAACGACGATCCGTTCGGCGACGAGTCGCCGTTCGACTTCTCGAACAACATCTAGGGCAGCGATGGACGACGACCTCGAAGAGATGACGCGCGAGCAGCTCGTCGTCGAGGCGCGCCGTCTCCGCGACGGCATCCGTCGCCACCGCGACACCACGGAGCAGGAGCTCTGCTGGCACCACCCCGACCTCTGGCGGCTGCTGCCGGAGAAGACCGATCCGGTGCCGGTCGTGCCGGAGTGGCCGCAGTTCCTGCGGGGGTGCGTCCGCTACCGGGAGTCGCTGGACCGCCAGGCGCCGGACGCGCCGCGGACGGAAAAAGAATTCGGGGCTGGAGTACCGGAGTCGGAGCTCTAAGACGGGCCCGGAGTCTGCCTCGATCTCTCTGGACGGCCGGGCTCTCCAGCCCGGCCCCCACCGACGGGCTGAGAGCCCGTCGCTCCAGGGAGCGCGCATCCAATCGCTCACTTATCGGTCTTCCGCAGGGCGACGACGAACAGCGCCGCCAGGAGCAGGTCGATCAGCCCTGCCCCGAGAATCGGGGCGGCGAGGCGCCCCTGCGCGAAGAGCACGATCGCCGCGACGCCGAACGCCAGCTTCTCGAGGATTGCCGGCAACATCGCCGGGCGGAGCCGCACCGGGTCGTGGGCGATGATGAAGAACAGGATCTGCCACGCCAGCGCGACGCCGACGAAGCCGTAAAAGTGCTCGGGGTGGGTGACCGGCGGCGGGAAGTCGCGCCCGATCTTCTCTTCCATGAAGTACTGCGGCACGAGCACCAGCACGCCGTACACGCCCGCCACGTTGAACACGGTGCGTGCGAACTTCATGGTGTCTCCTCCTCAGGTGCC
>DASWNW010000006.1:0-60361 GCA_036399015.1 Thermoanaerobaculia bacterium | reverse complement strand
GCCGTCGTTCGCGGTGGTGTTGAACGCCGCCGCGCCGTTCGCGGTGATGGTGCCGTTGCCGGTGATCCGGCCGGCGCGGATGAGCACGATGCCGCCGCCCGCCGCACCGGCGGACGCGATGCCGGAGCTGTTGTTGCGCGCGCCCGCGCCGCCGCCGCCGCCGAGGACGACGCGGCCGGGAGAGTTGTAGAAGGGGGCGCCGCCGAAGCCGCCGGTCGCGCCGTTCGACTGCCAGGCGTTTCCGCCGCCGCCGCCGCGGCCCCAGTTCGCGCCTCCGCCGCCGCCGGAGTTCTCCTGGTTCAGCGCCGGATCGGTGTCGGTGCCGCCGCCGCCCGCGTTGCCGGGCGCGCCGCGCGCGAAGTCGCCGTTCGGGTACCCCACCGGGCCGACGTCGGTATTCACGCCGCCGTCGAGCACCCACTCCGGCGTGCCGGCGATGCCCTCGCCCTTGATGCCGTGGGCGTTGGTGGCGAAGGTGGCGCGGTAGTCGACGTCGGTCGCACCGGCGCCGCCGCCGGCGCGCTGCAGGCCGGCGCCGCCGCGGAAGCCGAGGCCGGAGACGGTCGCCGTCGCGCCCCCGAGGGCGAGATCGCCGGCGACGTCGAAGGCGAGGATGCCGCCGGTCGCGCCGTTCCAGGCAGCGGCGGTGAGTGCCCCCATGGTCGCCGAGGCGTACTGCGGCACGCGCACGACCTGGAAGCGGCGCTGCCCCATGGTCGCGGTGGCATTGGCGTTGGTGTAGCCGTAGATGAGACCGCCCGAGCCGTTGACGCCGGTGAAGGTGAACGCGCCGCCGGCAGCGCCGACGGTGTTCGTGGCGATGACGTACTCGTAGCGGCCGGCGTTGTTCGCGGTCGTATAGCCGGCGCCAATGCCGGTGGTGTTGCCGGCCACGCCCTTGCCGTTGCCGTAGCGGTCGTCGTTGTTCGAGTCGATGGCCGCGTCCTGCATCTGGATGATGAGGACGAGATCGCCCGCCGTGATGCTGACCGCCGCCCCGCGGCGCGCCCCGACGGTGATCGAAGACGCCCCCGCGGCGACGCTGGCCGAGCCGGGCCAGTAGGAGTTGACGATGCCGGTGATGGTGCCGGGGGCGCCGTCCTTGCCGGGCTGCGTGCCGCAGAGCGTCGCCTGCACGAGCGACCAGGCCTGCGCGCTGGCGGTGTTCGGCGTGGCGGGGTCGGCGGTGGTCGTGGTCACGGTGCCGGTATTCGCGGCGATGAGTCCGCCGGTGAGCGGCGCCTGCACCTGGATCGACACCGTGGCGGTCGCGCCGTTGGCAAGCGTGCCGATGTTGCAGGTGACGGTAGTCGTGCCGCTGCAGGAGCCCTGGGTGGAGCTCGCGCTGATGAACGTCGTCGCGGCCGGGATCGTGTCGGTGAGCGTCACGCCGGTGGCCGTCGAGGCGCCGTTGTTCTGGATGTCGAAGGTGTAGGTGAGGATGCCGCCGGGCACGACGGGATCGTTCAGCGCGCGCTGGTTGACCTCGACGTCGGCGGTCGCGGCGCGGAGGTTCACGGCGATGAGCGACCAGCGGCGGTTGGCCGAGATGTTCCACGACATGGTCGTGTTCGGCGTGACGGCCGCCCGTCCGCTGACGGACGCCCGGACGTCGTTGTTCGTGCCGCCGGTGCTGACGTTGTAGCCCTGCACCTGGAAGTCAGGCGTCGCGGTGACGGCCTCGCGGACGCTGATGAAGTCGAGGATGACGTCGGTGGCGTTGGCGGCGGGGATCGTCACCGTCGCCGGGTCGTTCTGGCCGATGCTCGCGGCGCTGTCGGGCGCCGACTGCTCGGCGTTGCTGAAGGTCGTGGCGCCGACGACCGACTCCACGTTCTGTCCCGGGGTGATGCCGCCGAACGTGGCGACGACGTTGTTCGCCCCCGTGGCCGGATTCAGCCGGTACCACACCTCGGTGCGCGTATCGGGGGCGCCGTCGGTGATCGCGTCGAGGAGCGTGAGCGCCTGCCCGGCGTACGTCACGCCGGTGACGGTCGTGCCGGTGGCGTTGCGCAGGTTCATGTGCACCGAGACGAGGAGGATGCGGTTCTCCCCGGCCGCCGTCGTATGCGAGAAGGTGGTCGTCGGGGCGACGCTGGTGCGGACGGCGGCGAAGCTCGACTGCGCGTCGAAGACCGCCTGCGCCGAAAGCGGCAGGGCGGACGCGAGCAGAAGGCAGACGGAGAACAACCCACGTCGTAGCATCGATGGACCTTTCTCTGGGGGAGGACGGACGGACAAGCGAACGCCCCAGCGCGCGCACGGATTCCGGACGATGCCTCAGTGTCGCGCAAAATGGGCAGATTCGCGTCACCGGAAACGTGAGGAGAGCGCAAAAAGTGGCACACTGAGCCGATGCCGACGGCCCGTCCGCTGCAGCGGGAGACCCGCCTCCTGACAGGCGCGCTGATCGCGTTCCTCACGACGCTGATCGTCATCCTGCTGGCCCTGGCGCTGTCGATCCTCCGCCTCGACCGCCTCAGCGCCACGGCAGACACGGCCGCGGGCGTCGTCGGGCCGCTCGCCGCCACCGCCTCGCCCGGCGACCTCACCTCCCGGCTCCAGCTCCTGCGCGACTCCACCGACGCCGCACGCATCGAGGTCTACCGCAACGGGCAGCTCTACGCGGCGAGCGGCAGAGAGCTGGATGCAGCCGAGGTGCTGACGCGGTCGTTTCCGGGGGGGCGGATGGTCCTTTACTTCGAGAGCTGGGCCGGCGGACGCCGCGCGGCGCTCGTGACCGGCGCGTTCGCGACGATCGCCACGATGGCGGGGCTGCTGATCTTCATCCTCTACATTCCGAAGTTCCTGCGGCCGGTCGAGGAGATGCTGGCGCAGGCCCGCCAGGTGAACGCGAACGTCCGCGGCGATGACGACGCCCGGTATCTGCTGGATACCTTCCGGGAGGCGGTTGCCCGGATCGAGCATCAGTCGCAGGAGATCGGGCACCTGCGGGAGGCGGCGTCGTCGCGCAGCCCCGACGTCCTGCAGCTCGCCCGCGCGCTCAACCACAGCTTCAGCTCCGGGTTTCTCGCCCTCGACGCCACCGGCGCCGTCGTCGCCATCAACGCCGCCGGCCTGCAGGTCCTGGGGCTCAGCGAAGGGGCGGCCCGCTCGCTCGACGACCTCCCGGCCGGCTTCGCCGCGATCCTGCGCGGATCGCTCGAGGCCCGCACCGCCCTCACGCGGCGCGAGGTGCTGCTCGAGAACGCCGGCACCCTGATCGGCGTCTCGACGATCCCGCTGCACGAGGAGACCTTCGTCGGCCTCTTTGCCCTCTTCACCGACCTGACGACGTTCCGGGCGATGGAAGGGCGGCTGCGCGACCTCGAGGCGCTGGTGGGGCTCGGGCAGTTGTCGGCCGGCATCGCCCACGAGTTCCGCAACTCGCTCGCCACGATCCTCGGCTACCTGCAACTCGCTCAGCGCAATGCCGCGCCGGAGCAGGCCACCCGCATCCGCAACGCGGAGCTCGAGGCACGCAGCCTCGCCGCGGCCGTCGACGCGCTCCTCAACTTCACGAAGCCGCTCACCCTCCGCTCCTCGCGGGTGAGACTCGACGAGCTGACGGCCGCGGTCATGGAACGCTTCGCGCGGACCGACGAGCGGATCGCCTTCTCCACCGATGCCGACGGCGCGGTCGAGATCAACGGCGATCCGGAGCTCCTCGAGCGGGCGCTGGAGAACGTCATCCGCAACGCGGCCGACGCCGTGCGCGAGCGCCATCCCGGCGGCGGCGGCCGGATCGAGGCGACGGTGCGCGCGACGCCACAGCCGCTCATCACAATCCGCGACAACGGCATCGGCCTGGACGCGGAACAGGCGGAGAGCTACCTCCTCCCCTTTCAGACCGGCAAGGCCAGCGGCACCGGCCTGGGGCTGCCGCTGGCGAGGAAGATCGTGCTGCATCACGGCGGGACGCTCAACATCGAAGGGGTCCGCGGCGTGGGAGCGGTGGTGCGGATGGAGTTTTTCGTGTAGCGTGTGACACAAAAAGTATCACTGTCGCCGACGCGCAAATCGGCTGCTTCGCGATACGACGGCGTAACCTCAACGTTTTCCACGACTTCAGCGCGAGCAGCCAAGTGGCGTACCGCTCGCAGAAGGAGCGCGCCCATGAAGCAGAAACTCGCAACCCTCCGCAGGCGATCGCGCGATGCGGGCTTCAGCCTGGCGGAAGTGATCATCGCCGTTGCGCTGCTCGGCGTCATCCTCCTGGCGTTGTTCGCGCTGCTGACCTCCGGCGTCCAGCGCGCCTACAGCGGCAAGAAGACCACCCAGGCGACGATGATCGCGCAGGCGGTGATGGAGCAGGCGAACGTCTACGAGCCGCACCTGCTGTTCGAGGGTCTGGACGTCACCACCAGCGACCCTGCCGTGCTGCAGTGGGAGCGGGACTCCGACGAGACGGAACCGGACGACGAAGGCCTCGGTGACAGCGCCCGGACGCAGCGGAACGCCTGGCGGAGCCTGCTGGCGAACGCGGACCTGCCGGCCAGTGACGAATTCCCCGCCCGGCTCACCATCACCGCCACGCCGCTCCCCGAGGGGCGGACCTACGAAGCTGCCTCCCTGATCCGTCTCGAGGTCGACCTGACCTGGACGGAGTGGGGGAAGAGGCAGCGTGAGGTCCGCCTCCAGAGCCTCAACCTGCCCGTCAATCCCTAGGAGTGGAAATGAAGACGCCCAGAATCCCTGTCGTGCAGTCGCGAAACGCCCGCTCCCGGGAGCGCGGCATGTCGCTCGCCGAAGCGCTCGTGGCCATCGTGATCTTCAGCGTCGCGTTCGTGACGGCGATGATGCTCTATCAGACCGCGAACCGCACGTACCTCCGGACCGACGCGGCGGCGGTGCAGCAGCAGAACGTCCGCTTCGCCCTCGACCGTATGTCGGAGACGCTCCGCGACGCCGGCGCCGGCCACAACATGCTCGGCTCGCAGAGGATCGCCGACGAACAGATCGAAGGTGCCTGGGAGTCGGCCATCTTCGTCCGCGGCGACTTCGACGGAGCGCGTGAGACCGGGCTGGAGACAGCAACCTATCCGATCATCACGACCGGGAACGACGAGATCGTCGGCTACGTGCTGCGCAAGCCGGTCCCGCCGGGCGGGCCGGACCCCAACACGCTCGATCTGCAGATCATCGCGGATCTCACGCCGTCGACCGGGCGCGATGCGGTCTACACCTCGCAGAACGCCATCACCGGCGAAGAGACGCGCACCGTCAAGGTCGCGGCGACGAGCCTCGCCACGCAGACCAGCCCGCCGTATCGTCTGGAGCGTGTGACGTTCAAGGACGATGGGACCCCGCAGTACGAAGTCGTGGCCGAGAACATCTTCCGTCTCTCGTTCCGCTACTTCGAGGACGACGTGACGGTGCAGCCGGTGGACTTCGACACGGCCATCGGCGGCGCGAACGCCGAGCGTGACGAACGCGCCCGGATCCGCCGCATCGAGGTGAACCTCACCTCGATGACGGAGCGGCCCGACCTCGGCTACCGGGACGAGACGGACTACACTCCAGCCGCTCCGATCGCCACGCGCGGGCATCGTAAGTTCAGCGTGTCGCAGATGATTTTCGCGCCGAACCTCGGCGTCACCGGCGGCTCGCACAACACCACCCTGCCGGTCGATCTCCCCACTCCGACCTACATCACGGCCTGCGGCGGTCACTGCCGCACGTACCTCATCAGTTGGCCCGCCTCCACCAACCAGGGCGTGACCACCTACCGTCTCCAGGTCACCGCTCCCGCGGTTGGTGCCCTGCCCGCGTATTCGACCTTCATCGACGTGATCGGCCTGTTCTACGAGTTCACGGAGCCGGAGAACGATCTCGCCGCCGGCAATTCGGCACCGTTCCGCACGTTCTCGTTCCGCGTCGCGCCGCTGGCGGGCTCGATCCCCGGCAACTACACGCCGGTCGTCGCCCAGGCCTCCGTGAACGACGGGCAGAGCGTTCCGATGAAAGTCGAGAACGTCACCGCCGCGCAGTCGGCCATCGGTGTCAACGCGATGCGCGTGGCGTGGGACCCGGTCACCAGCAACATCGGCGCAATCACCGCCAGCACCTGCACCAGTGCCGGGTCGGCTGCCAGCCCCTCTGCTCCTCCCTCACCGTGGAATGCCACGGCCGTCGACCTCACCGCCGCACGCGTCTACCGGCTTCGCTCGGATGGGAGCAACACCGGCGCCGACGTCACCGACACCATGGACGTGACGGATGCCGAGCTCGGCGACCTCGCGAACGACGCCGGCGAAGGAAGCTTCACCGACAAGACGGCCGCCCCCTGCTCTTCTTATTTCTACCGGGTCAAGGCCTGCGACCACTGCGGCCAGACGTCGCAGGTGCTCTCCGACCCGATGCAGCAGCCGGCGACGTTCAGCATCGCGGCCGGGAAGGTGCCGGAGAAGCCCGCCACGCCGTCGGCGCTCGGTCCGGTCACGTTCTCCGGCGGCAATTTCCACGTGCAACTGCAGTGGGCGCCGGTGACACGGACGGCGGACAACGACGAGGCCGCGGTCGCGCACTACAAGCTCGAGCGCTGGCGTCGCCTCGGCGAGAGCGGCGATTACGAGCTCGAGCCGGGCATGGTGTGGGATTACTACGAGCGCCTTCAGAGCGATCCCGACTCCGTCCCCGCGCAGGTCGGCGGCCAGAACGCCTACTACCGCTATTACCTCACCGCGATCTACGACTGCGCGTCGCCTCGCGTGAGCGTCCCCTCCGATCCGTTCCAGCTCGCCTGCCTGGCGCCCGCGGGCAACACGATGAGCTTCACCTCGCCCCCGAACGGCGACGTCATCACCCGGCCGGGTGAAACGTCCGTCACGACGGCGGTCGCGACCACCGGTTCCAACTGGACGTCCGCGAAGCTGCAGGTCACCAGGTCGGACGGCACCGTCGTCTTCGAGGCCGACGGCACGGCGGGTGTGAACTCGTTCACCTTCCCGACCTGGGACGTGAGCGACGATCAGACGTTCCCGGACGACTCCTACACGCTGTCGGTCTCAGGGACGGTGGGCGAGTGCATCACCGCTACGCCGATCAGCCGCACCATCTCGCTCAGCACCGTCAGTTGCGGCCAGCGCATCATCCCCGTCACGCCGACCCCCTGGACCGGCAACGGCGCGAACGCGTTCACCGGCTTCCAATTCCGGATCGAGAACACCTGCCCGTTCCCCGTGACGTTCAACGGCATGACCGCGGCCTGGCAGGGCGTCTCCGCCGTGACGAGGCTGACGCGCGTCACCTCGGGTACGACGACGTTCTTCAACCTCGTCGCCGGTGTGTCGTCCGGATCGCTGCTGCCGTTCGCCACGCCGGCCACGCTGGCGGCCGCGACGAACGCCGCCACGCCGTCACTCTCGCCCGTCTTCGCGTTCGCGTTCAACAACAACTTCACGCACAACGACAGCCAGAACGGGACGCCGGGTAAGTTCAACTCCGTCTTCATCCACATCACCAGTCCGCAGGTGTCGAGCGAGCAACTCGTCGACGGCGCCGCGGTGCCGTAGAGGTCGAACCATGACGATCCGAGCCAACTTACTGCCCAGCAGCCGCCCGCCGCGCCGCAACCAGCGCGGCGCGGCGCTCATCCTCACGGTGGTCGTGGTCATGGTGCTGACCACGCTCGCCCTGACCATGGCCACGTTCACGACCACCGAGGAGCGGACCGCCAATACCTACCGCGACTCGATGCAGACGCGCGCGGTGGCCGAGGCGGGCGTGCGCATCGTCCAGGAGATGTTCCGCAACCCGGGCGATCGCGAGCTCGTGCCGCTCTATAGCTCCGCCGGCACCATCGACGACCCGGCATGGGACTACTGGGGCGCAAACGACGCCACCATCAATACGCAGCTCAACGAGATCGGGATCTGGCGCAAGGCGCGCCCCGGCGCCAATCCCCCGTTCTATGCCGGGAGCAACAACGCCTTCTTCCAGCCTCCGTTCAACGGCACCTGGGCCGCGGCCTTCGGCGGCACCTACAACCCGAACCCGGCCGGCGACTCGTATGACCTGAAATTCAACTGCCGCAACCCGGCCACCGGCGCTCTGATCCCCAACTACGAGGACACCTGCTGGCTGTACAAATTCAACAAGGACTTCCTCGTCGAGAACGGCGCGCTCCACCTCGACACCGGCCGCATCACCGACATCTCGCTCTACCAGCCGCCCATCGCGAACGGCCGCGCCTACGGGATCGCGACGGTCCGGGTGACTGCCGAGAAGAGGACGGACGGAGACGAGGGGGAGATCCTGGCGCGCGAGACGGTCGAGGCGGTGATCATCGACCTCAGTCAGAAGCCGTCGGTGCTGGGGAACGGGAGCATCATCTTCAAGATCCAGGCGGGCACGCTCTGCGGCGACGGGTGCGAACAGATCCATGCGAACGGCGACGCCGAGGTCGGCACCGTCACCGGCGGCAAGGACCCGATGGTCACGGCGACCGGCACCGTCAGCGGCGGCGCCACGAGCAAGAAAGACGGAGCCAAGGACCTCGTGTCGCCGCACATCAATCCGTGGGACCTCGCCTACCGGCCGACCAATGCGGCCGAGTTGAACCGGTATTACCTGGTGGCGGCGCGGCGGCTCGACGCGATCTGGCGCGACGGGAATCCGGCCAACAACCCCCCGCCGCGGCGCTGCGGCCTGAACAACTACACGACCTGCCAGGACTACAACCTCGAGTACACCATCGCCGATGCCGAGAAGCCGGCGCGCAATACCACCGACCTGCCGTACATCTACCGTTGGAACATCGCCGCGAACGAGTGGACCGAGTGCGGTGTCGGCCTCGCGCTGGCGTGTGCCAGCGGCGGCCCGACCTTCACCGTCACCCGCCAGAACGACACGATCGTCCCGGCCGGCACCGATACGAACTCGCTGCCGTTCAATCGCACGCGCGTCCCCCAGACCGTCTTCCAGATCCAGAACGCCTTCGACGGAGCCACCGTGCTCGTCGACGGCCGGTTCTTCAAGCAGGGCAACATGGTCACCACCATGACCATCATCTCGGTGGGCTCGCTGTCGGTGCAGGCGCAGACCACATGGTCGCCGGCCATGTCGAACCGCGCCATGTGGATCTCCGGCCGCGACATCCTCACGCAGGCGAACTGCTGCGCGCCGACCAACCAGTGCCAGAACAACCTCGGCATCCCCTCCGCCGCCGGGATCATGGCCGCGCACGAACAGATCCAGACCGGCGCGCAGAACGCGCTGCTCGGCCTGGTCATCGCCGAGAACATCGTGACCAACGACCCCACGGTGCCGGGGCCGCTGGCGATCAACTCCGACAACGGCGACCACGGTTCTTTGTGTAACCTTCCGGACTGGCCCTGGACGATTCCGGTCCGCCCGGGGCTCGCCTCCATCAAATCGGCGGCGAATTAGGAGAGATCATGCGCGCACCGCAACGGCGATCCGCCGGTTACAGCCTCGTCGAGATCATGATCGTCGTGGCGATGATCGGCGTCGTCACACTGGTCACGGTCCCGGCGTTCGTCACGATCATGCCGCAGTACCGCGTCCGTGGTGCCGCCAGCGAAGGGCTCGCGCACTTCCGCTCCGTCCGGCAGGCCGCGGTCAGCAGTCGCAGGCCGTGGAAGATCACCTTCGTGCCGCCGTCGGTCCTTCCCGGCCAGCCGAAAGAGCACTGGTTCTATTTCTCCCGGCTGATCGATCCCGCCCTGCCGCTGACCGACAAGGACAACTGGGAGGATATGGGACGCGACCTGAAGCCGCTGGGCCTGCGCCCGCTCGGCTCGGCCGCCGTGCGCGTGCCGGGGGTGATGATCGATACCGACACGGACAAGCCGCTCCACGACGTCGACTGCGACGAACGGCTCGACCTGATCTACCTCCGCGACGGCACCGTCTCCGACCTGCCCGACTGCGGCGGCGATCCGAACGATCCCGACGAACGGCTCGACTTCATTCTCGATGTGGCGGGCGAGGAGCTCCCCTCGTTTGAATACGCCATCGACAACAACTTCGTCCGGTTCAATACCTACACGATGATGGTCAGCGAGCCCGGCACGATCAGCGTCGTCGCGGAGAAGAAGGATCACTGAGCCGCCTGCTCCGCGCCGCCGCCGCGCTGCTCCCCCTGGTCTTCATTGACTGCGCGGGCGCGCACCTCGTCCGCACGGCGCTGCGCGATCGTCCCACGCCGCAACAGACGCGCGCGGGGACGGCGAACGACGCCAGCCGCCTCAACGAGACCGCGGTGCGGGAGATCGTCGAAGTCCCCGCCGATGACGCGGCGGCCATCGCCGCGATCCGCGCCGCGCTCACCCGGGCGCGGGTGGCGAAGGTGGGCGTCTCGATCGCCGGCGCGCGCCACTCCATGGGCGGGCAGACGATCGCACCGGGCGGGATCGTGCTCGACATGCGCCGGCACGACCGCATGGAGCTGCTCGACGGCGGCGTGCTCCGCGTGCAGAGCGGCGCGCTCTGGACGGACGTCGTCGCCTACCTCGATCCCCACGGCCGCTCGGTCGCCGTCATGCAGTCGGACAGCCCGTTCAGCGTCGGCGGATCGGTCAGCGTCAACTGCCACGGCTGGCAGCACCTCCACGAGCCGATCGCCGCGACGGTCCTGGCGATGACGGTGATTGCGCCCGACGGCGCGGTGGTCCGCTGCAGCCGGACTGAGAACGCCTCGCTCTTCGCGCACGTCCTCGGCGGCTACGGCCTCTTCGGCGTCATCCTCGACGTCGACCTGCAGACCGTGCCGAACGAGCGCTACGGGGTCACGCACACCCTCTGCGAGGTCGACACCTACGAAGAGGTGTTCGACCAGCGGGTGCGCGGCGACGCCGGGATGGCGTACGGACGCATCAGCGTGGCGCCGCGCAGCTTCCTCCGGGAGGCGATCGTCACGACGTACGAGCGGGAGCCGGGACCGCCCCCCGCGCTGGGGAAGCCGCGCACCAGCAGGATCGCGCGACTGGTCTTCCGCGGCTCGGCCGGCAGCGACTACGGGAAGAACCTCCGCTGGCGTCTCGAGAGAGACTTCGCGCCGCGCCTCGAGCCGAAAGAGGTGTCGCGCAACCAGTTGCTCAGCCACACCACCGATCTCTACGTCGACCGCGGCGGCGACTCGACCGACATCCTTCACGAGTACTTCGTCCCCAGGACCAGGCTCTCCGCGTTCGTCGACGCCATCCGCCCCCTCCTGCTCCGCGAGCACATCGATCTCCTCAACATCACCGTGCGCGACGTGAAGCAGGACCGGACCACCGCCCTCCCCTATGCGCGCGAGGACGTCTTCGCGCTGGTGATGTTCTTCAACCAGAAGAAGTCGCCCGCCGCCGAGGAGGCGATGCAGAAGCTGACGCGGGAGATGATCGACAAGGTGCTCGCCGTCGGCGGCACCTACTACCTCCCGTACCGGCTGCACGCGACGCCGGAGCAGTTCCACCGCGCCTATCCCGCCGCCGGGGAGTTCTTTCGCGAGAAGCGCCGCGTCGACCCCGACCGCCTCTTCACCAATCAGTGGTATCTCCGCTACAGCGAGGCCGACAGCCCATTTTTTTGACAACGCGCCGATCGCACTCCGCGGCGTAACTCTCTCACTCGCCGCGACTTGATCGCGCACCGTTCCGCGTCACGCCGTTCGCTCTTCCGCCGCCGCGGAGGAACGAATGAATCGGCAACGCGGACACTCTCTTCTCGATCTACTCATCGTCCTGATGATCCTCGGCGTCTTCTCCCTCGTCGGCGGATACGCCGCCGACCTGGGGATGCGGCAGGCCTCGCTCGTCGCCGCCACCTCGGAGCTCCGCTCCGTCTTTCACGAGGTGCGCATGCTCGCCGTCGCACGCGACCGCAACCTCGGCATCAAGTTCCGCGAGGCAGGCGGCACCTGGACCTGGAGCGTCTACGAGGACGGCGACGGCGACGGCGTGCGCAACAACGACATCTCCAGAGGGGTGGACCGGGTGATCCAGAGGCCCCGCCGCTTCGACCATCGCCCCGCGATCGTCGGCGTCCCGCTCGCGGAGATCGCCGATCCGCTGAAGCCGGGCGCGCTGCTCTCCTCGCGCAAGGCCGTCCGGTTCGGCGACTCCACGCTCTGCGCGTTCTCGCGCCGCGGCGAGGGCACGAATGGCTCGGTGGTCCTCACCGACGGCACCCGCGTCTCGATCGTCCGCGTTCACGGCGGCACCGGCCGGATCGACGTCCACCGCTGGGACGGCTATCAATGGCGAGTCGGGGAGTGATTACACCTTGACTTACACACGCTTTTGTGTAAACTGTGATCATGGCAACGAACCTTGCAATCGACGACAGCCTGCTGGAGGAAGCGCAGAAGATCGGCGGCCACCGCACCAAGAAGGCGACGGTGACCGAGGCGCTGGAGGAGTACATCCGCCACCGGAAGCAGTCGAAAATCGTGTCGATCTTCGGGACGGTCGATCTCGACCCGAACTTCGACTACAAGAAGCAGCGCCGCCGGCAGTGAAGGTGCTGGTCGACACGGCGATCTGGTCGCTGGCCCTCCGCCGCCGGAACGGCGCCGGGAACGAGGCCACGGTCGCCGAGCTCGCGTCGCTGGTGCAGGACGGCCGTGTCGTGATGATCGGCCCCATCCGCCAGGAGCTCCTCTCCGGCATCCGGGAGCGCGCTCAGTTCGAACGCCTGCGCGACCACCTTCGCGCCTTCCCCGACGCCGAGATCACCTCCGCCGACCACGAGGAAGCGGCCTCCTTCTTCAACCGCTGCCGCGACAAAGGCGTGCAGGGCTCGAACACCGACTTTCTGATCTGCGCGATCGCCGCCCAGCGCAAGCTGGCGATCTTCACCACCGACGACGACTTCCGGCACTTCGCCGAGGTGCTGCCGATCGTGCTGCACGACCTTCCGCGCTCGTAGCGCGGCGGCTTACATCGCGCCGACGTGCACCGGTCCCTGCGTCTCCCGGTGCCGCGCCACGTACCGCTCCGCCTCGGGCGTCTGGAACAGCTCCAGCGTCTCCAGATCCTCGTCGGTCGGGGCGGTGAGCGCGAGGTCGTTGTAGCCGCGGCCGTTGTTGTCGCGGCGGATCTCGCGGTACATCCGGTGCAGGTCGAGGAACAGCGCGGCGAAGCCGGCGAGCTTGCGCGTCGTCTCGAGAAAATACTGCGGGTAGAACTTCCAGGCCGGGACACGCGGCAGCCCCGGCCGGCGGTCGCCGCGGAACTTGAGGCGCAGGAAGCCGCTCTCCAGCGGGTGGATCTTCTCGATGCCGATCGACCCCTTGAACCAGGTCAGCAGGAACACCGTGTTGCTGATCTTCCCCCGCATCGCCGCGATGCGGCGCAGCACGGTCTTCATGTGCTCGGGCGTGTAGTACGTCTCCCACGCCACCTGGTACGCCCGCTCCCACTCCTCGCGCGACATGGTGCCGTGCGCGGTGCAGACGTGATTGAGGTCGTACCGGTTCAGGTCGGGGTCGAGCGCCACGCCGTTGCGCACCAGCGTCTGGTGGTCCTCCGAGCCGGGCAGCGGCGTGAGGAAGAAGAACTCCAGGATGTCGACCGGCAGCTCTCGCTTGATGATCTCGATGTCGTGGACGATCGACTCGACCGTGTCGTTCGGGAAGCCGAGGATGTAGCCGGCGTAGGTGATCACGCGGTGGGCCTTCCACTTGAGGAGCATGGCCCGGTACTCGGTGATCTTGTTCTGCCGCTTCTTCGCGCCGACCAGGCTGGTGGGGTTGATGTTCTCCAGCCCGATGAACACCCGCTTCACGCCGGCGCGCGCGCACTTCTCGATGAAGTTCGGGATCTTGTGGCAGAGCGTGTCCACCTGGATGACGAAGGTGAGCTTGAAGCCCTCCCTCTCCCGCAGCTCGATGATCCGGTCGAGGATCGGCTCCCAGTCCTGGTTGCGGGCGAAGTTGTCGTCGGTGATGAAGAAGCTGTGCAGCCCCTGCGCGACGTTCTCCCGCACGATCTTCTCGACGTCGTCCGCCGAGCGCCGCCGCGACTTCCGCCCCTGCACGTTGATGATCGTGCAGAAGGAGCACTGGAAGGGGCAGCCACGGCCCGCGTCGAAGCTGGTGAGGCCCCCCGCCGTCCGCCAGGCGCGCAGCGCCGTGATCAGCGGGATCGGCGACCCGGCGATGCCCGGCAGGTCGGCCATGTAGTTGTACAGCGGCTTCAGCGTCCCCGCCGCCGCGTCGCGCAGCACTTCCTCGAGCCGCCCCTCGGCCTCGCCGGCGAAGAGCGAGATGCCCATCGCCCGCGCCTTGTCGAGGTCGGGGTCGATCCCCTTGAGCATGCTGATGGTGCCCGAGACGTGGAAGCCGCCGAGGGCGACCTGGATGCCGCGCGCGCGCAGCGGCCGCGCGATGTCGAGCGCGCGGGGGAACTGGTTCGACTGCACGCCGACCAGCATGACCATCCCGCCGCCGGCCTCCTCGATCATCCGCGCGATCCGGTCGGGGCGGATGCGCGTGTTCGTCTCGTCGAGGGAGTGGATCTCGAGCTCCACGTCGCCGAGAACGCGCCGCTCCGCGCAGTCGCGCGCCAGGCCGTAAAGCGCGGCGAGCGAGTTCGAGGGGATCGCCGAGCGGTACCACTGGATGACGTAACCGTCGTCGTCGTAATGCGACGGCTTCACCAGCACGAGACAGAACTTGCGGGGACTCATGGACCGGAACGCATGATAACTGATGCGATGCTACCCTGCCGCGCATGTGGAGGCGCCTCATCATGGCCGTGAGCGCCGCGTTCATGGCCATCCTCGGCGTGGCGGCGACGTTCGCGCCGGACGAGCTCCTGCCCCGCCTCGGCGCGCCGGCCACGCCGGCGCTCACGCTCGCGATCCAGCTTCTCGGCGCGCTCTACCTCGCCTTCGCCATCCTGAACTGGACCGCCCGCCAAAGCCTCATCGGCGGGATCTATAACCGTCCCGTCGCCCTCGGGAACATGCTCCACTTCACCGCCGGCGCGCTCGCGCTGATCAAGGGGGCGGCGGGGACTGAGCTCGTCGCCCTGGCCGCGCTCTACGCCCTCTTCGCGGTCGCTTTCGGATGGGTACTCTTCACCAGTCCCGTCACCCCCGTAACCAAAAAGTGACTGAAACGTCTAAACGAACAGAAGGTCCGAAAGAACTTCTGACGTGTCTCGACGTTTGGTCCTGGCCGACTCGTTCCATCGTTCGGTCGAAGCCCTCCCCGCGAGGGCAGGCCGGGTGGCGGAAGCGCTGATCGAGCGGGTGTTCGCCCGCCCCGACCGCGCTCCGCGCCAGCGCGGGACACTCATCTACTGCGTCTGGTCGCAGCATGCCGGCCCCTATCCGGCGGTGCGCCTCTTCTACCGCTTCGACACCAAAGAGGTCGAGCTGCTCTGGATCGAGTGCTACGACGACCTCAAGGAGCGCGAGCCGTACATCAGGCGCTGGGCGTCGATTCGCGGCCGGGGGCGGAAACTCCCCGGATGACGGCCCATTCGCGGCTCACGTCGTCGGCGCGCAGCGTGCCGCGGCCGGCGACGGAGCGGACGAAGCTCAACGCCCGCATCGCCTCCCGCACGACCCCCGCCTCGGCGAAGACGCGCACCATCTCCGAGACGCGGTCGTAGATCCCGTCCTCGTTCCCGGTGAGGATCAGCAGCTCCACGATATCCAGCGCGGTGCCGGCAGCCTGCAGGTGGCGCCCCGAGGTGAGGAACATCCGCTGCACCTCCTCCAGCTCCGCGATCGCCCGCGCGAGCAGCCCCTCGTCGGCGAGCACCTGCGCCAGGCCGAGGATCGCGCGGGGGCGCTCGGCGACCATGTCGTGCTCCTCGAAGAGGGCCAGCGCGCGGGTGAGATGGGCGCGCGCCGCCTCGCGGTCCTGCAGCAGCTCGGCGCAGTGTCCGAGGTTGTTGTGGAGCTGCGCGACCAGCTCCGCGTCGCCCACCGCGAGGGCGTGTTCGAGCGCCTCCCGGAACAGCCGCGCCGCGTTTTCATAGCGGCCGGAGTCGAAGTGGATTACCCCCTCGTAGAGGCGCGAGACGGCCTGCTCGCGGACCTCGCCGTGAGCGGCGAACACCTCCGCCCCTTCACGGATCAGCTCCAGCGCGCGCTCGCTCTCGCCGAGGAGATGGCGCGCGAGCGCGGCGCCGCGTGTGGCCGCGGCGAGCTCCGGCCTCGCGGCCGCCTCGGTGGCGTAAATGGCGGCGGCGGTCTCGAACGCGATCAGCGCATTACGGACATCGTCCATCTTCAGCAGCGCGTTGCCCCGCTCCTTCCAGGTGCGCCCCCGCAGCATGACCGGCCCGAGGAGGGCGAACGGTGGAAAGGCCACGTCGTCGAGGTGCGCGAGCACGAACCCGGTCAGCGCCAGCGCGCGGCGCGGATCGCGCGTCAGCAGGAGATGGGCGGCGTCGAGCAGCGCCTCGAGTGTGTGCGGCGTGCGCGCCGGCGGCGTGTCGCGGAACCACGCCTCCCACGAGCGCTCGGAGAGGCGCGCCAGCGAGGACGCCGCCTGCTCCCCCGCCTCACGCCCGGCGGAGAGCCACTCGATGTAAGCGGTCAGCTCCCGCGCATCCACGTCTCGTACGATACCGCGCGTCAGCTCTCGTCGCGCAGCCGGTCCCACCCTTCGTCGCGGATCAGCTCCTCGGCGCGGCGGCGGTCGGTCTCGCGCGGCTCGTCGTGGACGACGATGCCGGTGCGCCCCGCGTCGCGCGCGCTACGGAGGTAGCGCACCAGGCGGCGCCGGAGGTCGGCGAGACGCGAGTCGGACTCCATCTATCGAGGGAGTGTCGAGAGGAAGGAAATCCACACCCCCGGCAAACGCCGGCTCAGCTCTCGCGCGACTCGACGCGGCGGCCGCGAGCGGCCTTGCGCGGCTTCGAGGCGGTCTGGCCCGGCTCCGAGACGGCGGCGGAGGTGCTGGCCAGTTTGATGATGCGCTGCGCCGCGGCGATGAGGTCCTCGAGCGCTTCCTTCATCTCCCCCGGCTCCGCGTGCGTCCGCATCTGCATGCGGCCGATGGTGACGGTCTTGAGGTTCGGGAGCGCGTTCACGATCTTCTCGAGCGTCTCGATCGTGATGTTCCCCCCCTCCTCGAACATGCGCAGGCGGGTCCGCGGCACGCCGGCCAGCTTCGACAGCTTCGACTGCGAGTAACCGTGCGCGATGCGAGCCTCACGAATTTCGTCGTGCAACATCGGCGAGAGTTTAACAGGAGAGCGGGCGCGCTTCAGCGCACCTGGTAGAGCCGGATCGTCCTGCCGACGCGACCGAAGGCCCGCCCCTCCGTGAGCCAGCGATAGGCGGACGGATCGCGCACCTGCTCCGGGATGATGAAGCTCTCGCTCACCGCGTACCAGCCGGGCGGGCCCGGCTCGCGCGGCACGGCGCGCGTCGGCGGCATCCCGATGCGCACGAGATCGGTCGAGCCGAACAGCCCCACCGCCAGCGACGGGATGCCCAGCGTGCGGCAGGTGTCGCGCAGGCGCACGACGTCCTGTCCCCAGTCGAAGTTGCTGTCCAGCACCAGCCGCTCCGGATGCTCGCCCGCGAACGCGTTCATCCACGGCAGGTAGTCGGGATGCGCGCCAATCGAGTCGACCAGGAGCCACAGCGCCAGCGCGGGACCGAGCCAGCGGAAGCGCGTGCGCCAGAGGCGGTCGAGCCCCACGGCGGCCACGATCGACAACGGCACGTAGATCGGGAGGATGTGGCGGACGCCGAGATTGATGCGGCTGGTCATGACGAGGGCGAGCATCAGCGCCGCCATCCCCAGCAGCGCGCGGTTGCGCCGCTCGCGGACCACGAAGTACGTCCCGATCGCCGCGAGCGCAAGGAACGGGATCGGCGTCTTCACGCCGAGGACCACGGGGAAGTACTCCCACCATCCGGTCGCCTGCACCTCGCCGCGAAAGTAGGCGTCGTGCCCCTCGGCGTTGTGGTGCATGACCACCGCGAAGCCGCGGAAGAAGCGGCGGAGCTGGTTGAAGAAGTAGCAGATCCAGACGAGCGAGAAGCCGCCCACCACCGCCGCGAAGCCCTTCCCCACCGGCCACCGCCGCGCCGCGGTCATCGTCGTCAGCGCCACGATCGCGAAGAACGCGGGGTACGAGAACTTCGTCAGCAGCCCCGCGCCGAACGCGATCGCGAGAGCGGCGGTGTTGGCCCACGTCGTCGCGCCGAGCCAGCGGTGAAGCGCGGCGCCGCCGGCGGCAATCGCGGCGGTGACGGCCATGTCGGTCGTCGCCAGGCCGGCGTGGGCGAGGATCGGCGGCAGGAGGGCGAACGAGGCGGTGGCGATGAGCGCGACGCGCGGGCCGTAGAGACCTGCGCTCCAGATCGCGACCGCGATCAGCGCGACGGCGAGGAACAGCAGGTTGCCGCGGCGTGCCGCGACGACGCCCGACATGTAGTCGCCGCGCGACGTCAGCACGTCGCCGACGCGGTCGTTCACCTCCGGCGCATCGGACACCGCGTTGCGGAGCGGAAAGGCGAAGGCGATCCGCGCCAGCGGAGGATGGGAGAGGTCGAACGTGTAGCGGTCTTCGGCGAGGTATTCGTAGCCGGCGAAGATGTGGGCCGGCTCGTCCCAGGTCGGGCTGAAGACGTGGTGCGTGGCGGCGACGCGGCCGGCGGTGGCGATCGCGATCAGCGCGACGAGCAGCGAAGCCGGGACCGCACGCATGCGGCGCGGAGTATAGCCGCGCGTTTCAGCTCATCGCCGCCGGTGGAACAGCTCCGCCCTCCCCACCTTCTGCGAGTAGCCGAGGTGGCGGACCTTGAGCCATTCGGTGCCGGGGGCGTAGGGGTCGCCGCGGCGCTTGGCGACGATGCCCTCGAGGTCCATCTCCACGACGACGTCGAAGAGCGAGGGATCGCGCACTGCCTCGACGAAGCCGATGGGGCCGCGCCTGGTGACCTTCTTCAGCCGCGCCTTGCGCTGGTGGTGTGGCAGCGGGCGCAGGTCTTCGCCGTTCAGCCAGAGCAGGTCGAACGCGGCGTACGACGGCTGCCCCGCCGCGAAGAGGAGCGGGTAGAACGCGGGCCTCCCTCCCTCCGCCAGGACGACGATCTCGCCGTCGAAGATCGCCTCCTCCACCCTCAGCGCACGCGCCAGCCCCTCCGCCAGCGCCTTGAAGCGCGGCATCGGCTTCCCGGTCTTCGAGAGGAAACGCCCCCGCCCCTCCTCGAGGAAGAGGACGCCGCGGAACCCGTCGAGCTTGGCCTCGTACACCCACGCCCGCCCCCGCGGGACGGCATTCGCGCGCAGGGGGATGATCGGGTCGATGGTCGGGGGCAGCGGCACGGGAGAGCATGGTAGGCGCCGCGGGGCGGGGAGCGATGTTCCGAATGTTACGGGCGGGACAAGGCGGCCGCCTTCGCGCGCAATCTGGTGACGAGCTTCGCCGCCACTTCCGCGGCCGGCTCGACGTCGGCCGCGGAAAGCACCGCGCCGTCCATCGACACGCGGAGCAGGATGTGCGCGCGATCGTCCGTCTGCAGGAGGCGGGCGAGCTCCGGGTCGTCTTCCAGCGCCGTCACCACCACCTTCGTCTCCGACCACTGTGCCGCCGCTTCTCCCTGCAGGATCGCGAGCGCCCGCAGGGCGGCGAGGGCGGCGTTGCGGATCTCGCGCGCCGCACCGCGGTGGTTGCCGGTGGAGGAGAGATCGGCCGCCATCCGGAGGTACTCATCGGCCTGGAGCGCGGCCCTCTCGGCGGCTCTCGCTCCCCGCGCCACCTGCAGCCCGGCGTCGTCGAGGATCTCGTTGCAGCTCTCGACGCATTCGTCGCAGATGTAGGCCGCGGGGCCGGCGATGAGCTTCCTCACGTCGGCCTGCGCCTTCTGGCAGAACGAGCATCGCAGGACCACCTCGTCGTCACCGGCCACGGACGAGCAGTCTAAACCGCACGAAGCGGCGCGACGATCCGCGCATCGAGACCTGCACTCTTTGCGGCCCCTCCGGCGCTCGCACCATCGCGCGGTCGCCCCGGCCTCATCGCGCCCCGTCGATCCACCCGGCGCCATTCGACGATCCGCTCATCGTGCTGCGCGCCGATTCGACGGCTGCGGCGATGCAGTCATCGCACGGCGGCGACGTGCTCATCGAGAGCCGGTGATGAATCCGCGTTTCCCCGACGATCCGTCGATCGCCGCCCGGCGATCCGCTCATCGTGCGCGGCGATCCGCTGTTCGGAATCCGGACGGACGCCGCTCTCCTCCGGGGCAAATGCATCGTCGCGCCGACGTGCAGGAATCGGCGGCCGGCCTCGCCGTCGAGAGCGCCGGCGATCCGCGCGGCGTGACCTTCGATCGGCCAATCGCCGCCTCCCGATGAACGGATCGTCGCCGCGGGTCCGGCGGATCGCCGCGCCGCGATGCGCGGATCGCGACCCAGTCCTAAAACGAGACAAATGGCTTTCTATTCACCGTTCCGTAACAGAAAACGAACTCCGGCTCTTTATTGCGCTATTGACCTTTTAAGAGCGCAGGCGTACCTTGAGCGCATCGTTACTTGCGCAGGTACGACAACGACGGATCAACGACAGAACATCAACCAACAACAACAAACGAAAAGGAGAAAACGACAATGACTACGATTCCCCCGGAAATCCCCATTCTTCACGACGAAACGGCGAAGGCGATGATGACGACGCTGCGCAATCTCGCGCAGTCGATCCCCGGATTCACCTTCGTCTCCCCCGACCGCCGCCGCAAGATCAACGTCTCGGCCTCGCTGCCCGACGAGTTCCTGCAGGCTGTGGCCATCGCCTGCGAGGCCTCGCCGCATCTCGCCAGCGCGACCCTGCTCAACGGCGCCGAACTGCGCGAGGCGATCAGCTTCGGCCGCGCGTTCAGCTCGCTCGCCGACGAACTGGAGCTCGTCGCTCGCGGCATCCGTGGCACGGTCGCGCTGCACCGTGCCGAAGTGGGAGTGCGTGCGCTCCGCGCCTACGCCCTCGCCAAGAACATCAACCGTCCCGACGACCGCGAGGTGCTGATCCCGCACATCACGAACATGCGCACCGCCCTCGGCCGCGCGGGCGTCGCCAAGAAGAAGGGCGAGAAGCCCGACGACAAGCCCAACGGAGGCACGTCATGAAGAAAACGAAGAAGAAGCAGAAGGCAACGAAATCGAAGCCGGTCGCGCAGGCGCAGAAAGGGCCGCAGCGCGACGCCGAACAGCCCGCGGAAGTGGACACGACTGCGGAGTTCAAAGCGGGCCGCGATCTCTGAGCCACACCGGAGGGCCGGCAGCACGCCGGCCCTCCACCTTCTCCCACAAACTCTCGTTCGGCTCAGTACGTCACCTGCAACTTCTCCGGTGCATCCCTTGCACTTTCGGCAAGGGTTGTCGAAGGAGAAAAACGAATGCGAGCAATGACGTACCGAGGTCCTTTTCGCGTCCGGGTGGAAGACAAGCCCGACCCTGAGATTCACCATCCCAATGACGCCATCATCCGCGTGACGCGCGCGGCGATCTGCGGCTCCGACATCCACCTCTACCACGGGCTGATGCCCGACCTGCGCGTAGGACAAACCTTCGGTCACGAGTTCATCGGCGTGGTCGAAGAAGTCGGCCCCGAGGTCGAGAATCTGAAGCCGGGAGACAAGGTGCTGGTGCCGTTCAACGTCTGCTGCGGGACCTGCTACTTCTGCTCGCGCGGGCTTTACGGGAACTGCCACAACACCAATCCGAATGCGACCGCCGTCGGCGGCATGTACGGCTATTCGCACACCACCGGCGGCTGGGACGGCGGGCAGGCCGAGTACGTGCGCGTCCCGTTCGCGAACTTCGGTCCGGAGATCATCCCCGAGGGGATTTCCGACGATGACGCTCTGATGCTCACCGACGCCTGCCCCACCGGCTACCACGCCGCGCAGATGGCCGACATCCGGGAAGGGGACTCGGTGCTGATCTTCGGCGCCGGCCCGGTGGGGATCTTCGCCGCCCGCTCCGCCTGGCTCATGGGGGCGGGACGCGTCGTCGTGACCGACCATCTCGACTACCGGCTCGACTTCGTCAGCCGCTTCGGTCCCGCGGAGACGATCAACTTCACCCATCTTGACGACCCGGTGGTCTACTTCAAGAAAATCACCGACCACCTCGGCTTCGACTCCGTCATCGACGCCGTCGGCTGCGATGCCTCGGGGAGCATGCTCCAGTCGCTCATGGGTTACCGCCTGAAGCTGCAGGCCGGCAATGCCGTGGCGCTGCACTGGGCCATCAACTCGGTGCGCAAGGCGGGCACGGTCGTGATCATCGGCGCGTATGGACCGCCGTACAACCTCGTGCCGGTGGGGAGCATCGTCAACAAGGGTCTGACCATCCACGCGAACCAGTGCCCGGTGAAACGGCAGCTCCCCCGCCTGTACGAGCACGTGCTCGCCGGACGGATCAAGCCGAGCGAGGTCATCACCCACCGCTTCGATCTCGAGGACATCTCCGAGGGATACCGCGTCTTCACGAGCAAACTCGACGGCTGCATCAAGCCGGTCGTGATCCCCGGACGGGCGGCGTAAAGGAGAAGAGAGCCATGACCGCAAATGCAGGAGACCACTGGACCACCACCGCACCGCCCGAGGCGGACACGACGCCCGCGCCGGAGCACGTGAGCAGCACCGTCCCGGCCGACTTCCGCACCATCAACGGCTGGGGCGTCGATCTCGACCTGAAGAACCGCCCGATGTTCCCGAAGGAGCTGCCGTCGACCGTCACGCACGTGCGGGGCGAGGTGAAGCACTGGCAGGTGCCGCACGACCGGGTGCACATCTCCCCCGAGCATCCGAACCTGACGCCGGTCTTTGGGACATCTGCGCCGCCGCACGGCCTCAGCGGCATGCTGCGCGACTACGCCTACAACTTCGGCGAGGCGGCGAACCGCCACTGGCTGACGCTGATGCTCGCCGACCGGATTGACGTCGCCGAGCACCTCATCGGTGACCTGCTGCGCGGCCGCCCCGACAACTACATCAAGGAAAAGGGCTGGACCGCGAAGCTGAAGTACGACCCCGGCCGCAACCGCCGCATCTTCACCCTCGGCGCCATCGCCCTCGGCGCCGTCGCCGTGGGGGTCGCGGTCTACAAGTTCCGCGACGACGACTGAGCGGGAACCGCGCTGAAGAAGAGCCGCGCGTCCTTCGTTTGGAGGGCGCGCGCATCCGTGGAGGTTGCGTGTGGCGCGTGACGCGTTGCCCGGGCCGTATCGCCTGGATGGAAAAGCCCGGGCAACTCGCAACGCGCAACACCCCCTGCGTCGCCAGACGGAGGGCGCGCCGCATCCGCGGAGGTTGCGTGTGGCGCGTGACGCGTTGCCCGGGCCGTGTCGCCTGGACGGAAAAGCCCGGGCAACTCGCAACGCGCAACTCCCCCGGAGTCGCCGAAGGGAGGGCGCGCCGCATCCGCGGCGGGTTGCGTGTGGCGCGGGGCGCGTTGCCGGGGCCGCGTCGCCTGAATGGACACGCTCGGACAACTCGCAACTCGCAACGCGCTACCGCCCCGCAAATCCCCCTCCGCACCGCACGAACCGCGGTCGCGGGCTCTTCATCGCCTTTACGGTTCGAGGCCGGCTCGTGCGCGTGATCTCGGCTCGGGACATGAACGTACGGGAGCGAAACATCTATGAAGCCACGAAAGAAAATACCGACGTTCAAGGATGAGGACGCGGAACGGGAGTTCTGGTCCGCTGAAGACTCGACCGAGTACATAGACTGGTCCCGCGGGCAGGAGGTGGTGGCTCCGAATCTCCGTCCGACCCTCCGGACGATCTCCCTGCGCCTCCCTGAATCGATGATTGCGGAGCTCAAGTTGCTCGCCAACCAGCGCGACGTCCCATATCAGTCGCTCCTGAAGGTGTTCCTCGCCGAACGGCTGAAACAGGAGCGGGGAACGGGCGGCACGGCGAAGGCAGTGCGGGCGAAACGCGCCGGCTAGAGATCTCCGCCCCCGCAAATCCCCAAAATCCCGTAAGTCTGTCCCGGAGAGCGTTTTCCGGTACTCTCCGGAATCGCGTTCCCTCCCCCTCCGTTATGCCGCCGTAACCTTTTTGCCGCTCGCGCGTCCAAAGCATGGGGGGGAAAGTTTTAGATGCCTGAATTCATCCTCAGAGTCGGAACACCGGACGGCGACGTGGTCGAGCGGCACGTCCGCGCCGCTTCGCAGCGCGCCGCGCGCGAGGAAATGCTCCGCCAGGGGCTCCACGTCTTCGACGTCAAGCGGGGCACGCTCAGCGCCCGCGACTTCATGCCGCGCGGCGGCAAAGTCATCTCCACCGAGCGCTTCCTGCTCTTCAACCAGGAGCTGCTCGCGCTCGTCCGCGCCGGCCTGCCGATCGTCCAGTCGTTCGACATCATGCTCGAGCGCCAGAAGAACCCCCGCTTCCGGGAAGTCCTTGCCGACATCCGCGAGAAGATCACCTCCGGCGTGGCCCTCTCGGACGCGTTCGCCTCGTACGGCCCGATGTTCCCGGCCATCTACTCGACCTCGCTGCGCTCCGGCGAGCGCTCCGGCGATCTCGAGGGGGTGCTCAAGCGCTTCCTCCGGTACCAGAAGATGATCGTCGCCCTTCGCAAGCGGGTCGTCGGCGCGCTCATCTACCCGATCATCCTGATGCTGCTGTCGGGCACGATGATCTTCATCATGCTCACGGCCGTCATCCCGAAGTTCGCCGAGTTCTTCACCGGCTTCGGGGCGGAGCTCCCGTGGTTCACGACCCTCATGATCAACGTGGCCACCGGGCTGCGGGACAACGTCCTCATCGTCCTCGGAGGGACGGCGCTCTTCGCCTGGCTCTTCCACCGCTGGGCGACCACCACCGGACGTCTCCTATGGGACCGGATCAAGCTGCGCATCCCGCTGGTCGGCGGCGTCCTGCACCGCTTCGCGATCATGCAGTTCACGCAGTCGCTCGGGACGCTGCTGGCGGGCGGCACGCCGATGGTGCCGTCGATCGAGATCGCCTCGCAGTCGGTCACCAACCAGCTCGTGGCGACGAAGATCGCCGGAATCGTGCAGAACGTGCGCGAAGGCGAGCCGCTGTGGCGCTCGCTCGACGCGACCGGCGTCATCAGCGATCTGGCCATCGAGATGATCAAGGTCGGCGAATCGACCGGAGCATTGACGGAAATGCTCACCAACGTGAGCGAGTTCTACGATGAGGAAATCGAAGCCAGATTGACACGCCTGGTGACCGCGATCGAACCCGTGATCCTCGTGCTCATGGGTGGCGTGATCGCGGTGCTCCTCTATGCCTTTTACCTGCCGCTGTTCCGGCTCTCGACCGTGGGAGCGAGCCAGTAGCATTCGTCCATTCAAAATCTATGGTCGCTGATCCGAATCGCACGCTCTACAAGAACGCTGACCCGTCCGGGGAGACCACGCGCGCCCGCCGTCTGGCGGAGCAGTACGGCTTCCCCTTCGTCGACCTGGAGCAGTTCCAGGGCGATCACCAGCTCTTCCGGGACATCCCGCTCGACCTGATGATCCGCTACCAGTTCCTCCCGGAGCACCGGGAGGACGGCCACATCACCATCGTGGTCGGCGACCCGACCGACGTGCTCAAGCTCGACGAGCTGGAGCTGCTCCTCGGCTCGCCGCTGAAGGTCAAGGTGGCCTCCCCGGCGGGCATCCGCGAGAAGCTGCAGAAGTCGGAGTCGACGCAGCGCGTCCTCGACGAGGCCACCGAAGGCTTCCGCATGCAGCTCGTGAACGAGAACGAGGACGGCGAAGAGACGCTGACCATCGACTCGATCACGCAGCAGGACTCCTCGCCGATCATCAAGCTGGTCGACTCGATCGTCTTCAACGCCATCCAGCGCCGCGCCTCGGACATTCACATCGAAACGCGCGACAACGAGGTGGTGGTCAAGTACCGCATCGACGGCGTGCTCTACGAGGCGCTCGACCCGATCGACAAGCGCCACCACTCCACGATCATCTCCCGTATCAAGATCATGTCGGAGCTCGACATCGCCGAGAAGCGCATCCCGCAGGACGGCCGCTTCAAGCTCCGCATCACCGGCCGCACGATCGACTTCCGCGTCTCGGTCGTCCCCACCGCCCACGGCGAGGACTCGGTGATCCGTATCCTCGACAAGGAGTCGATGTCGAAGGAGTTCAAGAACCTCCGCCTCGACATCCTCGGCTTCGACCAGGGGATGCTCACCCGCTTCCGCAAGTTCATCAAGGAGCCGTACGGCATGGTGCTCGTCACCGGCCCCACCGGCTCGGGCAAGACCACCACGCTGTACGCGGCGCTCTCCGAGATCCAGTCGCCGGAAGACAAGATCATCACCATCGAGGACCCGGTCGAGTACCAGCTCCGCGGCATCACGCAGATCCCCGTCAACGAGAAGAAGGGGCTCACCTTCGCCCGCGGCCTCCGCTCGATCCTCCGCCACGATCCCGACAAGATCATGGTCGGTGAGATCCGCGACGAGGAGACGGCGCAGATCGCCGTGCAGTCGGCCCTCACCGGCCACCTCGTCTTCACGACCGTTCACGCGAACAACGTGGTCGACGTCCTCGGCCGCTTCCTGAACATGAAGGTCGACCTGTACAACTTCGTGTCGGCCCTCAACTGCGTGCTGGCGCAGCGCCTGGTGCGCAAGATCTGCACGCACTGCAAGCGGGAGACGAGCTACTCCGAGCGCGCCCTGGTCGACTCCGGCCTCGATCCGGCCGATTACCGCGGGAAAACGTTCTACGAAGGGGCCGGCTGCCTCGAGTGCAACGGGACCGGTTTTCACGGTCGTGCGGCCATCTCGGAACTTCTCGACCTCTCGGACCGTATTCGAAGCATGATCCTCGATCGCCGCCCCGCCGCTGAGATCAAACGCGCCGCCAAGGAAGAGGGCATGACCTTCCTCCGCGAGAGCGCGCTGTACAAGGTCATGGAAGGGCAGACCACCCTTCGCGAGATCAACAAGGTGACGTTCGTCGAGTAGCCGATGGCCAGATCTTTTCCACCAGACGTTCTCGTACTCGACACCGACGCGGTCGTGCACGCCCGCTTCGGCCGCGGCAAGACCAACCCGCGGCTCGTGCAGACCAAGGCCTACCGCCTCGGCACCGGCACGTTCACGCCGTCGCTGGTGACGCCGCAGCTCGCGAACGAGGGCAACTTCGCCGAGACGATCCGCCGCATGCGCAACGAGACGGGGCGCTGGGACAAGGCCTCGCTGCTCCTCCCCGACTCCTGGTTCCGCATCAACATCGTCGACCTGCCGACGCTCCCGTCGAAGGCGGACGACGCGCTGGACGTGGTGCGCTGGAGCCTCAAGCGCACCCTCCCGATCCCGCCGGAGCAGCTCCGCGTCGCCTACACGGTGCTCTCGCGCGCCGGCGAGGGGGCGAAGGTGCTGGTGCTCTCCGCCCTCGAGGCGACGCTGGCCGCGGTCGAGAAGGTGCTGGGCGCCGCCGGCGTCGAAGTGGTGCTGGTCGAGCCGCTCGGCCTCAACATCTGGAACGCGATCACCGTACGTGAAGCGGAGACCACGGCCGACCGGCTGTTCCTGTACGTGCGCGAGACCGATTTCACCACCGCCGTTTTCCGCGGATCGCAGCCGCTCTTCATCCGTTCGCGCAACATCAGCGGCGAGCGGTCGGTTGAGCAGGAGATCCGCCTCTCGGCCAACTACCTCCGCGACACGCTGGAGGTGGACACGTTCGCGCAGTGCTACGTCGCCGGCACCGGCGGCGCGGCGGTGCACCAGACGCTGGCGTCCGAATTCAACACGCAGGTCCGGCCGGTCGCGCTGCGCGACTTCGTCGAAGACGCGCCCGCCGACACGCTCGGGCTGGACGCGGAGCTGACCGCCTGCTCAGGAGTATTCACCGGGTGAAGCCGATCCATCTCAACCTCTCCGCGCGTCCCTATCGCGACTACCGGCCGGTCTACGCCGCCGTGGTGGTGATGTCGCTCCTCACGGCCTTCCTGATGCTGAACAACGTGGAGACGTACTACCGCTACATCCACGAGACGCGCAGCACGCGCGCCAAGATCGCCGCGGTCGAGGCGCAGGCGCAGACCGAGAAGCAGAACGCCGCGCTGGCGCAGCAGCGCCTCGAGCAGATCGACGTGGCCCGCCTCGACGCGCAGACGAACTTCATCAACGCGAAGCTGGCCGAGCGCGCCTTCTCCTGGAGCGCCCTCCTCGACCAGCTCGAGACGATCCTCGCCGAGGACGTCCGGCTCGACTCGGTGAGCCCGAGCTTCACCCAGGAAGGTCCGATCCATCTCTCGCTTTCGTTCGAGGCGAAGGATGGCGAAGGGATGATCGACACGATCAACTCCATGCACGCCGACCCCCGCTTCCGGAACCCCTTCCCGAGCAGCGAGTCGAAGTCGGAGAAGGGCTACCGCTTCAACCTCACGGTGCAGTACCTCCCGGACAACCTCTCGCAGGTGCAGACCACGGCGGTGAAGCGATGATCTGGCGCGAGAAACGGATCCTGCTGATCGTGCTCGGCGTGCTGCTGGCGGCGAACACGATGTTCTTCTTCACCTACCGCGTCCGCTACCAGAACCGCCTGGACGATCTCGACAAGCGTCTCGAGGCGGCCGAGAAGAGCCTGGCCGAGGCGCGCAACGCGCGGCTCGAAACCGAGCGCCGCATTCAGGGGTACCGGAAGGCGGAGGCGGACATCGCCCAGATTTACGACCAGCACTGGTCGACGCAGTCGAAGCGCTTCACCACGCTGATCGGTGAGGTCAAGCGGCTGAGCGAGGCCAGCGGTCTCATCCCCTCCTCCTACAGCTTCGACCGCGGTGAGGTGAAAGCGGCACCGGCCGCCGCGGCGGCGAGAACGCCGGCCACGCGGGGACGCGCCCGGGAGGACCTCGGCGCGATGGAAGTCGGCATGTCGTTCAACGTGAGCGGCGGGAGCTACGCGCAGGTGCGTCGCCTCATCAACCTCTTCGAGCTCTCGAACCAGTTCGTGATCATCGACCGCATCAGCCTCTCGTCGTCGGACGAGGCGAAGTTGTCGCTCAACATCCACGTGAAAACGCTTTTCCGCGACGAACAGACGGACGTCGCCCCGAACCGCCTCTGATGGACTGGATGAACTGGAAACCCTGGACCGCGGTGGCCGTGATTCTGATCGCGGTGTTCGCGATCTACACGTTCGCCGCCGACGACTCCGGCGTCGAGATCGCCCGTCCCGCCTCGCCGGCGGCAGACAAAGGCTCGAAGATCACGCGCAAGACGCGTACGGGACGGGGCGCGGCCGCGACCCCCACCGCCGCGGAGCACCCCGGCGTCGAGCCGGTGCGGCTCGACCTGCTCGACGCGGAGAGCGGCAGCTACAGGAGCGACCGCAATCTCTTCAGCTACGTCGAGCCGCCTCCTCCGCCGCCGCCTCCCCCGCCGAAACCGCCGCCCCCGCCGCCCGACGGCGACAAGGACGGCGTCCCCGACTTCCGCGACAACTGCCCGACCACCGCGAACCCCGACCAGCTCGACGTCGATCGTGACGGCGTCGGCGCGGCCTGCGAGTCGGAGGGAGAGGTGCCGCCTCCTCCGCCGCCGCCGAAGCCGCCGCAGTTCACGTACAAATTCATCGGCATGTTCGGCCGCCCGCAGGCACCGATCGCCACGTTCGCCCGCGACGGGGAGATCGTGAACGCCCGCACCGGAGACGTCATCGAAGGCAAGTTCATCCTCCGCCGGATCGGCATCGAGTCCGCCGAAATCGGCTTCGTCGGCTTCCCGCCGGACGCCACCCAGCGAATTCCGCTAGGCGGACAGTGACGTTTTGCCCGCTCAAACGTCACATATAGAGATTGCGATTCAGGACTGAAGACATGAAACGACTCAAAGCAACAGCCGCCACTCTGATGTTCGTGCTGCTCACGTCGTGCGCGGGCCACAACGCCTACCAGAAAGCCCGCGACGCGGAAGCCCTCAAGAACTGGGACACCGCCGTCGTCGAATACGAGAACGCGCTGGAGATCGATCCGGACAACTCGCAGTACAAGGTCTCGCTCGAGCGCGCCCGCCGCGAGGCGTCGCGCGTCCACTTCGAGAAGGGCAAGACCTATCGCGCCTCGGCCGACACCTCGACCGGCGCCGATCAGCTCCGCCTCGCGCAGATGGCGCTCTCGGAGCTGCAGCTCACCGTCAAGCTCGACCCGACGAACCAGTTCGCCGCCGTCGAGATGCTGAAGGTCGTGGAGCTGATCAACAACATCCAGCGCGCCGCCGCCGAGCAGACGACGCTCGACGACGTGAAGGCGCGCGCCCGCGCCAACATCGCCAAGGCGCAGCCGCCGCAGCTCAACCCGGCCTCCGCCGACCCGATCTCCCTCACCTTCCCCCGCGACACGCCGGTCAAGGACATCTACCGTGCCCTCGGCAACGCGTACGGGATCAACGTGCTGTTCGACCAGGCGGTCAAGGACGACCGCGTCACGATCGAGCTCCGCGACGTCACGGCCCAGCAGGCGATCGAGCGGGTGATGCAGGCCGCCAATCACTTCTACAAGGTCCTCGACGAGCGGACCATCATCGTCATCCCCGACAACCCGCAGGCCCGCCGCGACTACGAGGACCTGGTCATCCGCACGTTCTACCTCTCGAACGGCGATGCCGAGCAGGTCACCAACGTCGTGCGTACGATGATCGAGGCGCGCAACGTGTTCCCGCTCAAGGCGCTCAACGCGATCACCATCCGCGACACGGCCGACAAGGTCATGATCGCCGAGAAGATCATCGAGGCGAACGACAAGGCGCGCGCGGAAGTGGTCGTGCAGGTGGAGCTCGTCGAGCTCGACCTCAACCGCCTGCGCGAGCTCGGCCTGGCCATCTCCGGCTTCCCCGGCACCGACGGCCTGGTGTCGAGCGCCACCGCCACCCCCCGCTCGGGCGGCAACAACTTCACCGGCGGCACGCTCAACGACATCGCCCGCGTGGTCGGCAGCATCAGCGACCTGCGTGAGAACGTGACCTTCGCCATCCCGACGGCGACCTACTCGCTGCTCAAGACGTACGGCTCGACCGAGCAGCTCGCGAATCCGGAGCTGCGCATCTCCGAGGGGGAGAAGGCCACGCTGCACATCGGCCAGCAGATCCCGGTGCCGGTGACGACGATCGCCGCGTACAACCAGCCGACCACCACCACCAACAACCAGCAGCAGGTGATCAACCCGTACGGCTCGACGTCGTTCAACTACCGCGACGTCGGCATCAAGGTCGCGATCGAGCCGCGCGTGCATCACAACCGCGAGGTCACGCTGAAGCTGACGGTCGAAGTCTCGAATCTCGGCAACCCGGTGACGTTCGCCGGACAGTCGCAGCCGACGTTCACCACGCGCACGATCGAGTCGACGATCCGGCTCAAGGACGGCGAGACGAACTTCCTGGCGGGCCTCATCCAGACCAGCAAGGGCTCGGCGCAGACGAAGACGCCGTTCCTCGGCGACCTGCCGTTCATCGGCCGCCTCTTCACGAACGAGAAGCGTGAGGAGCGCCGCACCGACCTCGTGCTGACGATGACGCCGCACATCATCCGCATCCCCGACATCACCGAGGAAGACCTCGCGCCGATGTGGGTGGGCACGGGCAACAACCTGACCTTCCGCGGCGTCTCGCCGCGCATCGAGTCGCAGAACGGCGGCGGCGATCCGTTCGTCGCGCCGGCAGCCGAGCAGCAGTTCAACAACATGCGCCTGTCGTCCGACGGCGAGCCGGGCAACTATGTCATCGGCACCGAGGGAGCCACCACCCCGACGACGACCACGCCGGCGCCGCCCAGGGCGATGCCGACCGATCCGTTCAACCGCCCGCCGGCCAACCAGCCGCCGCCCGACGAAGAGGGGCAGCAGCCGCCGGACGCGGACATGACGTCGTCGCAGTCGCGCCGCCCGCCGGTGTCGCAGGACGCGGAGCTCGCGGCGGTGGCCGCGGCGCTGGAGTCGCGGCCGGTCGAGTCGGCCGCCGCGGAAACGGCCCGGCTCCGGCTGGCGCCGCGCATCGCGCCGCAGCCGTCCTCGATCTCCCTCGGCGCCGGCGACACTGCGGTCTGGAACATCATTGGAATGGACCTCGACGGACTCTCGGCCGAGGAGCTCGTGCTGCGCTTCGATCCGCGCTCCATCAACGTGACCGAGGTGCAGCTCGGGCCGGCGCTCGCCTACGACATGCGGACGCCGCCGGCCGTGAAGGTGGACAGCGACCACGGCGTGATCACCGTCCGCTCGACGAACGGGAAGCCGCTCGCCTTCACCGGCGGCGGACAGGTGCTGGCCATCCGCGTCCACGGCGGCGTGACCGGCGAGTCCTTCCTGGTCATGGACAACCCCGACTTCCGGACCGCGTCGGGACAGGCCATCGTGGCCGCCGTCGCGGGCGGGAGAGCACGGATTCAATAACGACGATGATCCTCTCGAAGCTGCACAAGGCGCGGAGCGGCGGTTTCACGATCGCGGAGCTCATCACGGTGGTGGCCATCATCGGCATCCTGGCCTCGGTGGCCCTGCCGGTGGCCCGCTTCGGCCTCCGCCGCCAGAAGGAGATCGAGCTTCGCGACCGCCTGCGGAAGCTCACCGACGCCATCGACCGCTACCACGAGCTGATGACCGCACCGCCGGTGCAGCCGCAGCCGGGACAGCCGGCGCAGGTGCGCCCGGCGCAGATGCAGGAGCTCCAGTCGGAGGGCTATCCGAAGAACCTCGACGAGCTGCTCAAGGGCGTGGAGATGTCGGACGGCAAGACCGTGCGCCTGATCCGCGAGCGCGACCTGATCGACCCGATGACGGGGCGCAAGGAGTGGATCGTCCTCTCCACGCAGGACGACCCCGACTCCGCCTTCGAGGACGTCTGCACCCTCGGCGGCTCCTGTTCCGCCGAGAACGTCTTCGAGGTGCACTCCACCTCCACCGCGCTCGCGCTCGACGGCAAGACCCATTACAACGAGTGGTGATGACAACGAGGAACGAGGAACACGGAACGATGAACGAAACCCCTGAAATCACGCTGACGGAGCAGAACGGCGGAGCCGTTCAACGTTCCGCGTTCCGCGTTCCGCGTTCGAAATCGATGTCCGGTTTCTCCCTCGTCGAGCTGATCGTCGTGGTGACGATCATCGGCATCCTCGCCGGGATCGCGGTGGTCAACGTGAAGTTCGCCCAGCGCAAGGCGCGCGAGGCGGCGCTGAAGGACAACCTCGCGCAGATGCGCAAGGCCATCGACAACTTCTACGCCGACAAGCAGCGCTACCCCGCGAACCTGCAGGAGCTGACGCCGAACTACATCCGCAGCATCCCCGCCGACCCGATCACGATGCAGGTCGACTGGCAGGAAGTGATCGACGACCCGCTGCTGGCGGGCGGCGAGGAGGCGATCCCCGCGGAGACCGATCCGCAGGCGACGGCGCAGCCGGGCGTCGTCGACGTGAAGAGCACGGCCGAGGGCAGTACCCTGGAAAATGTCCCGTACAGCGAGCTCTAAAGGGCAGGAGGGCTTCACCCTCGCTGCGCTCATCGTGATCCTGACGATCATGAGCATCATCGTCGCGTTCACGGTGCCCGATCAGTGGTCGATGATCCTGCGGCGGGAGCGCGACAAGCAGACGATCTTCCTGATGAAGCAGTATGCCCGTGCCATCATGAAGTTCCAGGCGAAGCACAACAACACGGTCCCGGTGAGCCTCGAGCAGTTGCAGGAGGCCCGCAAGCCGCGCCTCCTCCGCGGCACCGGCAAATACCCGATGCCGCTCACGGGCAGGGAAGAGGACTGGATCCTCGTCCCGCCGCAGGCGCTGCAGGCGAACGCTCCCGGCGGCGGCGCCCCCGGCGCCCCCGCACCACCACTCCCACCCGGCGCGCAGCCGGTCCCCCAGCCCGGCGAGGCGGCGTTCAAGCTGAACAAGGAGCTTTCGCCGCCCGATTACAAGGGTCCGTTCGTCGCCGTCCGCCCGAACTTCGCCGGCAAGAGCTTCCTCGCCCTCAATGAGGCCGAGGACTATAGCGAGTGGGTCTACACGGTGGACGACCTCCGCCGCGAACAACAAGCCCGCCAAGCCGCGCTGTCGATGCGCTGAGGGGCCACGGGGAGACGACCGGAGGCCTCCGGCGGGCGGGCCCGGCCCGCAGCGCTTGTTGCCTCAGGCTGAACGGGCGCGCGTCGCGTCAGGCGCGGTCCAGGCGAAAACAAACGCCGCGGGCCGGGCCCGCCCGCCGGAGGCCCCTCGTCGTCCCCCCGTCGTGCCCTACAATCGCGCGCGAATGACTCGTGCGACGTTTCCGATCTTCAAGACCACCCTGCCGTCCGGCCTGACGGTGCTCGTCGAGTCGTTGCCGTACGTGCGCTCGGTGGCACTCGGCTTCTATCTGCGCAGCGGCTCGGCGGTCGAGTCGGAAGAGCATGGCGGGTCGTCGCATTTTCTGGAGCACCTCGTCTTCAAAGGCACGGCGCGGCGCAGCACCGCCGACATCGCCAAGATCATCGACATCCTCGGCGGCGACGTCGACGCCTTCACGGGCAAGGAGTACACCTCCTTCTACGCCCACGTCCTCGACGAACAGGTGCCGCTCGCGCTCGACCTCCTCACCGACATCGTCACCGCGCCGCGCTTCACCAATGACGACGTCGAGATGGAGCGGGGCGTCATCCTCGAAGAGATCAAGATGGTCGAGGACACGCCGGACGATCTGGTGCACGAGATCTTCGTCACCGCCTTCTGGCCCGACCATCCCCTCGGCCGTCCCATCCTCGGCACCGAGGAGACGATCGCGCGGCTGCAGCGGGCGAAGATCCTCGAGCATTACCAGGAGACCTTCCAGCCCTCGAACGTCATCTTCGCCGCCTCGGGGAACGTGCAGCCGCAGGACATCGTCCCCTTCCTCGAGAAGCACTTCCCTCCCGGCTCGCGCGAGCCGTTCCGCCGCGAATGGGAGGCGCCGACGCCGGCGCAGCACGTCATCATCCGCGAGAAGAAAGAGCTCGAGCAGGTCCACCTCTGCCTCGGCTCGCGCGGTTTCCCGCAGCAGAACCACGAACGCTACGCCGCCGCCCTCTTCAACGCCATCCTCGGCGGCGGGATGTCGTCGCGTCTCTTCCAGCGCGTGCGGGAGCAGGAAGGCCTCGTCTACTCCATCGCCTCGTACCACAACGGCTACCTCCACGGCGGGTACGAGGCCGTCTACGCCGCCTGCGCGCCGAAGAACGTCCGCCGCGTCCTCGACTCCACGCTGGAGGAGATGCGCAAGATCAAGCGCGAAGGCGCCACCGAGGATGAGCTGGCGTCGGCCAAGCTGCACCTCAAAGGCTCGATCCTCCTGTCGCTCGAGTCGACCACCAGCCGCATGTCCGGCATCGCCCGGCAGGAGTACTACTTCGGCCGCCAGTTCGGCCCGGACGAGATCATCGAGCACATCGACAACGTGACGCTCGAGGACATCCAGAAGGTCGCCGCGACGATCGTCGACCCGGCATCGCTGTCGTTGACGATGCTGGGGAACGTGAAGCGGGTCGACGTCACGCCGGAGCTGCTGCGCGACGCCGTCGCCTGACGGCGCATCGAGGCCAGCGCGCTACTGCGCGCTGGCCGTCTGCGGCGTTCTCGTATCGACGAACTCGATCTTCACGCCGGGACGCAGGCGCCTCGCGACGTCGTTCGCGTCCCAGTTCGTGAGGCGTACGCACCCGTGCGACGAGGCGTAGCCGATCGACTCGGGGTCGTTCGTGCCGTGGATGCCGAAGTGCGGCTTCGACAGCGCGACCCAGACCACGCCGACCGGCGAGTTCGGGCCGGGGTTGAGGTTCGCTTCCGGCTCGTCGTCCGGCACCTCGTGGAAGAGCTTGGGCTGGTAGTGGAAGTGGGGATCGAAGGCGATCTTCCTCACCTCCACCGTCTCGCGCGGCGAGGGGTCGTACTTGTTGCCGAGCGTGGTCGGCGAGTGGAAGATCAGGTTCCCCTGCGCGTCAAAGGCGTTGAACGTGTTGCCGCGGATCGACACCTGCACGCGCGCGATGTCGGGGCGGTCGGCCGTGAGCGGCTCGCGCACGTTCGGCACCCAGATCTTATCGCCCGCCTTCAGCTCGCCCATGATCACGTCGGGATTGATCTGCTCGAGGAACTCCTGCGAGGTGTGGAAGCGCTCCGCCAGCTTCTCCTTGATCGACTCGTAGCAGAGGCAGTCGAGCTTCGCCTTGTCGTAGACGTCCTCGGGAATCGCCTCGAACGGCCCCTTCACGTCGTCCTCGGTGAGCGTGCGCTGCACGAGCGCCGGTACGTTTCCCGCGCCGGCCACGAGCGCGCGGTACGTCTGCTCGTCGAGCGCGCCCGGCTCCGCGGCGTTGATCCCGCGGGAGCGCTGGAACCACCAGAGCGCGATCGAGGAGTTCTTTCCCCAGCGGCCGTCGAGCGCACCGACCGAGAAGTTCTGGCGATCGAGGTAGACCTGCGTCTTCAGCACGGAGGGCCCGGCAACGTCCCCCTTCACCGGCACGACCACCGGCGCGTTCAGGATGCCGTTCGCATCGAGCCCCTCGAACGACTCCTTCCCATTCGGCACGAAGGCGACGTTCGCGGCAGGTGCCGCCGGCGCGGGCGGAGGTTGCTGCTGTCTCGCCTGCGCCTCGCGCAGCGACTCGAGCTGCCGCCACTCCTCGTTGAACCGCTCCCGCTCGCGTGCCGCCGGATCGTCCTGGCCGCGAATCGGGACGGCGATGTCGAGCGCGTCGCCGACCTTGTCGGCCGCGTTCGTGACCGCGTCCTCCGCCTTGTCCTGAGCCTGTTTCGCTTCCTCTTTCGAACAACCGAGCGCGACGAGAAGAACCGCCGCGACGACGAGCATGTGCTTTCTCATGAGGTCGACAGGTAGCGAGGGTCATGCCCGGAGCGCCCGGTCGGGGAGTCTCAGAGTCTCAGAGTCTCAAAGGACGACGCGCTGCAGCGAAGCTCTCTGCGACTCTGCGACTTTGAGACTCTGAGACTCCCCGAGCCCCCCGCCGCCCGAGGTACACTTTTTCCCGGACGTGATCACCTATCTCAAAGTCCGGAACCTGGCCATCGTCGAGGAGCTCGCCATCGAGCCGGGTGCCGGACTGAACGTGCTGACCGGCGAGACGGGGGCGGGGAAATCGCTGCTCATCGACTCGCTGGAGCTCCTCCGCGGGGCGCGCGGGTCCTCCGAGATGATCCGCTCCGGCAGCGACCGCATGACGGCCGAGGCGGTCTTCCACCTCCCGGCGACGCTTAAGGGCCAGCTCGACGAGCTCGGCATCGACGCCGAGGCGCACGACAACATGCTGGAGCTGATCGTCCGCCGCGAGGTCGCGGCCGGCGGGAGGGCGCGCGTGCTGATCAACGGCTCGCCCGTCACCGTCCGCGAGCTCGGCGGGGCGATGGACGCCGTGCTGGAGATCCACGGCCAGCACGAGTCGCATCAGCGCGTGGCCGGACAATCCTATCGCGAGCTGGTGGACGAATACGGCGGCCATGACGCGCTCCGCGCCGCCACGCGCGAGTCCTACGAGGAGTGGAAACGGGCCGCCGACCAACTGCAGGAGATGACCGAGGCGCAGCGTGACCGCACCCTCCGCCTCGACCTGCTGCAGTACCAGGTCGGCGAGATCTCCACGGCGAAGCTCGACCCGGCGGAGGAGGAGTCCCTGCGCGGCGAGAAGGCGATGCTCAGCCACGCGCGCGAGGTCATCGAGGCCACCTCCGGCGCCTACCAGCTCGTCGACGAGGACGAGAGCTCCGCGATCGCGCAGCTCGGCCGCGCGCTGCACCTCCTCCAGCCGCTCACCCGCCACATCGACGAGGTGCAGCAGCTCTCGGGCGAGATGCAGGACGTGCTCTACCGTCTCCAGGACCTCGGCCGCACGCTCGGCAATCTCTCCGAGAGCGTCCGCCTCGACCCGGCGCGGCTCGAACAGATCGAGGACCGCCTCGTGACCATCGAGCGGCTGAAGAAAAAGTACGGCGGCACCATCGAGGCCGCGCTCGAGCACCTCGGTCGGGCCCAGGACGAGTACGACCGCCTCACCGACTACGAGGCCAGCGTGGAGAAGCTCCAGCAGGCCGAGGCGTCGCGGCTGCTCGCGTTCCGGAAGGCGGCCGACAAGCTCTCCGCCGCGCGCCGGAAGGCGGGCCGCGCGTTCGAGCAGGCGATCCAGAAGGAGCTGAACGACCTGGCCATGGAGCGGACCACGGTGAAGGTGGCGATCTCCGAGGCGGCGCCGTCGCCGGAGGGGGCGGACCGGATCGAGATCCTCATCGCGCCGAACCGCGGCGAGGAGCCGAAGCCGATGCAGCGCATCGCCTCGGGCGGCGAGCTCTCGCGCATCCAGCTCGCCATCGCCGCCGCCCTCTTCCGCAGTTCCAGCCACGCCGCCGCGGCCACGCTCGTCTTCGACGAGATCGACGCCGGCATCGGCGGACGCGTCGCGGAGGTCGTCGGCCGGAAACTCGAGCAGCTCGCGGCGCGGAACCAGGTCATCTGCGTCACGCACCTGCCGCAGATCGCCAGCTTCGGCTCGACGCACTTTTACGTCTGGAAAGAAGACGCCAACGGCCATACCCGCGCGCGCATCCGCCGCCTCGACTCGCAGGAGGAGCGGGTGAGTGAAATCGCCCGCATGCTCGGCGGCGAGAAGATCACCGACTCCGCCATCGCCCACGCGCGCGAGCTGCTGACGCGATGACCCGCCTCTGGCACTTCGAGGGCGCCCCGACCGCGCTCCAACTGAGCGAGGTCGCACAACTCCTCCGCACCGGCGGCGTGGTCCTGCTGCCGACCGACACGATCTACGGCCTGCATGGCAGCGCGCTCGACGAGGGCGCGGTCGCGCGCATCGCGGAGATCAAGGGAAGGGAGGAGACGAAGCCGTTCGTCGTCCTCGCCGGCTCCATCGCCGATCTCGACCGGCTCGGCGTCGAGGCGAGGCCGGAGCTCGTCGCGGCGCTCGACTCCGTCTGGCCCGCCCCACTCACCGCGGTCCTGCCGCTCCGCCATCCGCTCGCCGCGAGCCGCGGCGCATCGACGCTGGCGGTGCGCATCCCGGCGCTGCAGTGGCTGAGGGAGCTCGCCGGGCGGACCGGACCGCTGGTCTCGACGAGCGCGAACCGGAGCGGCGAGCCGCCCATCCAGCACACCTCCGGGCTCGCACGTGATTTGCAAAACCAGCTCGACGCCATCGTCGATGGAGGGGTGCTCTCGGGCGAGCCTTCCGCGATTCTGGACCTTACCGGAGCTGAACCGCGATTCATCCGCGAGGGTGAATATTCGTTTACACAGAATGTGTGGAAAACGCTGCGGAAATCACTGTGAAATTCGCTCCAACCCGCAAAAAATCGAGGCTTTCAGCGCTTTGCACACAGTGATGTGCGACAACAGCTAAGTGATTGATTTTCCTCGATTTCACCCCTAAAAAGGCTCAGCCGTAAACTTCCCGAATTGACCCTTGACAAAGCATCGACGGCTCATGCGCGTACGTTTCGCGGAGAAGGCCCTCGTCGAGGCCCCGTTCACAGGGAAGTCACACGCTTTCTGTACGTTGGCGTACATTCCGGCGGCGCCTGAAGGGGGTCTCAGCCGGCGTAGCGCATGGCGAGCGTGGCCATTCCGAGGAAGAGGAAAAATCCTCCCGTATCGGTAAAAGTGGTCACGAAGATCGACGAGGCGATGGCCGGGTCGAAGCCGAAGCGCTCCAGCACCAGCGGCACCACGCCGCCCGCCACGCCGGCGATGATGAGGTTGCCGCACATCGCCGCGAGGAGGATGCCGGCCAGCACCCACTGCCCCGTCCAGAATCCGACGATCGTCCCGCAGAGGGCGCCGATGGCGATGCCGTTCATCATCCCGACCAGCAGCTCTTTCCAGATGCCGCGGAGGCCGCCGCGCCACTCCACCTCGCCCAGGGCGATGGCGCGGACGAACACGGTCAGGGTCTGCGTCCCGGCGTTCCCCCCCATCCCCGCCACGATCGGCATGAAGGCGGCCAGCGCGGTCCACTTCTGAATGGTCGGCTCGAAGAGCCGCACCACCGAGGAGGCGATGAAGGCGGTGACGAGATTGACGGCCAGCCAGGGGAAGCGGGTGCGCCAGGTCTCGCGCGCCGGCGTGGTCAGACGCTCGCTGACGTCGACGCCGGCGAGGTGCATGAGGTCTTCCTCGGCCTGCTCCTGGATCACGTCCAGGATGTCGTCGACCGTGACGACGCCGACGAGCCGGTTCTGCGTGTCGACGACCGGCATCGACAGGAGGTCGTATTTCGAGACGAGCTGCGCGACCTCCTCCGGGCTGGAGTCGATCTGCGTCCGCACGACGCTCTGCACCATGAGGTCGCGCAGCCGCTTGCCGGCGTTGGCGAGGATGAGGCTCCGCAGCGAGAGCACGCCGACCAGGTGGCCGTCGGAGTCGACGCAGTAGACGTAGAAGAAGGACTCCTTCCGCGGGTACTGGCGGATGGACTCGATGGCCTGGGCGACGCTGAGGTCCTCGTCGAGCGCGAGGAACTCGGTGTTCATCAGCGACCCGGCGGTCTCCTCCTCCCCTTCCAGCAGCGACTCGAGCTTCGCCCCCTGGGTGGCGCCGAGGAGCTCGAGGACGCGCTCGCGGCGCTCCTCGTCGATGAAGTCGAGGAGGTCGGCGGCGTCGTCGGGTGCGGACGAGGAGCAGATCGACGCGAGCGTGGCGTCGTCGACCGAGTCGAGGATCTCGCGGAGGTCGGTCTCATCGAGATCGAGCAGCGCGCGCGCCGATTTCCCCTGCTCGATGAGCAGCGAGAGGATGCGCTTGCGGTCTTCCTCGAGCAGCAGCGGCAGCACCGGCGCGATGTCGGCGGGCAGCGTCTTGTCGATGATCTTGCGCAGCTGCGGATAGGCACCGTGACGCAGCAGCTTCGTCAGAAGCTGCTGGTACGAACGCGCGTTCGAAGGCGCGTTGTGCGGTGCTGGAGCGCGGGTCGCCACGAGCCGCATCCTAGCCGCTTTGAACGCGGTTGCAACTGTTAATATCCGTCCCCATGACCACTACCACCGCTCCCGAAACGAAGCCCGCGCGCGAACAGCAGCCGGCATTGCAGCGCCAGTTCGTGAACTTCATGTTTTTCCGCGTCGACCGCGCCTTCCGCGCGCTCCCGGACGAGGTGAAGTCCGACGCGAAACGCGAGCTCGCGGAGATCATCCAGCGCTATTCGGGACCGATGATCGTGCTCCCCTACTCGACCGTCGGCATCAAGGCCGGACTCGACTTCATGCTCTGGCGCATCGGCTTCGATCTCGATCCGTTCCAGAAGATGGTCGCCGACATCAACAGGTCGATCCTCGGCCGCTACCTCGACGTCCCGGCGTCGTACCTCGCCATGACCAAGCACTCGCAGTACGTCGACGAGCACGTGCACGAGGGGCAGGAAGGACGGCGGCTGCGCATCGTGCCGGGGAAGAAGCCGTTCCTCTTCGTCTACCCGTTCGTGAAGACGCGTGACTGGTACCTGCTGCCGATGCCGGAGCGCCAGCGGATCATGAACGAGCACATCGCCATCGGGCACAAGTACCCGCGCGTGAAGATCAACACGACCTACTCGTTCGGCCTCGACGATCAGGACTTCGTGGTGGCGTTCGAGTCCGACACCGCCGACGAGTTCCTCGACCTCGTGCAGGAACTGCGCGAAACGGAGTCGTCGAAGTTCACCGTGCGCGACACGCCGATGTATACGTGCCGGCGAAGCACGATGGAGGAGATCCTCGATTCGATCGGCTGACGAGATGTTGCTGGTTGCTGGTTGCTAGTTGCTCGTGAGGGTTCGCGACGAGGCACGAGTCACCAGTAACCAGCAACAAAAGCTAGACCTCGTCCTCCCCCTTCTCCGTCCCCTCGATCACCGGCCGCTCCACCTCGTGGAAGCCGACGTCGGCGGTGCCGCCGCCGCTCGTGCCGAAGACGCCCCCCTCGCCGACGAGGCGGCCGTAGCGGCCGTCGCCGCTGTTCACGGCCTCGTCGTAGCCGGCGTTGGTGGGATCGTCCTTCTCCCGCGGGGGCGTTGCGCCCTCGACGGTGTAGTCAATGTCGTCATCGTTGCGAGTCGCCATAATGCGCCGTTGAAGTGCAAAGCCCGCTCCCGGTCGACGCCGCCCTTCCCGATATCGTGGCCCTCGTGCGCGCCGAAAAGCGGGCCGTCATTCTCGCCCCGCCCGGCGCGGGCAAGACGACGCGCATCCCGCCGGCGCTGGCGGCGTTCGGCCGCACGATCCTCCTCCAGCCGCGACGCGTCGCCGCCCGTGCGCTCGCCCGCCGCATCGCCGGCGAGCGGGGCTGGACGATCGGCGAGGAGATCGGCTGGCAGATCCGCTTCGAGCGCCGCTTCACCGACCGCACGCAACTGCTCGTCGCCACCGAGGGCATCCTCACCGCCCGGCTGCAGGCCGATCCGCTCCTCAGCGACTTCGACTTCGTCATCCTCGACGAGTTCCACGAGCGCAGCGTCCACGCCGACCTCGCCCTGGCGCTGGTGAAGGAGGCCGCGGACACGCGCGACGATCTCGCGGTCGTGGTCATGTCGGCGACGATGGACCCGCAACCGGTCGCGACCTTCCTCGGCGCGAAGGTGATCGAGATCGAGGCGCGCCGCTACCCGATCGACGTCCGCTATGCGCCGGGGCTGTCGATGTCGCAGGCGGTGCGGGAGGTGGCGAAGGAGGCGAAGGGCCACATCCTCTGCTTCCTCCCCGGCGCGCGCGAGATCGAGCGCACGCGGAACGAGCTCGCGCTGCCGAACGTCTTCCCGCTGCACGGCTCCCTCGATGTCGACGCGCAGGAGCGCGCGCTCGCCCCCTCGCGCGACCGCAAGATCATCCTGGCCACGAACGTCGCCGAGACCTCGCTCACCGTGGAAGGGGTCACCGACGTCATCGACTCCGGCGTGCAGAAGGTGCTCCGCTTCGACGTCGAGACGGCGGTCGATCACCTGGTCACCGAGCAGATCTCCCTCGACTCCGCCGACCAGCGCGCCGGACGCGCCGGACGCACCGGCCCCGGACGCGCCACCCGGCTCTGGGACGAGCGGACGATCCTCCGTCCGCATCGCGAGCCGGAGGTGCGCCGCGTCGATCTCGCCTCGACGGTGCTCGACATCATCGCCTGGGGCGGCAATCCGCTCACGTTCGACTGGTTCGAGAAGCCGCCGCAGCATCGCATCGAGAGCGCGATGGAGCTGTTGCGGAGGCTCGACGCCGTGAGGCTCGGGGAACGCCTGCGCCGTCTGCCGCTGCACCCACGACTCGCACGTGTCCTCCTCGAAGGCGGCGAGGCGGCCGCGCGCGTCTGCGCGCTGCTCTCCGAGGACGTGCGGAACATCGGCAGCGGCGACGCGCTGGAGCTCGCCGACAATCCGCGGCTCGATTTCGCGGCACGCGAGCTCGCGCGCTACGTGAAGGGCACGCGCGGCGACGTGCGAAGAGCGCTCCTCGCCGGCTATCCCGATCGCGTGGCCATGCGCCGCGAGCCGAACTCCCTCCGCCTGCTCCTCTCCAGTGGTACCGGCGCGGTGCTGGCGAAAGAGAGCGGCATGCACTCCGGCGAGTTCGTCGTGGCGCTCGACGTGAGCGGCGGACAGGAAGCGCTCGTGCGCATCGCCTCGGTCGTCGAGCGCGACTGGCTCACCCCCACGCACGAAGACATCGTGCACACGATGAAGGACGGGAAGGTCCGGGCGACGAAGCGCCTCTGGTACGACCACCTCCTCCTGCGCGAGATCAACGTCCCGCCCGATCCGCTGGAGGCGCACCGCCTCACCGAGGAGTGGAAACAGGCGAACGTCCCTCCCGAGTACAAACGCCGCCTCGCCTTCGCCGGCGGCGACGAGCGGCGGCTGGCGCAGCTCGCGCCGGAGCGCATCGACCTCCCCTCCGGCCGCACCGCGAAGCTGGAGTACAACGACGACGGATCGGTGACGGCGTCGGTGAAGCTGCAGGAGCTCTTCGGCCTCGCCGACACCCCGCGCATCGGCCCGCACCAGGTGCCGGTCACGTTCGCGCTCCTGTCTCCCGCCGGACGCCCCGTGCAGGTCACGCGCGACCTCCGCAGCTTCTGGAACGGCGCCTACCAGGAGGTGCGCAAGGAGCTGCGCGCCCGCTACCCGCGCCACCCCTGGCCCGAGGATCCCTGGACGGCCGATCCGACGCACCGGACGAAACGGAGGTAGCCTCGGGGTTCCTCGGGTTCCTCGGGTTCCTCGGTTCCTCGGGCGTTTGCTGCGTATCGGCTGCCGAGCCCCCCGAGGAACTCCGAGGAACTCCGAGGAACCCCGAGGAACCTCCCCTCTATAGAATGCCCCCCGAAAGGAGACGCAGCGTGTCACGCACTCTTGCCGCCGCTGCGCTCGTGGCCATGCTCACGGCGCCGCTATCCGCACAGACTCCCGAATCGATTCAGAAACTCGAGGCCGAGCTCGTCGCGAAACATGGTGAGGCGCAGCGGCCTCGCATCCAGCGCGGCATCCGGCAGGTCGCGCAGTTCTGGCGCGCCGAGGACGGCGACAATGCCGCCTTCGAGACCCTCGTCCGCACCCACTTCGCCGGCGACCAGCAGACGCTCGACGCCCTCTTCACCCGCATGCAGTTCGTGCTCGAGTCGATCGGCGGCCACATGACGGAGATCGCGCGCGACCTCCGCTGGCAGTCCGACCTCGACATCGGCCCGGTCCTCCCGTTCGACGAGATCCTGGCCGGCTACGAGCCGTCGGCCCACATCAACGACGACTTCTTCGCCAACAAGATGGCGTTCGTGGTGCTGCTCAACTTCCCGATCACCACGCTCGAGGAGCGGCTGACCGAGGGAGAGAAATGGACGCGCCGTCAGTGGGCGGAGGCGGCCCTCGGCCTCTACTTCTCGAAGCGTATCCCGTCCAACGTCAACCTGGAGATCGGCAAGGCCTCCGGCGACGCGTCGCAGTACGTCGCTACGTACAACATCTGGATGCACCACCTGCTCGACGAGCAGGGGCGGCGCCTCTTCCCGCAGGGGATGCGCCTCCTCGAGCACTGGAACCTGCGCGACGAGATCAAGGCGAACTACAGCCTCCCGTCGGCCGAGGGGCTGCCGAAGCAGCGGATGATCGTGCGGGTGATGGAGCGGATCGTCGACCAGTCGATCCCCGAGGTGGTGGTCGACAACCCGAACGTCGACTGGAACCCTTACACGAACAGCGTGCAGGCGGCGAAGGTCGACGACGCGGCGGAAGGCGAAGGCCGTCCGGCGCCGGCGCAGGTCACGAACGGGCGCGAGCCCGACACCCGCTACGCGAAGATCCTGCAGACGTTCCGCGCGTCGAAGCTCGTCGATCCCTACTCCCCCACCGCCCCGACGCACATCGAGCGCTCCTTCGAGGAGGGGCGGCAGATGCTCGAGTCGCGCGTGCAGGCGATGCTCGAGGAGGTCGTCTCCTCGCCGCTCGTGCCTCGCGTGGCGAGGCTGATCGAGAAGCGCCTCGGACGGAAGCTCGAGCCGTTCGACATCTGGTACAACGGCTTCAAGCCGCGCGGCGCCTACACCGAGGCGGAGCTCGACGCGATCACCCGCAAGCGCTACCCCACCGCCGCCGCCTACAAGGCCGACATGGCCAACCTTCTCGTGAAGCTCGGCTTCACAAAAGAGCGGGCGGAGTATCTCGCCGCGAACATCGAGGTCGACCCGGCACGCGGCTCCGGCCACGCCCTCGGCTCCGGCCGCCGCGGCGACAACCCCCGCCTGCGCACCCGCGTCGGAAAAGAAGGGATGGACTACAAGGGCTTCAACATCGCGGTCCACGAGATGGGCCACAACGTGGAGCAGGTCTTCTCGCTCAAGGACATCGACTTCTACACGCTGCAGGGCGTGCCGAACACCGCCTTCACCGAGGCGCTGGCGTTCGTCTTCCAGCACAAGGATCTCGAGCTCCTCGGCCTCTCCAGCCCCACCGCCGAGTCACGCGCGCTGCAGACGCTCGACTCCTTCTGGGGCACGTACGAGATCGCCGGCGTCGCTCTCGTCGACATGGCCATGTGGCACTGGATGTACGACCATCCGGACGCGACGCCGGAGCAGCTCAAGAACGCCGTCGTGCAGATCTCGAAGGACATCTGGAACAAGTACTACGCGCCGGTCTTCGGCCGGCGCGACGTGGTGCTCCTCGGCGTCTACGCGCACATGGTCAACAACTTCCTCTATCTGCCGAACTACCCGATCGGACACCTGATCGCGTTCCAGATCGAGGAGCACATCGAGGCGAAGGGGAACCTCGGCGCCGAATTCGAACGGATGGCGCGCTACGGCAGCCTGCCGCCCGACATGTGGATGAAGAACGCGACCGGCGCGCCCGTGGGAGCCGGCGCGCTGCTCGAGGCGACGGAACGAGCGCTGGGGGTGGTGACGAAGTAGGCAAATCGGGCCTGATTTGCCAAGGTCGGTTATTATATTGACATGCTCAAAACCACGATCGCGCTGTGTCTGGTGGCCACTTTCGCCTCGGCGGACGATTCTCCGTACGTTTCGCTGGCGAAGCGAACGAATCGCAAGGCAACGAAGCGACCTGTGATCACGAACGAGACCCTCGGTGCGAGCAAAGGGCGGATTTCGGTCGCCTCGGGTGACACCACCGCCGCGCCGGCCGCGACGGCCGCACCCGCCGCCGCACGTTCCGCTTCGACCGCGCCGCCTCCGGCGACTGCTGTCGTGGTTGTAGTGCCCGCGGCGGCGGCACGGGCCACCGCTCCGGCGGCGCCGGCCGCAACCTCTCGCCCAACGACCGTGCGGAACATCGACCCTGCCAGCAGCGCGGGGAACATCACTCCGCTGAGCACCGCACGCACGATCGAGCCAACCGCCGCGGCCGTGACCGCGCAGCCGCAAAGCACCGCCCGCACGATTCCGGCGGTGAGCACCGTGCAGTTCATTCAGCCGCAGGCCAGCAACCCTCCGCGGTGATGCCGGCCGGAAGGCACGGCACGGAGTGATCCTGCTCCTCAACGGGGCGTTCGGGATCGGCAAGACGACCGCCGCCCGCGCGCTCGTGCGGCGGTTCCCACGGGCGGTGCTCTACGACCCGGAGGTGATCGGGATCGCGCTGCAGCGGGTGGCGCGGCTCACCGGGCGCAAGGTCGACGACTTTCAGGATCTGCCGCTCTGGCGGCGTCTCACCATCGCCGCTCTGCGCGTGACGCGGCTGGTCTGGCCGGACGTCGTCGTGCCGATGGCGTTCAGCAACCTCGCCTATCTCGACGAGATCCGCGCCGGGCTGGCGCGGTTCGAGCCGCACGTCCACCACTTCTGCCTCATCGCGCCGGTCGAAGTCGTGCACGAGCGGTTGCGCACGCGGGGCTCGACACCGGAGAACGATCCGTGGGGGTACCGCCGCGCCGCGGAATGCTGTCTGGTCCACGGGCGCGACGAGTTCTCGACGCACGTCATCGCATCCGGCCGCAGTCCCGACCAGATTGCCGACGAGCTGCTGGCGATGGTGAAAGGGCGCCGGGCGTGACCGCGCCCGGCGCTCGGACTGCGACTACTTCGCCGCCGAGGCAGCGGCCGCGGCGACCTTGCGGTCCACCTCGAGGTTGATCGTGACCTTCACGTCCTCGCCGAGGAGGAGGCCACCCTCGTCGAGGGTCTTGTTCCAGACGATGCCGTAGTCCTTGCGGTTCACGGTCGTCTCGATCTCGAAGCCGGCTTTCTCACCGCGCGCGGTCTTGCCGAAGCCGAGGAAGGAGACCGGCAGCGTGACGCGCCTGGTGACGCCGTGCATCGTCAGATCGCCGGCCACGGCGAACTCGGTGGCCGACTTCGGCGTCACCGACGTGCTCTTGAACGCGATCGTCGGGTACTTCGCCGCGTCGAAGAAGTCGGCGCTGCGGAGGTGCTCGTCGCGGTTGGTGTTGCCGGTGTCGATGCTCGCCGCCTGAATCGTGAACTCGACGCTCGACTTCGCCGGGTTGGCGCGGTCGATGTTGATCTTCCCGTCGAAGTCGCGGAACTGGCCGACCATGTTCGCCATCATGTGGCGGACCTTGAACGTGGCGGTGGAATGACCCTTGTCCACCGTCCAGGTCTCCGGCGCATCCTGCGCGAAGAGCGGCGTGGCGGCGAGGGCGGTGATGAGAGCGATGCGGATGAATTTCACTGTGAAGCCTCCATTGGGTTTTCGGCGCGACGCGCGGTGAGCGCGGCGTGCAAGCCGTTGCGGGTGCGGTCGAGCAGCGTGACGAGCTGCCGTAGTTGATTGGGCGTCAGCGCGGACAGCGCCTCTTCCTCTGCTTCGCGGAGCGGCTTCTCCAGCGCCTGCAGCAGCGCCAGCCCCTCCCTGGTAATCCTGCAGAACACCTGGCGCCGGTCGGTCGGGCAGCGCTCGCGCACGACCAGCTCCTTCGTCTCCAGCCGGTCGATGAGGCGGGTGATGCCGGGCGTCTGCTCGATCATCCGCTCCGCGATCTCCAGCGTCGGCAGCCCCTCGGATCCCGCGCCGCGAAGGATGCGCAGCACGTTGTACTGCTGCGGCGTGATCCCGTGCGGCTCCACCACCGCCGACACCGACCGCCGCACCAGGTCGGCCGTGCGCATGAGCGACACCGCCGCCTCGGACGTCGAGGAGGAGAAGGGCTGGTTCTGTCTCAGGTCGCGGAGGATGGACACGAAGGAGCCGACACCTTAACGGTGAATGGTTGACTAGTCAAGAATTGGGACCAACGTTCACCGCGACGACACCGGCCGCTTCGTGGCCGCGGTCCAGATCGCCTCCCGCAGCCGCGCCGGCTCCACCGGCTTCGCCACGAATCCCTGGAAGCCCCCTTCCATCACCCGCTGCCGGTCCTCCGGCATCGCGAACGCCGTCAGCGCCACGACGGGGAGCGTGCGCACCCGCTCGAGGTGCGACGCGCGGATCCAGTGCAGGAGGTCGAACCCGTCCGCCCCCGGCATGGCCAGGTCGCTCAGCACCACGTCCGCCGGCCACTCCGCGAGCACGTCCAGCGCGGGACGCGCCGCCGGCGCGTTGCGCACCTCCGCGCCCGCATTGCGGAAGACGGTCGTGACGAAGTTGCGCACCTCCTCGTCGTCGTCGACGACCAGGACGCGCAGGCCGTGCAGCGCGTCCTCGGCGATCGGCTCCGGTTCCTCTTCGCGCCGCGTCCGCCCGTTGCGCAGCAGCGGCAGACGCACGCGGAACGTCGAGCCGCGCCCCTCCCCCTTGCTCTCCGCGCTGATGTTGCCGCCGTGCAGCTCGACCAGGTGCCGCACGATCGCGAGACCGAGGCCGAGACCCATGTGCGGGCGGGTGGTGGAGCTGTCGGCCTGGCGGAAACGCTCGAAGACGTGCGGCATGAACGCGGGGTCGATGCCCTGACCGGTGTCGCGCACCTCGACGACCGCCGCGGAGCCCTCCTCGCGCAGCTCCACGAACACCTGGCCCCCTTCGGGCGTGAACTTCACCGCGTTCGTGAGCAGATTCCAGGTGACCTGCTGCAAACGCCGCTCGTCGCCGTTCACCCAGATGCCGGTCGCCACGTTCGACGAGATCGAAACGCTCTTCGCCTCCGCGGCCGAGCGGACGGTGTCGATGGCGCTCTCCACGACCGGTGCGAGCTCGATCGGCTCCGGCTCGATCTTCATCTTTCCGGCGGTGATGCGCGAGACGTCGAGCAGGTCGTCGATGAGCTGCGCCTGCACCGTCGCGCTCTTCCGGATCGCCTCCACCGCCATGGCGCGCGAGGCGTCGTCGAGGTCCTCCTCGCCGAGCATCTGCGACCAGCCGAGGATCGCCGTCATCGGTGTGCGCAGCTCGTGGGAGAGCGTGGCCAGGAACTCGTCCTTGGCGACGTTCGCCCGCTGGAGCGCCGCCTCCGACGTGCGCAGGCGCTCGGTCGTCGCCTCCGCCTGCTCGCGCGCGCGCATCTGCACGCGGATCAGCGAGAAGAGCAGGAACGCGATGACCATCCCGCCGGCGAACGTGCCGGCGGCGGAGAGCAGCGCTAGCCCTTTCCCCTCGCGGCGCGAGATCCAGCGGATCGTCCAGACGCGTCCCGCCACGTGTTCCCTCCGCACCTCGGTGAAGCGGGGATTCGCCGGCAGGCCGGGCGTCGCGTAGAGCAGCTCGCCCCGGTCGTGAATCGTGAAGCCGACCTCGGGGCGCTCCTGCGTCCCGAAGATCCCCTCGAGGAGGTCGGCCGCGCGGAACGGCGCGTAGATGAAGCCGACCAGCGCGTCGCGCCGCTGCTCGAGCGTCGGCGGCGTGGTGCCGGTGGCGTAGAGCGGCGTGTAGATGATGAAGCCCTTCTGCTTCGGCGCCTCGATCTCCTGCACGAGCACCACCGGCGGCGTCGCCGCCGGACGGCCGGAGTCGCGCGCCCGCATCATCGCGTCGCGGCGCAGCGGCTCGCTCCACATGTCATAGCCCATCGCGGCGGCGTTGCGGCGGTCCTGCGGCTCGAGCAGCACGATCGGCATGGCCTCCTCGCGCGCCGCCATCGGCCAGACCTGAAACCGCGGGTAGCCGCCGCGGCGCATCTCCGCCTCCAGCTCCGGGATGCTGGAGACCGGGATCCGCACGGCGACGCCGACACCCTGGATGCCGGGATAGCGGCGGGCGACGTTGAGGCTGCGGATGTAGGCGCGCAGGGAATCGCGTGGGAGCGTCGGGTCGGCGACGACCAATCCGCGCGTGCCGGTGAGGACGTTCACGTAAGTGCCGAGACGCGCGGCAATGGCGTCGTTCGTCGTCTGCACCGCGTTGTCGAAGCGGGCGCGGTCGGCCGAGCGGGTGGTGTCCCAGACGTAATACGTCGCCAGAATCGTGAGCACGACGAAGACGCCGAACACGAACCACGGCAGGACCCGGTCAGCGGTACCGCGGGAGCTCATGAACCTGCTGTATGCAATGAGCGCGCTGCATGGATTCCGGCGAGCCGTCCGCTCGCCCACGCCCATTGAAAGTTGTAGCCGCCGATCCGCCCGTCGACGTCGAGAATCTCGCCGCACAGATACAGGCCGTCGCAGCGGCGCGACGCCATCGTCGAGAGGTCGATCTCGTTCAACGGCACCCCTCCCGCCGTCACCTCCGCATAGTCGAAGCCGCGGCCGCGCACGACCGGCAACTCGCTCTCGACCAGCGCCCGCACGATCCTTCTCCGCTCCTCTTTCGTCAGCTTTCCGAGCGGCTTCGCGTCTCCCGCGATCGCGGTGAGCAGGCGCTCGGGGATGCGTCCGCGGAGGAGGCTGGAGATCGTGGCGTGCGGGTTCTTCTCCGCGACGAACGCCGCGTCGAGCGACTCGAACGTCTCGCCGGGCAGGAAATTGGCGAGAAGCGTCCCCCCCTTCGAGGCGAGCCAGTGGCGGGAGACGTCGAGCACCACCGGACCGCTGAGGCCGAAGTGGGTGAAGAGCAGCGAGCCGCGATGGCGGACCAGGACGCGCCCGGCGCGCACCGAGAGCTCCGCCTCCACGCTCGTGCCGCTCAGCGCCGTCATCCAATGCCCCGGCTCCAGCACCAGCGGCACGAGCGCCGGGAAGGTGTCGGTGATGGTGTGCCCGAGCCCACGCGCGAGGTCGTACCCGCGCCCGTCGCTGCCCGTTTTCGGGACGCTGCGGCCGCCGGTGGCGAGGATGACGCGCGCGGCGGTCACGTCGCCGAGGAGGAAGAGGGCTTCGCCGGTTCCTCGGAGTTCCTCGGTTCCTCGGAGTTCCTCGGGTGCGGGGGCGGCGGCGTTCGTGCCGAGGAACTCCGAGGAACCCCGAGGAACCCGAGGAACCACCTCGATCTTCTCCACCCGCGTCCCCGTCCGGAGCTCCACCCCCTCGCACTCCCTCAGCAACGCGTCCACGACCGTCCGGGCCCGGTCGGTGACGGGGAAGAGCTTCCCCGTCTCCTCGACCTTCATCGTCACGCCCATGGACGCGAACCAGTCGATGGTCTGCTCGACGGTGAACGTCCGCAGCACTTTGGCCACGGCGTTCCGGTTGCCGTTGAAGTCGTCGGGGGTGACGACGTCGTGGGTGACGTTGCAGCGTCCGCCGCCGGAGATCAGGATCTTCGCGCCGAGCTTCGGGGCGCCGTCGAGGGCCACGATCCGTGCATCGGGAGCGGTCTTCCGGGCGAAGATTGCCGCCGTCAGACCAGCCGCACCCGCCCCGACGATGGCGATGTCGTAACGCACGGCGCGCGAGTGTAACTGCTATCCTCACCCCCGCACATGACCCGGATTCTTGCCGTACTTCTCGCCCTAACGGTTTCCCTCTCCGCCTATGCCCGAGACGCCGCCGAACTGCAGCTCGCGCTCCGCAAGCTGGCGAACATCGGGGGCGCCCTCTACGTCGCCGCCCATCCCGACGACGAGAACACGGCCATGCTGGCCTGGCTGGCCAACGACCGCCTCTACCGCACCGCCTACCTCTCCCTCACGCGGGGCGACGGCGGGCAGAACCTGATCGGCGAGGAGAAAGGAGCGCTCCTCGGAGTGATCCGCACCCAGGAGCTGCTCGCGGCGCGCCGCATCGACCGCGCCGAGCAGATGTTCACCCGCGCCATCGACTTCGGCTTCTCCAAGTCGGCCGAGGAGACGCTGCGGATCTGGGGTCACGACGACGTGCTGGCGGACGTGGTCTGGGCCATCCGCAAGTTCCAGCCGGACGTCATCGTCACCCGCTTCCCCCCCACCACCGAGGCCGGGCACGGGCAGCATCAGGCCTCGGCGATGCTGGCCGAGGAGGCGTTCACCGCCGCGGCAGACCCGGCGCGGTTTCCGGAGCAGTTGCGCTACGTGACGGCGTGGAAGGCGAAGCGGATCTACTGGAACCGCTTCTTCCGCCAGCCCGTCCAGCCCGACGACCCGCAGGTCGCGAGCCTCCTCCGCATCGACCTCGGCACCTACAACCCGATCCTCGGACGCGCCTACACCGAGATCGCCGCGCAGAGCCGCAGCCAGCACAAGAGCCAGGGCTTCGGCGCCGCCGAACGCCGCGGGAGCCTGCTCAACTACTTCGAGCTGCGCGGCGGCGAGCCGGCGCAGAGCGATCTCTTCGAAGGGGTCGAGACCCGCTGGTCGCGCTATCCGGGCGGCGAGAAGGTCGGCACGCTGCTCCAGCGCGCCGCCGACACGTTCGACCCGAAGAATCCCGCCGCCTCCGTCCCGCAGCTCCTCCAGGCCCATGCGGCGCTCGAGCAGTTGCGCGCGCAGTCGCATTGGTCGGACGTGAACCGCCCCTGGCTCGAGACCAAGCGGCTCGAGCTGCTCAATGCGATCCGCGACTGCGCCGGCATCGCCATCGACGTTTCCGCCGCCGACTCCGCCGTGATCGCGGGCGGCGAGCTGCCGGTCAGCGTCACCGTCGTCAACCGCTCCAGCTACCCCTTCCGGCTCTCGATGGTCGCGTCGCTCTACGCGCAGCCGAGCAAGGCGCCCGGCGTGCGGCTGGAGAACAACAAGCCGGTCAAGACCGACCTCACGCTGCGGCTCCCGCAGAACTACAACATCTCCCAGCCTTACTGGCTCCGGAAGCAACCGACGCACGGCCTCTTCACCGTCACCGAGCAGACGCTCATCGGCACGCCGGAGAACGCGCCGTCGATCCCGATCAACGTCACGCTCGACGACACCGAGATGAACACGCTCGTCTTCACCGTCCCGGCGGTCTTCCGCCAGGTCGACCCCGTGAAGGGGGAGCAGGTGCGTGAGGTCTCCGTCGTGCCGCCGGTGACGGCGAACCTCGGCTCCGGCGTCTATCTCTTCCCCGACGCGAAACCGCGCCCGGTGACGGTGGTGCTGCGCAGCTTCGGAGTCACCGACGCCGACGTGCGGCTGGTGCTGCCGCCGGGCTGGCGGTCGGACCCGGAGAAGGTGACGCTGCGCTTCTCAGGCAAGGGCGACGAGATGCGCGTGCCGTTCAGCGTCACCCCCGCCGCCGGCGAGACCTCGGCGCAGCTCAACGTGGAGCTCGGTGGACGCACGACCTCCGCCCTCACCGAGATCGAGTACGACCACATCCCGGCGCAGCGCCTCTTCAACGACATCGGCGCTCGCGTCGTGCGCGCGGACGTGAAACGCATCGGCAACCGCATCGGCTACATCATGGGCTCCGGCGACGAGATTCCGAACGTGCTGCGCCAGATCGGCTACGAGGTCACGGTGCTGACCGACGCCGACCTGGATCGTGGCGACTTCTCGATGTTCGACGCGGTGGTCACCGGCATCCGCGCCTACAACACCCGCAAGCGGCTGAAAGAGGCGCACGAGAAGCTGCTGCAGTACGTCCAGGCCGGCGGCACGATGGTCGTGCAGTACAACACCGCCAACGGCCTCGACGACCTCGTCGTCCAGGCGCCGGGCCCCTACCCCTTCAAGATCTCCCGCGACCGGGTGACAGTCGAAGACGCCCCGGTCAAGCTCCTCGACCGCGACCACCCCCTGCTCAACACCCCCAACCGGATCTCCGAGGTCGACTTCAACGGCTGGGTGCAGGAGCGGGGACTGTACTTCCCCAACGAATGGGACCCGCGGTACTTCACTTTGCTTTCCACGGCCGATCCCGGAGAAACGGAGAAGGCGGGAGGGCAGTTGGTCGCGCGGTATGGGAAGGGCGTTTACGTGTATACGGCGTATGCCTGGTGGAGGCAGTTGCCGGCGGGGGTGCCGGGAGCGATACGGGCGTTTGTGAACTTGGTGTCCGCTAAGTAACAGAGACGACATGAGAATGAAGAGGTTCGAATGAAGAATTGAGAATGAAGAGAACGGCCGGCCAGCGGAGCAATTCTTCATTCGAAATTCGAAATTCTTCATTCATATGACCGACGACAACCCTCCCATCCTCGGCACCTGGCGCAACCTCTACGCCGCGGTGCTCGTCGCCCTCGTCGCCGAGGTGGTGCTGTTCTACCTCTTCACGAGGTTCTTCGCTTGAGCCCACTCGACTGGGTCGTCCTTGCGGCCACGCTGGCCGCGATCGTGATCTATGGGGTGTGGAAGGGGCGGCGGCAGCGGCGGCTCGAGCAGTACCTGCTCGCCGACCGGCAGATGCAGTGGTACACGGTCGCGTTGTCCGTCATGGCCACGCAGGCCAGCGCGATCACGTTTCTCTCCACGCCGGGGCAGGCCTACAAGGACGGCATGCGCTTCGTGCAGTTCTACCTCGGGCTGCCGGTGGCGATGGTCATCCTCTCCATCACCGCGGTCCCGATCTACCACCGCCTGAAGGTCTTCACCGCCTACGAATACCTGGAGACGCGTTTCGACATCCGCGTGCGGACGCTCACCGCGTTCCTCTTCCTCATCCAGCGCGGGCTCGGCACGGCCATGACCCTCTACGCGCCGGCGCTGATCGTCTCGCTCGTCCTCGGCTGGAACATCCACCTCACCACGCTGGTCATCGGCGCGCTCGTCATCATCTACACCGCCTCGGGCGGCACGAAGGCGGTGAGCTGGACGCAGACGCACCAGCTCATGATCTCCCTCGGCGGCATGGCCGTGGCCATGATCATCGCCATCCGCTCGCTGCCGGCGCAGGTCGGCTTCATCGACGCCGTCTCGGTCGCCGGACGTCTCGGCCGCATCAACGTCATCGACTTCACCTTCGACCTCCGCACGCCCTATAACTTCTGGTCGGGCCTCTTCGGCGGCCTCATGGTCGCGCTGGCGTACTTCGGCACCGACCAGTCGCAGGTGCAGCGCTACCTCACCGGCGAGACCATCACGCAGAGCCGCCTCGGACTGCTCTTCAACGGCCTGGTGAAGGTGCCGATGCAGTTCTTCATCCTCTTCGTCGGCGCGATGGTGTTCGTCTTCTACCAGTTCACCGCGCCGCCGCTCTCGTTCAACCCGGTGCAAAGCAAGAAGGTGCGCGAGAGCCGCTACGCCGAGGACTACGCGCGCCTCGAGGCCAGCCACCAGCAGGTCTTCGCCGCGAAACGTGCCGCGGCGATCGGGCTGGCCGAAGGAACGCCGGGGGCGGCAGAGAAACTGCGGGCGCTCCAGCAGCAGGACGACAAGCTGCGCAAGGCGGCGTCCGACCTGATCCGGAAGAACGACGCCAAGGCCGATGCCGCCGACACCGACTACGTCTTCCTCACGTTCATCATGAACAACCTGCCCACCGGGCTCGTGGGGCTGCTGCTGGCGTCGATCTTCTGCGCCGCGATGTCAGCCACCGCGTCAGGGCTCAACTCACTGGCTTCGACGACCGTCGTCGACGTCGCGAAGCGGCTGCTCTCGCGCGGGCATACCGATCACGAGTACGTCGTGATCTCGAAGTGGGCCACCGTGGCGTGGGGCGGCTTCTGCATCGTTTTCGCGCTCTACGCGAACCAGCTCGGCTCCCTCATCGAGGCGGTCAACAAGGTCGGTTCGTACTTTTACGGAACGATGCTGGCCATCTTCTTGGTCGCGTTCTACGTGAAGCGCGTCGGGGGGACGGCGATGCTGTGGGGGGCGCTGATCGCCGAGGCGGCGGTGGTGCTCTGCTCGCTCTACACCGAGATGGCGTGGCTCTGGTGGAACGTGGTCGGCTGCGTGGTTGGAGTGACGGCCGCGCTCCTGGCGCAGGCCGTCATGCCCTCGAAACCGATTGCCCCTCTCCCCGCGAGCGGGGAGAGGGTGCCGCAAAGCGGCGGGTGAGGGGCCGCGCGTCGGATGGCGGATCGCCCCCTCATCCGGCCTTCGGCCACCTTCTCGCCCGTGTGCGGGGGAGAAGGGCTACGGAACTACTTTTTCCAGAGATCCACGTTCCGCCTGACCTCGGCGGCGAAGTCGCCCTGCTGCGGCGTGGCGGCGGCGATGGCCATCTCGCCGTAGCGGATTGCGTCAGCCTTGTTGCCGGCGCGCTCGGCCATGCGGGCGCGGAGGTAGAGGTTGGCGATGTTCTGGTTCGCCTTGAGCGACTGGTCGATCCAGGCCGTCATCTCGGCGTCGGTCGCGGCGCCCTTGTTCTCGAACGCGAAGTTCGCGGCCATGTAGGGCGTGCGCCAGTCGGGGTTCATGGCGTTGCGGAACTGGGTGATGGTCCGCTCGGTCGACTTCGTGTCGACGGTGAACGGCACGGACACCTTCTCCCACCGCAGCGCGATCTTCGCGGTGTCGGTGGTCAGGTCCTGCACCTCGAAGCCCATCCACTCCTGGTGCGGCGCGGTCTCCGGCGTCACCTTCACGGTGACGACGTCCTTCGACGCGTCATAGCTGTAGCTCCCCCACTGGTCGGCGACGCTGTTGAAGTGCAGCGTCCACTGGTCGCGTCCCGGCGTGGCGTGGAAGCTGTACGTGCCCTTCGCGAGCTTCTGGCCGCCGATCCAGACGTCGTCGCTGAACGAGATCGTGGTGGCCTCGTTCGCGCCGGCACGCCAGACCTTGTCATACGGGACGAGGCCGCCCCAGATCTGGCGCCCCTTCACGCCGGGCCGGCTGTACTTGATGGTGACGTCGGTGATGCCGACGGTCTGCGTCAGCGACGCCGACGGGCTGGGACGGGGAGCGCGGATCTGCTGCTGCTGGGCGAATGCGCTCGTCGCGATTGCGAGCGCCGCTGTCAGTAGTAGTGTTTTTCTCATGTGTTCCTCCTGTGGCGACGGAATCTATAGCAGAGTCTCAGAGTCGCAAAGTCTCAGAGTCTCAGAGGTCCCATCTTTGCGACTTTGAGCCTCTGCGACTTTGCGACTACTCCCAGGTGATCCACCGGTCGTCCAGCACCGTCTTCCTCCCGGCCCCGTCCGTCACCTCCACCTGGACGTCCGTCTTCCGCCACACTCCGTCGGGACGCCGGCCGAACATGGCCATGTAGCGCCTGGCCTCCATGCCGCGGCGGCCGGGGCAGCGGCCGGCGAGCGACGCCTCGATCAGCGTGGCGCGGTGGCGGTAGGTGCGGTTGTTCAGCCATAGGTCGACGCTGGCCACCCCGGACGGCGAGACCACCCACCCCGAGAAGAACGCGCCGGCGCGGATGCGCTCCCCGTTCCGCGGATGATCGAGCGACGCCATCACCCCCTCCCCGCACGTCGGCGCTCCCGCCAGGAATCCCTCCAGCGGAGGGCCGATCTTCGCCGCGGCGGTGCCGCCTGCCTGCACCCGGAACACCCAGTCCCCCTCCCGCGGCGAATGGAAGTTCCCGACGAACGTCAGCCTCCCCCGCTCCAACTCCCGCCGCAGCCACGTCCGCATCGCCTCCCCCCTCCCGTACTTGTCGGCGTGCACGATGACGAGGTCGACCTCCGCCTCGAGCAGCCGGTCGACGAACGCGTCGGAGAGCTCGCGCGAGAGCCGCGACAGCTCGTCCCGCAGCGGCGGCGCAAAGCCGGAGACGCCGTTCACGATCGGCTTATGGTGGGCGGTGGCGTGGAGGAGGTACTCGTAGTCGCTCGTCTCCACATCCATCGGCAGCTCGGCCACTCCGCGGACGTCCTGCGTCGCGAGCCAGGTGTAGACCGGCGGTGGATTCGGGTCGGCGAGGAACCAACGGACCGGCGCCTGCCAGAGATGCACGGCGAACGCGGCCGGCACGAGGAGCGCGACCCAGCGGTTCTTCCGCGCCAGGGCAGCCGTGGTGAGGGCGATCAGGATCGCCACGCCGACGTAGGCGATCACCGCCCAGCGGGCCGGCACGCGGATCGAGCGGAAGCCGGGGACGGCGCCGAATAGGAAGGAGTGGAACTCGAAATTGAGGCCGAGCGAGCCGAGGAAGCCGATCGCGACCCAGAGGAGCGCGAGGGCGGTCTCGGGGATGCGGCGGCGGGAGAGGAACAGCGCCGCAATAGACGCCACGTACGCGAGGAGCCCTGGGTAGAGCTTCCGCTCGGCGTCCGTCTGTCCCGGCAGCCAGTCGCTGGGGACGGCGGAGAAGCGCGCCACCTCCGCCCACCCTCGCTGCATCCCGTACAGCTTCGCCACCGCGGCGTACGGATAGAGGAACGGCGCGAGGATCAGCAGCGCGCCGGCCATCGCCAGCGCCAGCTCGCGCCAGTGCCGCCGCGGCAGGAGCAGCAGCGCCGTCACCCCGGCGGCGAAGGCGCCGAAGAGGAGGTAATGGATGTTCGTGAGGCCGTTCATCACGAAGACGGCCGCGAAGGCAATGGCGCGGCGGCGGTCGGGCCGCTCGGCGTAGCGCAGCAGCATGAGGAGGAGCAGCGGCAGCCAGCCGCCCCAGACGTGCTGGAGGTGCGAGAGGTGGACGAAGCGGAAGGGGACGAAAGCGTAGAAGACGCCGGCGGCGACTCCCGCCGCCCACGAGCCGGTGAGGTGCAGCGCGAGCCGGTACATGGCGAAGCCGGAGAAGGCGAAGCCGGCCAGCATGGCCACGTTGTAGGCGGTGAGTGCGCCGGCGCCGAGGACGCGGAGCGGGAAGAGCAGGAGGGCGATCCCGTAGAGGTTCTCGCTGAAGGCGAGGGCGTACTTTGCGGGGTGGAACGCGTTCGCGTGGAAGAGCGAGAGCGGCTGGTGGAAGGTGGCGTACCAGTCCCAGTCGAGGATCCAGGTATTGATGTAGGGGTCGCCGGGATCGGAGACGGCGCGGTCGAGGTTCGGCGCAAGCGGCCACGTCATTGCGACGCTCAGCGCGATGAACAGCAGCGCGGCCGCCGCGTCTTGCCTCCCCATGCGGGCGGGATGCTAAGCTAACGGCCATGCCTCCTGCCATTCCCTTCACCGGCAATTACGAAGATCTGTCCACCGATCGCGGGTACCAGTTCAAGTTCTATTGCGAGAAGTGCCACAACGGCTACATGTCGTCGTTTCAGACCTCGAAAATGGGGATGCTCGGGTCGGCGGCACGGGTGGCCGGCGGACTGTTCGGCGGCGTTTTCGGCCGCGTGGCGGACAGCGCGTACGAGGTGCAGCGCGCCGTCGGCGGCCCCGCTCACGACTCCGCGCTGAAGGAGGCGGTCGGCGAGATCGCCCCGACGTTCAAGCAGTGCACGCGCTGCGGCAACTGGGTCTGCGAGCCGATCTGCTGGAACAAGAAGGCCGGCCTCTGCGAGAACTGCGCGCCCGACCTCGACGAGGAGATGGCCGCCGCCCAGGCGGAGGCGGCGCGCGAACAGATCCACGAGAAAGCGCGCACCGTCGACTGGACCAAGCAGCGCAACATCAAGCAGGTGAGCGGCGCCGTCTGCGGCTCCTGCGGAGCCAAGACTCAGGGAGGCAAGTTCTGCCACGACTGCGGCGCCCCCCTCAATGCGAAGCGAGGCTGCGCCGAGTGCGGCCACGAGGCGGAGGGGAATCCGAAGTTCTGTCCGGAGTGTGGGCAGAAGTACTGACGAGTTGTCCGTTGTCGGTTGCCAGTTGTCCGGGGACAGTGCTGTCCAAATTAGCGCCGGATCGGCGGGATCGGTACCGTAAGTCGTTGACGCAGGGCATTCGAGCGATTTCGTGGTGAAGAGGTTGGTGCTATCCAAATTGGAGGGGCATTTGTGGAGAGGACTCGTCCGGTGGCTGGAAGGGATTGTCGAGCCAGCTCCAGAGTTCGCGGTA
>DASWNW010000005.1:0-5845 GCA_036399015.1 Thermoanaerobaculia bacterium | reverse complement strand
ACGAGGCTGTGTCGCGGAGGCTGGGCCAACCATCGGGTCCGGGCCCGCGGCCCGGCCGCCGGAGGCCTCCGGTCGTCTCCTCATCCGTGGGTGAAGTGCGTGCGTTCTGCTTAGGATGACCGAGGAGGAGGTGCGGTGTTGATCCTGGCGTTGGTGCTGGCCGCGGTGGCGGCGACGGACCCCTGGGCGCTCATGGCGGAGCGCGACGTGCGCGCGATGCACGAGCAGATCCGCGACCATCATCCCGGTCCCGTCGATCCGCTCAACCCGAAGTTCAACGAGTGGCTGGAGCAGGGGCTGGAGCAGTCGCTCGAACGCGCCCGCGCCGCGCGGTCGTACGCCGAGTACGCGAACGCGCTCCGCTTCTATGCCGGCGGCTTCCGCGACGGCCACCTCGGCGTCTTCTTCGGCATCGCCCCGACGGAGGCTTTCTGGCCGCGCTTCATCCTCGGGCGGCGCGGCGAGGCATTCGTCGTGACCCGCGTGGCCGAGGGGGAGAAGGACGTGCCGCCGGCGGGCAGCGTGCTCGTCGACTGCGACGGCTCCACGCCGCTCCAACTGCTCGAACGGGAGCTCTACCCGCTGCACGCCGGCCCGCTGCTCGAGTCGACCGCGGACGTGGTCGCGCCGCTGCTGCTGATGCGCGGGATGCCGCCGAAGCAGTGCCGGTTCAGGGTGGGCGAGGAGACGAAGACTTACGAGCTGCGCTACCGGCGGATCCCGGCGGACGCGCTGGCGAAGCTGCGCGAGCCCGACCCCGCTCCGGCGGGCGTGCGGCGCGTCGCCGCGGGCGGCGTCTGGGTCTCCATCCCGTCGTTCCAGGGAGCGGACGGGGAGACCGCTGCCGCGTTGCGGAAGATCGTCGAGGAGGCGCCGTCGTGGCGCGACGCGCCGTTCGTCGTGTTCGACGTGCGCGGCAACCGCGGCGGGAACTCGTCATGGGGCGTGAACATCCTCTACGGACTGTACGGGGAGCCGTTCCTCAACGCGGCGCTCGCCGGGAAGCCGGGGACGCCCCGCTCGTACGCCGACTGGCGCGTGTCCGCCCACAACCTGGCCATGGTGCGCGACAACATCGCCAGCCTGACGGCGCAGCTCGGGCCGGAGGCGCGGCCTACGCTCGGCCTGAAGAACGTGGAGCAGGGGATGGTGGAGGCGCTGGCGAAAGGAACGGCGATGCTTCATTTCAAAGACGAAGCGACGGTCCATCCCGAGCGCACCGAGCCGGTTCCGCCGCCAGCGTTCGCGGGAAAGGTGATCCTGCTGACCGACGGCCGCTGCGCGAGCGCCTGCCTCGACTTCGCCGACCTCACCTATCGCCTGCCGCGGTTCACCCATGCAGGCCGGATGACCAGCGCCGACTCCGTCTACATGGAGACGCGCAGCGTGACCCTGCCGAGTGGCATGGCATCGCTTTCCATCCCCACGAAGGTCTACCGGAACCGTATCCGCGGACACAACGAGCCTTACACGCCGCGGTGGAAGTACGAGGGCGACGTCGGGGAGACGCCGGCGGTCGAGAAATGGCTCGTGGGGAGGCTTCAGGAGAACGTCTCGACCCCTTAGCCAAGCCTCTTCGACGATTTCCAGGACGTCACCCAGGGCATTTCCAGGCCCTCGCAGGGCATTCCGAAGCCCTCGGGACGCGCTCGAAAGCCCCGCGAAGGCTTTGAAAAGCCCTCCGCACCGTTTTCCAGGGCCCTCGCGGGGTGCTCGAGCGCCCTCGGAGGGCTTGGCAAATCCCCGCGAGGGCGTTCGAAAGCCCTCGATACCCTTCTCGAAATCGTCGCGAGGGCTTTTCTGCTCGCCGCCACCCTTTTGCGCGCCTCCCGGTATCCTGTCGAGCATGCCGCCGACCCTGCTCCGCCTCGCGCTCGCGGCCTTGCTGGCGGCGCCGCTCGCCGCGGAGGCGGACGAGAAGGCGGCGCAGGGGTGCATCGCGCTCGCGATCAGCGATCCGAACGCCGCCATCGCCCGCGCCGGCGCCGCGTTGCCGAAGACGACGGCGCCCCGGGCGCGCACCGAGCTGCTGGTGTGCCGCGGCTACGCGCACGAGCAGATCGGGAACGTCAACGAGGCGATGCGCGACTACGAGGCGGCGGTCAAGTCGGCCGAGCAAACGCCGGACGACGTCGCGTATGCCGACGCGCTGGCGCTGCGCGGCGAGCTGCGCAGCTATCGCGGCGAGTTCGACGCGGCGATGGAGGACCTGCAGAAGTCGTACGCGGTGAGCGTCCGCCTCCGCAACGAGCGCAAGCAGCTCCACGCCCTCAACGCCATCGCCAATCTCTACGCCGACCGCCGCGTCGGCGCGTACGACAAGGCCATCGAGTACTACCGCCAGGTCCTCCCGTTCCACGAGAAGGCGAACCGGCTCGATGAGGTGGCGAACACGTACTACAACATCGCCGCGACGCTCGACACGAAAGGCGACTCAGCCGCGGCGCTGCCGGAGTACCAGCGCGCGCTGGCGCTGGAGCGGCGCCGCGGCGACCCGGCCGCCATCGCCGACGTCCAGCGCGGCCTCGGCATCGTCCTCGGCAAGCTGGGACGCAACGAGGAGGCGCTGGCGGTGCTCGACGAGGCGCTGGCCACCTACCTGAAGCACCGCGACCTCGAGTCGATCGCGCACGTGCGGCTGGCGCGAGGGACGGTGCTGCGGAAGCTCGGCCGGACGGCCGAGGCGGTGCGCGAGCTGGAGGCGGCGCGGGTGCGGCTGGAGTCGACGAAGAGCTACCGCTTCCTCGAGAAGGCGCACGACGAGCGGGCGCAGGTGTACGCGGCCATGGGGAACTGGCGCGCCGCCCACGACGCACGCGCCGCGCAGATGGCGGTGCGCGAGCAGCTCGCCGAGCGGCTGCGGGCGGAGCAGGTCTCCCGCATGCGCGTGCAGTTCGACTCGGAGCGGAAAGAGCAGGAGAACCGCGCCCTCGTCCGGGAAAACGAGAGCGCGACGCGCATCCGCAACCTGCAGGCGGTGGCGATCGTCCTCGGCGCGGCGCTGATCGCCTTCCTCGTGGCCATGGCCCGCCGCATGCGCCGCCTCGCGCTGACCGACGAGCTGACGCGGCTCCCGAACCGCCGGAACGTCCTCGCCTACGCCGACGACCAGCTCCGCGCCGCCCGCACCGGCGGGCGAGGGTTCTCGATGCTGGCGCTCGACATCGACCACTTCAAGCGGATCAACGACACGTACGGCCACGACGCCGGCGACGTCGTGCTGCGGCGGGTGGCGGAGACCTGCCGCGCCGCGCTGCGCCGCCACGATCGCATCGGCCGCACCGGCGGCGAGGAGTTCCTGGTCGTCCTGCCCGACGCGAGCGCCGCGACCGCCGCGGAAGTGGCCGAGCGCCTGCGCGCGGCCGTCGAGCAGACCGACTTCAGCGACGTCGCCCCCGGGCTGCGCATCACGATCAGCATCGGCGCGACGGAGTGGTCCGCCAGCGACGACTTCACCGCCATCGTCCGCCGCGCCGACGACTCCCTCTATCGCGCGAAGGAGGGGGGAAGGAATCGCGTGGAGCGGGCGACGGCGTGACGCCGCGTGGACGCATCCCTTCGGCGCTCCGTATACTCGAAACAGTTCCGGTGAGTGAGGTGTCCTTTTGCGGGCTTGGCAAAGAGCGGTCGTGTTGTTCCTCGTGGCGATGCCCTGCTTCGCCGGCGAGCGCATCATCGTCGAATTCACGTCGCCTCCCCGCGCACGCACACCGGTATCGCTCCGTTCGAGCGCGCAGTCCGCGCCGCCGTTCGAGCGGTTCCGCGCGGACCTGAAACGGATTCGCACGCCGGAGACGGCGAGCGGCGAGGTGGCGGCGGCCGCGGAGACAGCGGACCTGGAGCAGGAGTACTCCCGCGCCTTCTCCGGCGCGGCGCTCACCGTGACGCCGGCCCAACGCGTCGCCATCGAGAAGCTGCCGTACGTGCTCCGCGTGCATCCCGACCTGCCGGTGACCGCCTTCGACGTGGAGCCGGGCGTCGCGGCCATTGCCGCGGACGAGGTCTGGCGCCGCCTCGGCTCACGCGGTGCGGGCATCACCGTGGCCGTCCTCGACACCGGTGTCGACTACGGGCATCCCGCCCTCGGCGGAGGCTTCGGGGCCGGCTTCAAGGTGACGGGCGGCCGGGACTTCGTGAACAAGGACGACGATCCGATGGACGACCACGGTCACGGCACGCACGTGGCCGGAATCGTGGCCGCCAACTCGGCCGAGCTGACCGGGGTCGCGCCCGATGCGTCGCTGATCGCGTACAAGGTGCTCAACAACCAGGGCACCGGCTGGAGCAGCGACATCCTCGCGGCCATCGAATGGACGGTCGATCCGAACCGCGACGGCGATTTCAGCGATCGCGTGGACGTGGCGAACATGAGCCTCGGCTCCGCGGGCCACGCCGACGACGCCCTGTCGCGGGCGGTGGACAACGCCGTGAGCGCGGGCGTGGTGTTCGTCGTCGCCACCGGCAACAGCGGCGGCTTCCAGTCGGTCTCCAGTCCGGCCACGGCGGACAAGGCGATCAGCGTCGGCGCGGTCGACGCCCATGGTGCGCTGCCCTCGTTCACGTCGAAAGGTCCGGTCGCACCGCGGTACGGCATCAAGCCGGACGTCGTCGCGCCGGGCGTGGACGTCCGTTCGGCGAAGCCGGGCGGAGGAATGCTCGGCGCCACGGGAACGTCGATGGCGGCGCCGCACGTGGCCGGCGCGGCGGCGCTTCTGCGCGCGCTGCATCCGGAGTGGACCCCGGCGGAAGTGAAGTCGGCGCTGGTGACGACCGCCGTCGCGGTTTCGGCGGACGCGATGACCGCTGGTGCCGGACGCATCGACGCGTTCCGCGCGGCGACGATCACCACGCGGATGCTGCCGGAGCAACTGGCCTTCGGCATCATCGACGGCAACGCGGAGGTCTGGACCGGGACGCGGAAGACGACGATCACCAACCGGGGGACCGCGGCGCAGACGTACGAGGTCTCGGCGGCCGGCGCGCGCGACGGCATCGAGCTCGGCGTCACCCCGGCCACCGTGACGCTGGCGCCGGGAGAGTCCGCCGAGGTGGCGCTGACCGTCACCGTCAGGAACGCGCTGGTGCCTTACGCGGCGGCCGGTTCCCTGGCGTACTCCGGATCCGTGGAAGTGCGCTCCGCGAGCGACACGCTGCGCGTGCCGTGGGCCATCGTGAAGGCGGCCCGGATGCGGGTGAGCTACGCGGACGAAGAGGCGAACGCCCGCGTCTTCCTGGGCGGCCCGAGTGGAACGCCGACGCTCCTGCCGTCCCTCGGCCGCAACCTGTTCGAGATGCTCCTCCCGCCGGCCCGTTACAGCGTGGTCGTGGTCACGTTCGCCGAGGTCAATCCGTACCGCGAGACGACCATGGTGATCCGTGACGAGTTCGTCGGCGGCGGCGAACGGGTGCTCGAGCTCAGTCCCGCCGATGCGCCCTACCGGCTGACGTTTGCCGCCGACGACGAGACGGGCCGGTCGCTTCGCGATGCCGAGACGGGTGTCGAGTGCATCCCCTTCCGGCACCTGCAGTACGAGACGCAATCGTCTGGAAGCAACGGCCTCGACCTGCTGTACTCGACGGGCACGTGGCGGGTGGTGACCGCGTATCCGCCGCACATCCGTACGTCGGCCATCCCGGATGGCTACACGGTCTTCGGCGGCGACATCTGCGGCAACGCCGAGCGCACGAAGATCTACGCGCTGGAGTATCCGACCATCGTGGGAGTCAGTGGAGACGTGACGCGGCACGCCGGGGGAGCGGCGCTGCACGGGCGGCAGATGCGGCTGCTGCTCCCGCCGACCACGGACGGCCGGCGCTCGCTCGGTTTCACCGGCCGCTTCATGCA
>DASWNW010000004.1:0-20265 GCA_036399015.1 Thermoanaerobaculia bacterium | reverse complement strand
CCCCCCCCCCCCCCGCGGGAGCCGCTTCGGTCGTCCTCTCTCTCCGGCGAAGAACCCGCGCCCGGTTCAGAAGTTCAGGAACTGGTCGGGAGGCGACGCTGCGTCGTACTCGGCCTGCAGGTCGGTCTTGTGTTTCCACTCGATCTCGGCCAGCTCCATGAAGAGGCGTCCCAGCTCCGTCGTGGCGGGGACGCGTTCCGCCATGAAGCGGTAGTTGCTCTCCGAGTCGCGCTCGCGCTCCAGCGCGTACTTCAGCGCCTTGCTCATGTCGAGGTTCGCGAGGTCCGAGGGGAGCTCCAGGTTCACCGGGGCGGGATCGGGCGGGTTCGCGCCGATCATCTCGCGGTACTTGCGCTCCATCTTCGCGCGGTGCACCAGCTCGAGATCCGAGAGCTGCAGCAGCCGTTGGCGGACGTCCGGCGTGGCGGCGCGTTCCGCGAGCATCCTGTAGTAGACGCGCGTCTCGACTTCAGACTGGATCGCCTGCCGAAGGACCTCTTCGACGGTGGTTTCAAGCGGTTTCATGGGGACCCGGGGCCGATGATATCGGCAAATTGAAAATTGAAAATTGAAAATTGAAAACGAAAGGCGGCCCCGCTCGCGCGACGCCGCCCTCGGACCGTCTCCGATCTTTCAATTTTCAATTTTCAATTTTCAATTCAATCAAGCGCCCCGATACAGGTCAGGATTCGGTGGATCGCTGTCCTCGAACGGCGCGTCGCGCAGCGGCTGCCCGATGCCCGTCCCGCCGGCCGTGCCGTGCTTGTCGATCGCGCCGTAGTAGGGGCGGTAGCCCATCGGCTCGACGGGGAAGTTCGGCGGGACGACGAGGTCGCGCAGGCCGACCACGGCGCGGGCGCGGGTGTCGATGGCCATCTCGTAGTCGCGCGTCATGTAGATCGCATCCTCGGGGCAGGCATCGACGCAGTAGCCGCAGAAGACGCAGCGCAGCATGTCGATGTCGTAGCGCACCGGGAACTTCTCGCGCGTGCGCTGGTCCTCGCCCGCCTCGATCGTGATGCACTCCGCGGGGCAGGCCGTCGAGCACATGAAGCAGGCCACGCAGCGGGTCGTGCCGTCCTCGCGCGTGGTGAGGATGTGGCGGCCGCGGAAACGCTCCGAGTAGACGCGCTTCACCTCCGGGTAGGAGATGATCGGCAGCTTCTTGTAGTTGAACAGGTTCTTGGTCAGGTGCTTGAGCGTGCGGAACATGCCGCCGATGACCTGCGGCAGGTACAGGCGGTCCGAGAACGTCAGCTCCTGGCGCTCGACCTTCACGATTCCTTCGGCGACGCGGGTGGTGGTGGTCATTCTGTTCTATCTCAATTCAACGGCGAACGATGAGGGATGAACGATGAACCCGAGCTGACGGCGTTCCGGTCGTTCATCGTTCCGTGTTCCGCGTTCATCGTTCGAGTCACCGATCGAGCTCCCCGGCGATGATGTTCAGCGAGCCGAGCGCGGCGATCGCGTCGGGAATGGTCTGTCCGGTGATCATCTTTCCGAATGCCTCGAAGATCGGGAAACAGGGCGGCCGCGCGCGGACGCGGTAGGGATGCTTGGTGCCGTCGGAGACGACGTAGAACCCGACCTCGCCGTTACCTCCCTCCACCTGGAAGTAAGTCTCGCCGACCGGCGGCTGGATGCCGTGCATGATCAGCTTGAAGTGGTAGATGAGCGATTCCATCTCGTTGTAGACCTTCTCCTTCGGGGGAAGGGCCACGTAGGGGTTGTCGACCATCACCGGGCCTGGCGGCAGTCCGCGGTCGATGGCCTGCTGCAGAATGCGGATCGACTGGCGCATCTCCTCGAAGCGCACCAGGAACCGCGCGTACGTGTCGCCCCCCTCGGCCACGGGCACGTCCCAGTCATAGGTCTCGTAGCCGAGGTAGGGAGAGGCCTTGCGGACGTCGAAGGGGACGCCGGTGGCGCGCAGGCAGGGGCCGGTGAAGCCGAAGTTGATCGCATCCTCGCGCGAGATCACGCCGACGCCGTCGACGCGGTCGCGGAAGATGCGGTTCTTCATGATCAGCGCCTCGACGTCGTCGATGAACTTCGGCAGCGTGTTCACGAGGTGCTGCGCGTGGGCGAGGAACGTCGAGGGGACGTCGATGGCGATGCCGCCGACACGGAGGTAGCTCGGCAGGAGGCGCGCGCCGGAGCAGGACTCCGCGAGGCCGATGATCTCCTCGCGCGGCTGGAAGAGCCACCAGAAGTTCGTCAGCGCCCCCATGTCCACGAGGTTCGTGCCGATGCAGATGATGTGGTCGGAGATGCGGTAGAACTCCGACAGCATCAGCCGGACGTGCTGCGCGCGCGGCGGCGCCTCGATGCCGAGGAGCTTCTCCACGGTCATGCAGTAGCCGACGTTGTTGATGATGGCGGAGCAGTAGTTCAGCCGGTCGGTATAGGGGATGACCTGCTGATACGTGTGCGTCTCCGACATCTTCTCGAAGCAGCGGTGGAGGTAGCCGATCTCGTTCTCGGCGCCGATGATCGTCTCGCCGTCGAGCGTCACCACCATGCGCAGCGTGCCGTGCGTGGCGGGGTGCGACGGGCCGAGGTTGAGCGTCACCCGCTCGAAGTCGGACTCCTCCCCCTCGATCTCCTGGAACTCCGGCGCGATCTTCGGCGTAATCGTCGCCACGCCCTGGTCGGTCAGCAGCCAGCGCTGGGCCGGATCGTAGTCCTTGCGCAGCGGATGGCCCTGGAAGTTCTCGTGGGTGAGGATGCGGCGGAGGTTCGGGTGGCCGTCGAAGACGATCCCGAACATGTCCCACGCCTCGCGCTCGTACCAGTCGAAGCCCTGGAAGACGCCGGTGCTGGTCGGCACGTGCTCGTCCTCGGAGACGCGGACCTTGAGGCGCACCCGCTCGTTGTTGGTGAGGGAGTAGAGGTGATAGATGACGTCGAAACGCTTCTCGCGATTCGGGTAGTCGGCGCCGAAGAGCTCCAGCGGCAGCGTGAACTGCAGCGACGGCTCGTCGTGCAGCTTGCGGAGCACGTCGATGATCGCGTGGCGGTCGACGATCAGCGTCGGCATGTCCTGGCCGGGCTCCTGCCAGACGCCGGTGTGCGCGACCTTGACCGCGATCTCCGATCCGCGGGCATCGGCGGCCGCCGCTTCGACGGGGACGTACGGCTGGCGGTTCGTCGGCGCGGGGCCGGTGTAGGGGATGGCGGAGAGCTTGGTAAGAGTGCTCATGGATTCGTTGTCGGTTGTCGGTTGTCAGTTGTCAGTCGTCATGGTGCCGCCAGCCGAGGGCTCGCGGACAACCGGGAACTGACAACCGACAACATCATTCATCCGCGCTTGATCTCTCCCCGCTCGATCTTCTCTTTCAGCTTCAGGATGGCGTACATCAGCCCGTCCGGCGTCGGCGGGCAGCCCGGCACCCACATGTCCACCGGCACGATCTCGTCGATGCCCTGCACGACGTGGTAGGAACGATAGAAGCCGCCGGACGTCGCGCAGGCGCCCATGGCGATGACGTACTTCGGCTCCGGCATCTGGTCGTAGATCTTCTTGAGCACCGGCGCGATCTTGTCGACGATGGTGCCGGCGACGATCATCAGGTCGGCCTGCCGGGGGGAGAAGCGGACGACCTCCGCGCCGAAGCGGGAGATGTCGTAGTGCGAGCTGACCATCGACATGAACTCGATGGCGCAGCAGGCGGTGCCGAACGGGAGGGGCCAGAGGGAGTTGCCGCGCGCCCAGTTCACCACCTGATCGAGCTTGGTGGTGATGTACGTGCCGCCGCCGAGGTCTTCGATCTCGCGGTCGGCTTCCCCGGGGAGCGTGATCAGCCCTTTTTCGGGCCCCTGGCCGGGAGCGACGCCGGCCTTGCGCGGGATGATCGATCCTGGTTTCTCAATCTTCTGTACTGGCATAGGTTGACTCGGGATTTCGTCGCGATTCGCAGGCTGCGGATTGCGGTGGGCGACCCCGCCGTGGGAGCCGCGATTCTATGTACTAGAGAAACTTTTCACAAGCGACGGAAAGTCCCGGCTCGCAAGGATGCGAGATGCGGGCCGTGGGGGCGTCGGGTTCCTCGGAGTTCCTCGGCGTTCCTCGGGAGTTCCTCGGGAGTTGCTGTGGCCACTGCGACGAAACGTCCCCCGAGGAACCCGAGGGAACCCGAGGAACCCCGAGGAACCCCGAGGAACCCCGAGGAACGCCGAGGAACCCCGAGGAACGCCGAGGAACCCCGAGGAACTACCGCCTCAGCCGCCCCAGCTTCTCTTCCGCGCTCCGGCGGATCCCATCGCGCCGCTGCGGGTGCGCCCTGTCGACGAGCTGGAGCGCCCGTTCGCTCGCGCGGATCGCGTCGTCGGCGCGGCCGGCGGCCTCGTAGGCGTCGCCGAGGGAGTCGTGCGCGTTGGCCGACTCGGGATACCACGCCGCCGCCAGCTCCAGCCATTTCACCGCCTCGGAGGCCTTGTTCTCGGCCAGCGCGGCGTAGCCCATGGCGTTCAGCGTCTGCTCCTGGAGCACGTAGGCGGCGGGATGGGACTTCCGCAGCTCGTGCAGCCGGGCGACGGCGGCGTCGATCCCAAGCTGCTGCAACTGCACGAGCGTCATCGGCTCCTTGCGCGGGGTGGGGGCGGTGGTGAGGTGATGCCGAAGGAAGTCGAGCGTCTGCTCGACGATGTGCCGCGACTCGGTCGTGTCGTCGAGCAGCTCGAACCCATGCCGCCCCTCGGGGTAGTTGACGTAGGACAGCGGCACCTCCAGCGTCACCGCCTGCGCCACCCAGCGCTCGATGCCCCGGTTGAGCGACAGCGCGTCCAGCCCCGCCCGCGCCACCAGGACGGGGGTGGTGGTGTTCTTCGGAGCCGTATCCATGAGGGCGTAGTAGAGGACCGCTGCGCGGAAGCCGTGGGTTGCGAGCGCGGCGGTGCCCACGCGCCCGTTGGCGGAGCAGGCCCAGATGGCGATGCGGCTCGGATCGACCTTCCACTCGGCTCCGTTCGCACGGACCGCCTTCAGCAGCGCCTCGAGATCGCCGGTGTGCGTGATGGCGGCCATCCCGCGCGCCGCTACGAGCCGCGGCCAGGAGGTGTACTGCCCCCATTCCTTCAGCTCCGCCCGGTCGATCCCGTTGACGAAGATCACCACCGGCAGCGCCTCTGTCACGCCGGCGGGCCGGTAGAGGTCGAGCTTGTGCTCCCCGTAGGCGACGTCCTTCCTGACGTCGACGGCATCCATCCCCGGCACCTTCAGAACGACGACTTCGTCCTGACCGGCGAGCGGCAGCGCGAGAAGCAGCACGAGCAACATGCGACGCATACCCCGATCGTACGCGCAGGGTGTTGCACCGATATGTCAGAACGTCACGAGCGGGTCACGGAGAGGAGCGAGCGGTAGCGCTCGAGGATTTCAGGGCGGTACGTGGCTTCGGCGATCTGCTCGACTAGCGGGTCGAGGTAGGCGCGGTCGAGCTTCTTCCCCTGGCGCCGGATCACGGCCTTGATGTCGTCGCGATCCTGCGTCCGGTCCGCCAGCAACTTGTGCAGGATGAGGTCCTCGGGCGTGCAGAACTTTACCGTTTGCCCGTCCACCTCCACATCGACGGCACGATCGAGCGCGTTCAGCAGGTAAGGGGTCTCGCTCACGCCTAGGTCGACCGAGACATCCTTCTTGTGCGTGAATCGCAGAATGCCGGTGTCGCGCACGAGCTCGGCCGCATCCGGTCGCATCGCTTTCACCAGCGGTTTCAGCACCTCGAACAGCTTCGCCGGGTCCCGCGGATCGACGCCCACTGCGATGTCGATATCAGCGGTAAACCGCGGGTTCGCCCACACCTGCGCGGCCATGCCGCCGATCACCATGTAAGAGATGTGAGCGCGCTCGAAGACGCGCGCCAGCTCCACGACGACCGCGTTCAGCTTAGACACGAAGCAGACCCAATGTCTTCAACAGCTCGCTGAACCCGCGCTCGTCGCGATCGATGAGCGCCCATTCGAGCGACGCGGGGGAAAGCGCGTCGTACGCGTCCGAGAAGAGCTTCAGCGCCTGCTCACCGGGGACGACATATTCGAGGAAGTGCTCCTCCTCCCACGCGTTGAACTTGCGGTACCCCTCCAGATAGGCGTCCCACTGTTCCTTCGTGCCGATGTCCACCATCTACCCCAATTCTAGGCGAACCCCACGCCAGCTTCACCGGCGTGTGTCACCGCTGACGTGCGATGAGCGACTGGTATCGCGACTCGATTTCGGGCCGTTCGAGAATCATCGCCAGGTCGTGGGAAGCGGCTGAGGCGCGCGAGAATCTCGTCCTTCGTGCCGAAGCTCGCCATCTACCCCAATTCTAGGCGAACCCCACGCCACCTTTCGGCGACTTCGCGGCCGTGCATGCGCACCTTCGAGCGCAACGCGGCGTCGGAGAGCACCTCGATCAGCCGCTCGCCCAGCTCGACGGGGTTGTCTACCGGTGCGGCGGCGGGGTAGTCGAAGGGTGGGGCGGCGATGACGCAGGCGAGGCCGGCCGCGAGCGCCTCCGCCGTCGTCAGCGCGAAGCGGGGGCCGGGGGCGACGAGGACGTCGCAGGAGTGCATGAGGCGGGTCATCTCGGCGGCGGTCAGGGCGACGTGGAACTCCTGCACCGACTCCAGCGGCTCCTCGCGCGACGGGGCCCAGGGCGACACGCGCACCACGTCGAGCGTCTGGTGGAACCAGCGCGCGTGGGCGACCGCGCCGTAGCCGTCGGCGAGGGCCAGCGTCTCGTCCTGCGAGGCGCCGCAGAGGAGCACGCGCAGCGGCTCGTGCTCGCGCGGGGTGCGGTCGCGGAAGAGCTCCTCCTCCACTACCAGAGGGAGGGTGGCGGCGGGGATGCCGTCGGAGGGGAGGTGGTCGGCGTAGACCCACTCCGCGCGCGAGGCGCGCCAGGTCACCGGCTCGCCGGTCGTCACGATGCGCACGCGGTGGCCGTCGGCGACCAGCCGGTCGGCGTGAATCAGCGCGACGCGTCCGACGCCGGAGATCGCCGTGTCCTCCAGGAGGATGGTGACGTCAGCCATCGCCCTTCACCGCCTCGAGAAAGAGGTTCAACCCGAAGTCGCGCAGGTCGAGGTACCGCAACTGCGGCACCGGAGACCAGTTGAAGCGCACGCGCCGCACGCGGAAGCCGACCGAGGTCAGTAGCCGTGTGAGCAGCTCCTCGTCGTAGACGAAGCGGTGGTCGCCGTTCATCCGCAGATGCATGTTCAGCGCTTCGGCCGGGCCGTCCGCCTGCAGGTGCGTGTTGCACCAGGCCAGATGGCGCGCGTTCCGGTCGACGTAGACCTGCTGCACGAGCGCCCGCAGGTCGGGCGTCAGGAGGCGCATCACGCCGCCGGGGCGCAGCACGCGGTGACACTCCGCCAGCAGCCGCTTGCCGCCGTCCAGATCGAGATGCTCGAGCAGATCCTCCGAGTGCAGCAGGTGGATCGAGCCGGAGCGGAAGGGGAGGGAGGTGGCAAGATCGGCGAGCACGTCCGCCCCGTCGCGCACGAGATCGACGTTGATCCACCCACGCAGCCGGTGACCTCCCGCGCCGAGGTGAACGGCGCGCGACGGAGAGGGAAGGAACGAGCGGGCGCGGTCGAGCGTGGCGAGATAGGACGCGGCGGTGGCGGGCGCGCCGGAGGCGTCTCCGCGGTAATACTCCCCCTGCAGCCGCCGCAATTGCCGCCGCAGCCGCCAGAGCGCCACCCGCTCCGTCACCTTCATTCGCGATTCCTGGCGGTGACGTAGAAGCCCGACGGCGTAACCTCCGACTCCTCGAACGGGATCCCGGCCGTGCGCAGCGCCTCGAGGAGCTGCGCCTGTTCGCGCGTGCTCGCCAGCGCCTGCGGCTCGATCGAGATCACCTCCCACCCGGCGATGGTCAGCATCTCCTCGACCGTGCGGCGGGTGAAGAAGCGCAGGTGGCCGACGCAGGTCAGCCCCATGTAGACGTAGTCGAAGCGCCCCTGCAGCAGGTCGCCGACGATCGAGGCGTTGGCGATGTTGGGGAGGCTCAGCAGGAGATGCGCGCCGGGCGTGGCGATGTGACGGAGGTCGCCGAGGAACGACCAGGGCTCGTCGAGGTGCTCGACGATGTCGCCGCCGACGATGAAGTCGAACCGCTCGTCGAGCCGCGCCACGATGTCGCGCACGTCTCCCTGGTAGACGTCGTCGATGCGTTTGCGGGCGATGGCGGCGGCCTGCGGGTCGAGCTCCACGCCGACGACACGGCACTTCTGCCGCCGCTTCAGCGCCTCGCCGAGGGGCGCCTCGCCGCAGCCGAACTCGAGGATGGTGCGGGCGCCGGGGCTGATCCGGTCGAGGAGGTCGATCCGCGTCTGCCCCCGCAGCGACGCCCAGCGGTGCACGAGCACGTCGCGCGCGAGCACCACCTCGCGTCCCGCCAGCACCCGCGCCAGCGGCATCTTCAACGAACGGAGCGTGCTGGTGCGGCAGAGGAAGGCGCCGGGGTCGGCATTCCCCCACTGCATCCGCTCCGGCGGCGTCCGGCGCGCCTCCACGGCCGCCGCCTCCCGCTCCAGCTCGCGCAGCGTCATGTATGGACGAACGTCGATCCGCTGCCGTACCTCCGTCGCGTCATTCGAGACCGGCACGGCCGCGAACGCATCGCCGATCGCGGCCTGCAGACGCTCGCCCAGCCGGGGAGAGGGGAGAAGGAGCGGATCGGTGACGACGAGGACGAACTCCTCGTCGAACTGCGCGGCGGCGTCGGCCGCGCTCTCATGCGGATCGTAGAAATCGAGCGCCGGATGGTCCCGCCGCAGCAGCATCTGGGACTGCCAGCTGGCGTAACGCTCCTCGAGTGCAGGATGATCGAAGAGGGGAACGAGAACGGCCGGGAGCATCAGCATCGCTCTTTCGCACGCGCCGCGTCCGGAAGTCAAGCGGAAGAGAAGCAGCGCGGCGGGCGTTCTGCGCCGGAGATGAGCTCGGGGAATCCAGTGACCGCGAATCCGTACCTTCACTACGAAGAGTCGCGGATCTACAACCCGCTCACCGACCGCGCCCTCCTGCCGGGCGAGCAGGCGTTCGCCAGCTTCCGCGCGTTCCAGGACACCGGCGTCCTCACCGACGAGGCGCTCCTGCGCGACGGCTGGCTGATCCCAGAGAACGAGGACCTCTCCCGCCGGTTCCACCTCAAGGTGGTCTCGCTGGAGACCGTGACGACGTGCAACCAGAAGTGCTACTTCTGCCCCGTCTCCGTCGCCCCGCGCGAGGACGAGGAGATGCCGACCGAGGTGTTCGAGCGGATCGTCGAGCAGCTCAAGGAGTTCCGCGGCTCGATCGACGGCGTCTTCCTCCAGAGCTACAACGAGCCGACCGTCGACCGCCGCTTCGTCGACCACTGCCGCACCCTCTTCGAGGCCGGCCTGCCGGTGGCGGTGCTGAGCAACGGCTCCGGCCTCACGCCGGCGAAGTCCGACGCGCTGCTGAAGGCGGGGAAACTGCGCTTCCTCTGCATCAACCTCTCGACGCTGGACGAGGAGCGCTACGAGCGCGACCGTGGCGAGAACCACGTCAAGGTCGTGATGCGCAACATCGACTACGCGAAGGACCTCCCCCTTGCCGACGAGATGCGCATCATCGTCCTCGGCAGCGGCGATGAGGAGCACCGCCAGAACTTCGAGGCGGTCCGCGACCGCTACGCCGGCAGCCGCTTCGACGTGCAGCAGCACCTCACCGTCGACCGCGGGGCCTGGCACCTCGAGGTGGCGAAGAAGGCGGTCGCGCGCGTCGGCAAGCTGGCCGGCTGCGAGCTGATCGGCTCCCGCCCCCTCCAGCACCTGCACATCACCGCCACCTCCGACTGCATCCTCTGCTGCCAGGACTACGACGAGAACTACGTGGTCGGGAACCTGAAGACGCAGACGGTGCGCGAGGTGCTCGAAGGGGACGCCATGGCGCACATGCGCCGGATGGCCTACGGCATCGACGAGTCGCCGGACGACTTCATCTGCCGGAACTGCGTCTTCGCCATCACGCGCTGACCGTTCCTTCTGACCGTTCCCTCTGGACTGCCGGGCTCTCAGCCCGGCAACGGTCAACGGGCTAAGAGCCCGTCGCTCCAGGGAGCACGACGTCACATCCGCGAGGCGAACCAGCGTTCCAGCGTCACCGCCGTCCGCTCCGCGCGGAACTGCTCCACCACCTCCCGGCCGCTCGCACTCAACCTCTCCTGCAGCGCACGGTCGAGCAGCAGCGCGGCGAGCTGCACGCCGAACGCCGCCGCGTCCCCCACCGGTGCGAAGAGGGCGTAATCGTGGCGCGCGTCCCAGCTCAGAAAGGACGGGATCTCCGACAGCACCGCCGGCACCCCTCCCGCCATCGCCTCGGCGGCCGGGAGGCCGAACCCCTCCTCCGCGCGGCTCGTGCCGAGGAAGACGTCGCAGGAGGCGATGAGCCGCGCCATCTCCGCCGTGCTGATGCCGACCCGGAACTCCTCCGCCAGCTCGTGCGGCTCCCCCTCCGCCGGCTGCCACTGCGACACGCGCACGAGATCGAAGCCGGCGCCGAGCTCCCGCGCATGCCGCACCGCGTCGTAGCCGACGTCGATGCCCTTGAAGTCGGCCTGCGCCGGCCCGACGAGCAGGACGCGCGGCCGCGCATCCTCCCGCCGCACGTGCGGCTGATAGAACTCCTCGTCCACGATCTGCCCGACGTACGTCGCGTCGTCGTAGAACGCGCGGCAGATCGGCACGAGGTGCGGCGAGACGGTGATCTTCGGCAGCGGCAACTCGTACGCGGCGTCGATCTGCGCCTTGAGCGGCTGGTAGGCGGTGAACGCCCCCTCATAGCCCTGGCAGAAGTGGACGCCCCGCTCGCCGGCGATGGCGAACGTCTGGTGGAGCGTGGTCCAGAACGTCCCCACCACGAAGTCGTACGCCTTCGCGTCGAGCTCCGCGAAGTCCCGCACGTGCAGCCAGGGGGCACGCGACGCGCGCCAGGTCAGCGGCCCGCCGCGGGTGACGAGCGTGACCTCGTGCCCCCGGTCGGTGAGCGCGTCGGCGTGCGCCACCGCCACGCGCGTGCCGCCGGCGATGGCCGTGTCCTCGAGCAGGTAGGCGATCTTCAACGCCGCAGCTCCAGCAACCGGTACGCATAGAGGCCGCGGCGGTAGAGATCGACGTACCCGCGGCCGCTCTCGAGGAGGTCGTCGATCTGCTGCGCCGTCAGGCCGAGGTCGGCGATGAGGGCGTCGCGGTGTTTCGGGATGCGCTGCATGAAGTACTCGACGGTCGGCGGCGCGTTCTTCGAGTAGTCCACCTCGTCCACCAGCCGGAAGCCGTGCTGCCGCGCCGCGGCCACGAACGCGTCGTAGCGGTGCAGCGTCCCCTCGTTCTTCAGCGCGAACTCGTCGAGGACGACGACGTGCGAGGTCAGCTCGGCCGCCTTCGCGAAGAGCGCCTGCGACTCGATGTACTGGGACGACTCCTGGAACAGCACCGCATCGAATGGCGCTTGCGACGTGAACTGCTCGAACGCCACACAGCGCACGTCCACCGTGTCGCCGTAGCGCTGCCGCACCATGGCCACCTGCTTGTCGTCGGGCGTGATGCCGGTGGCGGCGTACCCGATGCGGGTGAGGCGGTCGAGCGTGGTGCCGAGGCCGCAGCCCGCTTCGAGCAGCCGCGCGGGCGGCGGCGGCAGCCGCGCGAGCAGCACCTCGGTCGAGCGCTCCTGCGCCGCGGCCAGCGACTCATCCTCCCGCTCGAACAGGCCGTAATGCAGATACGGCACGTCCCCCTCCTCGGCGGTGAGGATGTGCATGAACACGTTCAGCGGGTAATAGAACTCTCTCCAGGGGAACGACACGCGCGGATTCTAGTGGCAGTCAGTTGTGACTGGGGTCGCCGCCGCGCCGGTAGCCACTGAGAAAGCGCAGCGACTCGATCCGCCCGGTCAGCTCGTTTCCGATCTCCTCGGCACGCGCGATGACGTCGTTCAGCTCCAGCAGCTTCTGTTTCTCCTCGTTGTCGAGGTTGAGGGACATGATCAGCGCGTTCGTGAGCGCGTCGAGGTTGACGGTCTCGATCTCCGGCACCGCCGTCTGATCGGGCAGGTAGTGGAGGTACTGGCGCGAGACGTCGGCGAGCCACTCCCGCTGCGCGTACGCCTCCTTCGGGTCGCGCGGCTTCTCCGGATCGGCGACGACGCGCGCGGTGCGGTAGGGGACGCGCGAGACCTCGTCGAGGATGCGCACCCGCACGTCGCCCCGCACGACGATGTTGTAGCGGCCATCCTCGAGCGGCACCGCCTGCTCGACCGTCCCCAGCGTCCCGATGCCGTGCACCGGCGGCGCGCCAAAGTAATCCGCTTCCCACCCGGCGCGCAGCAGCACGATGCCGAAGCGCTGGTCGCCTTCGAGCACGTCCTTGATCATCTGACGGTAGCGCGGCTCGAAGACGTGCAGGGGCAGGCGCGTGTGGGGAAAGAAGACGATGTTCGGCAGCGGAAACAAAGGCAGGAGAAACTCGCCTTCGGGTAGCGGCGCCATAAACGCGGCGATTCTATCCGGTTGCGTGTTGCGCGTGGCGAGTTGCCCGCGCCTGGCTGGTCGACCGGAGAAGCCCGGGCAACGCGCAACACGCAACGCGCAACGTCATCCGAACCACCCCTCCGCCATCCTCTCCACCTCCTCCCGCGACGCGCGCGTCCGCCGCAGCAGCGCGTTGCCGAGGAGCGGGGAGCGCACGGTCGCCAGTGCGGCGTCGAGGAGTCTGGGGCGGGAGAGGAGCAGCGCGACGCGGCGGCTCCAGGCGATGCGTTTGGCGAAGAAGCGGTGGTGCAGCGCGCGGTACTCGTCCTCGATCCGCACCCGCTGCGACGGCGACTCGAGCAGCCGCAGGAGCATCGGCGCGGCGAGGAGCGCCGACTGGATGGCCATGGCCATGCCGTTGCCGGTCAGCGGGTCGATGACTCCCGACGCGTCGCCGATCATGAAGACGCCCCCCTCCACCGCGGAGCGGGCGCGGAAGATCACCGGCTCCGAGGAGAGGTAGCCGTCCTGCGCCGGGTCGTGGCGGGCGTAGAGCGCCTCCAGCGCCGGCTCCTCCGCCCGGATCGTCTCGACGAACGCGTCCCAGCGGCCCTTGTGTCCCGCGAGGCGGGAGGCGTGGACCAGGCCGCAGATGTTGGTGATGCCCGCTTCGACGCTGTTCACGCCGAGGTAGCCGCGGGCGAAGGAGTAGAGCTCGATCGTGCCGGAGGGGACGCCGCGGTAGTGGCGCTTGAAGCCGAAGTTGCGGTGGCTGCGGTCGCGGACGAAGCCGCGGCCGAGCTGCTGGTCGAACCGCCCCCAGCGTCCCCAGGCGCCGACGACCGCCTTCGCGGTGATGTCGTTGACGCGCGTGGCATCGAGCGTCGCGGCGGTCGTACCGTCGAGCCGGATCGCGCCCGCCGCCTCGGCCGTGCGCAGCAGGAGGTCGTCGAGGAACATCCGGGAGACGCCGCGGGCGGCGTGCGGCAGGTCGAGCTCGTAGGTGCGGCGCGAGCCGACGACGCGGCAGCGGTCGATGCGCGGCGCGCCGGCGCGGTCGATGGCGTCGAGGACGCCGAGGGGCTGCAGGATGGGGAGCGCGTCGTAGGAGAGGAACTCGCCGCAGAGTTTGTCGCGGGGGAAGGCGTCGCGGTCGAGCAGCGCCACGCGCGCGCCCCGCTGCGCGAGGAGCGTGGCGAGCGTCGAGCCGGCCGGTCCGGCGCCGACGATGGCGACGTCTACTTCCACAGCAGGAGAGCGTAGCGGAACGGCATCTTCCTCTCGACCTTCCACTTCGACGCGGCGATGCCCGACGCGATCTGCCGCGCCTCGCCGAGCGTGTAGCCCTGCCGCACCGAGGCCGGGGCGTCGAAGCGGGTGATCCGGCCGACCAGCCGCAGCGCGCCGAGGAGCAGCACGAAGAGGAGTGGCGCGTAGTGGCGGCGCGTGTCGTTCACCGCCACCCCTTTCCGCGACACCCGCAGCGACTCCATGAGGATGCTGCCGTTCTCGGCGGGGGAGAAGTGGTGGAAGAAGTGGGAGGAGGTGACGAGATCGACCGCGCCGTCGCGGAACGGCAGCCGGTGCGCGTCGCCGACCACGCGCAGGACGCGCGAGCCCTCGCGCAGGTAGAGCAGGTGGTCGATCTTGAAGTCGAGGCCGATGCGGGTGCGGACGTCGGCGACCGATTCGAGGAGGTCGGCGGTGCCGGTGCCGATGTCGAGGATGGAGCGGGGGCGGAACCGGCGCACGAGCGAGCGGTAGATGCGCACGCCGCCGAGGTACTTGTTGATGAGGCGCAGATCGCGGAGCGAGCGCTCCATGTCCTCGCGCGGCGCATCGTGCTCGTCGAGCAGCTCGTGCGATTCGATTCGTCTCAACACGCGCGGAAGTGTAGCGGGTCGGGCCTGTGGAGCGGCGGGGCGCTTCGTCGCCACCTGGAGCGACGGGCTCTCAGCCCGTCGTGGTGCCGGGCTCGGTGCCGGGCTGAGAGCCCGGCACTCCAGAGAGAGCGCGCGCGACCCTTACACCCGCTTCAGCACGAGCGCGGAATTCTTCGAGCCGAAGGCGATCGTGTTGCAGACCGCCACGTCGATGCGCGCCTTGCGTCCCACATCCGGCACGTAGTCGAGGTCGCACTCCGGGTCGGGCGTGTCGAGGTTGATGGTCGGCGGGAGGACGTCGTCGCGGAAGGCCATCAGCGTCGCCGCGACCCCGGCCGCGCCGCAGGCGCCCTGCGGGTGGCCGATCATCGACTTGATCGCGGAGCCGGCCAGCTTCGTCGCGTGCTTGCCGAACGCCAGCTTGACCGCGCGCGTCTCGATGCGGTCGTTGAGGTCGGTCGACGTGCCGTGGTAATTCACGTACCCCACCTCGGTGGCGTCGACCGCGGCGTCCTTCATGGCCATCATCATCGCGCGCGCCGGCTCCTCGCCGGAGTCGTCCATGCGCACGCGGTGATACGCGTCGCAGGTCGACGCATACCCGGCCACCTCGGCGTAGATGTGCGCGCCGCGCGCCCTCGCCGTCGACTCCCGCTCCATCACGAACATCCACGACCCCTCGCCGAGTACGAAGCCGTCGCGGTTCGAGGTGAACGGGCGCGAGCCGCCGGACGGCTGGTCGTTCCAGGAGTTCGTGACGATGCGCATGATGCAGAAGCCCGTCAGCACCCCCTCGGTGATCGTGGCGTCGGCGCCGCCGGTGACGACGTAGTCGCACACGCCCAGCTTCAGGTTCCGGTAGGCGTAGCCGATGGCGTCGGTGGAGGAGGTGCAGCCGGTCGAGATCAGGTGCGAGAAGCCGTGGAGGTCGTACGCCATCGAGATCTCGGAGGCGATCGTGCCGATCGTGCCGGAAGGGACCGAGTAGACCGAGGCCTGCTTGAGCGAGCCCTTGTACCAGAGCTCGTACATCCGCTCGCTGAACTCCACCGCGCCGCCGCCGGAGCCGAGCATCACGCCGATCGAGCGGCGCGTCTCGAGGTCGGCGGCGCGCGGGTCGAGCTTCGCGTCGCGCAGCGCCTCGTCGGTCGCGGCGATCGACATCGGCACCACGCGCGAGACGTGGCGGAGGTTCTTCGCGTCGACCCACTGCGTGGGGTCGAAGTCGACCTCGCCGGCGATCCGGCAGGGGAGCGAGCCCGCATCGAAGTGGGTGATGGCGCGGATGCCGCTGCGCCCCTCGCGGGCGGCGGCGAAGTAGTTCTCACGCCCGGCGCCGTTCGGGCTGAGGGCCCCGACGCCGGTGATGACGATGCGGTCTTTCTCGAGCATGTTCGCGTTAGAGTAGGCCGATGACACGCCGCTTCATCATCAGCGCCTTCGTCACTTTCCTTGCTTTTGCTGCTGACGGACAACCGACTGCAGACTCCGTGGCCCAGCGCGCCATGGACGTGCTGGCGGGCCCTGCCTGGAACGACGCGCGGTACTTCGCGTTCACGTTCAACGTCGAGCGCGACGGGCAGATTCTCGCATCATGGAAACAGGAGTGGGACCGCTTCACCGGCGACTACGCCGTGAGCGGCAAGAACCGGCAGGGCGAGGACGTGCGCGTGGTCATGAACGTGAACACGAAGCAGGGCCGCGGCTGGAAGAACGGGCAGGAGGCGGCGGACCCGGCCGAGCTCCTCAAGCTCGGCTACGGCCGCTTCATCAACGACACCTACTGGCTGCTCATGGGTTTCAAGTCCTTCGACCCCGGCGTCACCCGCGAGTACGAAGGCGAGAAGACCGGCGCCTGCGGCCAGGTGCACGACATCGTGAAGTTCTCCTTCAAGGACGTCGGCCTCACCCCCGGCGACGTGTACTGGATGTGGGTGAACCGCCGCACCGGCCTCGTCGACGAATGGCACATGAAGCTGGAAGGGTCGGCGCCGGCGGACCCGCCCTCGGTGGTGGTGTTTCAGGACTACCGGCGCGTGGGGGGGCTTTTGCTGTCGGTGAGGAGGGAGATTCGGGGGAGGAATCAGGTGATTCGGTTGGATGATGTGGTGGTTGGCAGGGATGTGCCTGGTGGGGCGTTCAGATGAACGCAGAACGCAGAACGCAGAATGAAGAATTGAGAAGAGGGCTGTAGGCGGTTTCTTCCTTCTTCATTCTGCGTTCTGCGTTCTTCATTCATCTCGTCCCCTGTAGCCAAACGCGCTACACTTCCCTCCATAAGGAATGGTCCTCCTTACCATCCGTCTGCTCGGGGAGTTCTCGGCCGTCGACTATCGCGGCGATGCTCTATCCATTGGCAATCGCCGGACGCAGGCGCTGGTCATCTATCTGGCGCTGAAGATCGGGGGGCGGACTTCGCTTACGGAGCTCGGGACGCTGCTCTTTGGTGATCCCGGCGCCGAGGGGCAGGTGCGGGAGGTCATTCGCGACCTGCACTACGCGCTCCGCTACCTGCCGCACGACATCCTGACGGAGGACGGCGCGGCGGTCCGGTTCAACCGCGCCACGGTCTCCGTCGACGCGCGGCGGTTCGAGGAGCTGATCTCCGCTCCCTCCATGAACTCCATCCGCACCGCCGTCGAGATCTACCGCGGGAACCTCTTGGAGAACTTCTCGACCGGCATCCGGCCGTTCGACGAATGGCTGGCGGAGCGGCGGCTGACCTACTGGCGCGCCGCCGTGGCGATGTTCGGCAACCTGCTCACCACGCAGATCCGCGCCGGCTGGTGGGAGGAGGCGGTCGACACCGCGGGGCGGCTGCTCTCGCTCGATCCATCGCAGGAAGTGGTGCACCGCACGCTGATGCGCCTGCAGCTCGACCAGGGACGCGCCGACTCGGCGCTGCGCCGCTACGAAGAGTGCGCCGACGTCCTCCGCCGCGAGTACAACCGCGAGCCGGGGGAGGAGACCGAGCGGCTGCACCAGGAGATCCTGAGCGCGCTCGAGCGCCAGCCGGCGCCGCGGGAGGTGAGAAGAGTGCAGTCCGACCGGCCCACCCTCGTGCTCGTCGTCGAAGACGACCTCGTCTCCTCGGCACTCCTCGAGAACTACCTCACCGGCGCGGGCTACGAGGTGGTGATCGTCGCCGACGGCGGCGATGCCCTGCTCGAGCTCGGCCGGCGCCACTTCGACCTGCTCGTGCTCGACATCAACGTCCCGACCCTCAGCGGCCTCAAGGTCTTCGAGATCATGCTGCAGAAGCAGATCGACACGCCCGCCCTCTTCATCACCGGCATGACCGGCATCGAGGTGGAGATGCAGAGCCTGGAGATGGGGGCGGCCGGCTTCCTCCGCAAGCCGATCCGGAAAGAAGTGCTCCTGCCGAAGATTCGTGGCATTCTGCAACGCAGCCAGCGCGACGCTGGCGCGGCAGGCAGCTAGCCGGCCGCGGCCGGCCCCCATGACCACCGAAATCGCCATCGATCCAGAAGAGATCGAAGCCCGCCGCCGTGCGCGGACGTGGCGCCTCGCCGCGTGGGAGCTGCCGCTCGTCCGCACGATCGGCTCGATCTTCCTCGCGCTCGCGGTGTGGGTGCACAACCACTTCCTCCTCGTCCACCCGCCCGACCAGGGCTTCCTCCTCACCACCATCGTCGTCGCCGCCTGGGCCGTCGTGTCGTGGCTGGCGATCGTGGCGGCGCTGCGGCGCGATCCGCCGATCGACCTGACCCTGCCGGCGTTCGCCATCGACGTGCTGGTCTGGACGTTCGCCATCTACCAGTCGGGCGCGGAGGCGAGCTGGCTGTTCTTCATCCCGCTGCTGCGCGTCGCCGACCAGGTGCAGACCACCTTCCGCCGCGCCCTCGGCTTCGCGTTGTTCGGCGCCGCCTGCTACGGCGGCATGCTCCTCTACGTCTCCGCCTACGTGCGGCCGGTCGCGGCCGCGCCGGCGCTGGCGAAGCTGATCTTCCTCCTCTTTGCCGGCTCGTACATCGCCCTCAGCGCCCGCACCGCCGAGTCGCGCCGCCGCGAGCTGACGAACGCCGTGCGCATGTCGCGCGAGCTCATTCGCAAACTGGAAGAAGCGCACGCGCGCGCCGAGGAGGCCAGCGCCGCGAAGAGCGAATTCGTGGCGAACATGTCGCACGAGATGCGCACGCCGCTCCAGGGCGTCATCGGCATGCTGCAACTGGCCATCGACGACGAGCCCGCGGAGACGACCGTGCGCCGGCTCGAGACCGCCCGCCGCTCCGCCGACACGCTCCTGGGGATGATCGACGACGTCCTCGACTTCTCCCGCATCGAGGCCCGCAAGCTCGACCTCGAGCCGGTCTACTTCCCGCTGCGGCAGCTCATGACCGACACCATGAAGTCGATCGCCGCGCTGGCGGCGTCGAAGAAGCTCACGCTCTCGTACTACGTCCACCCCGACTGCCCCGAGACCGTCTGGGGCGACCCGGTGCGGCTGCGGCAGATCCTCTTCAACCTCATCGGCAACGCCATCAAGTTCACGCACGAGGGGGAGATCGCGGTGCACGTCTCGCGGGCGAAGGGGAAGATCCGCTTCGACGTGCGCGACACCGGCGTCGGCATCGCGCCGGCGGTGCACCAGCGCATCTTCGAGCCGTTCACGCAGGAGGACTCCTCGCTTTCCCGCCGCTACGGCGGCGCGGGCCTCGGCCTGTCGATCGTGGTGCGGCTGCTCGACGCCATGGGCGGCACGGTGGAGCTGGCGAGCGAGCAGGGGGAGGGGAGCGTCTTCTCGTTCACCATCCCGCTGCCGGCCGACGCGGTCGGCGCCGCGCCGCAGCGCGAGCCGTGGGAGAGCACGCTGGCCGGGAAGTCGGTCCTGATCATCGAGCCGGCGCTGATGTCGCGCGCCGCCATCGCCGAGATCCTCCGCTCGCGCGGCGTCTTCGCCAGCGCCTTCGCCCGGGCCGCCGACGCGCCGCTGCACGGCCGGTTCGTCTGCGCCATCACCGCCGATCCCAACGTCGACGTGCACCCGCAGGTCGTCATCAAGTCGCCGCTGGAGGGGTCGTTCCACCCGATCCAGATCACGCGCCCCGTCGGCGAGCGCGAGCTGCTCGACGCCATTGCCACCGCCATCGGCCAGCCGGGCCGTGTGTCGTCGTACACGCTGCCGCCGCCGGTGCGCTCCGGCTCCGCGCTGCGGGTGCTGGTGGTCGACGACAACGAGGTGAACCGCGAGGTCGTTGCGGAGATGCTCAAGCGCCTCGGCCACGAGGTCATGACCGCGCCCGACGGCGAGCAGGCGCTGGCGACCCTCGGCGCCCGCCACTTCGACGCCGTGTTCATGGACGTGCAACTCCCCGGCATCGACGGCCTGGAGGTGACGCGCCAGTTCCGCGCCACGACGCGCGGCACGCCGGTCATCGGCCTGACGGCGCACACCTCCCGCGAGGACCGCGACCGCTGCCTCGCCGCCGGCATGGCCTCGGTGCTGGTGAAGCCGGTGGTGGCGCAGCAGCTCGAGCAGGCGCTGGAGTCGGTGGTGGCGCGCGACGCGCTGGAGGAGATCACCGGCGGCAACCCCATCCTCCTCGAGCGGGTGCGCGACGCCTTCGCGCGCCAGACGCCGGAGCTGCTCGAGGGCATCCGCGACGGCCTCGCCCGCGGCGACGCCGAGACGGTCGCCCGCCACGCCCACAAGCTCAAGGGATCGCTCAGCTACTTCCAGGGACGGGCGCTGCTGCTCGCCCGCGAGCTGGAGTCGGCCGCCAAGGGGGGCGAGCTGGCGAAGGCCGCCGGGCTGCTGCCCGACCTCGAGATCGCCCTCTCGGCGGTGTCGGACGTGCTGGGCGTCCGGCGTTGAACCGGCTAAGCAGAATGCTCTTACTCCACCAACAGATCAGGGAACGACCGGAGGCCTCCGG
>DASWNW010000003.1:0-45798 GCA_036399015.1 Thermoanaerobaculia bacterium | reverse complement strand
CCGGTGATCTGCGTGCCGGAGGTGCCGCCGTACCAGTTGTTCGTGCGCCAGGTGAAGCCGGTGGTGGGGGCCCAGGCGTAGCCGACGCCGGTGCGCTGGTAGAAGATGTTGTTCTCGATGGTGGTGGTGTCGTGGTTGTCGGCCTCGATGTAGATGAGGCGGTAGCTCGAGCTGGCGGAGTGGTAGAAGGTATTGTTGGCGATGAGCGTGTAGTGCAGCCCGCCGCCGTACTGTGAGTTGTAGTAGACCAGGCCGCTGAGGCAGCGGTGCACGATGTTGTTGGTGATGGTCAGGTTCGTGGCCGGGTTCTGGACGGTGTAGTACTCGTTGGCGATGGTGATGCCGGGGGAGGGGTTGCCGCCGCGGAAGTACTCGCTGTTGCCGGTGTTGTAGACGTAGTTGCGGTCGACGAGCGCGTACTGCGCGTTGTCGAGATAGATCTGCGAGCCCTTGTTGTCCCACAGGGTGTTCCTGGTGATCGTGCAGTTGTCGCTGACGATGCAGTCGATCCCCTCGCCGTAGTTCTCGTAGACGTAGTTCTGGCTGAAGGTGACGTTGTTCGCGTTGACGCAGGACACGGCCTGAGCCCAGCTGGTGGCGTTGTTCGCGGGGATGTTCTCGCGGACGGTGTCGCGCACCACGTTGTTGCGGATGGTGATGTTGTACGTGCCGCCGACGATGTCGCTGCCGGCGTGGATGCCGCTGTTGATGGTGTGCTGCACCGTGCAGTACTTGACGGTGACGTTGTTGGCGTCCCACACCAGGATTCCGACGGTCGGTGCGTTCTGGACGGTGAAGCCGTCGAAGGTCACGTACGACGACTCGTTGATGGAGACGGTGGAGTGCTGGCCGATGCCGGTGCCGTCGATGACCGGCTGCTCGCCGTTGTAGCCGCCGATGTAGACGGGGCTGGTGGAGGTGCCGTGCTTGTCCCAGATCACGGCGCGCTCGTTGTAGGTGCCGCCGCGGACCCAGAGCACGTCGCCGGGGTTGTTGATGAACGTGAGGCCGTAGGTGATGGTGCGGAACGGGGCGGCGAGCGTCCCCGGGTTGGAGTTACTGCCGCTGTCGTCGACGTAATAGGTCGCCGCGCCGGCGGCCGAGGCGAAGAGGGTGAGTGTGAGGAGCAGGAGGATGCGGTTGGTCATGGTGTGGGTCTCAATACTCATGGGCGCCGATGGAGTAGGAGGCGGTGCGTGCCGTGCCCCAGTAGTCGGTGGTCACGGAGGAATTGGTGGTGCCGGCCGTCTTGACCGGCGAGGTGGAGGTGAGCTTGTAGTCGGTGGCGCTCCAGCCGCCCGCGCTGACGAGCAGCGGATTGGAGGTCACGTCGCCGACGCCGGTGATCTGCGTGCCGGAGGTGCCGCCGTACCAGTTGTTCGTGCGCCAGGTGAAGCCGGTGGTGGGGGCCCAGGCGTAGCCGACGCCGGTGCGCTGGTAGAAGATGTTGTTCTCGACGGTGGTGGTGTCGTGGTTGTCGGCCTCGATGTAGATGAGGCGCGCTGCCGAGCTGTGCGAGTGATAGAAGGTGTTGTTGGCGATGAGCGTGTAGTGCAGCCCGCCGGCGTACTGTGAGTTCCAGTAGACCAGCCCGCTCAGCGTGCGGTGGACGATGTTGTTGGTGATGGTCAGGTTCGTGACCGGGTTCTGCACGTCGTACCACTCGTTGGCGATGGCGATGCCGGGGGAGGGCTCGCTGTCACGGTAATACTCGGTGTCGCCCGAGTTGTAGATGTAGTTGCGGTCGACGAGGGCGTACTGGGCGTTGTCGAGGTAAATGTGGGCGCCCTTGTTGTCCCAGAGGTTGTTCTTCGTGATCGTGCAGTTGTCGCTGACGATGCAGTCGATCCCCTCGCCGTAGTTCTCGTAGACCCAGTTCTCGGTGAAGGTGACGTTGTTCGATTTCCAGCAGGACATGGCCTGCTGCCAGCCGCTGGTGAGGTTCGTGCCGGGGGCGTTCTCGCGCACGGTGTCCCTGACCACGTTGCCCTTGAAGAGGACGTCGTGCGTGCCGCCGACGGTGTCGCTGCCGGCCTGGATGCCGCCGGAGAAGGCGGTCTGCACGGTGCAGTACTTGACGTTGATGTGGTGCGCGTCCCAGACGAGGATGGCGGTGTCGGGCGAGTTCTGCACCTTGAAGCCGTCGAAGGTGACGTACGACGACTCATTGAGAGAGACGGTGGAGTGGGGGCCGATGCCGGTCCCGTCGATGACCGGAAGCTCGCTGTTGTAGCCGGCGATGTAAATGCCGCTGGTGGAGGTGCCGTGCTTGTCCCAGACCACCACCCGCTCGTTGTACGTGCCGCCGCGGACGTAGAGCACGTCGCCCGGTCCGTCGATGACGGTGAGGCCATAGGTGATGGTGCGGAAAGGAGAGGCGAGCGTCCCCGGATTGGAGTTGCTGCCGGAGTCGTCGACGTAATACGTGGCCGCGCTGGCGGCCGTAGCAGTAAGGAGGGAGAAGACGAGGATGGAGAGGATGGAGAACGAGCGCGGATTGCGCATGTGAGGCTCCTATTCGCGGTCTGACTTCAACTACGAATAACTGCGAATCGGGTGCCGGAAAAACTGACAGGTGCAATAAGGGACAAGAGGAGGTGTGGCGAGGTGGTGTATTGCGCGTTGCGCGTTGCCCGTTGCCCGTTGACGCGTTGCGCGTTGCGAGTTGCGAGTTGCGAGTCGCGTTGCGCGTTGCGAGTTGCCCGGGCAGTTCCGCCTGGACGACACGGCCCGGGCAACGCGTCACGCGCTACTCGCAACGAGGCGCCGGGCAGTTCCGCCTGGACGACAAGGCCCGGGCAACGCGCCACGCGCTACGCGCAACCGAGGGCGCCGCCGGGCAGTTCCGCCTGGACGATGAGGCCCGGGCAACGCGCCACGCGCTACGCGCAACCGGGCGCGCGCCGCTCTACAGCTTCTCGACGAATTCGCCCAGGATGTACGCGTCGTACTCGCCGCCGTCGCGATACTCGCTCAATGCGAGCGCGGGGGCGAGCGTCTTGAGCGACAGGCGCTCGTACATTTCCCGCACGCTCTCTTTTCTCTCCGCGAGGATGTCGGCGGTGAGCTCGCCTTTGAGGGCGAAGAGGCGCTGGAAGTCGCCGCGGGGGAGGCGGAGGGGGCGGCGGATGTCGTCGGAGCGGGGATCCCACTCGCCGATCAGCACCTCGCCCTCCATGTCGTAGGGATCGCTCTTCACGCAGAGGACGATCTCGCTTTCGACGAGGCGCTCGGTGGTGGTGGTGTCGAACGTCGAGGCGGCCAGCCAGGCGCCGGACGAGGCCTCGCGCCGCTGGTTGAAGTGCTGGCGCAGCACGAGGATGAACGGCTCGGCCGACTCGATCGGCACGATCTCTTCGACTTCGCCGGCCGTGAACGGCACCAGCTCCGCGACGTCGATGTTGTCGAGCCCCTTGAGCGACACGTTCCCGATCAGCCGCACGCCGACGTACTCGACGCCGGGGATCGCCGGCGGGAAGCCGACGTAGGTGCCCCACGCGGCCTTGATCCGGAAGAGCTGCTGCGAGTCCTGGGCGAGCTCGTTCGAGAGCTCCAGCAGCAGGTCCATGGAGGCGACGATGCCCTCGTTGACGAGGTGGTTGTTCGCGTCGAGGTAGGCGTAGAACTCCCGCTCCTGCTCTTTCTTGTCGATCACGTCCACGCCGGTGGCGAGCGGGGCGAAGAACTGCTGCACTTTGTGCGACTCGTAGCCGTGCGAGACGAGGAACGCGGCGATCTCCTCGATTTCTTTGTTGGCCTTGCCGGTCGTCAGGCGGGAGAGCTCGACGATGCCGGGGCCGTAGAACTCGGTGATCTTCTCGTTCGACTCCAGCGAGACGCGCATCGGCAGGAGCCGGTAGTAGCCGTAGTTAAGAGCGATGCGCAGCCCTTTATTGAAGGCGAAGCCCTTGCGCTTCATGTCGGCGTAGAAGCGCTGGATCTCGATCGCGGCGCGCACGAGGCGGAGGGCGCGGCGGGTGGTGTAGAACGCGCCGTCGCCGAGGAACTTCTCGAACTGCAGCAGGTGGCGCTCGGCGATGGTGTCGAGCTTGCGCTGGAAGAGCAGCATCTGCCGGTAGGAGCGCATCTCCTCCTTGCCGCCGCCGCGGCGGATGTTGCCGAGGGTCTCGGAGAAGGCGGAGATGTCGTAGATCATCCCGAAGCGGTGCACCATCGGGTCGACGACGCCGGCGCGGCCGAAGTCGAGCGGCCGGGTGGAGCGGGAGTAGGCGACGGCGCGGTTGCGGTCGGCGGAGACGATCTGCCCGTCCGGCTGCACGCTCATCCAGGTGATGCCGCGCCGCAACTGGTTGAGGACGGCGAACTCCCGCAGCCGCCGCGCGATGAGGTGGAACTGCTCGCGGTCCTCGCGGTTGAGCGCGTTCTGCGCGGAGGGATGGTCGAAGAGATAGGTCTCGAAGCGGGGATCGAGGAGGAGCGAGAGCGGCAGCGCGCCGTCGGCGTTGACGCCGAACAGCGGCAGGACGGAGCGGAAGGCGCGGTCTTTCTGCGCGAGGTCGACGGCGATGGTCCTCAGCCGCTCGAAGCCTTCCCGGAAGCTCTGGAAGTCGCGCCGCAGGTAGCCGCTCACGAAGTTGCGCAGCTCGCGCAGGTCGGGCCCGACGAACTCCTCGGTCAGGATGAGGACGTCGTCCTGCAGCAGCCGGAAGAACTGCAGGCCGCGCTGTTCCTCCCCCTCGAGGAGCGGGGCGACGCGGACGGCGAGCTGCGCCATCTGTTCGCGCGTCTCACTCACCCAGCGCCCGAAGATCCGGTACTTGAGCGTGTCGCCGAGGGCGCGGCCGGCCTGCGTGTCGAGGGCGCTGATGCGGCGGGGGATGTTGCAGAACTGCTTCGCCAGATCGAACGAATGCGCGAGCCAGAAGATCGCGTGAAAGTCGGAGACGACGTTCGAGGTGAGCGCGTTCTCGGCCACTTTCATGAGCTGCGAGGTGTAGGCGGTGAGGGCGAGCTGCGCCTTCTCCTTCGACGCGGCGCGGTTCACCTGGCAGGCCGTCTCCTCGGTCAGCCAGCGGTCGAGCTTCGCGTCGAGCTCCTTCATCACCGGCGTCTCGGCCAGCGGGAAGCCGAGGGAGGGGGGCTGCGTCTCGTCGGCGGGGAAGATCTTGTAGGGCTGGGGGAGCAGCGTCTCCGGCTTGCCGAAGAGCTCGCGCATCGTCCGCTCCAGGTCGTGCAGGAGCAGGAACGTCGACGCGTCGGGGCGCGAGGAGAGGTAGGAGAGTAGGGCCTTCATCGGCACGAATCGCGGGTGATCGGGGGAGTATAGATGAATGAAGAATGAAGAATTTCGAATGAAGAAAGCGGTCGGGCGGCCCCTCCGGCGTTCGAAATTCTTCATTCGAAATTCTTCATTCGTTAAACTCCCCCCGTGTCCGCCCTCACCCCCGCCCAGACCTGCCCCCGCTGCCACAACTCCGGCTGGGTGCCGTTGCCGGGCGACGACTTGCGCGTCGAGCCCTGCGGCTGCCAGGGGGATCTGCGGCGGAAGCAGCGGTACGCGAGCGCGCACGTGCCGAAGCGGTACGAGCACTGTTCGCTCGACACGTTCCGCGAAAAGTCGACGGTGCTGAAGGTGGCGAAGAAGCGGGTGCAGGAGTTCGTCGACCTCTGGCCGAACACGCCGGAGGGGAAGGGGCTGCTGCTGATGGGCGGGTGCGGCGTCGGCAAGACGCATCTCGCGGTCTCGGCGCTGCTGGAGATCATCAACAGCGGCAAGCCGGGGCGGCTGCTCTTCGCGAACTTCCAGGACCTCATCCAGGAGATCCAGGCCTCCTTCGACGAGAACAACGCCACCACCAAGGCGGAGATCCTGCAGCCGGTGCTGGAGGCTGACCTTTTGGTGCTCGACGAGCTGGGGTCGCAGAAGCCGACGCAGTTCGTCCAGGACATCCTCTATTACGTGATCAACACGCGCTACAACGAGGAGCGGGCCACGATCTTCACGACGAACTACTACGACCGCTCGGCGGACGCGAAGGAAGAGACGCTCGAGCAGCGGATCGGGACGCGGCTGCGCAGCCGGCTCGCGGAGATGGCGGACCGGATCGAGTTCGCCGGCGCGACCGATCACCGCCGGAACACGCTGTGAGGCGCGGCGTCTTCGAAGTCCTGCGGCGGGGGCTGGACAACACGCTCGCCAACTGGCCGCTGATCCTGATCCGCTTCGCGGAGGCGGTCACGTTCGCGATCCTGGCGGTGGTGGCGGCGATCGCGATCATCGCGCCGATCCTGCTCTCGATCGGGATCAACCTCGCCGACATCGCCTCCCCCGAGGATGTGGAGGGGGTGGCGGCGCTGCTCCTGACGCGTTGGGCGCTGCTGCTCTGGATTCTCGTCGCGCTCTTCGTGCTCTTCGGCGTCTTCGTGGCGCTGCATTCGCTCGTGGAGGCGGGGAGCGCGCGCGTCTACGTCGACGCGGAGCGGGTGGCGGGGCCGGCGCTGGAGGGTCCCCGCTCGCGCTTCAAGGTCTTCTCGATGCAGCGCTGGTGGACCGGTGCGGCCGAGGGGTGGTGGACGGTCTTCTGGATCTACAACCTCGCCTGGGGCGCGGCCGGCGTGATCCTCCTCGTCCCGCTGCTGCCGACGTTCGTGCTGCTGCTCTTCCTCCGCGACGACGACCAGCCGTACGCCGCGATCGCCACCGGTTGCCTCGGCCTCGTGGTGACGCTGCTGCTGTTCGTCATCGTGGCCATCGTGGCGGCGATCTGGATCAACCGCGCCATCGTCGACTGGGCCATCCGCCGCGCCGGCGCCCGCGACGCCCTCGCCGCCGGCTGGCAGGCCACCCGCGCCGACCTCGGACGCCACGTCCTGATCGCCGTGGCGCTCTACGTGGTGATGATGGCCGGCTCCACCTTCTTCGCCAGCTTCTCCTTCGCCGCCGGCCTCGGCGAGGCGGTCAGCGACTCCGGCTTCGCGCTCATGTTCACGCTCCCGCTGCGGATGTTCGGCACGCTCTGCAGCTACGCCTTCACGGCGGGGGTGACGGCGTGGTTCCTCGCCGCGTACGCGGGGGTGGCCACCGAGTAGTTGCGTATTGCTTGGGAGTTGCGTGTTGCGAGTGGCGCGTTGCCCGGGCAGTTTCGCCTGGACGACGCGGTTCGCTCGTGCGACGAGGCCCGGGCAACTCGCAACCAGCAACCAGCAACCAGCAACTAGCAACCAGCAACCAGCAACCCATTACACTCCCCCGCGTGACCAGTTACACCAACTTCCTCTCCCGCGACGCGCACAGCTTCCGTCCCTCCGCCATCCGGGCGTTCGCGAAGCTGATCAACGATCCGAACATCATCTCCTTCGCCGGGGGCGTGCCGAATCCGGAGACGTTTCCGGCGGAGCGGATCGCGGAGGTCTCGGCGCAGGTGATCCGGGAGCGGCGGGCGGTGGCGCTGCAGTACGGACCGACGCGCGGGTTGTCGCGGCTGTGCGGGTCGATCGCGGCGCTGTCGCGTACGCGCGGCGTCGCATGCACGGCCGACGACGTGCTCACCACCACCGGGTCGCAGCAGGCGCTCGACCTCATCGCCCACACGCTCCTCGATCCGGGCGACGTGGTGGCGGTCGAGCTGCCGACGTACATCGGCGGGTCGGCGTCGTTCTTCGCCCGCAGCGCCGAGCTGGCGGGGGTGCAACAGGACGACGAGGGGATCGTGCCGGAGTCGCTGCGGGAGGTGGCGTCGTCGCGGCGGATCAAGCTGCTCTACACGATCCCCAACTTCCAGAACCCTTCGGGGCGCCTCATGACGCAGGCGCGGCGCGCGGCGGTGCTGGAGCTGGCGGAGGAATTCGACTTCCTCGTCATCGAGGACGACCCGTACGGCGAGCTGGTCTACGTTGACGGCGCCGACACGACCTCCATGAAGTCGCGCGACACGCACGGCCGCGTCCTCTATCTCGGCTCGTTCTCGAAGGTGCTCGCGCCGGGACTCCGCTGCGGCTGGATCGTCGCCGCGCCGCCGCTGCTGGAGCGGCTGGAGATCGCCAAGCAGGCCGCCGACCTCTGCTCGGGCATGCTCGACCAGTCGATCGTCGACGAGCTGGTGGCGAACGGCGAGCTGGAGCCGCAGATCGAGCGGGTGCGGGCGTTCTACCGCGGCAAGCGGGGGGTGATGATCGAGGAGCTGGAGCGCCATTTCGCCGGCAAGGCGCGCTGGACCTCCGCCGACGGCGGCCTCTTCACCTTCGTGACCCTCGACGAGGGCGTCGATACCTCCGCGCGCATCACCGACGCGGTCGCGAACGGCGTCGCCTACATCCCCGGCGGGCCCTTCTTCGTCGACGGCAGCGGGAGCAATACGATGAGGCTGACGTTCGCCAAGGAAAGCGATGAGAGGATTCGGGAGGGGATGGGGCGGCTGGCGCGCGTCTTCGAATGAAGAAGTTCGAATGAAGAATGAAGAATTGAGGACGGCGAGCTCGGGAGCTTCGTTCTTAATTCTTCATTCGAACTTCTTCATTCGCTATCCTGTCCCCAACGTTCTCTCGGAGGCTCTCCAACTTTGGATTCTCATCGCGGCGGCTGGATCGAAATCATTGCCGGAGGCATGTTCTCCGGAAAGTCGGAAGAGCTGATTCGCCGGCTGCGGCGCGCGGTCATTGCCCGTCAGCGCGTGCAGGTGTTCAAGCCGATCCTCGACGACCGTTTCGCGACCGACGAGGTGGTCTCGCGCGACGAGCGGCGCCTCAAGGCGCACGCCATCGGCACCAGCTCGGAGCTGCTCGCGCGCGTGGAGATCGGGGTGCAGGTGGTGGGCATCGACGAGATCCAGTTCTTCGACGCCGGGATCGTGGAAGTCTGCATGCAGCTCGCGGACGCCGGCATCCGCGTGATCGCCGCGGGGCTCGACCAGGACTACATGCGCCGCCCGTTCGGGCCGATGCCGGCGCTGCTGGCCGTGGCCGAGGAAGTGTCGAAGATGCATGCGGTGTGCGTCCGCTGCCGCGGCGCCGCGCATTACTCGCAGCGGCTCACGGGCGGGAACGCGCAGGTGGAAGTCGGCGACTCGTCGTACGAGGCACGCTGCCGTCACTGCTTCGAGGCCTACCGCGCGGCGCCGGAAGAGACGCCGGCGGTGCAGCTCACGATTCCGCAGCCGGCCACCGCGTGATCCTGCGGCGCATCGGCCTCCTCGCCGTACTGGTCGCCGTGGCGTCGTTGCAGTGCCGGAAGGCGGAAGGGGTGCGCGAGGACCCGGTGGACGCCGAGGCGGAGGAGGCGTTCGTCGCCTACCTGCGCATCGACACCACCAACCCTCCCGGCAACGAGACCGCCGGCGCCACGTTCGTACGAGACCTGCTGGTGAAGCACGGCGTCGAGGCGCGGCTCGTCGGCGACGACCCGAAGCGGCAGGGCGTCTACGCGCGATTGGAGTCGGGCTCGAACGAGCCGGCGCTGCTCCTCCTCAGCCACATCGACGTCGTCCCGGCCGACGCCTCGCGGTGGCGGAATGCGCCGTTCGAGGGGAAGCGGGAGGGGGGCTACATCTGGGGGCGCGGCGCGATCGACAACAAGCCGCTCACCATCGCCGGCGTGATGGCGCTGCTCGACCTGAAGCGCCGCGGGGCGAAGCTGCGGCGGGACGTGGTGCTGCTCGCCGTCCCCGACGAGGAGCGCGGCGGGTTGCGGGGCGCGAAGCTGCTGCTCGACACGCGGCCGGAGCTCTTCCGCAACGTCGGCTTCGTGCTCAACGAAGGGGGCTCGAACCGGACGGCGATGGACCGCGCGCTGTTCTGGGGGATCGAGGTGCAGCAGAAGGTGCCGCTCTGGCTGCGCGTGACCGCGGAGGCCGAGGGGGGACACGGCGCCGCGCCGCGCGAGACGAAAGGGGCGCCGGCGAAGCTCGTCGCCGCGCTCGCGGCCATCGACGCGCTGGAGCCGCCAGTCCCCGCGGCGGAGGCGGCCACCCGCGACACGGTGACGATCACCAGCCTCTCCGCGGCCGGCGCGGTGAACGTGCTCGCGCCGCGCGCGTCGGCGGAGGTCGACATCCGCCTCGTGCCCGGCACCGATCCGGCGGCGATGCTCGCCCGCGTCCGGGAGGCGGCGGGAAAGCACGCCGCGGTGGAGGTGATCCTCGCCGGCGAGCCGGTGGCGCCCAGCCCGTCGGAGACGGAGCTCTTCGCGACCGTCGCCCGAGTCCTGAAAAAGTCGGCCCCCGGCTCGACCGTCGCCCCGATCGTCAACGCCGGCACCAGCGACAGCCGCTTCTTCCGCGCCCGCGGCATCCCCTCTTACGGCATCGCGCCTTTCAAAGTGAGCTCGTACGACATCGGGAGCGTGCACGCGGAGGATGAGCGGATCCGGGCGCGGTTTTTTGGGGAGGGAGTGCGGGTGGTGAGGGGGATAGTGCGGGAGTTTTGTGAGGCCAGATGAATGAAGAAGTTCGAATGAAGAATGAAGAATTGAGAACGGCTCCGCCCGCCTCCTCGGTAATTCGAAATTCTTCATTCGAACTTCTTCATTCCGTCCGCCGTCACGCGTTCCCTCTCACGCTCCTCGCCGTGCTGGCGCTCGCCCCCTTCCTCCCGGCTCTCCTCCAAAACCAGGTGCCCACGCTTCGCGATCACTTCGACTATTTCCAGCCGCTCCGGTACTTCACGGCCGAGGAGCTGAGGATGGGGCGGATTCCGTTCTGGAACCCGTACAGCGCGAGCGGGGAGCCGTGGTTCTCGAATCCGCAGACGGGGGTGTTTTATCCGCCGGCGTGGCTGTTCGTGGTGCTGCCGTTCGAGACGGCGTACGTGCTCTTCCTCCTGCTGCACCTGATGCTGCTCGGGTGGGGGGCGTATCTGCTGTTCGCGCGCACGGCGTCGCAGGGGGCGGCGATGGCGGGGGCTGCGGCGCTCATGTTCAGCGGGCCGGTGCTCTCGCTGCTCGACGTGCAGAACAACCTGGCCACGCTCGCCTGGCTCCCGCTCGCGCTCTGGTGCGCGCTCGAAGGGGCGTGGCGACGCGGGGCGATCGTGCTGGCGCTGGCGTTCCTCGGCGGCGAGCCGTTCTTCGCCGCGCTCGCGGCGCTGCTCTACGTCTGCGTGCGGCGGAAACGGGACGTCCTCTGGACCGGCCTCGGCGCCTTCGGCATCAGCGCGGTGCAGCTCCTGCCGTTCCTCGACTTCGTCGCCGCCAGCGACCGCGCCGGCGGGATGGAGGACGCGCTCATCCTGCGCGACTCGATGCGGCTCGCCGACTGGCTGCGCATCGCCGTGCCCGGTCCGACCAGCCAGCAGTTCATCCCCGCCGTCTACATGAGCGCCGTGGTGGTCGCGCTCGCGCTCCTCGGCGTCCGGAGGCGCGCCTGGCTGTGGCTCGCGCTGCTCGCCTTCGCGGTCGTGGTGTCGACCGGACCGGAGCTGCTCACGCGCCTCCCGCTGACGCTCTTCCGCTATCCCGCGCGGCTCGTGCCGGTGGCCGCGCTGGCGATCGCCGCGCTGGCGGTGATCGGATGGGAGCGCATCCGTCGGGACCGCCGCTGGCTCGACCTCCTGCTCGTCGCCGTCGTCGTGGCCGACCTCCTGCCGCGCGCACTGCCGCTGCTGCACAGCGAGCCGTTCCGCCGCGACGTCGTGCCGTACGCGAAGGCGATCGGCGGGAGCGGGAAGCTGCTGCGGTTCGGCGAGGTCGACCCGAAGCGGCGCGCGCAGTGGATCTCCGGCTACCTCAACCTGTACGACCGCCGCTTCGACTCGTACACCGCCGCGCCGCTGGCGACGGAGCGCTACGTGCGTCTCTACCGGCGGCTGCTGGAGCGGCCGACGTTCGACAACTTCGCCCACGCCGGCATCGTGCACATCCTGACGCGGTACGAGCTGCCGAAGCCGTGGTACGCGGTGGCGGGGGCGGGGCGGGTGCGGGTGTACGTGAACCGCAACGCGCTGCCGATGGCGGCGCACTTCACGCCCGGCGCGCGCACGGTGCGGCACGCGTCATGGACGCTCGACACGCGGCACGCGCGCATCACCGTGAACGCGCCGCGCGACGGCATTCTGGTGCTGCGGCAGCAGGCCGCGAGAGGGTGGAGCGTGACGGTGGACGGGAAGGATGCGGAGCCGCTGCTCGTCGACGGAGTGTTCCGCGGAGTGAGCGTGCCGAAGGGGCGTCACGAGGTGATCTGGACGTATCGTCCGCCGTGGTTTTTTGCAGGCTGCGCAATCACGCTGCTGACACTTCTCGCGCTCCAACTATCGCGATTTGTCAAGCTGTCTTCGTGACGTTTCGCACGAAAAATTCTTCTTGCTGTCCCTCGAATAGCGAGTAGTAGAATCCTGCTCCTCCAAGATCACACACACCGTTGAGGTCACGAAAAGAATGGTCAGCATCGACGATCGCTTGAACGCCATCATCCGCGAATTGATTGGCAATGGAATCACCCTGGCGCAGGCAGTCGAGGCGTTCGAAGGCAAGTACATCGTGGCGGCGATGACCGCCAGCAAGGGCAACGTCACGCAGGCGTCCCGTAAGCTCGGCGTCCACCGCAACACGCTGCACAACAAGCTCCGTACCCAGACCATGCTCAACGGCTTCGCGGAGTCCGTCCGACCCGTCCGCCGCCGCGTCTCGCATAAGCGCGTCTCCGCCCCGCTGACGCGTCCGGGCAAGACTTCGCGCAACGCGCGCTGAGCTCCCGGAGGCCGCATTTGGCGCGCTCTCTCTCGGTCCCCCAACGTAACCCACTGCATCAGGAAATCGTCGAGCTGCTCCGGCAGCGCGGCAACCGCCTGCTCGGCGTGCGCGAGATCTTCGAGCGCCTCGCCGACTCCGACGTCCAGCGGGAGGAAGTCGACCGCGCGGTCGACGAGCTGGAACAGGAAGGCGCCATCATCGCCGTCCGCGGCAAGCGCTACTCGCTGCTCGAGTTCACCCCCTACCACTCCGGCACGATCAAGGTCTTCAACGACGGCCACGGCAACGTGCTGAGCGGCGAAGGGGAGCCCGACATCTACATCGACCGCCGCTCGATGAAGGGCGCCATGAACGGCGACCTCGTGGTGGTGCGCGTCGACAAGCGCACCGCGAAGCGGCGGCGCATCCGCGAGCGTGAGTACATCGACGGAGAGGTGATCCGCATCCTCCGCCGCGCGCACCGCACGGTGGTCGGCCGCTTCCACCTCGAGCCGGAGCCGTACGTCGTCCCGTTCGACTTCCGCATCGACACCGACATCCTCATCGAGGAAGACGCGACGCTCGACGCGCGCGAGGGAGAGATGGTCAACGTCGAGATCGACCGCTACCCCGACCGCACGACCCATCTCGCCAGCGGCCGCGTGGTGGAAGTCCTCGGCTTCATCGGCGATCCCGGCGTCGACATCGAGGTGGTCATCCGGAAGCACCACATCCCGCACCATTTCCCCGAGGAGGTGCTGCGGGAGGCGGAGCGGATCGAGGTCGAGGTGCCGCAGGAGGTAATCGCGCAGCGCGTCGACCTCCGCGACCGCAACATCGTCACCATCGACGGCGAGACGGCGAAGGACTTCGACGACGCGGTCGAGGTGCAGCTCCTCCCGAACGGCAACTATCTCCTCGGCGTGCACATCGCCGACGTCGCGCACTACGTGACCGAGGGGAGCGCGCTGGATGCGGAGGCGTTCGAGCGCGCGACGTCCGTCTACTTTCCGGGACGCGCCGTGCCGATGCTCCCCGAGCGCCTCTCGAACGGCATCTGCTCGCTCAACCCGAAGGTGGAGCGGCTGACGTTCTCGTGCGAGATGGAGATCGACCAGCGCGGCCGCTTCATCAACCACAAGATCTACAAGTCGGTGATCCGCACGAAAGAGCGGATGACCTACACGAACGTGAACGCGATTCTCGTGGCCCGTGGCGTGGCCGCCGCGTCGGCCGCGGAACGGGACAAGGCGGCGGAGGCGGACGCGGAGGCGCTGCTCGAGCGCTACGGGTACCTCGTCCCCGACTTCGAGCGGATGCACGCGCTCTACGAGATCCTCCGCAACCGCCGCGAGCAGCGGGGCTCGATCGACTTCGACCTGCCGGAGGCGGAGGTGATGCTCGACCGCGCCGGCGAGATCGAGGCCATCCGGCCGACCGAGCGCAACGTCGCGCATCGCCTCATCGAGGAGTTCATGCTCTCCGCGAACGAGACGGTCGCGAAGGAGCTGGTGCTGTCGAACCAGCCGGGCATCTACCGCGTGCACGACTCGCCCGACGCGCAGAAACTCGAGGACCTGAAGGACATCCTCAAGGAGTTCAAGCTGAAGCTGCGCGGGAGCGTCGAGGAGATCCGCCCCGGCGAGCTGCAGCGGGTGCTGCGCGAGGTGGCGGGGCGGCCGGAGGAGCGGTTCCTGACGAACCTCGTCCTGCGCTCGATGAAGCGGGCCTTCTATTCGGAGCAGAACTCCGGGCACTTCGCCCTCGCGTTCGAGCACTACTGCCACTTCACGTCGCCCATCCGGCGCTATCCCGACCTCATCGTGCACCGGCGGCTGCTGGAGCTGATCACGAGCGGACCGCTGCACGGCGACCGGCTGCAGGAGGTCGAGCGCGCGCATCCGCAGTACGCGCTGCAGTCGAGCGAGCGTGAGCGGCGCGCCGAGGAGGCCTCGCGCGAGGTGCTGGAGTGGAAGAAGGTCATCTTCATGCGCGACAAGGTCGGCAACGAGTACGAGGGGATCGTCACCGGCGTCGCGCCGTTCGGCCTCTTCGTGGAGCTCGACGAGATCTTCGTGCAGGGGATGGTGCCGGTCGCCACGATCGGCGGCGACTTCTGGCGCTACCACGACAAGGAGCACGCCATGCGAGGCGAGTCGACGAACCGGGAGCTGCGGCTGGGCGACCGGGTGAAGATCCGCGTGGAGTCGATCGACGAGGACAAGAAGCAGATCGAGTTCCGGCTGCTGGAGATCAAGGGGAAGGCGATCAAGGAGAGGGAGCGGGCCTGAAACTGGCAACCTGTTAAAGTTAGAAAGCCATGGCAGACCGCACCGATCTCGCGACACGCCTTCGACAGCTCGTCGACGACCGCGTCGCTCTCGAAACGAAACTCCAGAACGAGCCGGGGGAGCTCGCGGACGCCGCCGTCCGTGAGTACGACGGCCGGTATCAGTCGCTGCAGCGGCAGCTCGCGTCGATGTTCAAGGAAGCGAGCGAGAACCAGCAGCGCGTCACGGTGATGCTCGAGATGATGCGCATCCTCGAGAACCGCCTCGTCTACCTGCAGAACTTCATCGTCGACCCCACTTCCGAGAACCGCCTCCTGGCGCAGCTCGTGACCCGTTTCATCGACGACGCCGGCCGCGAGAAGTCGCCGGTGCTGACGTCGCTCGAGTCGACCTATTACCGCGCCGTGGCCGCGCTCTACGCGGGCGACCTGGGGAAGGCGCGGGAGGGGTTCAGCGCCGCCTGCGCCTCGGAGGAGTCGGACGAGGCGAACGACATCAAGTACAAGTCGTACGTGATCCTCGGCCACCTCTCGCACGAGGAGGCGGACTACGAGAAGGCGAAGGAGCTGCACGACCAGTCGATGCGCTACTCGCCGAACGACAACGTCACCGCGCAGGCGCTGGCGCTGAAGGCGCTGAACGCGTACGCGCTGCAGGACCACGACGACGCGTTGCACCTCTTCCACGAGGCGCTGCAGCTCTTCGACGAGAACAAGCCCTTCTTCAACTCGTACTTTTTCCGGAACGCGCTGCTCTTCTGCGGCGCGATCTACTTCGACCGCCGCGACTTCGAGCAGGCCGAGTCGTTCTACCGCCGCGTGGCGGCGAACGTCGACCAGAGCTCCTTCGACTACTTCGACGCGCTCTCGCACCTGGGGCGCATCCAGTACTCCCAGGAGCGCTACGACGAGGCGGTGTCCTCGTTCGAGCGCGCCGTGCAGACGCACCGCTTCAGCGAGAACGAGTACGTGGTCGACACCTGGTTCTGGATCGCCCGCTGCCACCTCCGCCGCAACGACGCCGGCCAGGCGCGCAAGTACCTCGAGAAGATCGCCGCCACGGACGTGCGGTACGAGAAGAAGCCGCAGGCGGTGGAGTTGTTGCAGCGAATCGCGTGACGAGTCTCAGAGTCGCAGAGTCTCAGGGTCTCAGAGAGCTCCGCCGGCCCGATCCTCTCTGCCCCTTTGAGACTTTGAGACTCTGCGACTCTGAGACTCGGAAATGACGCTCGAAGAATTCGAAACCCAGGTGATGTCCGCGCTGCTCGCGGGGGACGATCCGCTGCTCGAGGCGTTGCGCGGGCAGTACGCGGTGGCGACGGTGCGGGATCGCGAGCGGACGGGGGCGGGGTTCGTGACCCGTTTCGAAGTTCCCGCGGGCGCGCCCGCCGTTGACCGGAAGCTGATGCATCTCGACGATCTGCAGGTGCAGCTCGAGGGGGCCGCTACCCCGGCCGAGACCTCGGTGCACGTGCACAACGGGCGTCTGCGCTCGCTGGAGTGCTTCGTCTATGAGGGGGCGTTCCCGGAGGCGCCGTCGATCCAGGCGGCCTGGTATTACGGCACCGAGCGCTTTCCCGGCATCACGCCGGAGCTGATGGCCGAGAGGGACCTGGAGGAGTTGCTGGAGGAAGAGGACGAGTAGTTACTTCGTCCCGCTCACCACGACCGCATCGCTGTAGCGGTCGAAGAGCGACGTCACCCAGATCTCCGGAAGCTGGTCGCGGTCGGTCAGCTCCAGCTCCAGCGCCTTGTTCGTGTGGCCGAGGACCATCTTTCCCGCCATGACGCGCGCTTCGACAGGGGCGCCGGTGGCGGCGTCTTTCGCGGTGACGGTGATGGTGTTCATCCCCACTTTCAGCTCGGAGGGGGAGGGGCTCATCGACACCGTCATGCGGGGCACTTCCATCGGCACGGTGAGCGTGAGCGGCTTGTAGCCGGTCGCCTTCAGCGTCACGGTCGGGAGCACGACGTCGCTGTGGCCGTCGGCGCGGGGGACGCGCTTGAGGCGCGCGGTCCACTTGTTCGGGTAGCCGGTCTTCGCGACCGGTCCTTCGATCGAGCGGAGCTTGCCGGCGTCGATCTCGAGGAGCGCGCGCACCGGGATGCGGGTTTCGGCGTCATAGGCGTGGACGTCGATCTCGCCGTTGAAGTCGAGCGGGATCTTCTCGGGCCACAGCCAGGCCTCGAGCGTCCGCTCCGCCTGCGGTTGCGCGGCGGCGCAGGCGTGGGCCTCTTTCTCCAGCGCGTCGTGGTTGCCGAAGCCGATGTGGTAGACGACGGAGATCATCTCGCAGTTCTCGCGGTCCTTCGAGCCCTTGGGGAAGCGCTCGCAGACGGCGAGGAACTCGAGGCGGACCAGGTCGCGGCAGTACTGCCAGGTGTTGTCGACCACGGTCATGCAGTTGGACATCTTGGCGCACAGCGGCTTGTAGGCGGCCATGAGCTCGTCCCAGTGGGCGGCGAGCCACTTGTCGTCAATATGGAAGGCGCGGTAGTCGCCGGCGGCGTCGCGGAGCCTCACCGGCGTGAACGACTTGCAGACCTTCTCGACGGCCGGCGCGCAGGGAGACGGCTTGTAGTCCGAGGGGAACATCTCGGGCCGCTTGGTCTGCGCGGAGGCGGAGGCGGCGAGGAGGAGCAGGACGGCCAGGGTCTTTTTCATTCGCGCTATTGGAACCGCGTCACCACGAACGCAATGTCGTCCCGGAATTCTTCCGTAGCCGCGAAGTTGCTGACGTCGCCGTAGATGGAGTCGTAGAGCATATTCACGTCGGCGTCGGGCGCGCTCTCCAGCAGCGCGGCGATGCGGTCGATCGAGTAAAACTCGCCGTCGCGGTTCACCCGGTCGGTCAGGCCGTCGGTGTAGACGAAGAGGGTGTCGCCCGGCGCGACGGCGATGCTGTGCTCCTCGAAGGACATGTTCGGCATCGCGCCGAGGAGGTTCGACGGCTGCTCGAGGATCGTGGTGCGGCGCGTCTCCCGCTGGTACAGCAGGAACGGGGGATGGGCGGCGTTCGAGTAGAGGAGCTGCCGCTGGTGCACGCGGAAGAGGGCCGCGGTCGCGAACTGCGTGGGGAGGCTGACGCTGAAGAGGAAGTCGTTCAGCCGCGCCATGAATTCGGCCAGCGACTTGTCGTTCGCCGCCTCGGTGTGGATGTAGCTCTTGAGCAGTGACACCAGGATCGCCGCCGGGAGGCCGTGGCCCGAGACGTCGGCGACGAAGAGGTACATCATCTCCTCGAGCGTGAAGTAGTCGTAGAAGTCGCCGGAGAGGACCTCGCTGGGGATGTACGCCGAGCGGATGTTGAGGCCGGGGGAGGCGAAGGCGCGCTGCGGCACGAGCGCCTCCTGCACGCGGCGGGCGATCTGGAGATCGCGCGTCATCTGCGTGTTCATCCGCCGGAGCTGGTCCTGGTACGCCTTCATGCGCAGCAGCGACCGGAGGCGCGCCACGACGATCTCGATGTCGGAGCCCTTGGTGACGAAGTCCTCCGCGCCGGCGCCGAGCCCCTGCACCACGTGCTCGGCCGAGTCCGATCCGGTGAGCATGAGCACCGGGATCGTCTGCAACTCCGGATCGGCCTTGATGCGGCGGGTGACCTCGAAGCCATCGAGCACGGGCATGCGGTAGTCGACGATGAAGGCGTCGGGGAGCATCTGCCGCGCCAGCGCCAGCCCCTCCTCGCCCGAGAGCGCCGGCACCGCGTCGTAGCCGCGCCGCTCCAGGAACCTCTTCGTGACCGCCAGGTCATTCGCGTTATCGTCGATGACGACGATCCGCTGCCTCTGCACTTCCATCTGGTGGGGGCATTCTAGTCAGAAGTTCCTCGGAGTTCCTCGGGTTCCTCGGTTCCTCGGGGAGCCGGTGTGCAGCGCAGAGGAGCCCCCGAGGAACTCCGAGGAACTCCGAGGAACCTGAGGAACTCCGAGGAACCTGAGGAACCCGAGGAACCTGAGGAACCCCAACTCATGTACCCTTCGCCGTCGCAATGAAACTGATCGTGGGGCTGGGGAACCCGGGGCCGGAATACGAGCGGACGCGGCACAACGTCGGGTGGCAGGTGCTCGACGCGTTTGCGCGCAAGTTCCGGATCGACGTGGCGCGGCACGAGAAGAACGCGCTCACCGGGTCGGGACGGGTGGCGGGCGGGAGCGTGATGCTGGCCAAGCCGCTCACCTACATGAACCTTTCCGGCGACGCGGTGAAGCTGCTCGTCAACTCCTACCTCGAGTCGCCCGGCGATCTGATGGTGGTCTACGACGACATCGACCTGCCGCTGGGGCGGCTGCGCATCCGGCCGAACGGATCGGCGGGAACGCACAACGGGATGCGCTCGATCCTCTCCACGATCCAGACCGAGCAGTTCCCCCGGCTGCGCGTCGGCATCGGTGCCGCGGAGCAGGGCCGCCTGCGCGATTACGTGCTCGATGAGTTCACGCCGGAGGAGCAGCCGATCGTCGACCGCGCCATCGAACGGGCGGTCGACGCGCTCGTCTTGTTTGCACGGGGGGACCTTCGACGGGCGATGAACCAGTTCAACAAAGACGACGTGCTAACCTCCGAGCCATGACCTCGATCCACACCCTCGGCGAGCTGCGCGCCTCCGGATATCGCGTCCGCTCGGTCAAAGACGAGATGCGCGGGAACCTCCTCGCCGCGATCGCGAAAGGCGAGCAGACCTTCACCGGGATCCACGGCTACGAGCGCACCGTCATCCCCGCCGTCCACAACGCGATCCTCTCGAAGCACGACATCATCCTGCTCGGACTCCGCGGCCAGGCGAAGACGCGCATCCTCCGCTCGCTCACGTCGCTGCTCGACGAGCACGTCCCGGTCATCGACGGCTGCGAGATCAACGACTCGCCGTTCCAGCCGACCTGCAAGCGCTGCCGCCGCCTGTCGCTGGAGAAAGGGGAGGAGCTGCCGATCGCCTGGATCGGCCGCGCGGAGCGCTACCGGGAGAAGCTGGCCACGCCCGACGTCACCGTCGCGGACCTCATCGGCGACATCGACCCGATCAAGGCCGCCAACCAGCGCCTCACCTACGCCGACGAAGAGGTCATCCACTACGGGATCATCCCCCGCACGAACCGCGGCATCTTCGCCATCAACGAGCTGCCCGACCTCGCGCCGCGCATCCAGGTGGCGCTGCTGAACATCCTCGAGGAGCGCGACCTGCAGATCCGCGGTTTCCCGATCCGCATCCCGATGGACGTCGTGCTGGTCTTCAGCGCGAACCCGGAGGACTACACGAGCCGCGGCAACATCATCACGCCGCTGAAAGACCGCATCGACTCGCAGATCCTGACGCACTACCCGCAGAAGGTGGAGATCGCGCGCCGGATCACCGACCAGGAGGCCTGGCTCGACCGCGACGGCGGCGCGAAAGTCGAGGTGCCGGCGTTCGCGCGCGACCTCGTCGAGTCGATCGCCTTCGTGGCCCGCGAGTCGGAGCTGGTCGACCAGACCTCCGGCGTCTCCGCGCGCCTCACCATCGCCGCGGTTGAGCTGCTGCAGTCGAACCTCGAGCGGCGCGCCGCGCTGACCGGTGACCGCGACGTCTACCCTCGCCTCGCCGATCTCTCGATGGTGCTGCCGGCGATCACCGGTAAGGTCGAGATGGTCTACGAGGGGGAACAGCAGGGGGCGGAGGTCGTCGCGCGCAAGCTCGTCGGCATCGCGCTCGGCAAGCTGTTCGAGTCGAAGTTCCCGCCGATCGAGCGCGCCGGCGTGGCGCAACGGGCGGAGCGGGAGCGCCGCGGCTACGGCGAGCTCGATCCCGAGGAGCTGGACGACGCGTTTGCCGGCCGCCGCGTGAAGCAGAAGAAGGAAGCGCATCGCGAGGAGCCGAAGACAGCGCCGCAGGAGCCGTCTTACGAGCCGATCCTGTCCTGGTTCGCGGAAGGGAACCGCATCACCCTCTCCGACGAGCAGCCGTTCGCCGAGTACTTCAGCGAGTTGAACCGCGTCCCCGGTCTACGCGACGCCGCGCGCAAGCACGTGCAGGCCTCACGCGACGAGGAACTGGCGTTCTGGATGGAGCTGGTGCTGGAGGGGATGCATCAGGCACTGCGGCTCTCGCGCGAGGACCTCGACTCCACGATCACGTTCCAGGAGCTGATGAAGTTCAACGTGCTACGCAAGGTCTAGCCGCAGCGTGGCCACCGCGCCGCGGCCGTCGTTGCGGTTCTCCAGCGTCAGCGTCCCGCCGTGCGCCTCGGCAATCTGGCGCGAAAGAAAGAGGCCGATCCCGCTGCCCTCCGGCTTCGTGGTGAAGAAGGGGACGAAGAGGTTCGCGGTGCCGCTGACGCCGCGCCCTTCGTCTGCGACGCAGATCACCGCCGCGTCGTGGGTGCGGCGCCAGTCGAGCTGCACGCGGCCGCCCGTTTCCAGCGAGGCGTCGGCGGCGTTCTTCACCAGGTTGATGAGCAACTGCTCGAGCTGATCCTCGTCAGCTTTGACGACGACGTCGGGGCCGGTGACGGAGACCGGCACGCGCCGCTCAAGGGCGGCGACACGGTTCATCACGTCGCGGACACGCACCTCGCGTTTTCGCGGCTCCGGAAGACGCGCGAGCTGCGCGTAGGCGCGCGTGAACCGCGTCAGCGCCTCGGCGCGCGTGCCGATGACGCGCATGCCGGTGGCGAGGTCGTCGCGCCAGTCTTCGGGCAGCTCCTCACGCGTCACCATCCGCTCCAGCGACGCGGCGATCGACTTGATGGGGGCGAGGGAGTTGTTCAGCTCGTGCCCGAGGACGCGGACGATGCGGCGCCAGGCCTCGAGCTCCTCCTCGCGGAGGGCGCGGGTGATGTCGGAGATGACCAGCATCCGGTGCGGGATGCCGCGCTCGCGGAACGACGACTCGCGCACGTCCCAGCGTCCGGAGCGGCCGGGGAAGGCGCGGTCGATCGTCCCGTCGTGAAGGTCGCCGATGCCGAGCTGTTCGGCGGTGAGGCCGATCATCCGCTCGGGCGGCAGGTCGAGCAGTTCCTGTGCGGCGCGGTTCACCAGTTGCAGCGCGCCGTCCTGGGCGAAGGTGAAGATGGCCACGTCGATCTGGCCGAGGACGCCGCGCAGCAACGCCGTCGCCTCGACCGCCTCCAGCTTGCGCGACTCCATCAAACGCGCGAGCGCGTTCACCTCCACCATCACTTCGCCGAAGACGTCGTCACGGCGTGCGTTGCGCGCGCGTAACGAGTAGTCCTCCTCCCGCAGGGCGGTGATGAGGTTGGACAGCGTGCGCAGTGGATAGACGAGCTGGTCGTGCAGGACGTAGGTGCCGATGAAGAGCGAGACGGTGACGAAGAAGAGCACCGTCCATCGCACCTTGGGAGCGAAGTCGCCGGCGAACACGAGCACCAGCGCCGTGGCGATGAGCGGCACCAGCGCCAGGATCGAGATCAGGAGGAGCTTGCGTTCGTAGGGCACTCGGCGAGTCTCAGAGTCTCAAAGTCTCAGAGTCGCAAAGGAGTTGCAATCGGAATCTCTGAGACTCTGAGACTTTGCGACTCTGAGACTACAGCGCGTACCTCTGCATCCTTCGATACAGCGCGCCACGGGAAAGCCCCAGCGCTTCCGCCGCGCGGCTGACGTTGCCGTCGTAGCGGACGAGCGCCTTGCGGATCAGCAGCGCCTCGACGTCCTCGATGCTCATGTCGTCGATGCGTCCTTCGGCGGGCGGCTGGAGGCCGAGGGCGCTTTTGGGGATCGTGTTGCCGCTCGACATCAGCACCGCGCGCTCGACGACGTGCTCCAGCTCGCGGACGTTGCCCGGCCAGGCATGGTCGAGCAGCGCCTTCATCGCCTGAGGGTCGAACGATTCGATGCGCTTGCGGTATCGCTGCGCGTGAATCTCCAGAAAGTGCGAGGCGAGCGGCGGGATGTCCTCGCGGCGGTCGCGCAGCGGCGGGATGCGGATCTCGACGGTGTTGAGGCGGAAGAGGAGGTCCTGGCGGAAGCGGCCGGCGGCGACCTCCTCTTCGAGCGAGGCGTTGGTGGCGGAGAGGAGGCGGACGTCGACGCGCCGCGTCTGCGAGGAGCCGACGCGCTCGAATTCGCCCGTTTCTACGACTCGCAGCAGCTTCGCCTGGCCGGCCACCGGCACGTTGGCGATCTCGTCGAGGAAGAGCGTGCCGCCGTCGGCGAGCTCGAAGCGGCCGGTGCGGTCGGCGTGGGCGTCGGTGAAGGCGCCTTTCACATGTCCGAACAGCTCGCTCTCGAAGATCGACTCGGAGAGGCCGCCGGCGTTCACGGTCACGAGCGGCTTCTGCGCGCGGCGGGAGGCGGCGTGGAGCGCGCGGGCGACCACGCCCTTGCCGCTGCCGTTCTCGCCGCGGATCAGGACGTTCGCGTCCGAGGGGCCGACGCGCTCGATGATCTCCAGCACGGGGCGCATGGCGGGGGAGGAGGCGATCATGTCGAACGCGCGCGGCTGCGCGTGGTCGAAGCGCTCGCTGCGGCGGAGCGCGCGTCCGAGCTCGAGCTGCTTCCGGATCACCGCCAGCAGCCGCTCGTTGTCCCACGGCTTCTGGATGAAGTCGCGCGCGCCCTTCTGCATCGCGTCGACGACCAGCTCGATCGAGGCCCAGGCGGTCATGACGACCACCGGGAGCGTGCTGTCGAACGCGTGCAGGTGCTCGAGCAGCTCGATCCCCTCGGTGCCCGACGTGGTGTCGCGGGTGTAGTTGAGGTCGATCAGCACGAGGTCGAACTGCCGCGCGCCGACGGCGCGGATGACGGCGCCGGTCGACGACGCCGTCTCCACGTCGAAACCCTCCGGCTTGAGCAGCAGCCGGAGGGCTTCGTGGATGTCGGGCTGGTCGTCTCCGATGAGAATGCGTGGACGCACTGGTTAGTCGTACCGGATCGCGACGAGCGGATCAACCTTCGTGGCGCGATTCGCCGGGACGTAGCTGGCGATCAGCGCGATCGCACCGATGATGAAGCAGATCGAGACGAACGTCGCCGGATCGGTGGCGGTGATGCCGTAGAGGAGCGTGGTCATCAGGCGCGTCGTCGCGAGAGCGATGACGATGCCGCCGATCAGACCGGCGCCGACGAGGCGGACCGCCTGGCCCAAGACAAGGCGGAAGATGTCCCGTGGCTCCGCCCCCAGCGCCATGCGAATGCCGATCTCCGGGACGCGGCGGGCGACGCTGTAGCTCACGATCGAGTAGATGCCGACCGTCGCGAGCACGAGCGCGAGGGTGGCCAGCAAGCCGACCAGGACGAGCATGAAGCGTGGGTTGCCGAGCGCGGAAGAGCGCATCTCCTCCAGCGTCTGAACGTCGTAGATCGCCTGTTCGCGGTCGAGTTTGCGCAGCGCGGCGCGGACGGCGCTGCCCAGCGTGGCGGCGTTCGGCGCGCGGACGACGAAGTAAAACGCACGCGGCGACGCCTGCAGCGCCGGCAGGTACAGCGTGGGCCTCGGCGGCTCCGTGAGTGAGACCGACCGGATGTCCCGCACGACTCCGACGATCGTGCGGACGCCTCCGCCGTCCTCGGGCGGAATCATGACCAGCAGGCGTTTGCCGAGCGGGTTCTCGTTCGGGAAACTCTGCCGCACGAGGCTTTCGCTCACCACGACCGCCGGAGGTGCGTTCGGGCCGTCCCGTTCGGTGATGCTCCGGCCGCGGAGAACCGCGTTGCCGATCGTCTCGAAGAAGTTCGGCGACGCCCACACGATCGCGGCAACCGGCTCCTGCCCGGGAACGACCGCTGGACGCCCTTCCACGCCGTAGCCGGTCGTCGTCTCATCGGTCAGCGGGAGCTCGGACGCGCCTCCGACCGACGTGACGCCCGGGATGGCTCGCAGCTCTTCGAGTGCCCTGCGGTGGAACTGCACGACGTCCTGCGGCTCGGGGAAGGTCGATCCGCTGACCGTCACGCTCGCCGCGATGGCGTTCCGGTAGTCGTAGCCGGGATCGATCGCGTTCATCCGGATGAAGCTCCGCAGCAGAAGCCCGGCGCCGGCGAGCAGGACGACCGACAGCGCGATCTCGCCGACGACCAGCGCGTTGCGCAGACGGTTGCGGTGGCGGCCTTCGGTCGCTCCACGGCTGCCGTCCTTCAGCGCCTCGACGAGGTTCGTCCTCGAGGCGGACAGCGCCGGCGCGAGACCGAACAGGATGCCGGTGAGGAGCGAGAGGATCAGGGCAAAGAGCGCCACGTTCCCGTCGACCGTGATGGTATCGAGGCGCGGAATGTCGGCCGGCGCGAGCGCCACCAGCACGTCGACGCCCCAGTTCGCGAGAAGGAGGCCCAACGCGCCGGCGATCACTGAAAGCAGCAGGCTTTCGACGAGGAGCTGCCGGATGAGGCGGGCGCGCGTCGCGCCGACGGCGGCCCGGATCGAGCTCTCCCGATCGCGTGCGGCCGCACGGGCGAGGAGCAGGTTCGCCACGTTTGCACAGCCGATGAGCAGGACGACGCTCACGGCCACCGTCAGCAGAAGCAGCACCGGACGGACGTCTCCGACGATGACGTCGTGCAGCGGCTGCGCGGTGTAGGACACTCCTTTGTTGTTCTCCGGATACTGCGCGGCCATGCGCGAGGCGATCGTCTCCAACTCGGCGTTCGCCTGTTCGACGCTGACGCCGTCGCGCAGGCGCGCTACCGCCGTGATCCAGCCGGCGCCGCGTGCTTCGGAGATCGGCGCCTGCTTGAGCGGAATCCAGAAGTCGGTGCGCTCGACCGACTGGACGGGAAACTTGAATCCGCGTGGCATGACGCCGATGACGGTGTCGGGCTCGGGCCCCAGGCGGATGCGGCTGCCGACGATGCCGGGATCGCCGCCGAAGCGGCGCTGCCAGAGCTCGTAGCTGATGACGATCGTCGAGCTTTGCCCGGGCGAATCCTCCCGCTCGGTGAACGTGCGGCCGAGGAGCGGCTTGACCTCGACGAGCGGAAACAGATTGGCCGTCACTCTGCCGCCGGCGAGGAACTCCGGCTCCCCGGCGCCGAGGAGGAACCCCGAGGAGGGGCGATAGCCGGCCATGTGCTCGAAGCTTTTCGCCTGCCGGCTGACGTCGTGGTAGCTCGGGTAGGAGAAGAACAGTTCAGGATGCTGCCCGCTCGAGCCGCGTACGGCCACGATCTCCCCCGAATCGGGGAAGGGCAGGGGCCGGAGGAGAATCGCGCTGAAGATGCTGTAGATCGCCGTGTTCGCGCCGAGCGCGATGGCGAGCGTGACGATCGCAAGGGCGGCGAAGCCTCGCGCCTTCCGGAGGCTGCGCACTGCGTGACGGACGTCGACGAGGAGGTTGTTCATCGTTGATTCCTTTCCCCCGGCAGGTGCGTGGTTAGTCGTACCGGATCGCGACGAGCGGATCGACCTTCGTGGCGCGATTCGCGGGGACGTAGCTGGCGATCAGCGCGATCGAGCCGATGATGAAGCAGATCGAGACGAACGTCGCCGGATCGGTGGCGGTGATGCCGTAGAGCAGCGTGGTCATGACGCGCGTCGCCACCAGCGCCACGAGCACGCCGACGGCGATGCCGATGCCGACGAGCCGCAGCGCCTGCCCGACGATCAGGCGGAGAATGTCGCGCGCCTCAGCGCCCAGGGACATGCGGATGCCGATCTCGGACGTGCGCTGCGTGACGGTGTAGCTCATGATCGAGTAGATGCCGACCACGGCCAGCACGAGCGCGAGCGCCGCCAGCACGGCGGTGAGCACGAGCATGAAGCGGCGCGACGCGAGTGACTCGGAGCGGATCTCCTCGAGGGTGCGGATGCCGAGGATCGGCTGCTCGCGGTCGATCTTGCGGATCGCGGTCCGGAGCGTCGGCCCGAGCGTCGCGGCGTTCGGCGCGCGGACGACGAACTGCATCCTGCGCGTGGTCGACTGCGAGTGGGCGACGTAGAAGAAGGGCTTCGGCGGGTCGGTGAGGGAGACGAAGCGGATGTCGCCGGCGACGCCGACGATCGTGCGCACGCCATCGCCGTCGGTGATCTCGACCTGCTTGCCGAGCGGGTTTTCCTTGCCGAGGTACTGGCGGGCGAAGCTCTCGCTCACGACCACCACCCGCTGTCCGCCGCGCACGTCCTGCTCGGTCACGGGACGGCCGCGCAGGATGGGGATGCCCATGGTCTCGAAGTAGCCGGGGCTGACGGCGACGAAGCCGGCGTTCGGCTCCTGTCCGTCGGGGAACGGCGGACGGCCGACGATGTTGAACGAGAAGATGTTCTCCGAGTTCCCGAGCGGGAGATGGTTGGCCATGCCGACCGAGGTCACGCCGGGAATGGCGCGCAACTGCTCGCGAGCGCGTTTCTGGAACTGCACGAGGTTCTCATCCTCGGGGAAGACGGCGGTGCGCGCCGAGACGTCGAGCGCGATCGCGTTTCGGTAGTTGTAGCCGGGGTCGACGCCGCTGAGGCGGACGAAGCTCCGCAGCAGCAGGCCGGCGCCGACGAGGAGGAACACCGACAACGCGATCTCCGCCACGACGAGTGCGCTGCGGACGCGGTTGCGGCGACGTCCCTCGGTCGAGCCGCGGCTGCCCTCTTTGAGCGCCTCGACCAGGTTCGTCTTGGAGGCCGAGAGCGCGGGCGCGAGTCCGAAGATGATGCCGGTCAGAACCGAGAGGGCGAGGGTGAAGAGGAGCACCGGCCGATCGATGCCGATGGCCTCGCGGCGCGGGATTTCCGCGGGCGCGAGGGCGACCAGGAGGTCGACGCCCCACGTCGCGAGCAGCAGCCCGAGGGCGCCCGCGAGCATCGAGAGCAGCACGCTCTCGACGAGGAGCTGGCGGACGATGCGGCCGCGGCTCGCGCCGATCGCCGAGCGGATGGAGATCTCCTTGTGCCGCACGGCGGCACGGGCGAGGAGGAGATTGGCGACGTTCGCGCAGCCGATCAGCAGCACGACGCCGACGGCGCACATCAGTACGATGAGCGCGGGGCGGACATCGCTCACGAGCATGTCGTGCAGCGGCTCGGCGAGGAAACGGACGCCGGTGTTCTCCTCGGGGAACTGCTGCTCGATCCGTTTGGAGATAGTGGTGAGCTCGGTCTGGAACTGCTGCCGCGTGGCGTTGTCCTTGAGGCGGACGAGCACGCCCATCCAGATCGCGCCGCGCCCGTCGGTTTCGTTCTCGTTCTCCTGCCCGAGGGAGGTCCAGAAGTCGGTCGGCTGCGCGGAGCCGAGCGGGAACTTGAAGCCGGGCGGCATGACGCCGACGACGGTCTTCGGGGTGTTGCCGAGGCGGATCTGCTTGCCGATGATCGTCGGGTCGGCATTGAAGCGGCGGCGCCACATCGTCTCGCTGATGACCGCCACCGGCGGCTGGCCAAACCGGTCTTCCTGTTCCGAGAAGCCGCGGCCGAGGAGCGGCTTGACGCCGAGCATCGGCCAGAGGTCGTGCGTGACCATGGCGCCGCTGAAGCGCTCCGGCTCGATGCCGGAGGCGTAGAGGAACGACTGCGAGCTGCTGTAGGCGGCGGCGCGGTCGATGGTCTTCGCCTGGCGGCGGATGTCGCGGTAGTTCGGCCAGGAGTAGGCGTTCGCGGTGAACGCGGGGTATTGAACGCTGAGCAGCATCAGCTCGTGCGGCTGCTCGAAGGGCAGCGGCTGGAGCAGGATCGCGCTCACGACCGAGAAGATGGCGGTGTTCGCGCCGAGGGCGAAGGCAAGGGTGAGGATGGCCACGGCGGCGAAGCCGCGCGCCTTCCCGAGGCTGCGCACCGCGTACCGGAGGTCGTGCAGGAGGTTGTTCATCGTCGCGTCCTAACCGGCCGCTTCGGCGAGGTCGAAGCCGGACTGGTGGAGCTTCACCTCGGCGTCGCGCTCGTGGGTCTCCTCGATGATGCGGCCGTCGAAGAGGTGGATGGCGCGGTCGGCGTAGCGGGTGAATCGGGGGTCGTGGGTGACCATGCAGATGGTCGCGCCGCCGCGGTGCAGCTCGCGCAGCAGCTCCATGACCGCCTCGCCGTTCTTCGAGTCGAGGTTGCCGGTCGGCTCGTCGGCGAGGAGGATGGCCGGCTCGCCGGCGAGGGCGCGGGCGACGGCGACGCGCTGCTGCTGGCCGCCGGAGAGCTGGGCGGGGAAGTGGCGCATGCGGTGGGCCATGCCGACGCGCTCGAGCGCGGCTTCGACGCGGCGCTTGCGGTCGGCGGCGCCGAGCCGGCGGTACGTCAGCGGCAGCTCGACGTTCTCGTAGACGGTGAGGTCGCCGATGAGGTTGAAGGCCTGGAAGATGAAGCCGATCTCCTTGTTGCGGATGCGCGCGCGGTCGGCCGGCCCGAGGCTCTCGATGGCCTCGCCGTTGAGGCGGTAGGAGCCGGAGCTCGGCGTGTCGAGCAGGCCGAGGATCGACAGGAGCGTCGACTTGCCGCAGCCGGACGGGCCGGCGATGGAAAGGTATTCGCCTTTCTTCACCTCGAGATGCACGTTGGTGAGGGCGTGCGTCTCGAGCTCGTCGGTGTAGAAGACCTTGCTCATGTTCTCGATCTGGATCAGCGATTCGTTGCTCATTGACGATTTCTCCTATTGGATCTCGAGGCGGTCGAACCGCTCGTAATTGCTGGTGTCGGAAACGATGACCTGATCGCCCGGCTTGAGGCCGCTGCGGATCTCGATCTGCTCGGCGGAGGCGCGGCCGAACTCCACGCGCACCCGGCGCGCCTCGTCGCCGCTCACGCGGAAGAGCGTGCCGGCGGACATTTCGGTGACGCTGACCGGCCGGGAGACGAAGATCGTCTGCGGGACGCGATCGAGCTCGATGGTGGCGTCGACGGTGAGGTCGGGACGGGCGCCGGCGGGGAGGGGATCGGTGATGGTCAGGTCGACTACCACGGTGCCGTTGCTGACGGCGGGATCGACACGGGCGACGCGCGCCTTGACGATGCCGTTGCGGGTGTCGATGGTGGCCTCCTGGCCGACGGTGACGTCCTTGGCCTGCACCTCCGCCACGCGCACTTCGGCTTTCAGGCGGTTCGGCTCGGCGACGCGGGCGAGGTTGGTGCCGGTGGCCACACGCTGGCCGGCCTGCACGCCGACCTGCTGGAGGACGCCGTTGATGCCGGCGCGCACCTGCAGCGACGCCGTCTGCTGCTGGCGGAGGTTGTTCATGGCGCGGGCCTGCTCCACCTGCGCTTGCAGGGTGGCGAGCCGCGCGCGCTGCGACGTCTCGATCGTCTTCACGCGACGCTCTTCGATGGCGACGCGGCGCGCGAGCTCGTCGGCGGCGCTCTGCGAGAGCTGGCGGGTGATCGACGCGGTGAGACCGGCTTTCTCGAGGTCGGCGTCCGCCTTCGCGCGGAGGCGGGCCTGTTCGTGCTCGGCGCGGAGGCTCGCGGCGGCCGCCTCACGGTCGAGGCGCTCGCTCTCCAGCTCCGCGTTCGCGGCCTGGTAGGCTGCCTCGGCGGCGCGGAGCTGCCAGGAGGCGTCGCTCGCGCTCTGCAACTGCTGCGGGTCGCTCAGCTCGATGATGACGGTGTCGGCGGTGACGACGGTGCCGGGCTGCACGACGATCCGCTCGACGCGCGCGTCGGTCGCGGCGGAGATCCAGCGGACGTTCTCCGGGACGAGCGTGCCGTTCGCGCGGATGGCGCGGGTGAACGGGCCGCTCTTCACTTCATCGATGACGAGCGTGGCGCGCTCGACGGAGGGGGCTGCCGGCTCGAGGCGGGCGAAGGCGACGGTGGCGACGATGAGCGCGACCACGATCGCGCCGATGCCGGCGTAGCGGCGGTACTTCTTGTTCTTTTCGGGGCTGCGGGCGATGTCCATGTTCCCCGCTGTAAACGCAACGCGACTGCCGAGGGTTAACTTGTTGATTCTGCTGGAAATCGTGTGCGGCGGCGGGAGCGGCAGTGTCCGCTGGTGCGATTCGGGTGTCCGGAAACGGACAGTGGTGACCGGCGTTTCCGGGGCGGCACACGGCAAATTCGGTCGCTGCACGTACAATCCCCGCATGGTGCGCCGTGACGAACCGAAGCGACTGAAAGGGAGCGGAGGTTCAGGTTGCACTTCTCCAGCGGGTGAGAGTCCCGCACCGGTAATCGCCGGAGAGCCGGGTAGCAGGTCCACAGCGCATGCAGAGATGGGTGCGGCTGAAGCTGGGCGTCGAAAGCCTCTTCGGAGGGAGCAACAACGCGGGCCGCAACATCAAGTGAAGCCTGCAGCCTCGAAAGATTCACAAAGAGAGAGCCGAGCCGCTCATGTCACGGCGAAGGCAACATCGCGTGCTCCGAAGTCCGGAGATGTACGGGCACGAGATCTCTCCGGGGTACGGGGCGCAGCACGCGTTGAGGGGGAAGTGCGGAACACGGGAGGTCCGTCTGCGCAGTCGTTGTCGCGACAAGGTGGCTCGTATAAGCCGAAGGTGAAGTCGAGCGCCGCGCAGCGGAAGTCCGAGGGGATCGTAGTACCGGTGATGGGCGTGAAGAACAACGCGTCCGGAGGGAAGGGTCCCTGCGGTGGTCGCGACGGTGGAGAGGGAAAGCGCGAGGGCATGACCGGACGAATGAGTCGGTCCAACCACCCCGGCCGCGGAGCGGTCGATCAAGTGTTACGTCTTCAAAACCGGCTGAGGGAAGCGGCCAAGCGGCATTCGGGTAGGCGTTTTCACGCGCTGTACGACCGCATCTGGAGAAGTGACGTTCTTCGGGAAGCGTGGAGACGAGTGAAGCGGAACCGAGGCGCAGCGGGCGTCGATGCCCAGACGATCGCTGCGATCGAGCAGTACGGCGAGGAACGCTTTCTCAGCGAGACTCAGTCGTTACTGCGAGCAGGCAAGTACCGGCCAGCAGCGGTCCTGCGCCGGTACATCCCGAAAGCCGATGGACGGAGGCGTCCACTCGGCATACCGACGGTGCGCGATCGTGTGGTGCAAGCGGCAGCGAAGCTGGTGCTGGAGCCGATCTTCGAGGTCGATTTCGACGACAGCTCGCACGGGTTCCGGCCCGGCCGCGGTGCTACCGGTGCGCTGGAAGTGCTGCGGAAGACCGCACACAACCACGTGTTCGACGCGGACATCCGGGACTTCTTCGGCACGATGGATCATCAGGTGCTGATGAAACGGATCGAGCGGAGAGTGAGCGACCGAAGGGTGCTCAGATTAGTGCGGCAGTGGTTGAGGGCAAAGGTGATGGACGATGGGCGAGAAAGCACGACGCTTGCGGGAGTGCCGCAGGGCGGAGTGATCTCGCCGCTGCTGTCGAACATCTATCTGAACTATCTCGACAGCGTCTGGAGGCGGCAGTGTGCGCATCTGGGCGTGCTGGTGCGCTATGCGGACGACTTCGTGGTGATGTGTCGCACGGCGAAGGAGTGCGAGGAAGCCGAACGGCGGGTGAAGATCATCCTCGAGCGGCTCAAACTCGAACTCCACCTGGACAAGACGAGGCGAGTGGATCTCTCGTGGGGCAAAGAGGGGTTCGACTTCCTCGGCTGTCACTTGCGCAAGCGGCTGAGCGGTCCGATCTGGGAGGAGCAACGCAAGCGCGTCTACTTCCTCCAGCGAGGACCATCGCAGCACAGCATGAAGCGAGTGCGACAGCGCGTGAAGGAGCTGACTCCACGAGCACGGTGCCACGATGATGTTCGCGAGGTGATCGCGGATCTGAATCCGGTGCTGCGCGGATGGGGGAACTACTTCCGCACCGGGAATGCGTCGAATCAGTTCATCGACATCGACCGCTACGTCTGGCGGCGGCTGAAGGACCTGCGCCTGAAACGCGCCGGCCGGCAACTGCGCGCGGGCGTCGCGGAGCGGTGGAGCGAGGACTACTTCGTCGGCTTAGGGCTTCGTCGTCTGCGCGGGACCGTTCGCTACCCGGAGGTCACGTAATGTCGCTTCCCGAGAGAACACCGGTAAGCCGTGTGCGGGAAATCCGCATGCACGGTTTGAAAGGGGGTCTTGTGCCTCCGATTGCAAAACTGCGAAAGGACTAACAGGATCTACCAATGGCGAAAGTCACCGCCGAGGTTCCCGCCGAGCTGTCGCGGCAGATCGACCGGATCATCCGGGACGGGTGGTTTCCCGACCAGGAGTCGGTGGTGCGCGAGGCGCTGCTGCACTTCGTCGACGCGAAGTCGTTCCTCGGTGACTCACCTCGGATGCTCCACCGCTTCGCGGCCGACGCGCTGAACGACTCGAAGCCGGAGGTGGCGCTCAAGTTCGTCAGCCGCGCCCTCACGCTCCTCTCCAGCCAGACCATGACTGACTTCGCGCTCTACCAGTCGGTGGTGGAGCTCCGCCTGCAGGTGCTGATGGTGCTCGGCCGCGAGGCCGAGGCGCTCGCCTCCGCCGAGGAGGCCCGCGAGAAGATGCCCAACAATCCCGCCATCGCCCGCTGGATCGAGCGGCTGAACAAGACCCGGCCTCGCGGCGAGGCCTGACCTTGCGCGTCCGCTACTCCCACCTCGATCCCGATCTCATCCGCCGTCTCCTCGAGGAGATGGGGCTGCGCCGCCTCTTCAATCACCTGCTGCTGCAGAGCGGCGGCGACGTGGAGGAGGCGATGCGCTGGATGCGCATGCTGCAGGAGCGCGGCTATCTCGACCCGAACGCCGATCTCGACGCCTTCTTCGCGCAGCTCCTGCAGGAGAACGTGATCGGTCAGGACGCCGAGGGGAACCTCAGGCTGTCTTCCGGCGGCGAGCGGCAGATCCGGCGCGACGCGCTCGACGAGATCTTCGGCGGCCTGCAGAAGTCGATGACCGGCTATCACTCGGTGCCGAACGCCGGGCAGGGGACGGAGCGTCTCACCGAGACGCGGCCGTATCACTTCGGCGACGACCCGATGTCGATCGACTCGATCCGGTCGCTGCAGAACGCGATGAAGCACAACGATCCGGCGGGGCAGCTCACCATCACCGAGGATGACCTGGAGGTGTTCGAGACCGAGCACAACTCGAACTGCGCCACGGTGGTCATGATCGACATCTCGCACTCGATGGTGCTCTACGGCGAGGACCGGATTACGCCGGCGAAGAAGGTGGCGCTCGCGCTGACGGAGCTGATCCTGACGAAGTACCCGAAGGACGCCATCGACGTGCTGCTGTTCGGCGACGAGGCGTCCGAGGTGCCGATCAGCGAGATTCCGTACGTCGAGGTGGGGCCGTACCACACCAACACCAAGGCGGGACTGGAGCTCGCGCAGCGCATCCTGCGCCGCCACAAGCATGCGAACAAGCAGATCTTCATGATCACCGACGGCAAGCCGTCGGCGCTGCACGAGAACGGGCGGCTTTACACGAACTCGTTCGGCCTGGACATGAAGATCGTGAACCGGACGCTCGAAGAGGCCGACCGCTGCCGCCGTGCGGGCCTGACCATCACCACGTTCATGCTGGCGACCGACCCGATGCTGGTGAACTTCGTGGAGCAGCTATCGAAGATCAATCGGGGAAGGGCGTTTTATGCGTCGCCGGATCGGCTGGGGGAGTACATCCTGGCGGATTACATTCGGAATCGGCGGAAGTTCGTGCACTGAGACACGCGAATGAAGAATTTCGAATTTCGAATGAAGAATTGCTCCGCCGGCTTCTGATTCTTCATTCTTCATTCGAACCTCTTCATTCTCGTCTCCTCCCCCACGAAAATCCTTCCCTGACTCTCGGATCAATGCCCGGGCTGTACAGGTGCTGATACGGCCACGCCTCCTCGCCGGCGAAATTCGCGTTGTTCGCGAAGCCCCATTGGCGGAACTCGCGGTTCACCTCGTCGGGTGACTTGCCGCCGGTGAGCGTCAGCAGGGCGTCGTCGGTGTTGCGGCCTTTTCCGAACTCCGCGATGAGGGTGGTGATGGCGTGCTCCCCGTAGCGCGCCTCGAGGAAGCGGACGAAGGTATGGGCGACGCTGTAGCCGTGCTCCAGGGTATAGGGGTCGATCGCGTTCTCCATCACCGCGTCCAGGAGCGGGACGGGGAGGACGAGGTCGGGGCTGCGGTTGTAGAACGCGTTGGCCTGCTGCGGCCGGAGCTCCATCCGCTGCGCGACCCCTTCCTGGAACCAGCGCGGCGCGTTGTCGCCGGTGGCCTGGGCGACGAGGGCGTGCGTCAGCTCGTGCGTGATGATGGCCACGACCTCGGGCTTGAACTGCTGGACGACGGCGAAGGGGAAGAGGATCTCCCCGTCGTACAGGCCGAGGATGTGATCGCTGTTGGTGATGCCGGTGCGGAAGTCGTCCCAGTAGAGGACGTTCACCGTCACGCGGCGCGGCTCGACGGCGATGAGCTTCTGCTGCAGGCGCGCCAGCTCCGCCTCCAGCAGGTCACCGATGCGGCTGGCGATGGCGGGGTTCATCTTCGGGTCGTGGCGGACGTCAAAGTGGGGCGTCTGGATGACCACTCCCTGCAGCGCCAGCGCGCGGCGCAGCTCGAGCTGGCGGATGCGGGCGGCGACGAGCGTCTCGTGCTGCTTCGACTTGACCGCCTGATACAGCGGCGCGGCGGTGTCGTACTGGCTGATGTTGGCCATCGCATCGGCGAGAGAGATGAGCGTGGCGGGGAAGTTCGCCCGCGCGGTGAGCGCCTTCACGGCCTCGCCGGCAGCGAGCGCACGGGCGTCGTCGATGCGGCCGGCGCGGAGGAGCGCGCGCATGCGCAGGACCAGCAGATCGGGCGGCACCGTCTCGGTGCGCGGCGTGACGTCGTCGGTGAGGCGGAGGAGGTCGGGCCAGCGGTTGTGGCTCGCCAGCGCGTTCGCGGCGCGGAGGAGGCGGGTGCGGGCGGCGGGGGTGGTGGCGCGCGCGGGGATCTCCAGCAGCGACTGCGCGTCACGGAGCGCGGCGGCGTCTTCCTGCTGTTTCCAATGCGTGGCGGGCACGAGCCGGGCGGTCTTCGGCGCGAGCGCCGCGCCACCGGGGACGTCGAGCGACGCCTTCGGCAGCTCGATGCGAAGGAACTCGCCGCAGACGAACGTCTTCGCGTCCGCCGGCAGTGCGACCGGCTTCGTCCCCCACGCGGGGCTCCTCTGCAGCGGCTCCTGCGCGCCGAGGAGCGAGACCATCGACATGCCGCGCACGTCGTGGAGGAGGGGGAAGAGACGCGTGTCGCGGACCAGCTCCTCGCGCGGGCGGGGCTTGAGTCGCCAGGCGGTGCGCAGCTCGCGTTGCGCCTCCTCGACGTTGCCGTCCGTCGCCGCCTGCACGGCGCGGGCGTAGTAGAGGGCGGCGTCGCGCGAGCCGGTGAAGTCGCCGGCGAAGACTTCCAGCGAGGTCACCGCCTCCAGCGCTACGTCGTCGCGGCGGCGGATGGCGAGCGCGCGCTCGAACGCCTTTCGCGCCTCTTCCTGCTTGTCCTGCACGAGCGCCACGCGCGCGGTGACGAGCGCCGCGAGCTGCGTCGGCGCGTGCGGGAGATCGCCCGGGGAGCCGCTCTGCAGGATCCAGAGCTGCGCAACCGCAAGCGCCTCCCCCTTCGCCGCCGCCGGGATGTGCGGCTCGTCGCCGCGTGCGAGGGCGGCGCGCAGAGGCTCTAGCGACCGCAGCTCGACGAACGGCAGGTGTTGCTCCTGCCGACCGAGCGGCGGGTTCCAGATGGCGATGCCGGTTCCTGCCACCGCGAGGACGGCCAGCGGAATGCGCAGCTTCCGCACGAGCGCCGCCAGGATGAAGGCGATGACGGCGGCGGCGATGAGCGCGTTGCGGAGCTCGTGTGTCCTCACGGCGGCAGCGGGCGGGGAGGGACGGCGGCCGTCTTCGGCGAGCGTCAGCACCTCCCGCACTTTGCCCTGCTGGATCCGGAACAGCAGCCCGTCCTCGTAGCCGCTCGGATAGGTGACCTTGAACGCGACGTCGCGGTTGCTGCCCTCCACCGTCTGCAGCGACCAGCGTGCGCCGTCGCGCGGCCCGGTGCGCACCGCGAGCTCCTGCAGTGCCTCTTTTTCCGGCAGCGCGCGGAGGGGCGCATCAGGCGCGAGGTGTGTCCAGAGGGCGGCGGGACCCCGCTCGAGGAACTCCGCGGCGATCGCAACCGCCTCCCGCTCCGCATCGTTGATGGGGCGGGGCTCGGCGGCGGCGCCGGACGCGATCAGGAGGAGGAGCAGCACGCGTTTCACGCGGTGTCGATGCTAACGGAATTGGATTGCAGCCGCTGCCGTTGCGACGCCCGATGCACAAATTATTTGCGGTACTGCTCCTGGCGGCCACGGCCTCGGCGAACGAGGTCTCGTACCGGTCGCTGCAGTCCGGCTCGCCGACCGGCCCGACGCCGCTGCACGACCGCGGCATCTACGGGCAGGGGCAGCTCATCGCCATCCTCGACACGGGCGTCGACTACAACTCCTGCTACTTCGCCGAGGCGACGCCGCCGCCGGTCAACACCGGCACGCCGTCCGGCGGGTTGGAGTGGCAGAACGTCGACCTGACGCGGCGGAAGATCGTCGCCTACAACTTCCTCTACTCCTGCGAGCAGTACCCGGGACGCCCCGGCTGCGACACGCCCGGCGCTCCCGGCTCGCTCGACAACCAGGGGCATGGGACGCAGAGCGCCGCGACGGCCGTGGGGGACCGCGGCACGCCGCTCTTTCACGACTACGCGGACGCGATCGCGCCGGGCGCGAAGCTGATCGTCCAGGACGGCGGCTACACGGGCGGCGACTTCTGCACGCAATTCCCCGGAGTGGGCTGCCCGGCGAAGCTGACGCCGGTCTTCGACCAGGCCTATCGCCAGGGGGCGCGCATCCATTCGAATTCGTGGGGCGACCGCCAGGGCTCGCTCACAGCGCCGCCGACGGCGAATTACCCGCGGTCGGCCTACGAGGTCGACTCGTTCGTCTGGTCGCATCCCGACTTGCTGGTCGTCTTCAACACCGGGAATCTCAGCACGAAGATGGTGACGCCGCGCAGCTCGCTCTCCGCGCCTGGTAGCGCGAAGAACACGCTGCAGATCGGCGGTACGCGGATGCGCAGCACCGACGACGACACGCTGGCGGTTTTCACGCTCTTCGGTCCCACGCGCGACGGGCGGATCAAGCCCGACCTCGTCGCGCCGGCGCGCGTGGTCGCCGGCAGTGCCAATTTCGACAACGACCCGAACACCTGCGACGATTCGCGCCAGTCGGGGACGTCGTGGGCGTCGCCGAGCATCGCCGGCGCCGCCGCGCTCGTGCGCCAGTACTACACCGACGGCTTCTATCCGTCCGGCATCGCCACCGCCTCGCACGCGCTCACCCCGAGCGCCGCGCTGCTGAAGGCGACGCTGATCTCCGCCGCCCGCGCCGTCCGCTATCGCGGCGACGTGCTCGAGAACCGGCGCGTCCCGGCGCTGCCGGTGCCGTCGCACGAGCAGGGATGGGGCTTCCCGGTGCTCGACGACGCGCTCTACTTCCCGCGCGACGCGCAGAAGCTGCGGGTGGTGGACGTGCCGCTCGCGTCGGGCCTTGCGCAGGGGCAGACGGCGAACGTGGTCGTGAACGTCAAGGCGGGCACGCCGTTCCGCGCCGTCCTCGTCTGGACGGACCCTCCCGGCCACATCGCCGGCGTGAGCGACACGACGCCGCAACTCGTCAACGATCTCGATCTGCAGGTGCGGACGCCATCGGCTACGCTCCTCGGCAACGGCCCGTCCGCCGACCGTCTGAATAACGTGGAAGTCGTGTCGCTCGCCGAGCCGCTCGCCGGCACCTACACCATCAGCGTGAACGCGCACCACCTCGGCTTCGGCGCGCGCCAGAGCTACGCGCTGGTGCTGACGGGGGACATCTCGTCCCCGCCGTCGCGCACGCGTGCTGTCCGGCACTGACCGGAGGCGCTCCGGTCGTCCCCCTCCATTCCGCTATCATGCGCGGCCATGTTGGCCCGTGAGTACCTTCGTGAGAACGCCGAGCAGTACCGGCAGGCGCTGAAGAACCGGGGCGCCTCCGTCGATCTCGACCGCTATGTCGAGCTGGACGTCGAGCGCCGCCGCGACATCGCGCGCGTCGAGCAGCTCAAGGCACAGAAGAACGCCGCGTCGCAGGAGATCGCGACGCTCAAGAAGAACAAGCAGGACGCCTCCGCGCAGATCGAGGCGATGAAGTCGCTCGGCGACGAGATCAAGACCTTCGACGAACGCCTCGCGGAGATCGAGCGGGAGCTGCAGTCGCTCGAGCTCTACTTCCCGAACGCGCCTCACGAGTCGGTGCCGGTCGGAGCCGACGAGTCGGCGAACCGGGTGGAGCGCCACTGGGGGCAGAAGCCTTCCTTCGACTTCGCGCCGAAGGCGCACTGGGAGCTCGGCGAGTCGCTCGGCATCCTCGATTTCGACCGCGCCGCGAAGGTCACAGGCGCCCGCTTCTCCTTCCTCACCGGCGCGGCGGCGAAGCTCAACCGCGCGCTGATGAACTTCATGCTGGACGTGCACGAGCGGCAGGGCTACACCGAGGTGCTGCCGCCGTTCATCGTCAACGCCGACTCACTGCGCGGCACCGGGCAGCTCCCGAAGTTCGAGGAAGACCTCTTCCGGCTGACGCACGAGAAGCCGCTGTACCTCATCCCGACGGCCGAGGTGCCGGTCACGAACATCTTCCGCGACGAGATCCTCGACGGGGCGCGGCTGCCGATCCACTACACCGCCTACACCCCCTGCTTCCGCAGCGAGGCCGGCTCGTACGGCAAAGACACGCGCGGCCTCATTCGCCAGCATCAGTTCGAGAAGGTGGAGCTGGTGAAGTTCACCGCGCCGGAGCAGTCGTGGGAGGAGCTCGAGAAGCTGGTCGCCGACGCGGAGGAGCTCCTCCAGCTCCTCGGACTGCACTACCGCGTGATCACCCTCTCCACCGGCGACATGGGCTTCTCGTCCGCGAAGACGTACGACATCGAGGTCTGGCTGCCGGGGCAGGAGACGTATCGCGAGATCTCCTCCTGCTCGAACTTCACCGACTTCCAGGCGCGGCGCGCGAACATCCGCTATCGCGGCGCCGACAAGAAGACGGCGTTCGTGCATACGCTGAACGGCTCCGGGCTGCCCCTCGGACGGACGCTCGTGGCGGTGCTGGAGAACTACCAGCAGGCCGACGGCTCGATCGTGGTGCCGGAGGCGCTGCGGCCGTACGTGCGCATGGAGCGGATCACCGCGTCCTAACGCGCGCCCAAGGTGTAGACCGCCGTCTTCGGGTTGTACGTCCGCCAGTCGAACCAGTAGTCGCTCAGCACCTCGATCTTCGGCAGCGACCTGCCGGCGAGCGGCCCGGAGACGGCGCGTCCGGTAAAGTCCCATTCGCTGCCGGTCTGCGCGTCGATGAGCCGAGCCGTACCGGGCTTCGCGAAGAGCTCCAGCGTCTTCCCGTCGACGACGCGCTGGAACGCACGCACCGACTTGCGGTCGGGGCCGAGCACGACCACCACCGGGGTGGTGCCGACGACGTCGACGATGGGGCTCTGTTTCGCGATCGCCGCCATCGGGTAAGCCTTCGCGTGGCCGGCGACGGTGAAGCCGATGACCAGCGTGCGTGGCTCGAGGCGGCGGTCGATGAGCGGCGTGACCGTCGGCAGCTTGGCAATGTTCGCCTCCCAGTCCCGCTCCGCGTACTCCGTCACCTTCGGATCGGGCCGGAGCACCCGGCCGCGCGGCTGCTCGCTGCGCCACTGAGCGAAGGTCAGCTCGTCCTGCGGCACCCGCTCCAGTTTGTGGCCCTTGAGCGGCCCCAGGATGGCCTCGCCGCTGACCTGCTGCCACCAGGTCCCGGTTTCTTCATCGCGCATGATGAAGTTCTGGTTGTTGATCCCGGAGAGGCGGAACCGCAGCGGCTTCCCGTTCACCGTCGTCTTCCACACCAGACCGGTGTGGCAGAGCGTTCAATAGGTGACGACGATCGGGACGCCGCCGAGGACGTCGTGCACGAGATGGTGGTAGGCGAGCTGGCGCACCGGGTAGGCCGCCGCGTCGCCGTTGTGTGCGACGGCGAGCACCATGTCGTCCTGTTCGACGAACGGGGCGTTCGCGGAGTCGGCGTACGCCGCGTTCTGCAGCGGCGCGAACATCCACTCGAAATGATTCTGGTGCGAGAGCCAGACGGCCGCGCCGAGAACGACGAGCGCCACGACCGCGAGCGTCTTGCGCCACCAGGTGTGCCACAGCCGGAAGGCGAGGAAGAGCCCCAGCGCGGCGAAGAGCAGCGTCGCGACCGGCGCCCAGCGCTTCGCGGCATAGGCGATGGCGAGGCCGCGCGGCGTCTCGGGCGCGAACGGATTGAGGATGAACGCCGGGACGAGCACCGCCGTCAGGGCGGCGACCACCAGCAGGAAGAGCGCGACGCCCTTCATGGAGCGGGCGTCGCGGTGCCGTCGAAGTGCGCCTGGATGCGCGGCCAGATGAAGTGCGCCACCTTGCGCCCCATGTTCAGCCCTTCGATGTTGTCAGCCTGGATGTGGTAGCCGCCCATGACGCGCGAGATGCCGGCCATCTCCGCCGTGGCGGTGAACGTCGGCAGCGGCAGCTCGACGTCGCAGCCGCTCTGCTCGGCGGCCGCGGTGCCGTTGAGCGCCTGCATGAGCGCGCAGTCGAACTCCGCCTCGGTGAGCGCGCCGGCGCGCCGCTTCTCGACTTCGCCGAACTGGTCGCTGCCGGTGAACAGCTCCAGCGTCTTCGCGCATGCGGCGCTGACGGTGCTGTGGCCGGAGACGTAGCCGGGGAACGGCGGCGTCGGGAACGTGGCGGGGGAGTAGGGATGCCACTCGCTCGCCTTCAGCGTCACCACGCCGCGTCCGGGGCCGGCCCAGCCGGTGACGGTCTTGTCCGCGTAGTAGTGGCGCACGAGCGTCCAGGGGCGGGAGGTGTCGTAGTAGCGCTTCGTCTCCCACGCGGCGATGAACGCGTCCATGGCCGCGTTCGCGACGGCGAAGTAGAGCTTCACGTCCTGGTCGATGTTGTGTTTGTCGCGGCGCGAGACCATCTGCGCGAACTTCAGCCAGTGGCCCGACTGGCCGGTCGAGCGGGGACCGTCGCGCATGAACTCGACGATCGCCTTCTGGTTCGGTGTGAGGGCGGCGTTGAACGCGATCACCTCGTCCACTTCCTTCTTGAGCTGATCGGAGCCGACCAGCGGCGGCGCCGGCGCGCGGAACTGATTGCTCCGTTCGAGGCCGAACGGCTTCACCCGATACCAGTGCGGCGTGAGGAATCCCGGCTTCAGCGGATCGCCGCCGCGCGGGTTCTGGAAGGGGATCGGCTGCCAGCGGTCGGGGTCGAGCACCTTCTCGACGCTGTTCACCGGCTTGTAGTAGGTGTAGTCGGAGTACGGCTTGCCGTCGCTGCCGATTTCGTCGCCGAGCTGGTTCGCCCCGTCGCGCTGGCGGTACTCGAGCAGCGCGGCCGCCGCCACGTTGCCGACGCCCTGCGGCGTGGTGGTGTCGACGGAGCCGTCGTTCGGGTCGTAGCCTTTGGCGCGCATCTGCTCTTCGAGCCAGGCGCGGTCGTCGGGGAACACGTCCTCGAGCACGCGGTAGGTCGCGTAGGCGATGGCCCTGCTCTTGTTCGCGTCGGTGCGCTCCCCCGGCGGGCGGCGCAGCCTTCCGCCGAGGCGTGTGCCGACCGCCTTCTCGTCGTACGCGGCCCAGGCGTCGTACATCGCCGTGACGGCCATCGCCATCTGGCGGGAGATGATCGTGGGGCGCGCGCCGACGCGGTCGACTTCGCGCGCGGTCGCCTCCTGAATCAGGTCGAGACAGTCGGATGCGGAAGAGGGGGTGTAACTCGCGGGCGCAGCCAGAGCCACGACCAGGAAAAGTGCGCTCACCGATGACATGAGCGGATTCTGACCTCAGAGCAGCACTTCATACAAGAGGTCGGTGGTGCCGACGTGGACGCGGTCGCCGCTGGTGAGCGTCAACTGAAATACGCGCTCGCCGTTCACCCACGTGCCGTTGCGGCTCTTGAGGTCTTCGAGCACGTAGCCCTCGGGGCCGCGGTAGATGCGCGCGTGAAATCCGGAGACGCCGGGATCGGGCAGCACGATCGTGTTCTCGCGATGACGGCCGATCAGGTACTCGGGATCGGTCAGCGGGATGATGCCGTCGTCGGTGGAGACGCGGAGCTGCGCGACGATCGGCCGCACCACGTCGGCATACGAGAGATGCGCCTGCGACGAGACGAGGAGGCTCGTGTCGTCGTGCGGCTGCTCGTCGTCGCGCATCGTCGACTCGGAGCCGAAGCGGGGAGACGGCTGGCGGATGGTGGCGTCGTCCTGCTCCCGGAACGACGTCGAGGCGATCTCGATCAGCTTGTTCGCGTAGAGGCCGTACAGCACGCGGTACACCTGCAACGGCTCGTCGTCGGCGTCGTTGCAGAGCTCCTCGATCGTGCGCTGGCCGTTGATCAGGAAGAGGATTCTCCATTCGTCGGCGGTCAGCGTGATCTTCTCGTCGCGCGGCCTGGCGACGACGCGGAAGACGAGCGAGCGGTCGGGGAGGAGGCTCGCGCACTGCTCCCACTCCTCGATCCGCCGCGCCCCTTCCATGATCAGGTTGCCGAGGTCGACGGTGATGGTGACGGCGTGATCGGGGAGCGACGTCTCCTTGTGAAACGCGAACGTCCCCTCGCCCCAGAGGAAGGCGTCGTAGACGATCTCCGACACCTGCACTTTGAGGAAGTCGCGCAACTGCGTTTCGGAGAGGACGCCTTCCTGCACCGCGAGCTGGCCGAAGCGCCCCCCGTCGCGCTGCATCAGGGAGTCGATGCGCTCGCATTGCTCGCGCGTGATCTTCTTCCTGCGCAGCAGGATCGAGCCGAGGCGGAACTGCTCCTGGTTCGAGCCGGCGTAGACCAGCGCCCCTTCGCGGAAGAAGAGGTGCGCCTTCTTCGACTCGCTGGCCACTCCGAGCGTGCCGCTCTTGCGGGTGGTGCACAGGAACGTGAGCACGTCCGGCAGCCGGAACGCGGAGACGTCGCCTTGCAGAGCCGCTTGCATCGGGAGCGGTGATTGTTACACGAGAGTCCGCACGCTCCACAGCCCCGCAAGGGAGATCAACACCCACAACACGACGCCGAGAATCAGCGGCCGCACGCCCACCCGGGCGAGGCTCTGGCGGGACAGCGACGAGCCGATGAGGAACAGCGTCACGGTCAGCCCGATGCGGGCCGCACGCACGAGCAGCTCGAACGCAACCTGCGGCGCCGGCACGTACGTGCGCACGACCGACGCGAGGAGGAAGAAGAGGATGAACCAGGGGAGCGCCACGTTCGACGCCCGCCTCCGGAACGCGAACGCCGTCCCGATCGTCAGCGGCACGATCCAAAGCGCGCGCGTCAGCTTCACCGTCGTCGCCACCTGCAGCGCCTCGGCGCCGTACGCCGATGCCGCCCCGACGACGGAGCTCGTGTCGTGAATGGCGATCGCCGCCCAGACGCCGAACTGCGTCTCCGTCAGGTGCAGCGCCAGCCCCACGGCAGGGAAGAGGAAGAGCGCGACCGAGTTCAGGATGAAGACGGTGCCGAGCGACACCGACATCTCCTCGTCCGACGCGCCGATCACCGGCCCCACCGCCGCGATGGCGCTGCCGCCGCAGATCGCCGTGCCGGAGGAGATCAGGTGCGCGGTGCCGCTGCTGACGTGCATCGCGCGGCCGAGGAAGTAGCCGGCGACGAGCGTGCCGGCGATGGTGGCGAGCGTGAAGAGGATCCCGGTCCGACCGGACGCGATGACCTTCCCGAGGTGCATTCCGAAGCCCAGACCAACGACGGAGAGCTGCAGCAGGAGCCGTGTGGCCTTCGACGTCTTGAACGGGCTGCCGAGCGTCAGCGCGAACGCCAGCCCCAGCGCGAGGGCGAGCGGGGGCGAGCACCAGGGGGTCAGGCAGAACAGCAGGAGCGCGACGAAGGCCGCGACACGGATCACAGGTTGCGCCGGAAGAGCTCGAGCGTCCGTTTCCACGCGTCGCCGGCGGCCTCGGGGTTGTACACCTCGGGACGCGCGTCGTTGAAGAACGCGTGATCGGCGTTCGGGTAGATCACCAGCTCCGCGTTCTTGCCGAGCTTCTGCAGCTTCGCCTGCAGCTCGCGGCCGTTCTCGGGCGGGACGCCTTTGTCGTTCTCTCCATGGATGAGGAGGATCGGCGCCTGCAGGTCTTCCCACTTCGGCTGCACCTGCTTGAACCCGCCGTAGAAACTCACCGCCGCGCCGACGTTCGCCGCGTCGTTCGTCGCCGCGTACTGCGCGAGCGCGCCGCCCATGCAGAAGCCGACCACGCCGTACTTCTTTGAGGTGCACTCGGGACGCTCGAGGAGGTAGCGGCCGGCGCCGGCGATGTCCTTCCCGGCGCGCTCCACGTCGAGCTCCATCAGCAGCTTCGTGGCGTCATCGGGCGACTTCGTGGTCTTGCCGTGGTAGAGGTCGGGAGCGAGCGCGCTGAAGCCGGCGGCGGCGAAACGGTCGACGAGATCCTCGATGTGCGCGACCAGTCCCCACCATTCCTGAATGACGACGACGGCGGGACCTTTGCCCGACTCGGGAGCGGCAAAGTAACCCTGGCAGGTGTGACCGTTGGAGCGAAAATCGACGCGCTGTCCCATAGGGGCGGGATTCTATCGCGGACTATTCATGCGGCCGGTCTATGCGATAATAGCATTCGGAATGCTCACGAAGGACCAGGTCTCCGATCTCTCCAAAAAGCGCCAGTGTCCACGTTGTGACCTCGACAAGACGGTCGGAAACGCGCTCTGCCGCCGCTGCCGGGCCAAGCTGCCGCCGCATATGCGGCTCGGCATCGAGAACATCCCGGCCAAGGATGCGGGTGTGGTCGGGAACGCGCTTCGCGCCGCCGCGAACTACTTCAACGTGCACTTCGCATCGGTGAGGAAGTTCGGCGGCGGCAAGAAACGCTAGGAGCCTGCGCGGCAGAAATGAAGAGACGGATGCGAGCCGCGGGCGGTCAGCTGAGTCGAAGCAGTGAATAGCTGAAGTCGCGATGGCTTGGGGCAGAAAGGTGTTCTGAGTCACGACGAACTCAAACACGCAACAC
>DASWNW010000002.1:0-16335 GCA_036399015.1 Thermoanaerobaculia bacterium | reverse complement strand
CAGCATGGATGAGGCGCGGAATCAACGGGGTATCCATGGGCGGCACGACTCCTTACTTGACATTAACGTTGACGTGGGCATTGACATTCTCGTTGACGGAATGATTAACGTCAAGTCACTGCTGGACCACCCGCGTGGGGCAAATGGTTGAGGCTAGCGGTCGCACAAGCGCCTTGGCGGCCCAAGGCTTCGTCGGACGCGCATGTGGCACATCGCATCATGCCGTAGGGATAGCGGGAGCGCTGAGGACAGGAAGCACCCCCGATGCTTCACGGAGTATCCCGTCTACCTTGTCAAGCAGATTTTATGCGTCTTGACCCATATTCCATGGTCGAGTGCGCCAGGCCCGTTTCCTCTCGGAACTAAGGGGGAACTTCTCCATAGTGGAATGGTTATCTGTAAGGAACCGCCAGGCGACCTCGTGCGGGCAGGTTTATGCTGTTTGTGCATATGACGGTACGTGCCAGATCGCCCCCGAAGAGAGCCCGCACGAGGCGCGCGGCGCGTGGCCGCGCATTCGAGAACCCATTCGAAAAAGGAGAGAACCCATGATTTTCAAGAATGAAGAGGCTCTCGTCACGGTGACGGTCGAAGAACTGCGCGCCGATGCCGAGAAAAAGACGGCCGTCCTCCGGGAGATGGCCGCCGCGTTCGAACCGGAGAGTGACAAGGGACCGCTGACGGTGTCGGAGATCCGCCTGGCGGCGGGGACCCCGATCCTGTACGTGGAGAAGGGCGCCATGATCGCTGACGCGGCGCCGGGGCTGAGCGGCGCGCCCGAGAACGCCGCGGTCATCATGCGCGCCGGCATCGAGGCGGAACTGGCGTACGGGAAGGTGCTCGCCCAGTGCGAGGCGCTGGCCCGCCAGATCCGCATGGCGATGCTGCGCACGAAGCTCCGCGCCGTGCACATGGCCCGCACCGTTCTCGTCGTCGCCGACGCCTACGCGAAGACTGACGACGGGGACATCCTGAAGCTCCACGTCGAGCAGATGAAGCAGTCGCGCCGCCGCCCGCGCCGGAAGACCGGACCGGCGACGTCCACCACCCTCACCACCACCACGAAGTAATGCCGAGGGGAGGAGGTCCCCGTCACCTCCTCCTCTCCCTTCTTCTCCCGGCGCGGAACGCCCGCCCCCTCCCCCACGTAGACCATGGTGTGAAGATCATCACCAGTCCCCGCCTGCTCTACCTGAAGGCCGCCCTGCTCCTCGCCGCCGGCCTCCTGGCCGCCGCCCTGCTCGTGGTGCGGAACCCGTCGCTGGTGACGGTGGTGCTGGTGGCGATCGCGGTCTGGGCGTTCTGCCGCGCCTACTACTTTGCCTTCTACGTCGTCGAGCGATATGTCGACCCGGCGTACCGCTTCTCGGGGTTGCTGTCGTTCGTGCGGTACGTCTCGAGCAGCCGCCGCGGAGGTGGTGGCGGGCTCACGTGATCCGGTAAAGGAACGCTTCCGTGAAGAAGAACTGCTCCGCGACGAGCGCGGAGCGGGCGAGCTCGATGACTCAATCCAACCGCGCCTGATGTCGGCGACGACCGAGGGAAAGCCGCAGCTACAGCCGGTGTGGGCGCCGACGAACCGGACGTGCGGGAGCGAGAACCATTGCCGGACCGCCTCCCGAGCGGGCGTCAGCTCCTCGAGGTGAAGCTCCGGCGTGTCGCGAAGCGGCAGGGGTGCCTCGCTGCCGAGATAGAGCATCAGGCACATGGCTGAAGCGTAGCAGCGGCGCGCGTCAGCGCGGCCGGCCGAACCTCAGGCGCAGCATCTCCACGAACGCGGCGTCGCCGCGCGGGGAGACGAGGCCCACGATCGAGGAGCCGCGGCGCCAGGCTAAGTAGAACGTCATCGCCAGCAGCGCGATGGTGACGGCAAAGTTCGGCCAGGCGTTGAGGTACCACTGGCCGGGCCAGGTGAGTTGCGGATCGCTGCTGAAGGGCCAGAGGTAGGGGATCGGCCACGGGTAGTCGTCGGGGCCGCGGGAGCCGGTGAGGTCGCCGAGGATGTGCAGGTGGACGGCGAGGAAGACCAGGAATCCGGTGAGCAGCGGGCGGGACCTCCGGGCGAGGAGCGCGGCGGCGGCCGCGGCGGCGCAGGCGAAGGGCAGGTTGTGGCCGAGGATGTGGTGGTAGTCGGTCCACCAGAGCAGCGGGTCGGGACTGTCCTGCGTGGCCCACTCCGCGATCAGGCCGAAGCCGTCGAAGTCGGGGGCGACGGCGGCGAGCGTCACGAGGCGCTTCTCCCGCTTCGTCAGATCGGGCGCGGTCTCGGCGAGGCACCAGCCGGTCAGCAGGTGGGTGATCGGGTTCATCTTCTTCTTGGACGGAACAGCCCGGAAGAAAGTTTCGGGCAGATACTTGACATGTAAAACAATCGGCCCTACATTACCTCCATGCAACGCACTTCGGTCCTCGACGAGATCAAGCAGACGCGCCCCTTCCGGACGCGGTCGCAGGAGGCGACGATCGCGCTGATGCGCACCGCCCACCTCCTCCGGCGCAAGGTCGACGCGCTCGTGGCCACCGAGGGGCTGACCACGCAGCAGTACAACGTCCTGCGCATCCTGCGCGGCGCGCGCGCGCCCCTCCCGACCATGGAGATCTCCGAGCGGATGATCGAGCCCTCCCCCGGCATCACCCGGCTGATCTGCACGCTCGAGAACGGGGGCTACGTGAAGCGGGAGCAGTGGCCCGGCGACCGCCGCCAGGTGCTCTGCCAGATCACGCCCGCCGGCCTCAGGGTCCTGGAGCGCCTCGACGGCCCGATGGACCAGCTCGACGACACCACCACCGGTACCCTCGCCCCCGAGCAGGTGGAGAGCCTGCTCGAGATCCTCTCGGAGATTCGCATCAAGGTCCAGGAGTAGTTTCTCAACCCCAATACTTCACGCGTAAAGCAAAAGGAGCGAAACATGACATCCCTCAGCATCGAACAGCACGACAACCTCACCACCGGCGCCTTCTCCCGTCTCATCGCGGCCCTCCTCTCCACCGACAACTCCCTCCGCCTGACGATCCTCCGCGTGGTCCTCGGCCTGGTGATGATCCCGCACGGGCTGCAGAAGACGATCGGCGCCTTCGGCGGCTACGGCTACACCGGCACGATGGGCTGGTTCGCCAGCCTCGGCATCCCCGCCTTCCTCGGCTTCCTGGCCATCGCCGCGGAGACGGCCGGCGCGGTGGCGCTCGTCACCGGCTTCACCACCCGCATCGCCGCCTTCGGCATCGCCACGAACATGGCGGTCGCCACGTTCCTGCACGCGCCGAACGGCATCCTCATGAACTGGTCGGGGCAGCAGAAGGGGGAAGGCTTCGAGTACCACCTCCTGGCGCTGTCCATCACGGCGGTCCTGATGATCGGCGGCGGCGGCCGCTACTCGCTCGACCGCGTCCTCTCCCGTAAAGCCTGATCCACAACCGACGAGAAAGAAAAGGAGAAAACCATGTCACTCGAGCTCAATGTCCGCAAACTCAACGAAATGATCGTCAACCGGCAGATCGTCGACGCCTTCGAGCAGTTCTACGGCGACGACGTGGTGATGGTGGAAGCCGGCGGCGAGCCGATGGCCGGCAAGAGCGTCAACGGCGAGCGCGAGCGCGCCTTCGTGAACGGCCTGACGAAGTGGGACGCCCGCCTCGTCTCCAGCGCGGTCGACGAGAGCACCGGCACGGCGCTCAACGAGTGGATCCTGACGTGGGACCACAGCGCGTGGGGCGCGGTGACGGCCCGGCAGGTCGCGGTGCAGCGCTGGCGCGACGGCCGGATCGTGCACGAGGCGTTCTACAAGCTGTGAGCGTAAGCAGCCGGTAAGCACTCGAAAGGAGACTGACGGCGATGAAACGCGGAACGATCCTCCTGGTGCTCACCTTCATCGCCTCGTCCGCGGTTGCGGGCGAGGTGATGATCCCGGCGACCTACCGCGGCCATGGGGCGAACGGTGCGCTGTGGCGGACGGGGATCACGGTCGCAAACCTCTCCAACGCCACTCCTACACCGGTGCCGATCGCCATCACCTACCACCGCGACGGAGGCGAGCCGCACTCGATCTACATGCCGCTGGCGCAGTACGAGGTGATCTCGCTTCCCGACGCCCTGCACTCCTGGTTCGACGTGGAGCAGGGCGGCGGGATCGTGCGGGTGACGTGGGACGACCCGAACGCCCGGATCTCGGCGCAGGCGCGGGTCTACAACGCCGGCGGCACGGGGGAGTACGGCCAGGGCATGCCGGGCGTGCGGACCGACTCCCTCCGCACCGAGTACTTCCTCCCCGGCCTCAGCGGCGTCAACGGCAACAGGACCAACGTCGGCGTCTCCAATCCGCACGACCGGCACATCGCCGCCTGGGTCACGCTCTACGACACCGCCGGCCTGCCGCGCGGCTCGTACTCGATCGGCATCCCGCCCCGCTCGTTCCGGCAGATCAACGACGTCTTCAGCCTCTTCAACGCCGGCCGGCTCGACGCGGCGATGGTGCGGGTGACCGCCTTCGACTCGACCCTCTACGCCTACGCCTCAGTGGTGCGCGACGATACGGGTGACGCGACCTACATCGCGGGCCAGCCTTGATTCGTGGTACAGAGCCGGCGGGATGATCCGTCTCGCCTCCCCCGCCGACTTGCCCGCCCTGCGCGAGCTCTTCGCGCGGGCGAACGACGCGCCGTACGACCTGAGCGTGGTGACCGAGGAGAAGTGCTTCGGCGAGGGAATCGCCGGGCAGCCGGTGACGCGCGTGATCGAGCAGCAGGGGCGCCTCATCGCCGCCTCGGTGCGCTGCGGGAAGTGGCTGCGGCTCCTGATCGTGGACCGCGACGAGCGGCGCAAGGGACACGGGACCGCGCTGCTGGACGACGTCTCCGTCATCGCGGCCGAGCCGGGGAACTACTTCGTGCCGGGAGTGCCGCTGAACGATGAGGGGGCGAAGGCGTTCTTCAGGGCGCGCGGCTTTGTGGAGGGCGTGATGACGTGGAACCTGGACGTGGAGTTGGAGGAGGCGTACGCGGCCGACGTCCGGCGGCCCACCCATGAAGAGGCCCCGCGCGTGCTGGAGTTCGTGGAGCGGGAGTTCGGGCGGGTCTGGCGGTTCGAGGCGGCGAAGGCGTTCGAGCGGGAGCTGCCTCCCGCCTTCATCGCCGAGGAGGCAGGGGCGGTCACCGGCTTCGCGGTGCACGACGTCAACAACCGCGGCCTCGGCTGGTTCGGGCCGACCGGCGTGGCGAAGCAGATGCGTGGCCGCGGCGTCGGCGGGCGGCTCCTCCTCGCCTCCCTCGGTGACCTGCGGCGGCTCGGGTACAGCCGCGCCATCATCCCCTGGACCGACGCGCTCGAGTTTTACGCGAAGGCGAGTGGCGCGAAACCAGCACACCAGTTTGTTGCGTTCGCGAGAACGCGACCATAGACTCCGCGCCCGTGACGAAGAAGGAAAAAAAGCCGCTCCGGAGCGGCAAACGCCGCCAGCACTTTCTCCCCCTGGCCATCGGCCGCAGCGGAGGGGTCGTGCTCGCCGGACTGGCGCTCTGGTTCTTCAAGAAGCAGGCGGACCACGTCGTCCAGGGGCACGCCGACCGCTACGACGACGCGGTCATGCAGGCGGTGCATCAGATCGACCACCCGCACGTCCACCGCGCCCTCCACGCTGCCACCCAGCTCGGGTCGCACGCCGGGATCGCCGCGGCGGCGGGATTCACGATGTTCATGATGCTGCGCCAGGGGCGCAAGCACGACGCCTGGACGGTCGCGGTGTCGACCGGCGGGGCGATGGCCATCAACACCATCCTCAAGAACATCTTCCGGCGGCAGCGTCCCATCGAGATGGCGCGCCGGATCAAGCTGCCGAAGTCGCACAGCTTCCCCTCCGGCCACTCGCTGCTCTCGGCGGCCACCTACCCCATCGTGGCGCACCACCTGGTGGAGCGGCAGTCGCTGCCGGTGCAGGCGGTGGTGCATTCGCTGGCGGGGATGATCGTCATCAGCGTCGGTTTCTCGCGGGTCTACTTCGGGGTGCACTTCCCGTCGGATGTGCTCGGCGGGTTCGCGGCCGGGATCGGCTGGCTGGGGCTCACCTCACTCTCGCACACGGTCGCTGAAGACACGACCGTGCGATAGACTCGCCCTCCGTTTTGGCGCGACTTTTTTCGCGCCCATTCTTGTTAGGAAACACGACATGTCTACGGTCAAGCAGGCCTACGGGGCCAACATCGCCTTCATCGAAGAGCTCCATGAAAAGTTCCTCGCGGACCCGAGCTCGGTGAGCGCCTCCTGGCGCGAGTTCTTCGAGGACTACGTGCCTCAGGTGGACGAGGAGGAAGTCGTGGAAGAGCGCGTCGCGGTCGCGGCAGGCTCGGTGGAGGGGCGGCCGCTTCGGCCGCCCACCCCCGCCCCGGCGGCCGAAGCGGCCGCCGCTCCACGAGCCGTTCCGCAGCCTGCTCCCCGGCCGACGCCGGTACCTCCTCCCGCAGGAGGCACCTCGGTCGCCCTCCGCGGCGCCGCCTCGAAGATCGTGGCGAACATGGAGACGTCGCTGACCGTCCCCACGGCCACCTCCATCCGCAACATCCCGGTGAAGGTGCTCGAGGAGAACCGCCGCGTCATCAACAACCATTTGACGCTGATCGGCCAGTCGAAGGCGTCGTTCACGCACATCATCGCCTGGGCGCTGGTGAAGGCGATCAGGAACTACCCCCGCATGAACTCGGCCTTCGCGATGCAGGACGGTACGCCGACCCGCATCGACCGCGAGGACGTGAACCTCGGCATCGCCATCGACATCGAGCGGAAGGACGGCACCCGCTCGCTGCTCGTCCCGAACATCAAGCGCGCGAACACGATGGACTTCGCGCAGTTCCTCAAGGGCTACAACGACGTGGTCCGCAAGGCGCGCAACAACGCGCTCGAGATCTCCGACTTCGAGGGGACCACGCTGTCGCTCACGAACCCCGGCACGCTCGGCACGATCGCCTCGGTGCCGCGCCTGATGCAGACGCAGGGGACGATCATCGCCACCGGCTCGATCGACTACTCGGCCGAGTACTCCGCCTCCGACCCGTCGGTGCTCGCCGACCTCGGCATCTCGAAGGTGATGACGATGACGTCGACCTACGACCATCGCATCATCCAGGGAGCGGAGTCGGGCGCCTTCCTGGCGCGCGTGCACGAGCTGCTCCTCGGCGCGGACAACTTCTACGACGACATCTACCGCGACCTGCGCATCCCCTACGAGCCGGCGCGCTGGGCGAAGGACCGCCATCGCCTGACGATGTCCGGCGGCACGAGCGACGAGATCATCGCGCGCGAGGCGGCGGCGCTGCAGCTCATCAACGCCTACCGCGTGCGCGGCCACCTCATCGCCGACCTCGACCCGCTCGAGTACAAGGTCTCGCACCACCCGGAGCTCGACCCGCAGTTCTACGGCTTCACGATCTGGGACAACGACCGCGACTTCGTCTGCGGCGGCCTTTGCGGAAGGCAGGAGGCGAAGCTCCGCGACATCCTCGACACGCTGCGCGAGACCTACTGCGGCCACATCGGACCCGAGTACATGCACATGCAGGAGACGGTGCAGAAGCGCTGGCTCCAGGACCGGATGGAGCCGTCGCGCAACAAGCAGCCGCTCGACGGCACCGTGAAGCGGCGCATCCTGCAGAAGCTCAATGACGCCGAGGCGTTCGAGCGCTTCCTGCACACGAAGTACGTCGGCCACAAGCGCTTCTCGCTGGAAGGCGCGGAGACGCTGATCCCGATGCTCGACTATCTCTTCACCGCCGCCGCGAAAGACGGCGTGGTGGAAGGCGTCATCGGCATGGCCCACCGCGGCCGCCTGAACGTGCTCGCGAACACGCTCGCGAAGTCGTACGAGCAGATCTTCCGCGAGTTCGAAGGCGACCTCGATCCCGGCACCCGCGAGGGCTCCGGCGACGTGAAGTACCACCTCGGCGCGGAGGGAACGCACGAGTCTCCGGACGGCGAGACGATGCGGCTGTCGCTCGCGTCGAACCCGTCGCATCTCGAGGCGGTCGACCCGATCGTCGAGGGGATGGTGCGGGCGAAGCAGAAGCTGATCGGCGACAAGAACCGCGCGCTGGTGATCCCGGTGCTGCTGCACGGCGACGCCGCGTTCGCCGGACAGGGTGTGGTCGCCGAGACGCTGAACCTCTCGCAGCTCAAGGGCTACAAGACCGGCGGCACGGTGCACGTGGTGATCAACAACCAGATCGGCTTCACCACCGATCCGGAGGCGGCGCGCTCGTCGACGTACGCGACCGACGTCGCGAAGACGGTGCAGGCGCCGATCTTCCACGTCAACGGCGACGACCCCGAGGCGTGCATCCGCGCGATGAAGCTGGCGTACGACTTCCGCCAGCAGTTCCAGCGCGACGTGGTGATCGACCTGATCTGCTACCGCCGCCACGGCCACAACGAGGGCGACGAGCCGTCGCTCACGCAGCCGCGGATGTACAAGACCATCAAGGAGCACCGCTCGGTCCGGAAGATCTACACCGAGCAGTTGCTGCGCAAGGGAGACATCGACCCGCAGGAAGCCGAGGAGTGGCTGAACCACTACCAGGGGCGGCTGCAGGAGGCGTTCGACCGCACGCGCGACCAGGAAGAGCCGCCGTCGCATCGCGATCCGCTCTGGACCGACGAGGACGTGACCGGCTATCAGAACGAGCCGTCGCCGGAGACCGCGATCACGCAGGAAGTGCTCACGCGCGTGGCTGCGGCGATGACGACGACGCCCGAGGGCTTCACGCCGCATCCGAAGCTCAAGCCGGTGCTGGCGAAGCGCAAGTCAATGATGGCCGGCAACGAGCCGATGGACTGGGCGGTCGGCGAGCAGCTCGCCTTCGGCTCGCTGATGGTGGACGGCTTCCGCGTGCGCCTCTCCGGGCAGGACGTCGGTCGCGGTACGTTCTCCCACCGCCACGCCATCCTCTACGACTCGATCTCGGGCGAGCGGTACGTGCCGCTCAACGCGCTGGCGCACGAGACGAAGTCGCCCGTCGCCGATCCGGTCGTGGTCGACAACGCGCTGTCGCAGGAGACGAACGAGCCGGAGGCGGAGGTGAACTTCGCGGTGTACGACTCGCTGCTCTCGGAGTACGGCGTGATGGGCTTCGAGTACGGCTACTCGGTCGCCGATCCCGGCGCGCTGGTGGTGTGGGAGGCGCAGTTCGGCGACTTCTTCAACGTCGGCCAGGTGATCGTCGACCAGTTCATCTCCAGCGCCGAGGAGAAGTGGGGACAGCACAGCGGCATCGTGCTCTCGCTCCCACACGGCTACGAAGGGCAGGGGCCGGAGCACTCGTCGGCGCGGCTGGAGCGGTTCCTGACGTTATGCGCCGAGGGGAACATGCAGGTGATCGCGCCGACGACGCCGGCGCAGTACTTCCACGCGCTGCGGCGGCAGATGAAGAACAACCCGCGCAAGCCGCTGGTGGTCATGAATCCGAAGTCGCTGCTGCGCCACCCGATGGCGGTATCGACGGTGGACGAGGTGCTGACCGGCCGCTTCGAGCCGGTGCTGCTGGACGTGATGCGCAGCGCCGAGACGAAGCGGGTCATCCTCGCCTCGGGCAAGGTGTACTACGACCTTCGCCAGGCGCGCGACAAGGCGAATGCGAACGTGGCCATCCTGCGCCTCGAGCAGTTCTATCCCTTCCCGCAGCAGATGATCGTCGACGCGCTGAAGGCATATCCGAACGCGACGGAGATCGTCTGGGTGCAGGAGGAGCCGCGCAACATGGGCGCCTGGCCGTTCGTCCACGAGCGTCTGGAGACGCTGATGGGCGAAGGGCAGAAGCTGTCGTACGTGGGACGCCCCGTGGCCGCGGCCCCGGCGACCGGCTCGCATCACCGGCACGAGGAGCAGCAGAAGGCGCTGGTGGAGAAGGCGATTCACGGGTAGGGCGCGCTCACGCGCGCCCTAGAACTTCACCATCCGCGCCGGCAGCATCCGGATGACGAGCGAGATCCAGCGCCAGTAGCCGGGGACGTAGACGACGGCGCGGCGGGACTCGATGGCGCGTTTGATCGTCCTGCCGACGCTTTCCGGCGAGGCGAAGAGGGCGTTCTTTTTCGTGCGCGCGGTCATCGGCGTGTCGACCCAGCCCGGCTTGATCAGGACGACGGCCACGTTCTTCGGCACGAGCCGCGCGCGGAGGCCTTCGCAGTAGGCGTGGATCGCCGCCTTGGCGGCGCCGTAGACGTAGTTGCTGCGGCGGCCGCGGTCTCCGGCGATGGAGCCGATGACGCACAGCGCGCCGCCCGGCGGTAGCACGTTCGCAAAGTGGGCGGCCAGCACCATCACCGACGTGGCGTTGAGGTCGAACACGGCGGCCTGGGTGCGAGGGTCGGACTCGAGCGACGTCTGCTCGGGAAGCGTCCCCTGGGCGATGAGCACGACGTCGGGAGTGCCGGCGGCGGCGGCGAGCGCCTCGTCGCGCTCGCGGAGCGCGAGATCGGCGAGGAACGTCTCCACCTGCTGCGCGCCGCGCACGCGGAGGTCGGCGGCGACGGCGGCGAGCTTCGCCTCATCGCGTCCGACGAGAAAGAGCGAGGCCCGCTCCGCGGCGTACAGCCGGGCCACTTCCTGCGCGATGGCGGATGTGGCGCCGAGGATCGCGACTCTGGTCATTGCATCACCCTCCGCCAGAACGACGAGGAGAACTTCGGATCGGCATGGAGCTGCAGCTCCTGCCACTGCGGGAAGAAGCGGCGGAAGCGCTCCGGGGCCATGCGCGAGTCCTTGGCCGGATAGACGCGGCCGCCGTGCGCCTCCACGATCTCGTCGCAGCGTTCGAGGAGCGGCAGGAACGGCTCGCGCGCGGGAAAGTCCATCGAGACGGTGGTGCCGTGGAGCGGAAACGAGAGCAGGCCGGGCGACTCGAGCGCGCCGAACTTTTTGATCACCGCGAGGGGCGAGTCGCCGAGCTGCCTCAGGATCTCCGCGACCGGCTGCAGCCCCGCCGCCTCCGGGATGACGAACTGGTACTGCAGGAAGCCGCGCTTTCCGTAGACCGCGTTCCAGTTCGCCACCGCGTCGAGCGGGTAGAAGAAGGGGTCGTAGTGCACGGGATGCGGCTCGGGGCGCGCGGTGCCGTGAAAGTAGGCGGCGTTGAACGCGCGGATGGTGGGGCGGATGAGGAATGGGGAGAAGGCCGCCACGGGAAGGTGCTTACTGGAGCGACGGCCTCTTAGGCCGTCGACGGGCTGAGAGCCCGCGGGTCCAGAGAGAACGTGATTCCCGCGGATGAACAAACCGCGGGCGCGGAAGGTGTCGAGCCAGGCCACGGTGTACTCGTACGTGGCGTCGGAGGCGGCGGAGAGCGCCTCGAACTCCTCCAGCGACCGGAAGGGGATGCGCTCCTCCACGATCGCGGATGACTCGATCTTCCGCAACTGGATCTCGGCCTGCACGATCAGCCCCGTGAGCCCGAGGCCGCCGATGGTGGCGCGAAAGAGCTCGTCGCCGGGGGCGCAGCGGAGGCGCGTGCCGTCGGAGCGCAGCAGCTCCAGCCAGCGCACGTGTCTCCCGAACGTCCCGGCGCGGTGGTGGTTCTTGCCGTGGACGTCGTTGGCGATGCAGCCGCCGACGGTGACGAACTTCGTCCCCGGCGTCACCGGCAGGAACCAGCCGCGCGGCACGACGACGCGCAGGATGTCGTCGAGCGTCGCGCCGGCCTCGCACGTCAGCACGCCGGCGTTCTCGTCGAACGCGAGGAGGTGGCTCATGCGGTGCGTGTCGAGGAGCGTGTGCCCGTTGTTGAGGCAGACGTCGCCGTAGCTGCGCCCGCGGCCGTACGGCAGCACGAGATCGTCTTGGGCGCGCGGCGCGTCCGAGGCCCAGGTGACGTCGAGCACGTGCGCCGGCGACGAGGGAATCGAGCGGCCCCACGATTCGTGCGTCATACGGCGGCGAAGACGATCAGCGCGATGAGCGCGGCGACGACGTAGCTGGCGGGGTCGCGCGCGGCGACGACGATCGGGTCGTCCTGGATGTGCCCGCGGTGCGCGAGGAACCACATGTGCGCGATCCAGTAGAGCAGCAGCGGGCAGACGAGCCAGAGCAGCCGCGGCGAGCGGTAGAGGCGCGCCACCTGCGGGCTGGTGAGGTAGAGCGCGAGCACCAGCACCGCCATGTAGCCGCTGGTGACGCCCATGCTGCGCAGGAGGTCGCGGTCCCCCGTCATGTAGCCGCGTCCCGGAGCTGCCTGGTTGTCTGCGCGCGTCGCGAGGAAGCCGAGGTCGGCGTAGCGCTTCAGCAGCGCCAGTCCGACGAAGAGGAAGACCGAGAGCGCGAGCAGCCAGTCGGAGGCCTCGACCTGCGCGGCGGCGCTGCCGGCGAGGACGCGGATGGTCCAGAGGGCGGAGAGCGCGAGCACGTCGAGAAAGACGCGCCGCTTGAGCCAGAGCGAGTAGACGAGGGAGAGGATGAAGTACCCGGCGAGATAGGCGAGCGTCTCGAGGGAGATCGACCAGGCCACGGCAACGCCGGCGGCGATGAGGAAGACGCAGGCAATGAGCGCGGCTGCCGGGGACAGCGCGCCGGAGGCGATGACGCGGTCGCGCTTGTTCGGGTGGAGGCGGTCGAACTCGAGGTCGCGGACGTCGTTGATCAGGTAGGTGCCGGACGCGGCGAGGCAGAAGGCGACGAAGGTCAGCGCGGCGGCGGTCATCGGCGCCGGGTCGCCGGTGCGGTGCGCGAGGATGACCGGCGCGAACACCAGGACGTTTTTCGTCCAGTGCAGCGGCCGGAGCGACCGGAGGAGTGCCGTCATCGTCGCGCGGATGATACGGTACGAGCGCAATGGATGAGTCCCGTCGCTGGACTTACGCGACGTACGCCGCGATCGCCGTCTGGATCGTCTTCGCCGTCCGGCTGATGATCGCCGACGTCTGGGACGAGACCAACGGCATGCTCGCCTTCAGCGCCGCCACCCCCCTCGGCGGCAAGCTGCAGTTCGTCCTCACGCAGTCGCTCGGCTTCTGGAGGCCGCTGCCGACGCTGGTGGTGGTGGGGGTGCTGCACTTCGTCGCTGACTTTGACGTTTCCTGGCGCGTGCTGCGGTGCTTGAATGTGGCGTTGCTGCTTGGCGCGCTGTTCGTGTTTTTGCGCGCGTTGCGCGTTGCGAGTGGCGCGTTGCCCGGGCCTGGTCCCACGGGCGAGACTGCCCGGGTAACTCGCAACACGCCACTCGCAACGATTTTCACCGCCTCCTTCCTCTTCTCCTCCTCCGCCGTCATCACGGCCGGCTGGTACGCGAACGTCTTCGACGCCTCCGCGCTCTTCCTGCTCGCGGTCGGGCTCTCGCTGCTGTTGCGGGGGCGCGACCTGGCCGCCGGCGTGGTGCTCGGGGTCGCGTTCTTCTGCAAGGAGTCGGCGGCGCTGGGGCTGCCGTTTCTCTTCGTGGTCTTTGCGGCGGGGCGGATCACGTTCCGGCAGGCGCTGCGCGCCGGCATCCCGGCCACGCTCCTCGGCGCGCTGTACTTTGCGCTGCGCTCGAAGATCGTCGCGTTCGGCGGCGCCGGGGACGTGCACGGGTTCGACGCCGCGCTGTTCGTCCCGACGCTCGTCAACCTCGGCGAGAGCTTCTGGGAGCAGAACCTCAAAGGCTTCGGCCTCCTCGGCTTTCTCTGGCTCGCCGTCTCACTCGCCGCGCTGCGCCGGCCGCGCCTGATCGCGGCGGCGGTGGTGTTCTTCGTCGCCACGGCGGTCGTCTACTGGGGGATGTTCAACGAGTACCAGAACGGCGTCCTCATTCATCACCTCGACTTCATCGGGCGGCTCTACCTCGTCCCGGCCACGCTGATGCTGTTCCTCCTCGCGCTGGAGCGGCGCACCGTCGCCATCGCCGTGCTGCTCATCCCCATCGTCTTCGGCGGCTTCGTCACCTGGCGCGATCACGCGCGCTTCCAGCGGATGTACAAGCGTCTCTACCGCACCGCGGAGCAGGCGCCGGTGAAGCCGGTCACGGTCCATTACCCGCCGAAGCCGCTCGACGACGTGGTGCGGGGGCTGAAGATCGGCGACCTGCCGGATGCGGCGGTCACCGTGGACCCGAAGACGGGGCGGCTCTCTTACCGCTGATCGAATTCGAGCAGCGGCAGCTTCCGCGCCGGCGCGCCGGGCATCGGGGCGTGGACGTCCCCTACCCGCTTCGCGCCGAGCTTGATGTAGAAGCGCTCCGCGTTGGGATCGGCGACGACGGCGATGACGCCGCGCGCCTCCGCCTTTGCATGCTCGACGAGCGCGCGGCCGACGCCCTTCCCGTGCGCGCCGGGATCGACCCAGACATGCTCGAGCATCGCGCCGACGTCCCCCTCCTGGAGCTGGCAGACGCCGACCACCTGGTCGTCGATGGAGGCGACGAACGTGCGGTGCTTCTCGATGTCTTCGGCGGTGATGGCGAGGTCGTCGCGCCAGGCGGCCAGCCATTCGGCGGGATAGCCCCAGTGGGCCTTGGCGAGTCGCGCGAGCTCCGTCGCGCGTTCAGAGTCGGTGGACGTCGCGCGACGTATCTCGATTCGCATGGCCCATGCTACAGCAACTGCGCGTGCCACGACTCGGCCGCGCGGCGTTCCCACGCGCCCTGTCGGATTTCGCCGAGCCGCTCCGCGGTGATGTCGAAGACGCGGGTCTCCCGGTCTGCCGCATTGCGGAAGTCGGCGCGTCCGACCGCGCGCACGTTGCCCTGGTCGCGGAAGAAGACGCGGGTGGAGTCGAGGATCTGCACGCCGAGCTCGCGCTCGAGCTCGCGGAGGGTGCCGAACATCCGGTCGATGCTGCAGCCGGACTTTTCCCGCCGCTCGTCCGCCGCGATGACGAGGAAGCTCCCCTCCCGCACCTCGGCCGCACCGGTGATCGGCACGCCGTGGGCCGCCCACTGGTCGATGAAGCCCTCGACGCGGCGCAGGAGGTGGGCGCTTTTCTCCGCGTCGAGCGAGGGGGAGATGCCGAAGATCCAGGTGTGGGCGTCGTTGCTGAGCTGGTCGATGGGTACGCGCATGGCTCCTACTCTAATAAACTCCGCGCCGTGAGCATTTCACGAATCCTCTCCATGCTGACCGGCGCGACGCCTGAAGTGCAGCCGGCCCACCAGCACGACCCCTTCCGCCTCGCCACCGCCGCGATCCTCCTCGACATCGCCTACGCCGATGGCACGTTCACGCCGGCCGAGGATGGGAACGTGGTCGGGTTCCTCACGGAGCGCTTCTCGCTATCGCCCGAAGACGCGAAGGAGCTGCTCGAGGCGGCCGACGAGATCCGCAAGAAGACCGTCGACCACTTCGCGCTGACGCACTACATCCGCAAGAACGCGCCGCTGCAGGAGCGCATCGACATCGTGAAGACGATGTGGCGCCTCGTCTACGTCGACGGCTCGCTCAGCGAGTACGAGAACTACCTCGTGCGCAAGATCGCCGACCTGCTGGGGCTGGAGCATCACGTGATGATCGACGCGAAGTCGGCGGTGTTGCGAGAGCTGGGGCGCTAGGCGTTGCGCCACCGCGTAGCCATCATCGGCGCCGGCCCGATCGGCCTCGAGCTGGCGGTCGCGCTGAAGCGGGCGAACGTCGCCTACGTCCAGTTCGACGCGGCGCAGATCGGCGCGACGATGCAGTGGTATCCGCTGGAGATGGTCTTCCACTCCAGCGCGGAACGGCTGGCGATCGCCGGCGTGCCGATCCAGGTGGCGGACCAGCAGAAGCCGAAGCGGGAGGAGTACCTCGCCTACCTGCGCGCGGTGGTGCAGCAGTTCCAGCTCGAGATCAGGACCTACGAGCGCGTCCTCTCCGCGCGCAAGCTCGACGACGGTACGTTCGAGCTGCAGACGAACCGCGGCACGTACCGGGCGGATAACGTCGTCGTCGCCGTCGGCGCGATGCACGTGCCGAAGCTCCTCGGCATCCCGGGAGAGGACCTCCCGCACGTCAGCCACTACTTTCACGACCCGCACACGTACTTTGGCCAACAGCTCCTGATCGTCGGCGGGCGCAACTCGGCGATCGAGGCGGCGGTGCGCTGCCAGCGCGCGGGAGCGCACGTGACGATCAGCTACCGCCGCGACGACTTCGATCCGTCGACGGTGAAGTTCTGGCTCCTGCCGGAGATCCGCTCGATGATCCGCGACCAGCGCGTGCGCTTCCTCCCCCGCACGACGCCCGTCGAGATCCGCGAGCGCTCCGTCATGCTCGACCCGGCGGGCGAGGTGCCGGCGGACTTTGTCCTCGCGCTGACGGGCTACCGGCAGGAGACGACGCTCTTCGAGCAGCTCGGCGTCGACCTGCAGGGGGACGACCACCGCCCCCGCTACGACGAGAGCACGATGGAGACGAACGTCCCC
>DASWNW010000001.1:0-7075 GCA_036399015.1 Thermoanaerobaculia bacterium | reverse complement strand
GTGTTGCGTGTTTGAGTTCGTCGTGACTCAGAACACCTTTCTGCCCCAAGCCATCGCGACTTTCAGCTATTCACTGCTTCGACTCAGCTGACCGCCCGCGGCTCGCATCCGTCTCTTCATTTCTGCCGCGCAGGCTCCTAGACCGTCAGCACGATCTTGCCGAAGTGCTCGCTCGCCGCCATGAGGCGATGGGCGTCGTTCGCCCGCTCCAGCGGCAGCACCTCGTGGATCACCGGACGGATGCGTCCCGCCTGCAGATCCTCGCCGAAGCGGGCGGTGAACGCGCGGACGATGCCCGCCTTCTCTTCCACGCTGCGCGCGCGCAAGGTGGAGCCGATGATCTGCGCCCGCTTCATCAGCACCGCGGCCACGTCGATCTCGGCGCTGCGCTGTCCGCCCATCGAGCCGATGATCACGACGCGGCCGTCCACTGCCAGCGCCTGCAGGTCGCGCGCGAGGTAGCGAGCGCCGATGTGGTCGAGGATGACGTTCGCGCCGCGCGCCTTCTCCACGAAATCCTCGTCGCGGTAGTTGATGGCCACGTCGGCGCCATGCTCGAGGCAGCGTGCGCACTTTTCGGGAGAGCCGGCTGTGACGAGCACGCGCACGCCGGCGAGCTTCAGCAGCGCGGTCGCCGCGGTACCGACGCCGCTGCCGCCGCCGTGGATGAGCGCCGTCTCCCCCTCCCGGACGCGCGCGAGCATGAAGAGGTTGAGGAACGCGGTGAGGAACACCTCCGGAACCGCCGCCGCCTCTTCGTCGGAGAGCGCCTCCGGAACGCGCATCGCCGACCCGGCGTGCACGGCCACCTCTTCGGCATACCCGCCGCCCGCCAGCAGCGCCATCGCCCGGTCGCCGACGCTCCACCCGCTCACGTTCGCGCCGACCTCGGCGACCGTGCCGGCGCATTCGAGCCCGAGGATGGAGGAGGCGCCAGGAGGGGGCGGATAGTGCCCGGCCGCCTGGAGCAGGTCGGCGCGATTCACCGCCGTCGCCCGAACGGCGATGCGGAGCTCGTCGGGGCCGACGGTGGGGCGGGGTGCGTCGCCGAGGGTGAGGGTGGCGTCGGCGATGATGATTGCGCGCATCGGGTAGTTATAAACTGCCGCGCTCGTGAGCGCGCCAGTCATCTCCTGCCGCGAGCTGCGGAAGCATTACCCCGACGTAAAGGCAGTCGACGGGATCGACCTCGAAGTGCTGCGTGGGGAGTGCTTCGGGCTCCTCGGCCCGAACGGGGCCGGGAAGACCACCACCATCGAGATCCTGGAGGGGCTCAACACCCCCGACAGCGGCGAGGTGCGCATCCTCGGCCTGACCTGGGAGAACGACGAGCGGGAGCTGCGCGAGCGGATCGGCGTTTCGCTGCAGGAGACGCAGCTCTCGGAGAAACTGACGGTCGTGGAGACGCTGCGGATGTTCCGCTCGTTCTACCGCAACGGCCCGGCGCCCGACGACCTGCTGCGCAGCCTCTCGCTCGACGAGAAGCGCAACGCGCGCGTCGGGAAGCTTTCCGGCGGGCAGAAGCAGCGGCTCGCGGTTGCGTGCGCGCTCGTCGGCGAGCCCGACATCCTCTTCCTCGACGAGCCGACCACGGGCCTCGATCCGCAGAGCCGTCTCCAGCTCTGGGACGTGGTGGCCGGCTACCGCGCGCGCGGCGGCACGGTGCTGCTGACGACGCACTACATGGAAGAGGCGGAGCGCCTGTGTGACCGCATCGCCATCGTCGACCACGGCAAGCGCATCGCCCTCGGCACGCCGCCGGAGCTGATCGCAAGGCTCGACGCGCCGCACATCATCGAGTTCGAGAGCACGCCGCTGCTCGACGAGGAGGCGTTCGCGCACATCGGCGGCTTCCATGGCGCGACGAAGCGCGGCGAACGCTGGCAGTTGCGCGTCGACTCGCTGGCGACGTCGGTGCCGCAGCTCCTGGCCGCGGTGGAGGCGCGCGGCGCGAAGCTGGAGATCCTCTCGACGCACGCCGCCACGCTCGAAGATCTCTTCGTGGCGCTGACCGGAAGGGAGCTGCGCGATGCCTGAACGGCGGCCGACACGCCACCCGCTTTGGGAGCTCACGTCCATCCGCCTGAAGGAGTTCCTGCGGGAGCCGGACGCCGTCTTCTGGGTGTTCGCCTTCCCGCTCCTCCTCACCGTGGCCCTCGGCTTCGCGTTTCGCGAGAAGCCGCCCGACCGCATCCCGGTCGGCATCGTCTCGACGGCGCCGAAGCAGTGGGTCGCGGCGATGCAGCAGTCGCCGGCGCTGCTGGTGCGCGTCTATCCCGAGCGCGAAGGGCGCGAGCAATTGCGGCGCGGGAAGATCTCGCTCTTCGTCGAGGGGACCGGCACGCCGCAATACCGGCTCGACCCGACCCGTCCCGACGCGCGCACGGCCCGCGTGGAAGTGGACGACGCGCTCCAGGGAGGCGCCGGGCGGCGCGACATCTTCACGGCGAAGGAAGAGCACGTCCAGGAGCAGGGCTCGCGCTACATCGACTTCCTCGTGCCGGGCCTCATCGGCATGAACCTCATGGGCACCGGCATGTGGAGCATCGGCTTCGCGGTGGTGAACGCGCGGCTCAAGAAGCTGCTCAAGCGGATGCTCGCCACCCCGATGCGCAAGAGCCACTACCTGCTCGCGCAGTTCCTCTCGCGGCTGGTCTTCCTGGTGATCGAGGTGGCGGTGGTGGTGATCTTCGCGAGGCTGGTCTTCGACGTCTCGATCCGCGGCTCGTTCGGGCTCTTCGCGCTGGTCTGCTTCATCGGCGGCTCCGCGTTCGCGGGCCTGGGCCTGCTGATCGCGTCGCGCGCGAAGACGCTGGAGGCCATCAGCGGCTTGATGAACGTGGTGATGATGCCGATGTGGATCTGCTCCGGCGTCTTCTTCTCGTACGAGCGCTTCCCCGACGCGGTGCTGCCGTTCATCCGCGCGCTGCCGCTCACGGCGCTGAACGACGCGTTGCGTGCGGTGATGAACGACGGCGCGTCGCTCGGCGACGTCAGCCCGCAGCTCATCAACCTCGTCATCTGGACGGTGGTGACGTACCTGGTGGGGCTGAAGATTTTCCGCTGGCAGTGAACGGCCGCTTGACGGTGGCAACGTACGTCTCGCGCTCGTTCGACATCCAGAGACGGAAGCCGCGGTCGTTCGACAGGTAGTGGAGGATCGTGTTGCGGAAGCCGCAGCGGCAGGGGAGCTCGATCGGCAGCTCCTCCAGGCGGTTCGGGTACTCGCCGTCGAGCGCGAGGAGCGCCGCGCGCACCCGTTCCCCGTTGGCGATGCAGTCGCGCCACGCTGCCTCGAACTGCCGCTGGCCGATGAACAGACCGATCAGCATGGCCAAGCCCGTGGCGACGACGGCAACCCGCCCCTGTTTCGCGAGGATGGCGAGGACGATGGTGGTGAGGGGAATCACGCCGGCGAAGAGCTGCTGCACGACGCCGAGCTCACCCCGTTCGCCGAGGGAGACGCCAAACAGAAACGCCGCGCCGGCGTAGGCCGACGCGGCGATGAGACGGCTGATGAAAAGCATGTTGTCGGTTGCTGGTTGCCGGTTCCCAGTTGCCAGTTGCCAGTTGCCCGCGCAGTATCTCCCCGTCGTCGGCAACCGGCAACCGGCAACCGGCAACGGCAACTCAGAACGAGAACGACAGCCCCAGGTTCACTTCTCCCTGGAAAAAGTCTTCGTTGTAAAAGTAGTCGCAGAAGGAGCAGTCGCTTTCTTCCTCGAGCGCGGCGTAGTAGCCGCGGCCTTCGAGGCGCACGCTCAGATTGCTGCTCATCGGGATCTTCACGCCGAGTCCCGCGGAGGCGGAGAAGCGGTTCTCGGACGACAGGCCGCCGATCTTGGGGTCGAAGCTGGCGAGGCCGCCGCTGACGATCGCATACGGTGTGGCGTTGCGCGAGCGGCCGAAGGGGACCTGCAGGCCGGCGTGAAGGTAGGTGATGTCGATGTCGGCCACCTCGTTCTCCGGCTCGAAGAGACCCGTCTCGGTCTCGAGCTCCGACGACTGGCGGTTCGCCATCAGCTCGAGCTTCAAGCCGGAGTCGCCGAGGGGCAGCGCGAAGTTGACGCCGTAGTTTGCGCTCGGCGCGACGTTGACGTCCTCACCGAAGATGAAGGTCTGGTCGGCGAAGATCGTTCCGCCCCAGCGAAAGCCGATGAACGGCGTCAGCTCGAATGCGTTGTCGCGCGGCGCGTGGTACGAAGCGCGGCGGCGGCGCCATTCCTCGTCGTCGTCATCGGACTGGGCGAAGGCGGTGGTGGAGAGGGAGAGCAGGAGAAGGACGAGCAGTGATTTTCGCAAGATGAACCTCCAGAGGTGAGCCCGGCCTTTACAATCCGCGGACCATGAAAATCGCCACCTGGAACGTCAACGGAATCCGCGCGCGGCACGAGCAATTCGTCGCGTTCGCGGAGCAGGAACAGCCCGACGTGATCTGCCTACAGGAGATCAAGGCGAAGCTCGACCAGATCCCGCAAAGCTGTTCGATTGAGGGATATACGTGCTACTGGCACGGCGCGGGCGGCTACTCCGGCGTCGGCCTCCACATACGCCGCGGTTTCGCGGCGAGCCCCGAGATCTCGCACCCCGACTTCGACCGTGAGACGCGGATCGTGCAGGCTCAAATCGAGGACACAGTGTTCACCAGCGTGTACGTTCCGAACGGCGGGAAAGACTTCGAGGCGAAGATCGCCTTCATCCATTCGCTGATCGAGTACGCGGCGCGCCTCAAGTCCGAGGGGCTGAAGCTGGTGCTGTGCGGCGACATGAACATCGCGCGCAGCGAGATGGACGTGCATCCGAAGGAGCGCAAGCCGCGCGCGATCGGGCAGCTCCCGATGGAGCGCGAGCTGTTCGAGACGCTCCTCGCGGAGGGAGGGCTGGTCGACGTGGGAAGGATGCTCTATCCCGATGACGCCGATTACTTCTCCTGGTGGGCGCCGTGGCGCAGCATGCGCCAGCGCAACATCGGCTGGCGCCTCGACTACGTGCTCGCCAGCGCGCCGCTCGCGAAGAAGGCGGTGTCGTGTCCGTCGCTGCGCGAGGTGGGGACGTCGGATCACGCGCCGGTGGTGGCGACGTTCGAATAGGTCGTTGTCGGTTGTCAGGAACCGCGCGCCGCAAGCGCGCGGGGTTGTCTGGGGTTTTCCGGCTGACGGCAACCGGATCGCGAGAGCGGCCGTTTCGCGAGAGCGGCCGTTTCGCGAGAGCCGTCACCTTTCCTGGCGTGAACTGCGGTCCAGGCGAGACGGCGCAGACAACCCCGTGCGCGCGCCGCGGCGCGCACGGTTCCTGACAACCGACAACAACTCAACAGCGGGTTGCTACCGAACCCGCGCAAAAACAAAAAAGCCGGCGTTCATACGCCGGCTTTCCCGATACGGCGAAAAAAGTCGCGAGCTACTCGAGCACCACCAGGACGACGCGGCGGTTGGCGCTGCGGCCGGCGCGGGTCTTGTTCGACTCGAGCGGGAGCGTGTCGCCGTAGGAGATCGTCGACATGCGCGCGAGCGGGAGCTTGTGCTGGCGCGAGAGGTAGCGGCGCACCGACTCGGCGCGGCGCTGGCCGAGCTCCTCGTTGTGACGCTCGCTGCCGGTGTCGTCGGTGTGGCCTTGGATCTCGATGAAGTACTGGCGGTCGAGGCCCGTCACGCGGCCGGCGAACTCGTCGAGCGCCGCCTGCGCCGCGCGATCGAGCTCGTACTTGTCGAGCGCGAACTTGATGCGGTCCTCGGAGAACGACTGCTCGAAGACGACCTGCCCCTTCGCGAGCACGCCCGCTTCCTGGGCGCGCCTCAGCGCTTCCTGCGCCGACTGGCTGAGCTGCTCGAGCTTCACGTCGGTCTGCTGCTGGCGCTGCTGGAGATCCTCGACCTGCGACGCGACCGACTCGATGCGCTGGTTCGTCTGCCCCTGCGCGGCGGCGATCTTCTCGTCGACCGACTTCGAGGTGGCGCAGGCGCCGAGGAACGCGGTCATGACGGCCGCGGATACAACCCGGGTGAACATCTTCATCAACTCTTTTTCCTTTCGTGGCGCTTCCGCCCGCCGGCCGATGCGCTCAGGACCGGGGGCTCCGTGCCGCGGTAGCCGGCGCGGACCCGGACCGAACGTACGCGTCCGGCGAGCTCGAGCGAAATGCGACGGTACTTTACTGCACCCTTTCCCGTCGGGGCGAACCCAATCAAATATTGAGCCCGCAGGACCTTTTCAATCCCATCGATCGCCTTTGCAAGCATTTGCGGCTGGTTGCCGACGAACAGCTTCCCGCCCGTGGCGGCGGCGAGCTCTTCCAGCAGATCGATGTTCGACATCTCCTCGCTGATCGGCGCAACCTTCTTCCGGTCCTGCTCCGCCGGCTCGCGGAGGCCGAACGCGTAGACCGGGATGGAGACCCCTTCCATCCGCTTCTCGATCTCCGCCCGCGTCAGCTTCGACGCGTTGTCGATGCCGTCGCTGAGGAGGATGATCGCCCGCGACGCATTGCGCCCCAGCTCGCTCCGCTCCGGCATCTCCGCCAACGCGTCGAAGAACGCGGTCTTGCCCCACGGCTTGACCACGTCGAGGGCGCGCCCGATCGCGGCGGGATTTTCGGTGAACGGCACCAGCTCGTTCGCCCGCCCCTGCGAGTCGAAGACGTAGAGCGCAAAGTCGTCGCCCTCCCGCTTCCGCGCGGTGAGCGCGTGGATGGCCGCCTTGGCCGCCTCCATCTTCCCCGCGAGGCCCATGGAGCCGGAGCCGTCGAGCAGGATCGTCCAGGAGACCGGCGCGTTCTGCGACAGCTCGAACATGTCCGTCGGGACCTTGCGGTTGTCGACGAGGAGGGAGACCTCCTTCGCGCTGAGGTCGGTGATCGGCACGCCCTTCGACCCGAGGACGGTGAAGGGGATCATCACGTAGCTGACGGAGACCTGCTCGCCGAAATCCTGGGCGCGTGCGGTGGCGGAGAGGAGCAGGAGGATGGCGACGACGGTTCCTCGGGTTCCTCGGGTTCCTCGGAGTGCCTCGGGGTTCCTCGGGGTTCCTCGGCGGAATGGCGTGCCGGAAGCAACCCGAGGAACTCCGAGGAACCCGA